>CALGLU010000051.1 GCA_937959275.1 uncultured Saprospiraceae bacterium | reverse complement strand
AATATACAGCCATATTAAATTGTTCTGTTCCGCCTTCTCTGCGTTACAGAACCGGCCTTGATAGCTAAGGATATTAAAGCGAACCTGTGCCTTGAGAAGACGAAAAATAACTGCTTTCATACAGCCATTTATTTAGTGCTTGAGACACTGGGCTATCAGACCGAACCTGCGCCTAGAAAGAAAAATTGCAGATGTAACTTTGGAATATCAATGGATTATAATCATCTTTATTATGACTATTTTACGTGTTTTATATTGAAATGAACTGACTTAACTATACAAACAACGAAAATGAAAGTGCTAATTCATACCTTGATATTCCTATTTGCATGTACAATTACCTATTCGAGAGATATTTGCGAGGCCAAAATTATCAATGATACTGAAGCTCCAATTGGCCCTCATTATTTACTTATGGATAGTAAAGCCTAAACAAGCATTGATTTAAGTTGGCCGACAGCAACAGATAATGTGGCTGTGACTGCTTATCATATTTATCTGGATCAGACACTTATTATGAGTACAGATGAATTTACAACAACAGCATCAGTGACTGGGCTTTCACCTGCAACGGGTTATCGATTTCAAGTAACTAGTGCTGATGCTGCGGGTAATGAATCTAATTTGCCATTTGGTATTTTTGTAACAACCAAGGATACACCTTGCGGGCTGACAACCACCTGGATTGGGACAGCTGGTGATTGGCATGATCCTTTGAATTGGTCCTTATCTGCAATCCCCAATGCTTGCCAAGATGTATTTATCCCAGCACAAGGAGATGTAACAATTGTAAGTGGAACAAATGTAATTTGTCAAACGATTGAAATAGAGCAAGGCGGTAATTTAGAAGTACAACCAACTGCTGATTTTCACGCTATTCCGAGTCGATCAGGACCATTTAATGTGCTTGGGATATTTACTTATGACATCCCTGGATGTAATAACGGCGGTAATCCTGAATTTAATTGTACCGAATTTGTCCAGTTTTCTGATCAGGTAACTGCTGGGTTTTTAATAGACGGTGGGGATATTATTTATAGTGCTAGCTATACTGTTATTGGTGATATAATAGAACTTAGCCCACAGCCAAACTCTGGCATATACAGGTGTATTTCATTTCGAATTTTGGATAATAATACATTAATTCGGATTCAAGGAAATGAGATTTGGTCGCGGTCTGGTTTCTAAGGTGAGCTTATGTCGAGCCAAGGATATAGACATAATCAAATTCACTTTTTACAAACTGTTACAGCATGGACTACCTTTCATTTAAGTACGTTTAGCTTGGTGAATTTAAAATAGACGTATTCATGAAAAAAATGTTGTTTTTATCACTAAGTTTGATTGGATATCATCTGGAATTTTAGATGAATTTTAATGGTTCTCAAAAATCATCAAATCAATTTCAACACATGAAACTAGTTTCTTTGCTTTTGCTTGTGTTCCTTTTGTGGGTAGGCTGCACCAGCAATCAATTTATAGATAGTCAGGATAAGCCAGATGAAAATCGGTTTACGAAAGTTGTCCTCACACAAGGCATGGATGAGTCGATGACAATGGATTTTTTGCCCAATAATCGGATCATTATTATCGAAAGAAAGGGTGCTGTGAAAATCTTTGATGAAGACTCTGAAACGATGACAACAGTAGGCTCGATTCCAGTTAACACAAAGTATACGAATAAGGAAGGTCGAACACGAGAAGCAGAAGAAGGATTAATGGGTGTCATAGCGCATCCAGATTTTGAAAACAATCATTGGATCTTTTTGTATTACGCTGATCCAGATGTCTCTCAGCACGTCTTAGCTCGCTGGGAATTAAAAGACAATGCATTGGTCGAATCGTCAAAAACGATTGTAATGAATGTACCTACGCAAAGAGAAGAATGCTGCCATACAGGTGGTGGGATGGTGTTTGATAAAGCTGGGAATTTATATTTAACTGTCGGAAATAATACAGTCAATCCTAGATCAGGTGCTTCGAATTTAGACGAACGGCCAGGTGAAGAAAATTCGGATGACCAAAGAGGTCCATCTAATTCTAATGATTTGAGAGGGAAGATATTAAGGATACATCCAGAAGATGATGGGTCTTACACGATTCCAACCGGTAATCTTTTCCCTCCTGGTACACCGAAGACTCGTCCTGAAATCTATACGATGGGACATCGAAATCCATGGCGAGTAGCCTTAGATAATGAGACAGGTTTTTTGTATTGGGGTGAAGTTGGGCCAGACGCTAATAAGGATTCGATCTGGGGTCCAAAGGGGTATGATGAATTTAACCAAGCAAAGGAAGCAGGCTTTTTTGGTTGGCCCTATTTTATTGGTCCTAATCGTCCTTACAATGCAAATATTGGATTTGAAGAAGATCAGGCTCAATATGGAGACGCATTTGATGTTGCGAATCCTATTAACAATTCTGTGAATAATACAGGAGTAAAGGAATTGCCTCAACCAGTTCCAGCTTTTATTTCTTATCCATATGGTCCATCTACAGACTTTCCATTAGTGGGGAGTTCTGGTCGGAGTGCGACAGGCGGGCCTGTGTTTAGAGCGTCTGACTTTGAGAATGCTCCGCGACCATTTCCGAATTATTATGAAGGTAAATGGTTGATCGTTGATTTTATGCGTGATTGGATTATGTCAGTGACCATGGACGCTGCAGGTGATTATGTGAGCATGGAGCGCTTCCTTCCCAATCAAAACTTTAGCGCGGCGATTGATATGGATTTTGGTCCGTCAGGCGATTTGTACGTTTTAGAATACGGCGATGCCTGGTTTAGAAAAAATTCTAATTCGAAGTTAGTTAAGGTACAGTACAATGCTGGTAACCGTCCGCCAATCGTCAATGCATCTGCAGATAAGGTAGCGGGGACTATTCCATTTACATCTCAGTTTTCGTCTGAGGGAACAATTGATTATGATGACTATGATAAAAATGCATTGGCATATCAATGGGAAGTGACTGGCGCTGATGGAGAGACTCAAATATTTGCCGAAGCCAACCCTGCCGTCACATTTGATGAAGCTGGTGTTTATGAAGTGGCACTATACGCAACTGATTCAAAAGACGAAATGAATAAAGCCGTTTTTGAAATTGTGGCTGGCAACGAAGCACCAAACGTGGCGATTGATTTCAAAGGTGCTAATCGAAGTTTTTATTTTGGCGATGAGACGTTTGACTATGCTGTGTCGATATCGGATAAAGAAGATGGTATCATCAGCGATGCCTCCCAAGCTGCCATTACCTTTGATTATGTGCCAGCAGGCTTTGATCCCATCGAGTTGGCCTCTACTCAATCAGGTGCAGAGATGTTAGCTGTTGATGCAGTAGCCAAACATCTAATAGAGTCGAAAGATTGTAAATCCTGTCACCAATACGAAACAAAATCAATAGGCCCGAGTTACGCAGAGGTCGCTAGGACATATAAGAAAACAGCAGAGAATAGAGCCTTGTTAATTGATCGGGTCATTAATGGGAGTAGCGGAGTTTGGGGAGAGCATGCGATGGCTGCCCATCCAGAATTGACAGAAGATCATGCTGGTCGAATTGTGGATTATATTATGGGTCTGTTAGATGTCAAGCCTACTGTAGAGCGTCTAGCGATTAATGGTTTGATAAATCCTGTGTTACCGACAGGTGAGGATGGGGAAGGGGTGTATGTGCTACGGGCGGCGTATCAAGATAAAGGAGCGGAGGGTTTGAAGTCGCTGTCAGGAGAAGCGATTGTTTCTTTGCGTAATCCTGTTTTGTTTCCGCCATTTACTGACGATTCAGAGAATACTCAATACTTAACAACGCCGGGAATTAATTATTACGTCTTAGGACCTCAGGCTCATCTGAGTTTTTCAGCTCTTGATTTGACTGGTATTCGATATGTTGAATGCTTTGTGCAAGCTTCGCCAAGAGTGGAGGCAGCAGGTGGATTCGTAGAAATGCGGTTGGACAGTCCTACTGGGAAATTGATCGCCACAAGTCAGTCTATCGAACAAAAAAGTGAACCAAGAAGACGTTGGGGACAAAGTAATCAAGACCTATCACCAGAAGAACGAAAAATAGCACGACGTAAAAACAAACAAATTTTAAATTTGTCTTTCGACCCCATTAATGAGGTGCATGATATTTATTTGGTGTTTAAGAATGCTGATGCTGTGGGCAATCAGATTATGATGGGCGTAAAAGAGATTGAGTTTTATAATACTGAAAAGAGTGGGTTGGAGATGTAAAAAGTGCGTATAACAAATTGAACGCCAGCATAACCCATATCTAAAGCCCTATATGCCTTAGTCTTTTTTACATCTAATATTGAAACCTTGAGATCTAAATTGTTCATCTATATTAAATGAATCATTTGTCCAACGCATTAGTACACAAGCACCATTATTAGTAGATAAAAGACCTAAATTATGCGCCCAAAAATAGGCGTTCTCCCCTAAAGAATTAATGCTATTGTAAGATTGAGTTGGAATAACAGCCAAGCCATAATGATCTACTGGAACAAAGAAAGGAGGATCATCTCTCCATCCTGCTAATTGTGCTTTTATAGCTAATCCTTCTTTGGCTGACCAACCATCAGATGCTATGAATGTTTTCAAAGCTTCTAATTCTGCTTTAAAAGGAGTATGCCAACCTGTTGGGCAGACATTTCTTGGATCGCTAGCAGCAGCATGTGTGTACAAAACACCAAAAAGATTTTTATTAATAACGTTGTCATTATAATAAAAATAATAATCATCAGCTGGTCCAATTCCCGATACACTTGCTCCATATGGGATTGGATCGCCATTCGCATATCTAGTTGTTTTTAAATTTTCTGCCATCCATTCTTGTCCGTCGATAGTTACCGTTTGATAAGTATTTCCATCTATATCACTAACTGTAGATTGTGCAGCACTAATTCCTGGCACTACGATAAATTGACCTGGTGCAAGATATAAACGATCTCCTGAATTGGAGACATAAGGTTGAAATCGTTCATCGATAAGTTGTAATACTCTGTCTTCCGAAGCCACTCTGTCCCAATACGTACCATTGTGATATACCATACTTTGGTCTGTCGTATTAAAAACGACTCGACCTTGTGTTTCTGGAAGTGTGGCTTTATCAGCTTTGGTGTATCGTGGAAGAATTAATCCATCATTAGATAATTCTGATTCAGGAATTGTTTGACCATATACATGGAATGTAAAAGAAACAAATAGAAAAATAATAAACGTTTTCATGGTATGATATTTTGATTTATTTAAGATTAATAGATTGAAATAAGCAGTTGATTACATTGGCTAGTAAATGAACTCATTTTATGACAGGAGTCTAAATACAAGCGACTCTAATTACATGATTCTATTTCAGCGATAAAGCTATCAGCCCCAGTCGCATCGAAGCCCGGCAAGAGACAGATTGCTGTTCCCGCTTTATAGTGTACATTACCATATAGCTGGGTCTGAGAAGAAATAATCTTGTCAGTTGCTGTCCATGCACAAGCCGGATCTGGCTTAGGCTGTGCCACTAATGTTGACGGACAGCACTTACCATAACAATCATCAAATGTTAGATTCACAATGCAACTAGCAGAATTGCCGGAGAGGTCTTGGCCTGTCACGCTAAACGCAAAGGTCGAACCAGCGTAACTGCAATCATAAGGAAAAGGAGTTGTTATGCCAACAAACTGTAAACTCGCACCAGAAATTTGGCAGTTATCAGAAAAACCAACATAGGGATGCGGATAGAGCAACATAGGATTTAAAATGGTGACTGTAGCATTTGGACAATTCAGGACTGGACTTTCTGTATCGTTTACAGTAATAGTAAAATGACATTGCGCAGGACCATTCCCATTCGTATCTGTGTATTCGTATATGATAGTTGTTGATCCCTGAACAAAATAGGTGTTGGGTGCACCACCCGAAACCAACGTGCCTGAAAGAGCGACTCCATCACAGTTATCCATAAATGTCGGCAGCGGATACGATAGAAGAGCATCACAGCGTCCAGGGTCAGTATTCACAATAATATCGTTGGGGCAAAATTCCTGAATTGGATCAATTAAATCCGAGGAACCACAACAATGATCGAATAAAAAATGCTGGTCCGCACAAACAAAATTAGAATTGCTGCCATTTAAGGTAAAGCCATTTAAAGTTCCCGTATTCGAGTTTGGTGAAAAGTCCGTTGTCTGAGTTAATGCAGAGTTATTGCCTAAAGGCACTCCATCTTCAAATGACCACCACGCTCGAAGATTGGTTTCATTGCCAGAGAGTACGCAGTGCATTGTTGTCTGAATTTCTGTGGGCGTCAAGGGATAATCATAGACTCTGACATCAGCAATTTCGCCTTTGAAAAATGCGTTTGCTGCTGACGAGCCCGTCCAAGTACCTATTCTAAATTCAGGGCCATATTGAAGTACCGTTGTTGGTGGTATCCATACTTCTAGCTGAATGCCATCCAGATAGATAGCTCGACTCGGGCCAGCTTTGGTTATTGCGACATGATGCCATTGATCATCGCGCAAATCTATACCGTAGCTTGTTGTGATACCTCGATCCTCATCAAACGCCCAAAGTTGTCCTGAATTATTTAAGCCCACTTCAAACCTAGTGCTACCTCCATAGGCGAAGATTCTGTCTTCATTTCCACCATTTGGAACTGATGAAGCCTTAAACCAGGCAGAGGTAGTAAATGAAAATTGAGACAAAAAATTGCTGACTCCCACAAAGTCATCAATACCATCGAAGTCCAGTGAACTGTTATCTGGGATCACTGTGTACTTAGCAAAATCTACCACTGACAATTGACCGATATAAGTCATCAAAGCTCCTCCAACATATATGTCGTCATTACCAGTAATGTATACTTCTTGAATACTGCCATCAGATTGAGCGAAGCAAGACCACGAAGTACCATCATATTTAGCCAATGCACAATTTGGACCAAGTGAAGCTAAGGGAATCGAAGTAGGTGAACCTAGAAGTAAATCTCCAGTGGCAGTGATTTCTAAATCAGCTATGCCGATTGTGACACCTGATATTATATTTGTCCAACCAAAGCCATTATAAACATCAGCGTATGTATTCAAAGAGCTGCTTTGACTAAGTGTAAATACTAAATTATCGACTACAATATCATAAACAACATCATGTGTGATTCCTACACCAAGAGGATTCCACGAAGCTCCATTCCACCAAGCTATGTTGCTAACAGTCGTCCCCGAGGCATTATCGAATCTACCGCCAACATAAAGCGAACCTGCGGAATTAAGAGCTAGAGCATAAGCACCTCCATTCCATAGAGGCGAACTTAAGCCATTACTCAACGAACTCCAGCTAGCTCCATCCCATTTTGCAATATAATTTGCTGATACCCCATTGACTTGACTAAATAAGCCGCCGATAAAGATTTCATCTACACTATTGATGATAAAATCTTGGATAGCTGAATTGGCAGTACCAATCAACTGCCAGGCAGTCCCGTCGTATTGATACACTGTCTGACCACTGAGCACATGTAATTGATCAGAGGAGTCGAAGGCAATTTTTTGAGGAGCATTGGCAAATGGAAACGGTATATCAATCCAATAACCAGCGACAAATTTTTGGATAGTTGTCCCAAATGGCGAAACGATTAGCTGGTTTATTCGGTGAACCACACCAGCATTATTTTCTTTTATATCAATGATAACTTGGCCAGAAGGAGTCATGTCAGTTCCTACTTTGGTCCAGCCTTTTAGTGTGCAAGTACTTGCCCAATTAGTCGCACTGACAAAGAAGATGAGAAAACACAAAGAGATTGTATTTTGGAAGTTAATTTTTTTCATTTTTGATTCAAATTTTATTTAAGACTCCGTGCCATGAAATCGCATAATATATTTTCATAAAAGAGTCTCATCACTAAGCATCACTTTTTAAACATCATAAAATGCATTCGCAGGTACTGTAAGAAATACATTGGTATTATCAATAAAAAATAAAAGTGACGTAACTGTCAAATAGGTGGATCGCATCTTTACGTATGTGTAAAGAGAGGAAGTCGATTTATATGACATGTTATTATCAAAACAAACTTAGTGTGCTAACTAGAATC
Source organism: uncultured Saprospiraceae bacterium (assembly GCA_937959275.1). Taxonomy (GTDB): domain Bacteria; phylum Bacteroidota; class Bacteroidia; order Chitinophagales; family Saprospiraceae; genus CALFUK01. Next base: position 7,651 of record CALGLU010000051.1, on the reverse strand, counting down.
TAAACATCATAATTGGAGGAACGGTCGCTTTGAGTAGAGAGTCGGTTGATTAAAATAGGAATTGCTGAAATGATTAATTGATTAACGTTAAATTTAGACGATGCTTTTTTTTAAAAAAAGTCATAGAGACTAAGTTGGCCTTATTAGATATTTAATTAAAACTAAAATAGATTCTATCTTGAACATCCTTATTGTCTATGCACATCCGAGTAAAGAGTCCTATACATTCCAAGTTCTAGAACAACTGGTTTTTATACTTGAGGCGGCAAAACATCAAGTCACTTTATCTGATTTGTACGCCATGAAATTTCAAAGTGAGATGACTGGAATATAAACGGGAAGGGCTTGCAAATTTGGAATTAGCTGTTCCTTCTGATGTGTTAGATGAACACAAGAAAATAGAAGCAGCCGATTGTATTGTCTTTCTATATCCCGTATGGTGGAGTGATTGTCCGGCCATATTAAAGGGTTGGTTTGATCGAGTTTATTCGCTTGGATATGCATACGGTTTTGGTGATGCATCCAAGCATGTTAGTCCTATGAAAATAATCCCAAATGGGATTGTCATGTGTACAGCTGGTCATCCAAATGCGTTTTTGAGCGAAATAGGAATTGCAGAAAGTATGCGCAATGTCATGATTGATGATAGACTTGGCAAGCGATTTGAACATAAGGAGATGATTATTTTAGGAGGTACCTTGGATCTTGAAGCGGTGTGTGAGAATCATTCTGAAATAATCCGACAGGTAGGAGTGAAATTAGGTGCACTACAAAATTAGATTTTTCATGAAAGCTTATCTTACAAAGATTGGACATAAAATAGGTTCAGATTTGTTGATTCATCCAGCGGCAAGAACCTTAATCGAAAATGAAAGCAATCAATTTCAATAGAAAGTTTTATATCGATTATCGTCTAATTGGCACAAGGCACTAAAGTACCTTGGATTGATTAATGTCCACTATCCACTATCCACTATCCACTATCCACTATCCACTCCCTAAGTCAATGTAAACCCAGGCAACTTAATATTAATACCACCTTGCATAGCAGACTCATGGGCAAGAATACCAACACAAGTAATATTAGCAGATTGTACAGCATTGGGGTATGGTGATGTGCCTTGCTGAAGCGCATCTATAAAGGCATGAACTAAATGTGGATGCGATCCGCCATGACCTGCACCTTGCGTGAAAGATAAATGTTGATTTTCCCCCATGTCGTAGACGCCTTTGGTTGTAAAGTCTTGAATTTCTTCAGGTAGCAGTTTTGCAAAATCTGGGCATTTGACTTCTTGAGGTATCTCGTGCTCCTCTTTTTTAGCAGTATGTACAATCAATGGCTTGCCTTCAATGAGCGGCCATTCCACAGATTTTTTTGATCCATAGACCTCGAAGCTTTCGCGATACTGCCTTGCCACATCAAACAATGAGCGGTACAGATGCGCACTCAGATCTGAATCTTTAAATTTGACATGAGTTGTTTCGACAGCAAAGGGACTATTGTAATGCTCGTGTAATTCTTCTCGAATTGTGCCTGATCCAAAACAACTGACATACTCAGCCTCGCCACGAGTTAAGGCCAACACTGGCCCCACACAATGCGTCGCATAATGCATCGGCGGCAAGCCCGGCCAATAATTAGGCCACCCATCCATGTCCTGTTGATGACTCGCTTTTAAGAATTGTATTTTGCCTAATTCTCCTTGTTCATAGAGTTCTTTCATGTATAAAAACTCGCGCGCATAGACAACAGTTTCCATCATCATATAGGTCAGACCAGTTTCTTGTGTGAGCTTGACGATTTCCTCGCATTCCTCAACGGTTGTTGCCATCGGCACAGTGCAGGCGACATGCTTGCCTGCCTTCAATGCCTGTATAGATTGAATGCCGTGATTAGGAATTGGCGTATTGATATGGACAGCATCGATGTCAGGATCTTTTAATAAGTCTTCATAATCCGTAAATCGTTTTTCGATGTTAAAGGCATTGCCAAGCTCGTCGAGTTTGGATTGAGTGCGCTGACAAATGGCCACTAATTCTACGCCGGGATAGCGCTGGTAGATGGGGATGAATTCTGCGCCGAAGCCGAGGCCGATGATGGCGATGCGTATGGGTTTGTCTTGCATGGATTATTAGTCTAGTTTAATTTTAGTTGGCATTTACGATTCTAGTGGATACCATTTTCAAGATAGGTAATGTGGATGAGAAAATGGAAGGAATGGGTTTGGGAATTGCATTGCTCTCCAATGGGTCACGACTCATTGCTTCCAAATCCAATTGCAATGGGTCATGAGCCATTAGAGGAAAATCAGTTTAAATTCTTGAGATTGGGTCTCTGACCTCTTGCGATTGCTTCCATTTGTTTGTCAGATCAATTTAGCTTTTGAAAATAGTAAGATAACACCTAAAAGGATTATGAAACATCCAGTAAAAAAATCTCGGACGAAATAATAATATCGCATATGTTCACTTTTATCTTTTAAATCTACAAAATAGGCAAACCAAATATATCCGTAGATTAAAAGTACCAGACCTAAGACTTCATTAATTGGTATCATGATTTTAAATTGTTGTTGTTGTTTTATTAAGTCACTTGTTATGTTGACTCTTAGATTCTCCAATGGGTCACGACCCAATGTCGTTTAGTTAAGGAAATAGAAGCGCTGAAAGTGCGACATTATTGTAGCGCGGTACGAAGTGCCGCGTGGAATGATTAGAGAAAGTCTCCAATTGGCGGGATTTTTGGTAAAATCATGACAATTGGATTATCAAATGATAATACCTCGACCACTAACTAAACGACATTGGGTCATGACCCATTGGAGGAAAATCAGGATAAGTTGTTGAATTTACCTTACCCTAATATTATCCAACAAGCTGTAATAATCACCATCAAATGGACAGTTGATGAAAACATTGCTTGAGTATGCCATTATTTAGCTTCTCTAAACTTACCATTTCTGGAATCAAATTGAGGCAAAGGTCTTTGACTTCTTGCCATTGCTGTCTATACCCTCAAGCCTTTTCGCTTCTTATCAAAACCAAAGCTTGTTAGAATTAACATTGAGGCAAAGGTCTCCTGACCCAATGTCATTTAGTTAAGGACTAGAATTAGAAAAAGTAAATCCAGTTCTCGTTAAAATTATAGATTTACTTACTTAGCTTTTATCAAGTTTTATATGAATTGTTTTAGTTAAAATATAAACAGATTTCTGTTCGGACTGCATGGTCATGGGGTTTGAGCGCAGATATTCCCCTTGAGGGGATTATGGGGTGGAATTGACATTTATGCAAATTCCACCTCCTAACCTCCTCAAGGAGGATACATGTGTTTCTTGTTCTTTCCCGAAGAAATCCACTAACTAAACGACATTGGTCTCCTGACCTCTTGCCGTTATAGAGCGCACTCACAATTCCAATTCCACCTGCTCCACCGTTTTCATATACGCCACTAAATCCAAGATCTCTTCATCCGTCAAATTATTTAATAAACCTTCTGGCATCATGGAGTGAGGTGTGTTTTCTCTTGACTGAATCGTGGATTTATTTAAGATGAGCGCATCTTGACCCACTATATTCATGGTCAACTGTTGATTGTTTTCTGCCACGATATTGCCACTATACGTTCGGCCATCTTGTGTAGTGACAACGACCATTTTATAATCATCCTGAATCTCACCACTTGGATCGATAATATTGCTTAACAAGTAGGGTAGGTTTGCGCGATTTGAGCCTGTGAGATCAGGTCCCATAATTCCACCGTCTTCATACATTTTATGGCATGACCAGCAGGTGCGTTGGAAGACAAGTCTACCATGAACAGGGTCGGCTTCTGCTACTGCATCATAACTTAGTAGACGTTGATACTTTGCGAAGTCGGCTGCCTTATCAGAAGACACCTCATCTATCGGCCCCCAGATTTCTACAAACCCATTGCCGACAACTCGTTTTAATTGGAGAGCTACGTAAGCTGGAATGTCTTTTTTAGGCATGATACCATCTCTGATTTGCTCGGCTAATTGCCAACCATATCGACTTCGAGAAGCCATTGTCTGGATAACTTCCTGTTTTTCTTGTAATGAAAATTGAGGGTATTTATTTAATAATAATACGCCCAGCTTCTCGTCATTATAAGCAGCAAATGCTCGAATCACTTCAAGTCGCAATTCTGGAATCTCCAACAAGTCTGGCAGCTGAGAAGCAAGGTCGAGGTTTTGTTTATCCGCTAAACCAATAATAGCCTTAGAGCGTGAGTCAGTAGTCTGAGATTTATCTTTTATAATGGCAAGTAATTGTCTGGCGGCATCTGCGCTGCCAAATTGCTGAGCAACTTGCAGGGCTATGGGTGCCATTGATTTATCCTTTTCGAGCGATGCGTAGATAGATTCCCAATTAGTCGGTGCTTTTAAATCTGAACGGCCTTCCATACCAGCCAGCATCCCTGTTAATACATGTGTCCGATTAGCTGACCGTGATTCTAAAGCATCAACTACGACTTCGACTTGGTTAGCATCAATTAATCGACGTGCAATGTTTTGCGATAGCGAAGGTATTTGACTTTTGTCTGCAAGTGCGAGTGCTTTGTCTGGATTATTTGCTACCAATGGTTCTGTCGCAAACCAAAGCATCAATGGAATATTCGGATCATCCGCATCCGCTTTAAATGTGCTAAGCTCTTCTGCCAAGGCCCAGCGATTGCTCATTGGGATGCGTTGCATGGCAGCTGCTAAGTAGAGTCTGACAACTGCGGATTTTTCGTCAGCGGCTAGCTTTTCTAATTGAGCAATTGTTTCAGTTGGCATATCATTGTCTTCTGTTAAAAACTGGACAGCCCATGCTCTTATATATGGGTCGCTATCTTTTAAGTAAGACAACAATTCAGTGTCGTTAAATAATTGTGATACGTGTTTTGTCCATAGTGCACGTAGTCTGATGTCCTCATTTTTCTCTTTCTTCAGTAGCTCATCGAGGCGCACATTTGCTGATTCATCAATTGGTCCCATGTGTGCACGATGCTGCAAAATGACTCTTGCGCGTCGGGCGTGCCAGCTGCTTTTACTTGTTTGTAAATCGACCAACTGCACATCACTCATTGTCTTCAAATCGGCATACCTGCCTTCCCATTGCTCTGCGTTATTGTCTTTAGGCATGATCCGAAAGACACGCCCTGTTTCTTTATCTAACACATCATTTCCACAGATATCACCATCGTGCCAATCTAATACATACAGTCCGCCCTCAGGCCCAATCTCCATGCTAAATCCTATCCACGCCGCATTATTAGCCAACATAAAATCCTCCCCATGGCTGGCGGTAAACCCTGAACCATTTGGCTTTAACACATCCGATAAGACAGCATGCTCGTGAATGTTTGCCATAAAAATACGACCCCGCTGATCTTCAGGAAAGGCGTCTGACAAATAGACGCGCGCGCCGCCATGTGCAGAGCGATGACGATGATCAACAATCGTTTGTATATCTTGATAGACGTAGGGATTAAAATGGGTGCCGCCCTGACGATGGTAGATGCCGCCTGGAATAATATGAAACAAATGAGGAATGACACAAGCAGAGATAAACAGCTGACCCTTCGCATCATAATCGATTCCCCAAGGATTACTAAAGCCATGCGCTACCACTTCAAAGCGATGTTTGGTGGGATGATATCGCCAGACTCCACCGTTGATATCGACACCATCAGCTTCCAATAAATTTTCTGGAAATGGTTCTCCATGCCGATATATCTTTCCCTTGCCCGTTGGCTTTCTTATTTTGGAAGGAGTGGCAAAGCCTTCTAGTCCGTATAGCCAGCCGTCGGGACCCCAATGTAAACTATTAATCGTCTCGTGTCTGTCTCGAATGCCCCAGCCTGTCAACAGCACTTCTATATCTTCAGCCTCTGCTTTGTCGTCTTGGTTTTTATCTGGTACAAACAGAAAGTTTGGCGGCGCGCCTAAATACAGACCATCAAAACCAACAGCGATTGCAGCGGGGAATGGAATGTCCTCTAAAAAGACAGTTTTTTTATCTGCAACGCCGTCTTTGTCTGTGTCCTCCAATATCAAAATGCGACTTGTACCATCATTCGAAAAACCATGTTTTCGACTTTCATAATCTCGGTTTTCAGCGATCCACATACGGCCTTTGTCGTCCCAGCAAAATGCCATGGGTTGGGTGATCATGGGTTCTGCCGCGAAGGCATTGACGGTATATCCATCTTTAATTGTCATGTTATCGACTGCCTCTTCGGGGTTTAAAAATTCAGCTTCACGTCCTTCTTTTTGTGCGATGCCCCACAGTGATGCGGTGTTATACATGCCATCGTCATTGACATATTCACCCCATAATTCGTTGAGTTTGATGTCGCTGAGCGTGCCTGAGTAGGCGACGATTTGATGTCTGATCGTTTCGGTGTCGCCTTTCTTGATGTGCCAGTCTCCCATTTTTGCACGGACAGGTCCGACGCCTAGCTGGCCATCGACGCGCCAGGTCTGTGGGAAGCCTGCATTGTCTGGATGATCGAAAATGGAAATATGTCCCCATTCGCTAAGACCTTCTAATTCTAATCCAACATCGACCCACATGGCGCGTTGGCCTTCTGCTTTTTGATTGATTTGACGAGCGGCATTGACGGCTTCACCTTTTATGCCTTTCGTCCAGGGCATGCGTAAAAACAAACCACCATAGTCAAATTTATTAATGGTGACGTCTGTCAATGCTTTGCCCTTCCATTCGAGGTCTAGTAAATGCGTGTCTTCATGAGTATGGAAAATCCATGTTTGTGTTTCCTCCATGATCGGCTCACCATTCGCATCGAGCATGTGGTAGACTGTTTGCCATTTTACATTTTCGCCCTCTTCGATGAGGATATCTGCGCTTATTTTTTGCCAGTAATCATCAGCAGGATGATGGAAAAAATCTCTGCCGATTTGTTGTTGAATTTCTGGAGATTTATCAGGATTGTAAAACCATTTTTTGAGTGTTTCTTCTGATGCGCCTGTTCCATTGACTCGTGTAAATCCCCAATATAATCCTGTTTGATGTTTGTGGTGTCCCGGACTGTATTGCGTCAATTCAACTTTTGAGTTGGGAGCTACGATCGGGTGGAGATAAGGGCGATGTTTGTCTTGGGCATTTTGTGTCACGAGTGCGTTCGTCCCATTTGCTTCAAACACTTGAATGAGATCACCTTCTTGTTTGAGAATGAATTGTTTTGAAGTAGCTTCTTTTGCCACTGTTACTTCTGTATAAGTGAGAATGCCGCTAAGGTCGCGCAAGTGAATGATTATAGTGAAGTAGACGAAGCTGCTATTGGAAGAATAGCTGCTTATATACAATCGACTCATCAACAAGGGAAAAAGACTCGCTTGTGGGCAACACCGGAAGATGAAGGATTGTGGTCTGTACTCTTATCGATTGGTATTGACTTAATTAATACGGATGATCTGTCTAGGCTCCAGCGATTTTTATTGAAACAATAAATCAGCCTACAGGAACATCATCCTGCTTGACCGAATTTCTACGTCTAACCAAATAAATATAGTTAAATTTTGTTATGCATAAGCCATTAATTTAACATAAGGAGTTTGTCTGCTTATAACAGAGAAAACCCTATGAATTAATTTGTTTTTGACTGCATTTAAAACGACTC
>CALGLU010000050.1 GCA_937959275.1 uncultured Saprospiraceae bacterium | reverse complement strand
CGCTAGCATTGGGCTATTCGATATGTATGCTTATTATTGTTCAAAATTAATGAAACCGCCCAGTACGTAAGGCGTACGCTGGGTGGTGTGAGAGGACGAAACGACCAATTTTATTATTGCTCGTTTCTCCTACTCGATTTGTCAGCCCACAAAAAATCTTTAGCTTCAAGATGTAACAAGTAGAGTCAGGCTATGCATGTATATTTTAAGAAGGGAATCTTGTTTTGGTTGGTATTCATTGTACTGATTACTTATTCATGTCAAAATGATTCTGACACGCTAATGCATTCATCAAATACGGAGGACAAACTTTTTTCAACAATCTCTTCATCTGAATCTGGAATATATTTTCAAAATAAATTAGTAGAAACAGAAGCGTCGAATTACTATAAGTATATGTATAGTTATATCGGCGCCGGAGTTGCTGTTGCAGATTTTAATAATGATGATTTAGAAGATTTATTTTTTGTGTCCAACCAGTATGACAATATTCTTTACATCAATAAAGGCGATTTAGAATTTGAGGATGTCACCACAGATGTGGGCATTCAAAAAAGAAAGGGCTTTGATGTAGGTGTAACAATTGTCGACATTAATAATGATGGCTTACAAGATATCTATATCACAAGAGGAGGATGGATTACTGAAGACGATGCGTTTGCAAATATCTTGTATGTCAATGATGGGAATGATGATAATGGCATTCCAAGCTTTACTGAAAGAGCAGCTGAATATAATATTGATGATAAAAATAGAGGTATTCATTCCGTCTTCTTTGATTATGATCGAGATGGTGACTTAGACCTCTATATTTCGAATAGCCCAGACTTTGATGATCCAGGAGCAGAGATTTTAGATTTAGCGAATGTATCAAAAGACCCCATTACATTGGCGCTTAAGGGTAGCGACAAACTCTATGAAAATGAGGGTAATGGTTCATTTGCTGATGTATCGATTAAAGCTGGCATATTGCCTGATATAGGCTTTGGCTTACATCCACAAGTAGGCGATCTGAATGAGGACGGCTGGCTTGACATTTATGTCTGTAATGATTTTAGAATTCCTGATTTCGCGTATATCAATAATCAAGACGGTACATTTTCAGATCAGCGTGCTGCGCTAGTTAAGCACATGTCTTTCAATAGTATGGGTGGAGATATCGCAGACGTCAATAATGATGGCTTGCCAGATTTGTATACACTTGATATGAATCCGGAAGATTATATACGATCCAAGACGACAATGGGTATGACATCTCAAAGCAGATTTGAAGAGATGGTTGACAAAGACTATCACTATCAATACATGCACAATATGCTCCAATTGAATAATGGCAATGGTTCGTTCAGAGAGATTGCAAATCTTGCTGGGGTCGCGAATACGGATTGGAGTTGGTCATGCTTGTTGGCTGATTTTGATTTAGACGGCTACAATGATATTCTGGTGACAAACGGAGTCTTTAGAGATGTGATAGATCGAGACGCCAATGCAGAAATTCTACAATTACTTAGAAGTCAAAATAGAAAACCATCAGATGCAGATTTTTTAAGCTATGCTCAGATGCTTCCTCAACAGAAGTTGGAAAATTATTTATTTAAAAACAACGGTGATCTGAGTTTTGAAGACGTGTCATCAAGCTGGACACAGTCAAGCCCTTCCTTTTCGAATGGGGCGGCATATGCGGACTTGGACAATGATGGCGATTTGGAGATTGTGATTAATAATATAAACGAACCCGCAACACTTTTAAAAAATAATGCTGTTGAACAAGATCAAGGTGAATATTTGCAAATACAATTAACTGGTCCGGCTCAGAATAGAAATGGAATTGGAACATCAATAAAAGTTCATCTCACAGACAACTCAATCATCTATCGACAACTGATCAACTCCAGAGGATTTTTGTCATCAGTGTCTAGCAAACTGCATATAGGTTTACATTCAAGTGCGCAGATAGAAAAGGTAGAAGTCATCTGGCCAGACGGCAGGAGCCAAGCATTACAGAATGTCGAACCGAACCAACTGCTACAGCTAAACTATCAAGAGGCAACAGAGCCCATTGATTCTGAATCAAAAAATGCGATTGCTAAATTGTTTAAAGAACAATCATTTAACTATTCCCATCTAGATCCCGTATTTGATGATTATTCCCTTCAAGTATTATTGCCACACAAATTGTCACAGCTAGGACCGGCCATAGCATCCGCTGATGTCAATAATGATGGCTATGAAGATTTGTATCTAGGTGGTGGGCATACGCAGGCAGGACGATTGTTGATGGGTAAAGGTGACGGGATGGTAGAGGTGCAAGGGAAGAATCCGTTTGCTGTTGATAAACAAAAGGAAGATATAGGCGCATGCTTTTTTGATGCCGATAATGATGGCGATTTAGATTTGTATGTCACAAGTGGTAGTTATGAATTCAGAGAAGGTTCACGACTTTTAGAAGACCGCTTATATATAAATGATGGCAATGGAATATTTTCCAAATCACGAGGGCAGCTGCCCATGATGGCCACGGCTGGCTCTGTGGTGAAAGCTGCAGATTTTGATCATGATGGAGATCAAGATTTATTTGTGGGTGGTCGGGTCGTCGCAGGTAAGTATCCCTATACGCCAATGAGTTATCTTCTTGTCAATCAAAATGGCTCGTTTAAGATAGCTACGCAAAGTCTAGCTGAGGATTTAGAATCAATAGGTATGGTAACGGATGCTTCATGGGCTGATATTGATAATGATGATGATCTTGACTTACTAGTCACAGGTGAGTGGATGGGTATTGAATTGTTTGTAAATGATGGTGGACAACTCATTCGATCTGACAACTATCCTCAACTGCATGAATCTACTGGCTGGTGGAATACAATTAACCTTGTCGATATAGATCAAGACGGAGATCAAGATATTGTAGCCGGTAATCTAGGTTTAAATTATAAATTTCATGCGTCTCCTGAAAAACCGTTTCATGTCTATACAAATGATTTTGACTACAATGGAACAGTGGATATTTTTCTAGCCAAGTATTATAATGAAATAGAAGTGCCAGTCAGAGGTAAGAGCTGCACCGCACAACAGATGCCACATCTAGCCAGTAAAATAGGTTCCTATAATGAATTTGCAAATCATGCATTGGCGGATATTATTGGACCTGGTATTAAATCAGCTTTGCATTATGAAGCTAGAGAATTCAGGTCTGGGATTTTTTATAATGAAGGTAGTGCAGGCTTTAGTTTTACGCCTTTCGGAAATAGTGTTCAACAATGTCTGATTAATAGCATACTCGCTGAAGATCTTGATGGGGATGGGATAATAGATTTATTAATGGCCGGTAATAACCACATGTCAGAAATAGAAACAACCCGCGCAGATGCTGGTATTGGTATTTTTCTAAAGGGTAAAAAAGATGGAGGCTTTAATTATATGAAGTTTACGGATACTGGATTCTTTGCGGATGGTGACGTCAGACATTTGTGCTATTTAAAAATGAAAGAAGGAGCCGCAGTTATTGTTGCTAATAATAATTCAGCACATCAATATTTTGATGTCACGAAGAGGAATAAAGAATTATAAAACGAATGAAAATAAAATGAATCACGTTATGCCGAACTGGATCAATTTCTGGTATGTAAAACATATTACACGTTGAACTGTCATCCTGAACTCGATTCAGGATCTCAAAATGGCAGATTCCGAATCGAGTTCAGAATGACTCGGCTTTATTAAATGATAGGATTATTAGAAATATAAATTTAGTCATCATGAGTTTTTACAAGAATGCTAAATATTTAATTTACCTGACTGTTGTTTTAGTAATTTCCATTTCTACTCAACTCATCTCACAAGTGGGAACAGTGAATATATGGGAGGAAGAATTAGTTCTGCCTACCTATCACGTGGATCCACCTGAAAAAAATCCAATGTTTTTCAAAAATGATTCTTACCAAGGAGCGAGCCGCGTCCTGTATCCTTACCCTTTGGAAGATGATTTCACAAACAGAAAAAGCAATAAATCGTACAAAGCAGTTTACATTGAAAATGAGTACATCAAGCTGTGTATACTTCCAGAGATAGGCGGCCGATTATTCTATGCGACAGACAAGACAAATGGCTATGAAATCTTTTATCGACAACATGTTATAAAGCCAGCCCACATCGGCATGCTCGGTGCATGGATCTCTGGCGGAATCGAATTTTGCGTCTTTCATCATCATCGAGCAACCACCAATATGCCAGTCGATTACACCATGACACAAAACGAAGATGGTAGCGCTACATTATGGTTTGGAGAGACAGAACTGCGTCACAGAATGAAGTGGACCTTCGGTATCACTCTTTTTCCAGGCAAGTCGTACATAGAACTCGATGGTCGCATGATCAATAGCACGGAGAATACAAATTCAATTTTATATTGGGCGAATGTGGCGACTCACGTCAATGATGATTACCAAGTCATCTTCCCACCGAGTACAAATGTTGCCGTCTTTCACGCTAAAAATAGTTTTGCTCATTGGCCAGTCACAAAGGAAGCCTACCGTGGTAATAGCTATTACGAAAATAATATAGATGCGAGCTGGTGGAAAAATCATCCAGGCCCCAACTCCCTCTTTGCACATGATATCAAGGAAGGCTTTTTAGCAGGCTATGATCACGGAAAAAAAGCAGGGACTATGCTAGTCGGCAATCCTCATATCGTCAAGGGAGCGAAGCTTTGGGAATGGGGGAATAATTCGATTTGGGACACCAAGGTCCTGACCGATAATGATGGACCCTATGCTGAAGTCATGTCAGGCGCCTACTCAGATAACCAACCCGATTACAGTTGGATTAAACCTTATGAAGTCAAAGCATTTAAGCAATACTGGTACCCCATGCGAGAATCTCAAGGTGCCTCTACTGCCACTCTCAATGGCCTGCTCACGCTGTCCACCTCGTCACCTCAGGAGATACGGCTAGCCGCAAACACCACAAGCGAGCACAAAAACGCCAGGCTCGAACTCAAAAACAGTGACAAGGTTATTTTTGACAAGCAAATAGATATATCACCAGCCCATCCCTTTAGCCACACAGTCAAAGTAAGTGACATTGCGGATGAAACTGAACTTGAGTTAACCTTATACGATCAAAATGAAAATTTACTTTTAAGTTACCGTCCTGAAAAAATTGACAGGGATGTTCCTTTACCTGAGGAAGTCAGCCCACCACAAAAACCAACTGACATAGCTAGCATTGAAGAATTATATTTAACTGGATTGCGCATCAAACAATTTCACAACGCTCGTATCGATCCGCAAGACTACTTTAAGCAAGCCTTGAAAAGGGATCCATTAGATACGCGAACGAATACGCAGATGGGCCTCATCTTAAAAGAAAAGGGCGCTTATGATGAAGCAGCAAATTATTTCAGAAAAGCCTTGGTACGACTAACAAAAAATTATACCCGACCTCGTGAATGTGAAGCCTTCTATCATCTGGGATTAATCCTAAAAGCCCAAGGCAAAACGGAGGCCGCATATGATACACTATATCGTGCTGCTTGGGATCATGATTTCTCCTCTGCAGCCTATTTTCACCTGGCACAAATATCAACATCTAGAGATGAACTCGACCAAGCCTTAATTGAATTAGATAGATCATTGAGCATGAACGCATCTAATCTAAATGCGCTCAATCTCAAAACAAGCCTGCTCAGAAAAATGAGCAAAGCTGAAGAGGCTATGGCTGTCGCTGATGACGTTCTTGATAAAGATATCCTCAACTTTTGGGGACACAACGAAATCACATTGTTAAAAGATAACAATCAGGAAAGTGATAATCTCAAACTGATGATGCGTGACAATCCAGAGTCCTATCTTGAATTAGCAGTAGGCTATATGAATGCAGGATTACTAGAAGAAGCAAATGAGATATTGTCATCAGCAGCCATTTCAAATAATGATAAGCTTGCCAAGTATCCGACGATACATTATTACCTAGGATATCTTGCTGATCTGTCTGGTGATAAAATCATGGCAATGCAGCATTTTAAAAATGGAGCTCTACACTCTACAGATTATTGTTTCCCATTTCGTCACGAATCAAGAAAGATATTTGAAACTGCATTAAGCTATGATAGCTCAGATGCAAAGGCAAGTTATTATTTAGGTAATATTCTATATGACAAACAACCAGAAAAAGCAATTCAACATTGGGAAGAGGCAGTTGCGACCGATCCGAGCATGTCAATTGCGCTAAGAAATCTAGGTTGGGGCTACTATCAAACGAATGAAGATATCGAAACAGCTATCAACTATTATGAACAAGCGATTAGCCACGATCCTAATCAACCTAGATATTTTTTAGAGTTGGATGAGCTCTATGAGCAACGAGGTGCACCCATTGATAAAAGATATAAAATGCTAAACACAAATCATGACGTCATTACTCAACATATGGCCCCTTTAATCAAAGAAGCAGAAGTGTCTATAGCGATGGGTGAGTATGATAATGCAATAGATATCCTCACGAATAATTACTTCAATCGACGAGAAGGCAGAGGTAATTTACATGATACCTATGTGGATGCAATGTTACTGAGAGGGATGAAATATTTGAACGAAAAAAATTGGTCGCTGGCACTGTCTGATTTTGAGGCTGCAGATCTATATCCAGAAAATCAATCGATAGGCAGAGATGAGAAATCAGAACGAAGAGCACAAATATTTTATCTGCAAGGACAAGCCTATAGCAAACTAGGCAACAAAGAAAAGGCTAATGAGTCTTACAGAAAATCAACTGCTATTGAGGTGAAGAGTGCAGAATATAATTATCAAAAAGCGATGGCGCTAAGGCAGCTTGGTGAAAAAGAGAAATCAAAATCCTTGGTAGAGGAGATGAAGGAAGAGGGAAATAAATTACTTAAGAAGAAAGAAGAGATAGATTTTTTCTCCAAGTTTGGTGGCAATCTCAATGAGAATAAGCGAATGGCACGGGCAAATTATTTATTAGGCTTGACTGAGCTTAGCGGGAATGATAAAAATAAAGCCATCGAATATTTTAGTAAGACTATCGAATATAATCCAGGACATGCTTGGGCAAGGCACATGTTGTCTGAGCTTAATTAAGTTTACACTACTCATTAAATGATTTATTAGCTTATGAAGATCGCAGCTATACAGACTTACATATTAACGGATAAATTGGAAGACAGTTTTTATTTTTCTCAATGGGCCTATTCGGAGCGCAACATATGTATTGTCAAAATTACAAGTGACTCAGGTCATGTGGGCTGGGGTGAAGGGTATGGACCGGCGACAATCATTAAAGCAGGGATTGAACATCTTTCACAATATATCATGGATCTCAATCCATTGGAGACCGAGACGATTTGGGGCGTTATGTATCGGAGGACTTTGGATTTTTCGCGGAGTGGCGTGTTGGTCTCTGCGATGAGTGCAATAGATGTCGCCTTATGGGATCTGAAAGGCAGGGTTTTAGATCAGCCAGTCCATCAATTGCTGGGCGGCAAAAAGCGAGACTCGATTATTCCTTATGCGACAGGCATGTATTTTAATGATCGGGATGATTTGAGTCAGTCATTGCCGAATGAAGCAAAACGTTATGCGGAGCTCGGCTATAAAGCCATGAAAATGAAAGTGGGGCTTGGCGTGGAGCAAGATATTGAATATGTCAAAGCGGTTCGACAAGCGATTGGTCGAGATGTCCAATTGATGATTGATTCGAATCATGCCTATAATCTTAGAGAAGCCATTGCTTTAGCGAAGGCTGTAGAAGAGTATAACATATCTTGGTTTGAGGAACCGGTATCTCCTGAATATTATAATCAGTATGCAGAGCTCAGGCAAAAGACGAGTATTCCGATTGCCGGTGGAGAATGTGAATATTTACGCTTTGGGTTTCAGCGTTTATTTCAAGCTCGCGCTGTTGATATAGCACAGCCGGATATTTGTGCGACGGGAGGACTGACAGAGGCAAAGCGTATAGCGACATTGGCATCAGTGTATGGTGTGGAGATCGTGCCACATACTTGGGGCACTGGGATTGCCCTTGCGGCTGCAGCTCATTTTATTGCGAATCTTGATTTGCTGCCAGGTCGAATGATGGCTCCGATGGCGTTGATTGAGTATGACAGGACAGAAAATAAACTAAGAGAAGAACTGACCTCGTCGGATATGACTTTTGTGAATGGTGAATTTACGATTTCGGATAAGCCAGGATTAGGCTTTGACTTACATGAAGAGGTGTTGGAAAAGTATAGTCAGGTGATCTGATCTTTGATAATTATAAATTCCAGTGACGTTCAATTCTTTTTTTCAGATGTGGATAGCGATCATCTGTTTCATTGAGCTCGTTGCGCAATCGAATTAACTTCCTTTTTAAATGTGCAATTGTATCTTGATATGCTTCATCTTCATACCTGTTATTGAGTTCTTTTGGGTCTTTATTTAAATCATAGAATTCCCATGCAACAGGAGTAGGTCGGATGGTGAACGATTGAGCTTGCCAGTTCATCGTTTTTTGACCATTTTTTTCAGGTTTGTAATGATCAGCATAATAATAAATTAGTTTGTAATCTTTAGTCCGTATCCCAAAGTGTGCAGGGACGTCATGATGGACTAGATGCATCCAATAGCGATAATACGTTGCTTCTCTCCATTCCAATTCTGAATTGCCTTTTAGCGTATTTGCAAAACTTTTGCCTTGCATATAGGAGGGTGTTTGTCCGCCTGCTAATTCTATGAGAGTCGGTGCAAAGTCAGTATTGTTGATTAATAAATCTGATTGACTACCAGCTTGTATTCCCTTTGGATAGGAAATGATGAATGGCATGCGCAAGGATTCTTCATACATCCAGCGCTTGTCCATATAGTCATGTTCGCCAAGCATCATGCCTTGGTCCGCGGTATAGACTATGATCGTATTTTCCCATAAGTTGTTTTCTTTTAAATAGGCGAATAATCTCTCTAAATTATCATCTATGCCTTTGACACATCTTAGGTATCTTTTCGTGTATTCTTGATAGGCCTCTGATGTTGCTTTGTCTCTGGGTTTTGTCTCAATGTTATAGTACTGTGTATAATTTCTGTGAAGATGGCGGTCAGAAATTGACGTGCCTATTTGATGGATTAATGAATCATGTTTTCCTCTGACAGCCTCTGATCCAAATTGATCTTGCTTATACAGACTAGCGGGTTCAGGAATAAATGTGTCGGCAAGATAGTCTTCATATCGAGGGGCATATTCAAAATGATCATGTGGTGCTTTATATTGATGCATTAAGAAAAAGGCTTGGTCTTTTTTTCTTTTATGTTCCAGCCAATCCAAGCTTAAGTCCGTTATGACATCAGATGAATGGCCTGTGTATTGACTTACATTGATTTCTCTTTTAATGCCGTTGCGAAAATTAAATACATAGCTAGTATCTGCTTTTTCGCGAGTGTAAAAAATAGGATCAAAGTAGTTGCCTTGTACAGGTAAAACATTGTAATAATCAAATGCTTCTGGAGCTTCTTTTAAATGCCACTTGCCAATCACTGCAGTTTGATAGCCAAGGCGTTTTAATTCTGTTGGTAAATATTGACGTGCTTCGGGTAGGCTGCCATCTAAATCAAGAACACCATTTGTCTGCGAATACTGCCCTGTTAAAATAGTGGCTCGGCTCGGTGTGCAAATGGAATTCGTACAAAACACATTGGTAAATAACATGCCTTCATTGGCTAGCTTGTCCAAGGTTGGTGTCGGATTGACGCTTGCCAATCGCTGATTGTAGGCACCAATCGCATGAGCGGCGTGATCATCGGACATGATATATATGATGTTCGGTGTTTTAGGTTCTTCAGAGGACGTAGTTGTCAAATCACATTTCAAAAAACATGAAATAGCTAATGCTAGTCCTATAAAAAGCATCGATTTATAGCTTAGTCTTGATGTCATTATTTTATGTGTTATTCAGACTATTCATTGACTCATCAATAGCTTATTGTTTTCTTCCGAGATACGATCCACTTGAGTTTTACTTAAGCCTTGTCGATAATAGACATCTGGCTTATGATTGACACGATGTTTTTTCATTTGGGGATCATGTACATCCTGACTTAAGTCGCAATCAAATCTAACAAGCATCGAGTGAAATTTGTCTTGAGTAGCCACATTAATAAAATGACCCAATCCCCATGTAATCCCTCTGCCATCAGTCGTGTTCGTAAAGGCATCAGAGACATATGGCGCAGCAGCGTAAGGCATTAATTCTGAGATAGAGGCGATTTCAAAATTGACCCAGTCTTCAGCATATTGAATCGTGTTATGTTCTGGGCCATCCTTGTACACTAAAGCTGCTACACCTTTTTTGAATGGGAACAAAGAGGTTTCATGTCCAGACGTGATGACTGGATTTAAGGGGTGTTTAACAAATGGCCCCAGCGGATTATCTGCGATGGCCAAACCTTGCATGCGCACAAGATTACCCTTTTCTCCAAAATCTGATTTGTAATACAAGTAGATTTTATCATCGTGGACTAGCGGATAGGGATCGTGAATCGAATATTGATCCCACTCGCCTTCGCTACCATTCGGAATTATGATTTTATGATGAGGCGTCCAAGGTCCATCAGGCGAATCGGCATAGGATAAGGCCACCGGACAATCATCTCCTCGCTTACCACTGGCCTCCATAAAGCCTTGATAGTACAAATAGAATTTCCCTTTCCACTCTAATATATCCGTTGTCGTAACTGATCGCCAGCCAACAAGTGGTTTTTCGGGTCTTTGTATGGCAACTCCTTGTTCTTGCCAGGTAAATCCGTCAGTAGATGTTGCATACCAGATTTCTGCAAGATCCCAATCCGCAGAAGGGATCACATCACTTGATTTGGCATGACCTTGCGGTGGGGTAGGTGTGTGGCGATGTGTGTAATACACATAATATTTACCTTTATGAAGCAGTATTTTTGAAGGGTCTCTTCTTGAAATTGTGCCATCATGATCGTGGTAATCAAAGCCAATGAGTTCGGTATATTTAAATTGGCTAAACAACTCATTGTTTTCTGGTCGCGGCGATTCATAATCTGTATAGATTCGATTCATCGCAGCGCTCATATCTCGATTTGGTTTTGATTCAGGCAGGGTAAATGGGAAAGCTCCTGTATCTTTAGCAGTATTCTTATTGTCAGGCTGTGGCTTACACGATGTGAGTAAGCTACATACCAGCATAATTAACCCAAAGGAGATGATTGCAATCTGTGTTTCTTGATGTTTAGAATACATGCCTTAATTATATGTTTATGGCTTGAGTCGCCCGCTTATGAATAAAATACTCATCAAGCGCATAAGGCGAACAATCTATTCCACTACCACTATCTTTGATGCCTCCATGTGGCAAATAAATATCAAATTTGAAGCCGTTGACATGAATTTCTCCAAACTCTAACTGGTCTTTAAAATATTGGATTCTGTCTTTGTCTTGAGTATACACATAGGATGCCAGTCCAGCATTCGTATTATTTGCCAATGTCAATACTTCCTGTGTAGAAGAGAACGGCATAATAAACGCAACTGGCCCAAATACCTCTTGTTGAAGAACAGCTGCATTATTAGTTTCAAATAAAATAATTGTTGGTTCATAATAATAGCCTTTTCGGTCGATTGGCTTTCCGCCTTGCACAAGCTTTCCTCCCTGCGCTTTTGCTTCTTCAACGATGCCATGCACTTTTTCAACTGATTGTTTATTTGCCAATGGTCCCATATCGGGATTGTTTTCTTGTCCAAACCCAATGCTGATCTTACTAAAGTTATCTTCTAGCCCTTCTACGAATGTATCAATGATGTCCGTATGAATGAAAAATCGATTTGGCGCTACACAAATTTGACCTGCATTCCCAATCTTTAATGCTGTACCATGAGCAATAGCTGTTTTAATATCAGCATCTGGGAAAACAATAAACGGAGCGTTACCGCCGCACTCCATACTATAGCGTTTTAAGGAAGAGCTGCTACCTTGAATCATTAGTTTTTTAGCTGTCTCTGTAGAACCGATTAAGGTGATTAACTTCGGTATCTTACTCTCACAGAGCGGCGCTCCTACATGCTCAACATCGCCACACAGAATATTAATAACACCTTTAGGAAATTCAATCGCTGCACACAACTCTCCGATGATGTACGCGGAAAGCGGAGAAAATTCTGAAGGCTTAATGATGATGCTACAACCTGACGCCAAGGCGGGACCTAATTTAAAGCCCAAATTTAACAGAGGGAAATTGTATGATAAAAAGGCAACCACTACGCCAATCGGCTGAGCAAGCATTTCATGTTGATGAGTCCCTTCTTTATCGACTAATTCTATTGTTTTTATGTTTTTCACTTCGTCAGCATAGTAAGCCAATGAGTCGATGATACTTGTCAAATCCTCATCAGTACCTGCCCACACTTTACCCATTTCATACATGATGCTTTCTCGTAAGAGGTCGCGATGTTCTATAATCTTTTGTCTGAGTTTTTTCATCCAGCTTTGTCTGTCGTCAATGGACAAGGCAGACCAATATTCAAAACCCTGTTGAGCTGACACCAAGGCATCTTGTGTGTCTGATGTATCAGCCCAAGCGATGCTGGCAATCGTCGTTTCGTCACCTGGACATATAATATCAACCGTATTATTGGTCGAAGACTCTCTTAGCTCGCCATTTATGTATAATTGTTTATGTCCGAAATTCATATGCTGTATTTGATACTTGCTGACTGGTGAACATTATTCTCATTCTAATCTAAGATACGATCTGGTTTGCGTATTCAGTGATCTTAAAACTAGACATGAGTTGAACAAGTAGGAAAAGGGACAATAGAGAAGGCTATCTTCTTATTACTTATCCATAAGAAATAAGCGAATACGTTTAAACATAAAAATTAACTTCAAATTAGTTTCTTAATTAGGAAACATATAAATTGGCTAGATAACAAAGAACAAATGCGATTTGAGGTAGAATTGCTTAAGGAAGCAAGTGAATTCATTGATAAGCTTGATAGCAATACTCGAATAAAAGTACTGTACAACATAAAAAAGTCTCAAGAAGTGCAAGATGTTCAACTATTCAAGAAACTTAATGAACATGTATGGGAGTTTCGAACTCGATACAATAAAAAAACAATTAGATGATTAGCCTTTTGGGATAAAAGTGGTGATAAAAATGTTCTGGTCATTTGGTCACATGGGTTTGTAAAAAAGACAAATGAAACCCCTAAAAAGGAAATTAAAAAGACAGAACAAATTCGAAAAGAGTATTTAAACCTTTGATATGTCAAATAGAAAAATGAAGACAGTTTACATTGACACATTAGTTGATAAACACATTGGTAAACTAGGGACTAAGCAACGGGAAGATTTTGAAGAAGAACTTAGACTTGACATACTTGGGCATAAGATTAAAGAACTGAGAAAATCAAAAAATATGACCCAAGAACAATTGGGAGACCTCATAGGAGTTAAAAAGGCTCAGATTTCCAAAATTGAAAACAGTTTTACAAATGCAAGGTTTGAAAAAATACTTAAAGTGTTTAGAGCCTTAGACACTAAAATTAAATTTACGATCGAGCCGACATTGTAAATTGTGAAAGATGCGTACAGAGAGTATTAGGTATAGTTGATTTCTTTCATTTCTTAATCTTTAAAACCGCTCCTGAACAAAGCCCAAAAGCCTAGCCATCTCGCCAGCAAGCTTAGATTTAGAAACCATAAAGTGATTATTCATCCAGCTAAAATGCAGCCGCTTACCACTTGCTGTATCGAGATATCCACTTAGGCAAAAGTTATTGCTCAGCGTACCCGTCTTCGCATGGAGATTAAGATGTTCAAGTTCTTTTGGAAGTGTTCCAAGATGCTCCCCTGACGGAAACCAGTTTTTAATAGCTGACTCTGTCAAATGCGAATCAAGTCGCTCCAAGACCCAAATCATCGATCTCGGTGTCATCAGATTATACCTAGATAATCCAGAACCATCCACCCAGCGCGGCCGATCTGGTATGCCCGCAAATGCTGGCTCACTAAGGAGCTTACGAATGATTTTTCTGGTATTAAGTTCCATATCAAGCTCGCTGCCGATGAGGAAGAGTAACTGCTCAGCCACAAAGTTGTCACTCAATAACATGAGATCTTTATAAAGCGAATCACTGTTTTGATGATACAAAGTCTCAAATAAAAAGTCATCTGACCCTTCGAGTTGATTGACTTCTTTTTGCAAAAGATGACTAAGTAGACCGACTGTCACACTTGAATCTTGATAAAACGGCACTTCATATTCTCTTGCATATGTTGGTTGATGGACAGGATTTATGGTGATCCGATTCGAATGCTCTGCTCTCGACAAAAAATGTGACTGCGTTATATCTTTGGTTATGAATGAAGTCATAAACTCCGGAGTAATCATAAAATCTGAACTATCAGGATCACTTGTAATGCGTGTGGCTTGACCAGCGATGGGGAAACTCGAATTTTCTTTTTGATAATAATAGGCATAGTCATCCCAAGACCATCCCGAGCCAAATCGGCCAGCAGTCATATGAGCTTGATCTAGATAAATCGTCTCTTCGCGCTGTTGCAAAAAATGAAACGCCACGCTGTCGACATCATTCTTAGTCAAAAATGTTGGATCTCCTGTGCCTCTTATAATCAAACTATCACCTTGTGCTGCATAGCGAAGTGCAGGGATAGAATCAGAGAGATAGTGCTGTGCCGCTAAGAGAGTAAATAATTTTGTGTTGGATGCAGGCGTAAAGAATTTATCTTCATGATGTGAAAAGAGTGTTTGACCTGACTCAGCATCTGTGATTATAAGACCGGTAAAAACTTGGTTGTCAATTTCAAACTTAGACATCAAATTAAACAGCTGTTCATTGTCTGAAACAAGCTCTTGCGTTGAGGATTGATTTTGCGATAGCTGTCCGGTCTTACACGATTGTAAAACAACTATACAACAGATGGAAAAAACAAGAGCAGAACGCATAGAAGTGATTTAAAAATGTATGTTAAGCTAGTTTGTATGTGCTTGATTCTTTAGACGATGCTCTTTTGGAGATGCATAGCCTAAGCTATGGATCGAGAAAAAGCAGAAGGATTAAGGATCAATGACATGCAAAATAATTAACAATATATTCTTAAATGACTTCTTTAGATTTTTTTACTAAAGGAATTCAAATTCATAGAAAAAGAAAGATGATTGGCAGCGCCGACTAGATGATAATACCCAAGACCATAATCTATCCTGAATTTACTGACCTTAAAGCCTACACCAAAAGATAAGCCGCCTAAACTTCTGAATTCTGAAACACTCAATTCTTTTCTCCGCATATGATTGTATCCCAAGCGGATTCTAAAATTCTCTTGTTCCCCAATTAAAAATTCTCCACCAAAAATAAAATGCCTGAACAGATTGTCGAGCCCTTTACTGAACTGACTCTCTTCAATGACTTCTCCACCTAAAAAGCTGATTTGATCTTGTTGATTCGCTGCATCTAAGCGGAGTTGCCATTGATGTAAATTATGCGCTGTGATGCTTAGCCTAAATGGTAAATGCTTAAACCGCTTAGATAGGCCAAGTTGAAAATCAAAGGGAAGGGATTCATTCGTAGCTGTATAACTGTTGAGCACTGAGCCCATATGCTTCGCGACGACGCCAACCGTGAGATTGGTTTCTGGGTTATGATAACTTAAGCCCACATCGGCGGCTACTCCCAATGCCCGATAAATATCAAATGTGGAGTTAGCCAATTTTAGATTGATGCCTGCGCGTATACGCTCATTGAGAGCCCGACCGGCACCAATCGTTATGGCCGTTTCACCTGAGTCAAAAGTACCTTCAATATTTCCAAGAATATCGGCTCTAGTGAAATTGCCATAATTCACATAATTGAAGCCAAGCTGAAAGGTCGTTTTTGATCTAGAGTGATGATAGCCCGCGCTGACAAATCCATGATTGATATCAGCAAAATGAAAATTATGGTTGAAGCTAATCTCTGTATGCATCTGCTGATTGAGGAGAGCGGGGTTGGCAAGACCTAAAGTGATGTCATTATCGATCACGCTGATCAGTGCGCCGCCCAAAGCCGTGGTTCTAGAAGACTGTGCTAAATTCAAAAACTCAAATGAATGCTGCCCTCCGATCTGCCCATGAGCAGCAGAGGCAAGAAACATAAAAACCAAGACTTTAAATAAACCGCGAATCATTGATTGTCTATTGACCAGATCGTTGTACATACGGATTGCTCATCACACATCATCTTCTTGATAAGCTCACCATTCTCATTATAGTTAAGTAAGAGGCCAACCTCATTTTCTCCATTCTTATAGGTGCCTTCCCATTTCTTGTGACCGTTTTCATAATACTCAGTAAATGCGCCATTTTCTTCATTGTCCGCAAATGTAACCTCTTCTTTTCTATTTCCAGATGTAAAGTAGCCTGTGTATGTCCCCACCATAACATTGTCTTCATAAAGCACCTCATACTTTTTACTACCATTCTCATAATAGGATGTATAGATGCCATGAAACAATCCATTCTTATAATGCTCGATCAACTCTGGGCTGCCGCTGCCATAAAATAACATACGTCTGCCTTCAAGAACATTATTCTTATAGCTTGCTTTTTCTAGTATATACCCGTCTGGATGCTTTAAGATGTATTCTCCTTGCTTCTGCCCTTCATCATCAACAAAATATTCGTAGATCAGACCTTCATTTTCAGAAGTTATTTTTTGCATGCTGTTTGCACAGCTGGCTAGAATAATGATCTTGAATGCGAAGAATATCACTAAATACTTCATGTCATACTAAACGGATTTCATTGGATTTTGGTCTATTGTAAAACCCCGCATTATGAGGATGCCTCTCAGCAAGGAATGCGATCCAAAAATGTTGCGCAACAAGTGGAACTACAAGTTCAAGCCAATTTTAATTCTTGCCACTTTCATCTGACTCTTGAAATTGAACTTCAAAGCTCATTTTTATGACAGAATACTAAATATGCATTATAAATTAGGAATTATAAACTAATCTATTAGGATTTAAATATAATTATTGGTAAAGTTTATCTGACAGACCACTAGCATCACTATACTACTATTATCATTTCTTATAATCGATCTTCAAGCGCAAATAACAATTGGCGGGACTGTCATTGATGCGAATACAGGAGAGCCTTTAATTGGAGCTAACGTACTTTTCAAAGGTACTACAGATGCCGGTGTGAATGATATAAGTGGAAGTTATTCAATCAACACTTCCAGGCATGCCCAAAATTGGCAGAAGATCAATGGTGACATTAACCTATGATTTTAACTAATAAATGAATTCAGAAGCAATATTTTCATAATAGCGAAGCAAGTGAAAGTGCCAAGCACAAGAGCAATTGCTCCTTTCACTTGAACTTGACACTTGAACTTGACACTTGCACCTGCCTGCCGGCAGGCAGGCTTGACACTTGCATTTACAATAAATAGGTTTTAAAACCTAAATCACTATAATTTTCAATTTCAAAATATTACATTGCTACTCAAAGCAAAGATGAAAAAAAAGCTCTTAATAGCACTTGGCATTTTATTGCTACTCGGAATAGCAAGCGGCATCTGGTTTAAGTATAATTGGTACAAGATGCCAGGCATCATTGCAAGTATTAAAAATCCAACTGGACCCAATCAAGAGGTAGTATGGCAAGATGGGCCAGCAACACGAACTTCTAATAAACCAAATGTGATCGTTATCCTAGTTGACGATATGGGCTTCAATGAAGTCAGTAGTTATGGTGGTGGTATGGGCAATGGACAATTCAAAACACAAAATATTGATCAGCTCGCTGCTGATGGAGTGTTGTGTCGGAATGGATATGCGACCACCGCAGTATGTGCTGCGTCGAGAGCTTCCTTATTGACAGGCAGAAATTCGACACGGTTTGGATTTGAGTATACACCAACATCAAAAGGTTTTGGGAAATTGATTGCTGGAATGAGTGAAGATCAGGATCCTTCTCCAATTTACGATGCAGAAGTGGATGAGCAATTACCGGAAGTTTCTACGATGGGTTTGCCCAAATCCGAAATCATTTTACCAGAACTATTAAAACCGCAAGGCTATCACTCGGTACATATAGGCAAGTGGCATCTTGGTGGAGCAGATAAATTCCAACCACAAAATCAAGGCTTCGATGAAAGTTTGTGGCTGGAATCTGGAGGTTTTTTCCTCCCAGAAGATGATCCCAATGTGGTGAATGCAAAGCTTCCGTTTGACCCAATCGATAAATTTCTCTGGGCTAATCTTCCATATGCTGTAGAGTTTAACGATAGTGGACGTTTTGAGCCAGACGGACATTTGACAGATTACTTTACAAACGAAGCGGTCAAGGTGATTGAAAAAAATAAAAATCAACCTTTCTTTTTATATCTCGCTTATTGGGCCGTGCATACGCCTCTCCAAGCATTAAAGTCTGATTATGATGCGCTTTCGTATATTGAAGATCATACCGAAAGAGTACAAGCAGCCATGGTGAAATCGGTGGATAGAGGAGTCGGCAAGGTCCGTCAAGCATTAAAAGATAATGGAATCGACGACAATACGATTATCATTTTTACTTGTGATAATGGTGCGCCCCATTATGTAGGTTTGCCTGATGTCAATAAACCATTTAGAGGCTGGAAGTTGTCGCTATTTGAAGGAGGGATTCATGTTCCTTTTATAGTCAATTATCCAGATAGTATTCCTGCAGGACAAGTCTATGAAGGACGGATTTCCAATATAGATATTTTCGCCACAGCAGCAAATTTGGCTGGAGCACCATTACCAAATGATCGAAAGTTGGATGGGACAAATATGTTACCGTATTTATCTGGAACAAAAGCAGGTAGTCCTGCACGTCCCTTATTTACAAAAAATGGAACGTTTTCTCAAGTCATTAAAGACGATTGGAAACTACTCTGGGATCAACAACAAAAAAAGAAGTGGCTTTTTAATTTGTCTACCGACCCAACAGAGCAAAATAATTTAACTAATAGTGCTCCCGATAAATTAAATGATTTAACGAACATATTAACTGCCTTTTTAGCAGAACAAGCCAAGCCGATTTGGGATGGCGCCCTGTCGTCACCTGTTCATATAGATAAACATTTGAATGAATCAAAAACAAAGGAAGATGAATTTGCTTATTGGCAGAATTAAGAGTGATTGTTTAATTGCTAGATTGTTACCGAGTTCACCAATGATAAATTAAAATTTTAGAAATGTTTGATAATGGAATTGGTGGATCAAAAATAAACCATCAAACCATCATAAAAAATGCAATTAACCAAGTAAATCAGACCAGATAAATAATAGTAGCGTACGCGCGTGCGTTTAAAACTTAAATCGCCTATGACAACAAGCCTTAGGGTATCACTCACACTACTATTAATGTTCTTTGTTACTGGACTTGCAGGACAAAATAAACTTCTTGAATTTCTTACTCTGCATCCTAATAATAGAGCAGTCAAAAAAGATAGTAGTATCTACCCAGCTAAGGCGATCTTTACACCTGTAATTTCTTATGCTCCAGAGACGAATCTCAGTATCGGGGTAGGTATGAAAGGCCTTTTCAAGATGAGAGGTTCTGGAGATGAGACTAGAACATCTAATCTGCCTCTGACTGCACAGTACACCATAGAGAATAAGTATCTTTTCTTCTCAGGGTTTGAGATCTTCTCACCTCAAGAAAAATACATGCTCACAGGTAATATCAGGATTCAATCATTTCCAAGTCTATTTTTTGGAATAGGTCCCGATACACCTAAATCAAATGAAGAGGAATTCAATTACAGCCAAATTCTATTAGAACCTATCTTTCTAAAAAACGTATTCAGAAGATACCTCTTTTTGGGTGGAGGAATACGATTTAATAAAATAAGCAAGGTAGAAGCTCAGCCAAATGGTTTGCTAGAAAGCATAGATCAGCCTGGTGCATTAGGTTCGACTTCGTCGGGTCTAGAGTTTGCGATGATCTATGACAGCAGAGATAATTTATTGAATGCAAGTGAAGGATCATTTATAAGTTTGACACATGGATTTTATGGTAGCTGGATAGGTTCGTCACATAATTTCCAATTGACTAAATTTGATTTCAGATACTTTATACAGCCCTTAGGAAAACCATCAAGTATTTTGGGTTTTCAGCTTTTTTCACAATTCAGTCAAGGAGATACCCCACTGCAGGAGATGGGACAACTGGGCGGTCATGAGATTATGCGTGGTTATTTTGAAGGACGGTATACAGATCGGCATCTGATCGCTACACAGGTAGAATGGAGACAGAAATTATCTCATAGATGGGGCGCAGTGGCCTTTGTAGGAATAGCTGATGTTGCACCTTCACTTGATGGATTTGATTTCGAAACCCTAAGAACTTCTTTAGGAATTGGCCTAAGATTTTTAGTAGATGAAGAAGAAAATTTGAATCTTCGCCTGGATTTTGGTGTCGGCAATGAAAAGATCAACTACTATTTTAAAATCGCAGAGTCATTTTAGGTCAATGAGACTTGATCCATTCGACTCCTTTTATTCACTCAGGACAAGTTTTGATTTCAAAATCATTAGCCAAATTGACCCTGAGCAAAGTCGAAGGGTCTTCCTATTGAAATCAAGAGAATTGAAATACATTGATTTGTAAGCAGGAAGTGTAATTAATTTATGAGAAAGATCAGTATCGTCATACTATTTATTGTCACAAGCTTGCTGATCATACCTGTGAGCCTAAAGAGTCAAGATCCTAGTAGCTCAGCGAAAGCCTCGATGGAACGAGATTCCTTAGAATGGGACAACTCTATACTGCCAGTTGCATTCTATTTGCCAGAAACCAGTTTTGCCTTTGGAGCAACAGGAATTTTATCATTTAAAAAATCTTCCCAGGCCGAAGAAGAGAGACCTTCTCAGCTACTATTTGCAGCAATCTACACTCTTAAGAATCAGCTAGAGATCCTAGGTACTTTTGAATTCTATGCTGACCAGAGGAAACATCGTCTCAAAGGAGAGTGGGGGTATTATAGGTACTCATATAATTACTTCGGGATTGGAGCAGATTCTAGGGCTGAGGATTTTGAAAAATACAAGGTGAATTTTCCAAGATTTAATTTGAGTTATTCCAGAAAGATACTTGGCATATTCAATTTGGGTGTTGGCTACAGAATGGATAATTTCAACATGAAGGAAAGAGAAGAGGATGGACTACTGCTAACGAATAAGCCAGTCGGCTGGGATGGAGGTTTTAAGTCCAATTATGAGTTGAATTTTTTCGTAGATACTCGAGACAATCTCAATGCTCCTTACAGTGGTTTCTATGGCGAAGTCATTTTTCAAGGAAGTATGGAGTGGTTCTTTTCAGATTATGATTATCGAAAATTAGACATTGACTTGCGATACTTTACTCCCTTTAAAAACAACTGGACACTTGGACATCAATTGTGGATCACCCATTCTAGCTCCGGGGCACCCTTTTACGAAGTGGGACATATATCTACTTCGAGCCGAGCACGTGGATTTGATGATAGACGATTTATCGCTTACAAGATGGCCACATATCAATCTGAATTAAGATTTCCTTTAGTCGGTAAACTTAGAGCTAGTGCATTTTATACCTACAATGTTATGCCAGATAGTTGGTCATCACCATTTGCAAATGAAGAATTTTTCAGCTATGGAATTGGTTTGCGATATTATTTAATAGAAAAATCAAGAGCAGGATTGCGATTCGATGTAGCAAGAGGTGACGGCGAGTACAACTTTTACCTTACATTTAATGAAGCATTTTAAAGTGTGAGAATCATATTTTCATTTTTGACTTTTCTGCTTTTCATTCTGATAAAGGACAGCTTTCGTTTGAAAATTTGATCCTACTTGCTGACATACAGACCATTGAACTTGAACCTGCCGGCAGGCATGCTTGAACTTGATACTTGAACTTGATACTTGAATTTGAACTTTGTGCTTGAACTTACACTTGTCTAATCAATCGCCATTTCCACCTTAACCATTTTCGGTATTTGTTTCTTCACCTTTTGATACAAGATCCTTCCTTTTTCAGTCAGGTAAGGATAGTGGTATTCCCATATGGCTAACATGATCTCATCCATCCCCACTTTTTCTTTACCAAGGACTTCACGTTCTATCAACCAAGAGTTTAAGATGGCCCATACATTTTTTGCGAAGAAATGAAAACTATCATCTTCTGGTTCTGGTTTTAGTAAGCCTTTTCCGACGGCTAAGTATAAGCCATTTTTGCTGAAACTTATGACTTGGTTCATTAATTGTTCATAGACTTCTTTTCCTTCAGGAACTAGGTTTATGATGTCCAGTATGTCTCGGTAAAAAAATCGATGCCCAATTTGAAATCGTAAATAATTCTTGACAACGCCCAAGTAGTCTTCTGTTTCAAGAGAGTGCATATTTGTTGCGCGCATGTCTTTCGTAGCTTCTTGTAGCATAACTAATACAGCACTTATTAAATCTTTCTTGGTACTGTAGTGGTAAGAGAGATTACCAGGACTAATGCCCGTTTGCTTTGCGATATCTTGAAGCCTGACATTATTCACACCCTTTGTATTGAATAGGACACGGGCACTCTCCAATATCTTTAGTGGGGTCTTTTTCATATATGCTTAAAAACTTTATTCAAAGCTACAAAAATAAAATAACCAAATAGATTGTAATAATTAGGTTTTAAATCCTAAGTTAGCGATGTCGATAGAGTATTATCAGATTATTCTAAAAACAATGTATGTCAAAGATCCTTAAGAAAATTGTATCTAATGTTGTGCCTTCACCAATTCAGATCGACTTTGAAAAAGGAGGTGTTAGGACG
The DNA here is from genome assembly GCA_937959275.1 of uncultured Saprospiraceae bacterium. Taxonomy (GTDB): domain Bacteria; phylum Bacteroidota; class Bacteroidia; order Chitinophagales; family Saprospiraceae; genus CALFUK01. Next base: position 11,133 of record CALGLU010000050.1, on the reverse strand, counting down.
ATTCAAGAAGTTGCGTCTTATCCGCCAGAGGTCTTCTGGGACAGTGAAGTGCCTATTCACAAAACAGAGCATGGCGTTGAATTTGTTCGTACACCAGAAGATCGATTTGACAATTTGCCTGGCTATGATTTTGGAACTAACTATATAAGTATAGATGGTTTGCGTATGCATTATTTGGATGAATGTCCTCAGGATGGAGAGATAATTTTAATGTTACATGGTCAACCAGTTTGGTCTTATCTATATCGAAAGATGATTACTTTGCTTGTAGAAAAAGGCTATCGATGTATTGCACCTGACATGATCGGCATGGGTAAATCTGACAAACCAATTAAAGAACAATTTCATTCTTATAATAAACATTGTGAGCTGATCCTTGATTTTATTCATCAATTAGAACTGAAAAATATAACTGCCTTTGTGCAAGATTGGGGAAGTTTAATTGGGACAAGATTGGTTGGTGAAAATCCGGATTTATTTGCACGGGTTGTTTTAGCCAACGGTGACCTACCTTTAATGACGGAGGAAACGAATTCTTTATATATTCCAAATCCTCTCGTTGTCAATCCAAAGATTAGTGGCTTTAAAGACATTGCCAAATATTGGTTGAAAGGTTTGCCGGATATGTTTCAGGCTTGGATTTTATTTTGTCTCCAAAACACCAAAAAGTTTATTGGACCGATCATGCAGCAATCTACAGTCATTACATTAACGAAAGAAGAATTAGCTGCATATGATGCGCCATTTCCTTCATTTATATATATGGCAGGTCCTCGGACTTTACCGTCTATGAATGTTGGTTTAGTTGGCCAGCAGTTACCAGCATGGGAAAGCCTTCAAACATTCGAAAAGCCCTTTATTTCATTTATTGGATTAAAGGATACATTATTAGGTAAAGCAAGCATACAGGAGAAATGGATCAATAAAGTTCCAGGAGCGAAAGGCCAGGATCACGATCAGTTTGAAAACGCGAATCACTTTATTCAGGAAGATCTGGGGGAAGTGATGGCGGAGAGGGTGGATAAGTTTATTGTTAAGAATCCATTATAAGTTCAAGTTCAAGAGTCAAGTTCAAAAGCAAAGTGCAAGTTCAAACACTAGAGTAAGTTCAAATATGATTAGTCAGTTAAGAAAATTGAGTTCAGGTATAAACTATGATGACGTGAGTTTTTCGATATTAGTAGGAGAAGTAACTTATTATACATCTTATATTAATAAAGAACACGTTATGACTAAAAAAGCATTTGACTTGGAAGAGCGTTTGGTGTCGTTTGCAGGAGATATTATTTTCTTCTGTAAAAAATTACCAAATGATTATTGTGGAAATTACTATGCAAATCAACTATTGCGTTCTGCAGGAAGTTCAGCATTAAATTTTGGAGAAGCTCAAGGCACGCATACAGTAAAAGATAAAATCAACAAATTATCTATCAGTTTGAAAGAATTAAAAGAATCAAGAGTCAATCTCAAAATTTTAAATAAGGTGCAATATGGCAATGCCGAAGAAAGACATTCAATATTAAATGAATTAGAACAACTCATTAAAATAATCGCAACCATTATTAAAAATAAAAAGCAAAATATTCAATAAATAAAAGAAGAGAAATGATCCAATATTTTGACTTAAAAGGTGAACTAGAAACTGATACTTATTTTGTATTCTCTTTGAGCTTGATACTTGATACTTGAACTTGAACTTGAGCTTGAACTTGTACTTGTACTTGTACTTGTACTTGAACTTGCACTTGAACCTGAACTTGAACTTGCACTTGACACTTAACACTTGAGTTTGAACTTTGATATGACAATATTTATTATCTGGACCACCGCCTTCATACTCTACGCCATCTTTTGGCTATGGTACGTCGGCATTCGAAAACCATTATCAAAATCAGAAGTCGATTATTATCTAAATGAATTAGAAAAATATAGCAATAAATCGGTTCAAGGTTTAAAAGATTTAAGGGATTTTTTAGAGAATGATACTGGCAAAAGTTTTGTCATGGTGAATAGTATATCATTAAAAGATACACCTGATTTAGTGGAAGGAGTTAAAGAAGGGGATTCATCTCGTAAGATACTGATCGCATATCACAAGCCATTTATGAAGATGATGTTTAAACGTGGAGGGATTGGTATTTTTCACGGAAGAGTAGCTGGGAAATCTGTGGATGTAATTGGAATTGAGAATGCAGAACAGTGGAAGATATCAGGCATCAATCGATTCAGAAGTCGACGAGATTTTATGGAGATATTAATCCATGCCACATTTCATGAAAAGCATGAATTGAAGTTTGCGGCTTTAAGTAAGAGCATTGCCTATCCTGTTGATCCATGGTTTCAATTGGGAGGATTAAACACTACTGTAGCATTAGCACTTGGACTTATGGCTGCGCTGCTACACATTTTTATCACTTAAAACTAAATTGATGACGAATAAAATTTTACCAACAGTTGTAGATAATCATTATCGAGGTCACAAAATAGCCTTGTGGTTTTTCTATTTGATAACAGCAGTGACTGTGGTGCGTAGTCTGATTCATATGTTGAAAGATGACGGCGGCGCTCAAAGTATTGGTACTATTCCTTTAGATACATATACTGAAGCAGGCGCCGCAACTGTGATTCTTATTTTTTCATATTGGGGATTGAGTCAATTAATGTTCGGTATTATTCAACTAGTTGTTGCCCTTAAATATAAATCGCTAATTCCATTAATGTATTTGTTTTTGATCCTTGAGTGGACAGGACGATTATTCATTAGTATGTGGAAACCTATAGAGACGGCTGGGCAAGCACCTGGTGGAATTGGAAATATGGTCCTGCCTTTTATTTGTTTGGCGATGTTTTTTTTGTCCATAAAATCAAAATGAAAAGAGTGCTTGTGGTTGTTGATGGCTTTTTCGCCAACAATGCATGGCTCAACCGTATCGGCGAGACTCCTGCTTCAACCACACTCATTACATCAAACTCTAAATGAAATCAAAATCAAAAGTATTTAATCCAAAATTGACATTTCACGCTTAACACTTGTATATGAAAAATTTCATCCTCATCTCCGCTATCATTGAATTAGTCGCCGGATTAATTTTGTTCTTCGTACCTCAAATTGTACCTGATTTAGCAGCAGGCGAATCCAGTCATTTAGCGATGGCAAGAATGTATGGTGCCGCTGCATTAGGTTTAGCAGTATTTGCTTTTCTAGTGTGGAGAAAAAGAGATGATGAGAATTTAGTCAAGACATTTTTGCCAGTTTTTTTAGTGTTTAATTTTGCAGCCTTCATTGGTATATTATCCAGTTTTCTGGCAGGTGTATTTGATAATCCCGGAGGCGCTGTTTTGCATTTAATATTAGGAATATTTTCTGCTTATTATTTTATCAAATTCTATTTTGGGAATTCATCTTTAATAAAGAAGATCGCAATAGGTGGTGGAATTGGACTTGCCACATTTGTAAGTCTTGTTTTGTTACTGCCCAATATCTTACAACAAGCAGGATTACATCCAGATTATAAAGACTCGAAAACATATAATTCGGAAGGTAAGAAAGCTTTAATTATAACGACGAGTCACGGCGTATTAAACGCACCTGGAGAAACGACTGGAGACCCAACTGGCGTTTTTGGATCCGAAATGACAGTGCCATATTATGAGTTTCAGGATGCCGGTATGACTGTTGATGTAGCGAGCATTAAAGGAGGAGAAATACCTGTAGACCCGCAATCATTTTTATTCATGATAAAATCTAAATCTGATGAACGTTATCTAGAGGATGATGAGTTTCAGGAAAAAGTAAAACACTCTCTGAAGATTGATGATATAGATTTTACGCAGTATGATGTTGTATGGCTGGCTGGTGGCTGGGGTGCAGCCTATGATCTGGGACAATCAGAAATTTTAGGGCAAAAAATATCAGAGGCCTATTATGCTGAAGATCCAATTATCGGCAGTGTTTGTCATGGTGCATTAGGTCTGATTCAAGCCAAGGACACGCTTAATAATTTTCTGATTACAGGCAGGACAATGACTGGTGTCACGGATAAACAAATAAAAGATTTGGGTATATCGCTTACACCCTTGCATCCAGAGACAGAACTACGTAAAAGAGGTGTAATCTATAGAAGCAATACCGGAAATATCGATATGTTGGAGACAATAACGGTTGTAGATGAAGATCAAAGATTCGTGACTGGACAAAATCAAAATTCAGGTCACGAGACAGCACAAAAAATAATGGCAATTCTTTCTCAACGATCAGCTAAGGTGATGCTGGATTAATTTTAATAACCCAATTTAAGTCATGCAAGAATTAGTAATAGACACCATATCAGATGCCAATAAATTTGGACAAACGAATAATTGGAAATTTCAAATGGCCGTATCCGGAATTAAGAGAAAGGCGATCCTTGCAAGATTGCCAATCATTTCATCATTAGTACCTAGAAGCTATTTGACATATGTTGGTAAGAACTTGCCTGTGAATGGTTTGTTCGCTCATGGAGGCGGACCAATTCATCCTGGTGGTACAATTGAAGAAGATAAATGTTGCCTGCATCCATTACAATTGGATCCCGATGATCCAGACTTTATTGCTAAAACGTCTGGTGGGCTGAATATGATTTCTGATAATGAATTCGAACCAGCATATCCAGATAAGATCATTGGAAATTTTACCGCTGCGAATCGCTTCCTTACTAATGTGTCCCGTGACTTTTTAGGAGCCACAATTGATCGTAAGATTATTCCTCAAAAAAATAATAAGCAACGAGTCGAAGCTTATCTAAGAAGTGTTGTAGAATGTGATAAGCTTGATCGCAAAATCATATTGGAACAAACAGCAACCTTCGCCTTCCGATCATCTAAGAATCCAAAAGAATGGTATGAGCCGATTACAGACTCCATCCATGGCATCATGTTTTTCGAATGGGGAGTGCAAGGTCAGATTTTCAATGGAATCATTTTAGGTGGCACAGGAAAGTATGCGGGTGCGTCTGGCGAATTTAGAAGAGAAAGATTACTCGCTCCAAATTTTGCAGGCGCTGAAACATTTCGGATTATATTTCCAGGATTGCCACGACCAGATTATTGGCCAGAATAAATAATGAACTTAAAAACATACTATGAATAAATTAATACTAATTGTTTTAATCTCAATGACAACGATCATTCTTTCAGCACAAGAATTAACCGAAGCGATATGGCTTACTGGCGAAGAAAATACCAAAATTGAAACCTATCAAAAAGATGGAATGTGGTTTGGAAAAATTATTTCTTCAGACAATCAAAAAGCGAAAATTGGAACAGATATTCTCCAAGATTTTAAGCTGATGGATGGAATGTGGAAAGGAAAGTTGTACGCAGCAAAAAAAGATAAAATGCTGGATGCAGTCATTGATCCAAAAAAAGATGAATTACATATTGAAGTTTCTGCTGGAATTTTTAAAAAACAAATACATTGGGAACGAGAAAAAGACTAGATTGAATGCTAAAGAAAAAGATGACTATCAAATTATATATCCAATATTTAGTACTCTGCCTTATCATATTATTAAGTTTTACAGAACATTGTTTAGCACAAGAAAATGAAGTCAGACCAAATATAGTCTTGATACTTGTAGACGATGCAGCCCTTCAGGATTTTGGAGTCTATGGCGGTGAAGCAGAAACGCCTAATATTGATATGCTGGCGAATAATGGAACGCTATTCACTCAATATCGCGCTACACTGATGTGTGCTCCTTCTCGTGCGATGTTAGTGACTGGTTATGATAGCCATCTGACGGGTGTGCCAAATCTACCAGTATTCACTCCACCAGAATATGCTGACAAGCCTGGTTATCAAGGCATTTTAAATAATAGGGTAGAAACGATTGCGACTAGATTAAAGAGGTATAATTATCGAACATATACGACAGGCAAGTGGCACCTTGGTCATACTGAGAACACTTTGCCGAGCAAGCGTGGATTTGATCGAACTTACATCCTTGACGCTTCGGGCGCTGATAATTATGAACAACGACCTTATCTACCCACCCAAGAATCTAAACCGCCATGGTTTAAAGATGGTGAGAGAATAGATCTTCCAGATGATTTTTATTCATCCAAAAATCTTGTAGATGAGTTGATTCAATTTATGGAGGAAGAAGACAAAAAAGATGATCCTTTCTTTGCTTATCTGGCTTTTCAAGCCATCCACATTCCTGTGCAAGCACCAAAGCAGTACACGGAAAAATATATCAAAACATACGAACAAGGATGGGATGTCATTAAAAAGCGAAGATTCGAAAAGGCAAAAGATCTAAATCTTATTCCAAGTGATGCTGTGATGGGAAAAATGCCTAAAGGTCTTAAACGATGGTCCGACTTAGATGATGAGAAGCAAAAGTATATGGCAAAAGCGATGGCAGTTAATGCAGGAATGCTTGAGTCTATGGATCATCACATTGGTCGGTATATTAACTATCTGAAAACGCACAACAAAATTGATAATACGATTTTCATAATCACTTCGGATAATGGACCTGAAGCGAGTGCTGTCGGAGATGTGAAATCAATGCAACTATGGATGAAGTATGTCGCGGGATATCATACTGATTATGAGAGACTCGGAGAAAAGGGATCGTTTAATTATATAGGACCCGAGTTTGCAAGTGCCTGCGCTGGGCCAAGTTCATTTTTTAAATTTTATGCTGGAGATGGTGGTTTAAGAGTACCACTCATTATGTCTGGAATTGGCGTGCCACAAGGCCAAACAGAAACTGCTTTTTGTAGAGTGACTGACATCACGCCCACAATTTTATCATTGACGGGAGTTGAAAAGCCAATATTAGCCGCAGCAGGACCAATGACTGGCCGGAGTCTATTTCCGCTCTTGACAAAAGAAAAAGAAAAGATATATGAGGACGACGAACCAATTGGAATAGAAGCAGCTGGTCATGGTGCATTGTATAAGGGAGATTTTAAACTTGTCCGGAATGGTAGACCTTATGGTGATGGCATTTGGAGATTGTATGACATAAAGCGTGATCCTGGTGAAACTGAAAACCTTGCTGAAATGAACCCGACCAAATTCAGTGAACTTATCAAAGATTATGATGAGTACACAAAGGAATATGGAGTTCTAGAGATGGGCATTAACTATGAACCGCTTAATGAGATTCAGAATAAATTTAGAAAACAACTGGTAGGTGCAGTCAGGCCTTGGTTGATCACTTTTCTGTGTTTAATCATTATTGTCATTTTCGGTAGAAGACTAAAACAACGATATGCTTAATAAGTCTATTATGGTTTTTATGTGGCTTTACTCCCAAATTAGATTGTTCGTGAGCAAATAACACAATACAACTCCAAGGCCAATACATCCAAATTGCGCAGTTTTCATAGCACTGAATCGATCAAAGAACTGACTTCCCTTAATGAATATAATGACACTAGTCATCGGGCCACCCATATACGCTGACTGAGTAGCTATGTAAAATTCAAATTAAATTCAAAATGAAAATTAAAAATCTAACCCCAGAAATTTAATACAAAAAAATCTATTCTGATAGCCAAGTTGCTTTTGTCCAAAAAAAACCCACATTTTGGGATGCAGGTTATTAAATTGACTTTGGATATATTTTTAATGTCTAGAAGAATGTCGCGCGGCTATCATCTCCTTTGCTAACTTTTTCAACGCATCGATTAAGCTTGGCCCAACTATATTTCTTGTCGTCGTAACATCTGTATTCCTAAAAGATGGAAGATTGGTTGCTGTGCCTCCATCTGTTTTATTTGTTGGCTTCACAATGAAAACACCAGAATTACCAATGATTGGCTAACTGTTGATGTTTAATGCTCCGCTTTACGCCTGCGCAATAACCTGTAAAGCCTCACATTTTCAGTATACTTGACTTAACATCTCTCAACAAGAACTAGCTTAGTTTAGCTTGTTTTACGACCAAATAGCTGTTTTTTAGGTATTCAAATAAGGTAAGAAAATGACGTGACCCTCCAGATATAACTAATTGAAAATGAATAAGTTGATCCAAACTAGTAAATCTCCATAGAATTAATTATTTTAATGCATTCAAACACCTAATAGACAACATTTTTAACTCAATGTTTAATTATGGCTTGAATTTGGATACTCTTTTTAATAAAGGACTTAATTCTAGTTATTCAGATTAACCATTTTTCTTTTCAAATATTACACCATTAACGCACCATTCGAATTCAAGTATGAATTTGAATTAAATATTATTTGGTCTATGACTTATCCCAGGTATTGAGATGAGTCTCTCAACTACTTAATTAGTTAATAGGTATGATTTCAAGAATTCTATTTTTGATCCTCATCTCCGCTTTACTGGAGATATCAACAATCCAAGCTCAGACTTGCACGATTACTGAAACAATCACCATTCCAGCAGTGGGAAGTATTTCTAGTGGAAATTCTTCTTCAATCAGCAATGCTTGCCGATGCGGTGATGGGAATGATCCAGGGATATTATGCACCTTAATTGAGATTGATTTTTCCAATATTGGACCTGATCAATGTGGTCAAATAGATGCACTAGATAATAGTGTAGATCTTGAGATTATTGATGGTGAGACTTGTGAATTGATAGGAACTGGAGCTGATGGGGCCATTAATTTTAACACATTAACCACTGCAGTTTTTATTTGTAGACCCAATGATGGAGGTTTAGTAGAGGCTGCATTTACATATACAGATTTAGGATGTCCTCCAGAACCAGAGCCTCCAGTAGATTTAGGATGTAATTGTACAATTTCTCAAGCAGGCCAATCATTTGATATTTCAGCTATTCAAGGTGACGAATCAGCTGTTTCTTTTTATCAATATAATACGCCAAACGGAGCAAGCTCTAATACCAGTTTTGAATTGGCAGATGCTGCTAGCATGTTCTTATACGAGGATACACAAACTGGTGAAGTGAGTCTAGTGGTTATTCTTGATGATATTACTGCAAGAGGAGATGCAGATGGAGGCGCAGCTGAGATGTCTTTCGATTGTTTGCCGGCAACAGCAACGGTGGATTTAGCAGATGATGGGACTGAAGTTTCTGGATCTGGAATGAACGTTATGGGAGATTGGGCTTGGGCACCATGCTGTACTGACGGAGCAGTAGTAGGTGGCATTGATTGCAATAGTTCCTTCAGCTTTTCAGTAGATATTGAACGCGGTATAAATAGCTTTAGATGGTTATCGGGCAGTGATAATGTAGCCCTAAATCCTGATATTATAGAACTCCCTTCATTTACTGATTTCATTACAATCAGTTGTATTTCTGGTGGTGATAAGGATAAAGATGGTGTGGCAGATGTTAATGACGTTGATGACGACAATGATGGTTTGACAGATATAGAAGAATCTAATGGAAATGATCCAGATGTTGATGCTGATGGAGATGGTGTTTTAGCCTTGTTCGATGATGATGATATGAATGCATCAATTGGAGATGTCGATGGCCTTATTAATCCTAATTTTCCAGATACTGATTCCGATGGCTATGCCAATCACCTTGATCAAGATTCTGATAATGATGGAATACCAGATGCCATCGAAGCTTGTGGATTTGGTACGAGTTTATTGTTATGTGCACAAAATATCCAACCTGATTGTGATGGCTCTGTTGATACTTGTTTTCCGCCAGTTGATACTGATGATGATGGCGTACCTGACTATTTAGATTTAGATAGCGATGGTGACTGTTTAGCGGATGTTGATGAAGCAGGCATTATTGATTCTGATTGTAATGGCATATCTGGTTTAGGTAATCCAATCACCAATGATTGTGGAGTTCCGTTAGCAGCATTAGATGAAAATAGTTGTTTGATCCCACCGAATGAAAATTGGATTGACCCTGATTCACCTTCAGTAGATTTGGCTGATCAACATTTTTCATGTGAAGTGACTCCAACTGGAGCATTGAGTCTTTCTGGTCTTTTAGATGATTCAGTAACTAATTTGGAATGTGGAGATTTTTCTGGAACTGTGATTTATGGATTTCCTGGCGGGTCGGGAAGTATCATTGGAGGTACAGTCTTCACTTACACAACACCAGGCTGTTTCGAAGTCGAATATTTCAAAGAAGGACCAGAATGTGATTTGGAGGCGACTGGCTATATTTTAGTAACTGAACAACCGCAACCAAGTTTTACCGCGCCTAGCATTTTATGTTATCAAACAACAAATTTTAATATCGTACCGACCATTAATAGTCCAGTCTATGAATCCCCAGCTGCTGACTTAGTCAGAACATTTTCAATAGAATCTGGACCAGCAACAATTGTAGATGTGGCGACTGGTGAGTTGACCATTACGGGTACTGGACCAGTAACGCTTAAAATGACAGAAGTTATCAACTACGCAGCGTGTGGTAGTTTCCCAGCAGGCAGTTGTATGGAAATGTTTATTGTCACGATTGATGTTCAAGATGGTGATGCACCTGACCCTGGATTCCAATTGGAGTTTACCAAAGTATGCCCTGATGATATAGTTAATATAAGAGCGGTTAATGATGGAGGTACGTTTACTGGAGTTGGTGTTACTGATAATGGTGATGGTACTGCTACGTTTACTTCGTCAGAAACAGGTGTTTTTGCTGTGACGTACACACTAAATTCTTCAGGAGGATGTACATCTACTGAGACAGCTAACATCATCAAATGATTACAGCCCGACAGCGATAGATATTTGCAACGGAGGCGGCAGCACAACAATCACCTGGACGGCAACAGATGCCTGTGGCAATAGCAGCACAACAACGAGCACAATCACAGTCACGCCAGACGAAACGGACCCAGTCATGGTAGCCCCAGAAAACCTGACCTTGCCGTGCACAGATCTCGAAACAACCACAAGCAGCATCAGCAGCTGGTTGGCAAGTGTCACAGCAAGTGATCTATGCGATCCAGATGTACAAGTAACAAATAACTACGCGGGCTTCAATGTAGACCTATGTACAGCGAGTACAACAACAGTGACCTGGACGGCGGTAGATGATTGTAATAATATCACAACAGTAATGGCGGATGTGATCATCGAAGGTGATGATACACCTCCGGTATTCACAGTGACGCCAACAGCTTTGATAATAGATTGCAACAGCGGCGACATCACTTTAGGCA
>CALGLU010000049.1 GCA_937959275.1 uncultured Saprospiraceae bacterium | reverse complement strand
AAATCAAAAATAGGTCCTTGTTGTGGATGTAGAGGCCACATATCATTAGAGTAGGGGATACCGTAATACTCATCGAATCCTTGTTGTCTGGGCATGAAATTCGGATGATCTCCTAAATGCCACTTTCCAAACATTCCCGTTTGATAACCTTTATCTTTTAGCATTTCTGCAATCGTCACTTCCGATAGATGCAAGCCCTTTTTGCTATTCGGCATCAAGGCGCCATGCATGCCTATCCGATTAGGATAACAACCCGTCAATAAGCCTGCCCTCGAAGCAGAGCAAACCGCTTGGGCGGCATAGAAGTCGGTTAGTCGAATACCATCTTTCGCCATCTGATCTAAATGTGGTGTGGCAATATCCGTTGCGCCAAATACCCCAACATCTCCATATCCTTGATCGTCTGTAAATATGATAATGATATTTGGTTGGTTATTTTGTTCGATTTTTTTATTGACGACCTTTCGATGGCAAGCACTTATTAAAAAGGAGAAAAATAGAAGTATCGTTAGTATTCTTTGCATATAGACGGTATTTGCAGCTAGAAAAAGAGGAATTGATGGAATGTCATCTCTAATATATTCTTATGAATAAGAGATAAAATTTATTTTTTACTAAATTTAAACTTGGAAATTGTTTACATTAGAACTGGTTGTTGTAACCAAAGGTATTAAATTTTAAGTAATTTAAAAGTAACTTAGGATTGGCGACAACCAATGCTGAATAGCTACTTTAAAAAAAGAAATCATGTTATCAGACTTATTAAATAATCCGAATACAGGTAAATATTTTGTCTTACTAACCATTCTAATTTTTGGGGCAATGGAAACCTATGGTGGACATTATAAAAATACGACCCGTACCAAAGATGATTGGTTAGTAGAGTGGGGTGGATTTGTGGTACTTTCTATCTCTAGTTTTTTGGCACTGTACGGGGTAATAGCTGTTGGGAAGCTGCTGCTGCCAACAAGTTTTAATTCCTTCAGTAATTTGTCTTTGTGGTTAGCGGTTCCAGTATATATGTTAGCAGATGATTTAGCACAGTATTGGTATCATCGTTCTGCGCATGAATATGATTTTTTATGGAAGCACCATCGACCACATCATGCGGCGGAAGAAATGGGGATTATGGTTTCCTTTAGGAATTCTTTTCTTTATTATCTGTTTATTCCTAACGTATGGATTGCTGCGGTCTTTACTTTTTTAGGTATGATTCCAGCGACTATTATTGGTTTATTCGTTAAGCAATTGGTGGTATTTACGTCGCATAGTACGGTTAGATGGGATGAATATATTTATAAAATAAAAGCACTGAGTCCTGTCATGTGGGTGATTGAAAGAATCTTTGTGACCCCTGCTTTTCACTATGCCCATCATGGAAAATCGAAGGCAGATGGGATCAGTGATCCAAATGGTAATTTTGGAAATGCCTTCACTATCTGGGATCAGGTTTTTGGAACGGCCACTTTTACTCGACAATTTCCAACAGAGCTAGGTTTACAAACCAATCCAAAAGATAGTTGGTCTGCGCACTTATTTTACCCGTTTATTAAGTCTGATAAAGCAGGAAGTGAAATTGCGAAAGGTTTTAAAAGAGCATCCACCGCTACGCTTGAGGCAATGACGGTAGAGCTGGAAGCAGGTACGCATCTATGGTGTCAATGTGGTTTTAGTAAGAATGCACCCTTTTGCGATGGGGCACACCATGGTACAAAGATTAAACCGATCGCCTTTGAAATGAAGAAAAAGCGGACGGTAAAAATATGTAATTGTAAGCATACCAAGACGGGACCTTTTTGTGATAATACCCATTTGGAATTGGATGCTGCTAGTGTTTTAAGAATTAATCAGGAATAGAAGATATGCAAATTAGGCATAATTCAACACGGACCTACTTCGTAGGCACGCGGATGACACGAATTTTTGTAGGTCGTGAACGACATGGAATAGTATATCTCATATATCAGTCTAGTTTTACCCTAATTAGCAGATATATGAATTCTGATATATGATTTTTAGAACCAATCTCTTTTACCCTGAGAGTAGGAAAGGATAGCTATTCAAAAATCTTAAAATTTAAAATTAACTCCTACTGTCACACTCAATCCAACATCATCCGCAAAATACCGTTGTCTATTCAAATAATCTCTATAGCGGATATTGAACAAATTATCTGCTTTGACAAAACACCGAATCTTGTATTTTGAAAAAATAAAATTTGAGGAAATCTTTACACCTGTAAGGTTGTAAGTAGGAGGCGGTGCTAGGAAGTCTTGTGAGGCAAGAATATTATTTTGTTCTAAAACCAATCTATTATTTACTTCTATTTCTGTCTCTTCGATTTTTATATTCTGAGAAAAGCTTATTGGTTTTTTTATTCGATAAACAATGCTTCCATAAAAACTATTGGGGGGCATGAAAATTAAAGGAATATTATTTTTGGTATCCTTTCCTTTTAGATAACTGTAGCGTAATAGTGCAAAGAAGGAATTCTTAATGGTGAATTGGGTACTAATATCTAAACCATAAATATTGGCATCGGTTTGCTCATAATTAAAGACAGGAAAAGCACCGCGAATGGTCAGTCGGTATTCCTCTTGCGGATTCAGAAAAATATAATTTTTAAACTGTTGGTGATAGAGTAGGGCACTGATAGAGAAATCCGTATTGGGTAGCCATTTATACTCTAAGGTATTTTTAAGCGCCGATTCTGTTTGTAGGTTGACATCCCCTTCCTCAATGCCACTAACGCCTTGATGCAAGCCTGAACTATACAGTTCATTTATAGCGGGATTGCGCATGGCATAGCCTGTATTTAAGCTAATGGATTGGGTGTTGGTTACATCGAATTTAGCTGCAAGAAGACTGCTTAGGTTATGAAATTGATTGGTAAATCGAATAATTTCTTTTGGCACACCTTTACTAATGGTCACAACATTTTGATGTTCATAATCATAGCGCAGACCTATATTGAAGTGTGTTTTGTCCAACTCTTTAGAGAGTGTACTAAACAAGCCGCTTTTCCAAGAAATATAATCTGGAATCAGGGGTAGAATACCTGTCTCTGGATTGTTGGTATTATCTGTTACAATGTTTTGATTACCTAATTTTAGATTCCAATGATTATCAAAATTAATCGTGTATTTAAGAGAAGAATCAAAAGTATATTGGGCAAGACTTAGCGTGGGAATATCTGTCCTGCCGCTACGTCGTACATCAAATTCTTTTCGATTATTTAATTGACCTGCGACTACTAATTCGAGGAAGTGCTCATCATTAAAAAAATATTTTGATTTGACTTTTGCTAAATAATGCGAGACTTGTTGTTTAGGGGCATCTATGTCGTAACTAAAATTGTCTTCAGTAAAAAAGGGAGTATCACTTGCTAATGCTCGCTCTAGATCCGTCAGATTGCCAATATGAGAACCTCTCAATATGCCAAGTCGGGTATTAAAGGAGCTGCCGTATACTTCTAAAAATAGTTTTTCTTTAAATGACCTTTCTAATTGCACAGCAACACTGGCTTCCTCAATTCCAGTATTATTAAGAAAATAATTTGCTGCTTTTCTATCTCCTGATTTCTTTAATGTACCGTTGATACGCCACGCTAAGGAAGGTGTATATTTTTCTAATCGTGAATTTAAATGATGGCCTCTACCATTAGTCTCGTAGATATAGTTGACTTGGCCATGCAGGTGGGGTTCGTTTTCGATGCGTTTTGGTTCAACGAGTATTACACTACCTAAGTTGCCACCGCCAAATTCTATCGCACTAGCTCCTTTTAAAACCTTGATTTTATCTGCGGCAAACGGATCAATTTCTGGACTATGGTCATTGCCCCATTGTTGACCACTTTGCGCTATGCCATTATTTAGTATAGTCAGGCGATTGCCATACAGGCCATGTACGATCGGTTTAGAAATACCACTTCCGTTTTTAAGGAGGGAGACACCTGCTTCATTCTCTAGTAAGTGGGCTAGGTTCTGATTGGCATTGTCTTCAATGGCTTGCCTGCTAACTGTAACATTAGGTTGTGCAATCAGATCATCTCTTTGGCCTTCGATGACAACATGACCAATCGAAGTTGGTGTGTGAGACATCAGCACGCTAAGCGTCGTATCTACAGTTAGCTCCAAGTGAATGCGCTGCCCTTCACAACCAATGTGCGAGAAGCTGAGATGATAGTGTCCTGGACAGATGTCATTAAATATAAAATTGCCGTCCTCATCAGTAGACGTACCTGTTACAAGTTCTTGAATAAAGATATTGACATAGGACAAAGGGGTATTCGGTGCTTCATCAAAGACTTGCCCTTTAATACTTAAGGTGCAGTCTTGTGAATTGGAATTGAAACCAATAAAGATAAAAGCAATTACGAATACAACTTTGCTATTGAACATTTATTGAAAATGTGACCTCTATATCAGTCTCACCTGATGCATTGGCAATAGCACCACCTGCTACACCAGATGCAGACTTGGCTGGTTCGTGAATAAGTGTGATCGTTAGAGTACCTGCTGCTGCAGCCCCTGTGCTAACAGTGCTAGTTAAGCCTACAGGGTTACCATCTGCATCTTGGTCACTGTATGCTATGGTCAAATCAGAAATTGTCGATAGGAAAAAGAATTGATGCTCTTCATCTTCTTCTCTAATTTCTTCGGTGATGTCTTCTGCAGGCGATTCAGCTTCATTCAACAATTCTAAACTTCCAGTATAGCTTTGATTCGCAGCTAGTGTGCCACTTGTGATTACGGGTGCATTGCCTCCATCACCGTCTAGATCTTGAAAGCTAAGTGTAACAGTATCACCGCCTCCCTGAGGAGTCAGTGTATAGTTTAATGTGGTTATCAGTTCTTCCTCGTTAGGTATTTCCGGATCATCTTTTTCACAGGATACTAAGAACAGACTTGTTGATAGAACAAATAGGGAAGCTATTAATTTAGTTGTCATATGTTGAGACATTTTAGTTTAAGAATATCACAAAGATAATACATTTATGCAACATTGTTGCATTTGTGATTTATAATGTGTGTTTGATAACTTGTCTTAATTTAAAATAAAGGCTCATTTCAAGTTGCTTTCCAAGAAAGTGTACATTGAAAGGTCATTGTTAATGGCCTGCCATTTTTCTAGGTGCTCATGAAAGGTTTAAATTTTCTAGGACTGTTTTTATTCAGCAAAGACCCAAAAGAAACTCAGAACCCCAATCAAAATCTTTAAATTTAGGTATATGGTCTTCCGTATAAATAAATTGATTGCCATGAGCTTGGTTAGAGTATTCCCTATTTTTTTATTCACAATTACATCCTTATTAAGTTGTACTGAGCAACCAAGTTCAAAGCCTATCATAGATATTGAAACGCGACCCAATATCATCATCATTTATACGGATGATCAAGGATACGGAGATGTGAGTGCACTCAACCCGGATGCTAAATTCCGAACACCTAACATAGACAAGATTGCGAACGAAGGAGTTATTTTTACTGATGGGCATAGCAGTGATGGAGTCTGTACCCCTTCCAGATATTCTTTGTTGACTGGTCGATACAGCTGGAGGACGCATTTAAAAAAAGGTGTTTTAGGAGCAGATGGTCCTTGTTTAATAGAACCAAGTCGAACGACAATTGCATCACTGCTACAACAAAATGGATACCATACTGCAATGATTGGAAAGTGGCACCTCCAGATGGAATTTGCAGGACAGTTAGGTAAGAATCGTGATTGGTCTGTGCCCTTCCAAGGCGGACCGATTGATCATGGATTTGACTATTTCTTTGGCATCCCTGCTTCTATGAATTATGGCATCTTGGCTTATCTCGAAAATGATAAGGTCTTAGATCCACCATTGCTTTGGACTAAGAAAAAAGCGGTTAGCGATCCTCGATCTTATCGGGGAGAGGTTCGACCACATGACTACAGAATGACACCTCCATACCAACAGGCGCCAGGTGATGGCAATGGATGGATCGAAGTTGCCTCATCATTTAATGACGAATTAGTGCTGGAAAATTTTGCTGGAAAAGCTGTGGATTACATTAATCAAATCTCTACATCTGACAAGCCTTTTTTTCTTTACCTACCTCTCACCAGTCCACATTTACCTCATTGTACTCATCCTGATTTTAAAGGTAGAAGTGGTTGTGGTAACTACGGTGACTTTATGGAAGAGACAGATCATCGAGTTGGTCAAGTACTCAATGCCTTGGAAAGCAATGGCCTGATAAAAAATACACTCGTCATTTTTTCATCTGATAATGGAGCTGAAACGAATTATCAATATCATAGAGTACGCTATGATCATTATAGTAGCTTACATTTTAAAGGCGGGAAACGAGATATTTATGAAGGAGGACATCGAGTACCATTTCTAATGCGATGGCCTGAAGTGATCAAAGCAGGAAATAGAGTTGACTTACCGGTGTGCCAAACAGATTATTTGGCAACAATAGCAGACATTATTGGAGTCAGCCTAACGGAAAGCGAAGGAGAAGATAGCTATAGTTTAGTGCCAGTTCTAAAAGGAGAGACATACGATAGCACTTTACGTGGTCCAATTATTCATCATTCCGCTTCTGGTCATTTTGCCATTCGTGACGGTCGCTGGAAACTTAATATGTTTAGAGGTTCGGGTGGATCATTGCAACCAAAATTTATCGAGCTTAAGGCGGGAGACGCACTCTATGAACTCTATGATTTGCAATCAGATCCAAGTGAGACCAATAATCTGTATTTTGAAAAACCAGCTATTGTAAATCGACTTAAACAAACAATTACAGAGATCATTGAAAACGGTAGATCTACCACAGGGGAAGCTCAAGATTTTGTGAGGCAGGACTGGGATCAATTGACATGGATGAAAAATAACAATTCGATTTATAAATAATGAAGTGATTTAATAATGAATGTTAAAATGACGTACAAATCAATTAGCAATTCATTTTTTTAAATCACGTCAATACCAAGACTTTTTGAAAATAAATAATCATGAGATTTATCAAGGTTTTTGCATTTTACTTTTTCATTATTACGATACTAAGTTGTGCAGAAAAATCTATTGTCAACGTAAATAAGGACATAGACACTCGCCCTAATATTGTCTTCATCTTTGCTGATGATTGGGGATGGGGTGACCTAAGTGCTCATGGCCATTCTTATGTCAAAACGCCTAATATCGATCGATTGGTAAAAGAAGGAACAGACTTCCAACGTTTTACAGTTGCGAGTGGTGTATGCTCTCCGAGTCGGACGGCAGTGATGACAGGACAATTTCCCGGCAGACACAATATCGATGGTCATTTTGCATGGGTGCCCAGTAATGAAAAACGTAACATGCCAGATTGGTTGGATTATGAAACTGTACTCATGCCAAGCTTGTTGCAACAAAGTGGTTATGCGACAGCTCACTATGGCAAGTGGCATCTCTCAAATAATATGATTCCAGACTCGCCCGCTCCTGGAGAATATGGTTATGATGAATTTGGAGCCTTTAATTGCTCAGGCGAACAAATACCTGTGCACGAAGATGCAAACCAAGCCATTCAATTTATAGAAAATGCTAAGGAGGCCAACAAGCCCTTCTTCGTTAACCTCTGGCTGCATGAGCCACACACGCCACACCATGTCATACCAAAATACCAATGGAGATTTCGTGATCTTGACGAAGCAGATAATATTTATGCAGCCATCCTCTCACACGCGGATGACAGAATCGGAGAAGTCTTAGATGCTCTAGACCGATTAGAGCTGGCAGACAAGACACTTGTGATTTTTAGTTCTGATAATGGTCCGGCAAGAGCTTCTGTTCAGGTAGAAGAGTTGAAGCTAATGTATGATTCAGCCACAGGAGCAGGTTACGGTTTAGGTGCTTCCAAAGGTATTACAGGTGGGCGCAAAGGTTATAAAGCATCCTTGTTTGAAGGTGGTATAGCTGTCCCGTTTATCGCTCGCTGGCCTGGAAAAATAGAGGCTGGAAAAATTGATAAAGCCTCTTTACTATCAGCAGTAGACCTGTTGCCGACCTTTTGCGAATTAGCTAATGTCGAATTACCCAATGGGTATAAGCCAGATGGTATAAGCCAAGTGTCGACATTATTGGGCAAAGAATATCCGTCTCGTACCAAACCATTGTTTTGGAAATATGACTCACCCTGGCCTGCAAATAAAAACAAACCAGATCATTGGGTAACATATGCCATTGTAGATCAGCATTGGAAATTAGTTGCTAACCAAGATTTAAGTCATGTAGAACTTTACGATATCGTCGCGGATGTTTATGAGAAAAATAATATTAAGGCACAACATGGCGATGTGGTGAGTGGCTTAATAGCACAAATAAAAAAATATCAAGAAAGCTTACCTGAAAAACCTAATGCAAAACTATTTTCCAAACTAAGGCAAAATCCTGAATGAGATGTCTTTTAAAAATGTAAGTAAAGGTTCTTTCTATGCAAAATTTGAGTTCAATTCTCCTCACTCGGAGGAGTGGTCCCGCATTTAATTTATAAAGCACATATTTATGAAAGAATGACCTAGGAATTAGTTATTTTGAATAATAATATTCCATGATATGAATTCATTTAGAATATTTTAAAAAGCTATTCCAAAATCAAATCCATTCCTTATCGATTTCGAATAAAATTTATTTATATGACAAAGACTTATCTCTATATATTAAGTATGGTTTTGCTTTTCTTGACTTCATGTGGAGAGAATAAATCAGAGGAATCACAGGAGGATAATAAACCCAACATCATATTGGTGATCACAGACGATCAAGGCTACGGCGATCTTGGTCACACTGGAAATCCAATCATACAAACACCCGCGATGGATAAGTTTTCTTCGGAATCCGTCAACTTAACGAACTACCATGTAGGTACCACTTGTGCGCCCACACGGGCAGGGCTACTCACTGGGCGTAATTGTAATCGCAACGGCGTTTGGCATACGATCATGGGTGCATCAATGCTTAATGGTGAAGAGATAACACTAGCGGATGTGTTTAAAGAAAATGGATATGAGACTGGGATGTTTGGTAAATGGCATCTCGGAGATAATCATCCTTTTTTGCCTCACGACCGTGGGTTTGATGAGACATTTTATCATGGAGGCGGAGGTATAGGCCAAACGCCTGACTACTGGAACAATGATTACTTTGATGATAGTTATTTTAGAAATGGTGTGCCGGAAAAGCAGACAGGTTACTGCACAGATATATGGTTTGACGAAGCCATAAAGTTTATTGAAAATAAAAAGGATGATCCATTCCTATGCTACTTGAGTTTAAATGCGCCGCATGGACCATTTAATCTACCTGAAGACTATTATAATCGCTATAAAGATGAGGATCAGATCAATGAAACACAAAAGCGATTTTACGGAATGATTACGAATGTTGATGATAATTTTTCGCGACTACTTAAACACTTAGATGGTTTGGGAATTGCAGATAATACAATCGTCATTTTCACGACTGACAATGGGACTGCAAGAGGATATATGACGGATAGAGAGACCAAAGAAATATCTGGTTACAATGCTGGTATGCGCGGGACCAAGGGGAGTGAATACGATGGAGGCCACCGCGTCCCGTTTATTATGAGATGGCCCAAAGGCGGATTAACAGGCGGTAAGAAGTTGAATGAGCTAACGGCACATGTCGATATGTTACCGACTCTAGTGACACTTACAGGTCATAAGTTTACGTCAACAAAAACAATGGATGGGACAGATATCAGTAGCTATCTTTTAGGAGAGGAGAATGAAGCTCCAAGTCGGCTTTTAGTGACAGATACTCAGCGAGTGCCGTGGCCAGTTAAAGGCAAGAACAGCTGTGTGATGGAAGGAAATTGGCGTTTAATCAAGGGAACAGAATTATACAATATAGGGGATGATCCTGGACAGACAACAAACCTTGCAGATCAGCATTCTGACAGAGTAGAAAAGATGAATGCGTTTTATGAAAGTTGGTGGGAGGATGTCATTCAAGAAACAAAATTTTCTGTCATCGAATTAGGCGCCGATGCTTCCGATGTGATTACTTGTCATGATGCTCGAACGACAGATAAACATCCGCCATGGAACCAGCGCATGATTCGACAAGGAAAGCCAATGGAGCCTGCAAAATATACAGTGAAATTTGTGAAGCCAGGGAAATACAAATTCAGTTTAAGACGATGGCCAGTAGCGAGTGGGTTAGCACTTGGTGCTGCTATAGAGGATGCAGTACCTGGGACTCCATTCATGGATGACAGGATAGCTGGCAGAGCAATGAAATTTACTAAAGCTTACTTGGAAATTGGTGATGAAGCATATTCAGCTGATTTAGATAATAGTGCACAAGCAGCTACTATTGAAGCAGAAGTAAAAGTTGGCGAAACTGAACTATTAGCCTACTTTGATCTTGAGGATGGAGGACAAAGTAATGCATTCTATGTTTACGTCGATAGATTGGATGGATTATGATGAACACCATTAAATTGTTCTTTACTACCAAAAGCGGTATTGTCTATTGCTATGATATCACTACAAAAACATTTGATAAAAATGCTTTGCTAGGAATTAGTGATTTAGGGCCAAAAGAATAAGTGGACTTTAAATACATCGTCATTTTCTGAGGATAAAATTGAAGACAATCGAAAAGCAGAATAGATAAGACAAAAATAATTCGAAAACTAAAACACATTTTAATTTATGGCAAAAATACTTGTTTTAATAGGCTTAATATTTTTCTCGCTCAATGTTATTTTTTCTCAAGAATCAAAGGCGACTATTGAAGGCGAATTAAAAAAGTGGCATAAAGTAACGTTAAGCTTTGAAGGTGAAAATTTAAGTGAAGCTGATGAAGAAAATCCATTTTTAAATTATCGCTTAAATGTATTTTTTAAGAATAAAAATAAGACAATGGTTGTTCCAGGATTTTTTGCTGCAGATGGAAATGCAGCAGAGACAAGTGCTCATACAGGGAATGTTTGGAAAGTAAGATTTATGCCTGATGAAGTAGGAGAGTGGAATTATGAAGTATCATTTAGAAAAGGTTTAAATATAGCAGTAAGTGACGATATTCATGAAGGAGAAGCTGTTGGGTTTAATGGAGAAAAGGGAAGCTTTAATATAACTGAAGCGGATACTGAAGGTTCTGATTTTAGAACTAAAGGAAGATTGAAATACAATGGAACGCGTTATTTAAGATTTGCAGATACAAACGACCCTTTTTTAAAAGGTGGCACAGATAGTCCTGAGAATTTTTTAGCATTTTATGAGTTTGATCAAACCCCAGCAAAACACAAATATGAACCACATGCAAAAGATTGGAATATAGGTGATCCAACATGGCAAGATGGCAAAGGAAAAAATATTATAGGAGCACTAAATTACCTAGCTTCAAAAGGAATGAATTCTGTATACTTTTTAACAATGAATATACAAGGTGATGGTAAAGATGTTTGGCCTTGGACTAATATGCATGAGCGTTACCGTTTTGACTGTAGTAAACTAGATCAATGGGAGGTGATTTTTGACCATATGGATGATTTAGGTTTGATGCTCCACATCGTAACCCAAGAAACAGAAAATGAGTTGCTCCTTGACATAGGAGAAACTAAAACCCAACGTAAGTTATATTACAGAGAATTAATCGCACGTTTTTCTCATCATTTAGCAGTGACTTGGAATTTGGGAGAAGAAAACGGACCATTAGGATGGACTCCCAAAGGACAATCAGATAAGGATAGAAAGGCCATGAGTAAGTATTTAAAAACACGTGACCCGTATCAAAATTTTGTAGCCTTACATACGCATGCCCACGCACATGCACAAGATTTGTTTTTAACACCACTACTTGGTTATGAGTATATAGATGGGCCTTCATTACAAGTACACAATCAGCATGAAGTTCATGAATTAAATGCAAAATGGATTACTGAGTCTGCTAATTTTGGTAAGCAATGGGTTGTAAATCAAGATGAAATTGGACCAGCAAATTTTGGAGTTAAACCAGATAGTGTAGATCCTGATCATGATGACATGAGAGCTAATGTGTTATGGGGTAGTTTAATGGCAGGAGCAGCTGGAGTAGAATGGTATTTTGGATATAAATTACCACATACAGATTTAAATTGTGAAGATTGGAGGTCTCGTGATATTCTTTGGGATCAAACAAGACATGCCTTAGATTTTTTCAACAATTATTTACCATCTGAAAGAATGGTTTCAAATGATGATTTAACTGCAAATGATCATGATTATGTGTTTGCAAATGCAGGAGAAGTTTATGCAATATATTTTCCAAACTTTGAAAATACAAAGTTAGATCTAACGGGAATAAATAATACGTTTTCTGTTGACTGGTACAATCCCAAAAATGGAGGTGCGCTTCAATCAAGTAGTGTAAAACATATTGAAGGAGGTGCAGTAGTATCTATTGGTAATCCACCATCTTTAGAAGGTGATTGGGTTGCCTTAATTCGAAATGAATCTAGTACACAATTAATAGCTAAAAGCAATATAATATCATTAAAAGCGCTTGAAAATTTTGAAATAGATAAAGCATCAACAGCTACATATTATAAAGAAAAAAACAGAGGATCGTTTGCCATAAATGCTACTAAAAAAGAACAACGCGACGAATTAGCAAGTGCCTTTACTGTTTTTAATGGAACAACAGGTTATTATTCTGCGGTGTTAAACACAATAGCTGAAAATGATGGAGAATCTACATATGAAATAGAAGTAAATAGGGAAGCATTTAAAACAGTAAAAAACCCTCAGGTACCAGAATCATTTAAAAATGTAAGTTTAGATTAAGGTAAGTTATATTCAAAAACAAATGATACGATTATAATAGCATCTAAAGCATTATCGAATGGGATGATTCCAGAGCATGATGAAGTAGCTTGGTCTAGAGGAAGATGGACATCTTTGAGTTTAACACCAGTAGTTTTCGATTTAAAAGAAAAGCTAGAAGACGTGATAGCTTTTGAGGAAAATGATGGGCTATTAGCTGTTGAAGGGGAGGCGTTTCATTATAATAGTAATAATGGAAGTCCAAGAAAATTTTATATACATCAAAAAGGCGAACACTTTCCTTTCAGTAAATATGATGACCATACAGACAGAGCCAGCAACGATAGCTATATTGAAGCAATGCCAGATACCAGAGTGACTCATAAAGATAAATCGATTAAAGGGGAGAATTTTTTTCCCGTTCCAGGTATTGGAGGGCTAGTATCTTATAAGGTAAAAATAAATACTCCTGGAAGCTACTATGTTTGGGTAAGAGCCTTTTCTACTGGTACAGAAGATAATGGTTTACATGTAGGTGTTGATGGGGGATGGCCAGACAGCGGACAACGAATTCAATTGTGTGAAGGTAAACACAAGTGGACGTGGTCTTCAGCACAACGTGTTCCAGAAAACCATTGTGGTGTACCACAAACCATAACTTTGACTTTTGATAAAGCCGATGAATATATTATTTCCTTTTCTATGCGAGAAGATGGATTTGAATTAGATAAATGGATGTTGGTTAGGAATAAAAACTATATACCAGATTAATACTTAAACACTATGTGCATAAGAAAAATAAAATGAATATTGATAGAATGAAATACACGTTTTTTGTACTCTTCACTTTGATGATGATCTCCTGTCAAACCCTTAATACACAAGTTACAGAGAATGTAGATAAGACTACCCAATCTCCAAACATCGTCTATGTTTTGGCAGATGATTTAGGCTATGGCGATCTGCAATGTTTTAATCCACAAGGAAAGATCCCAACCCCAAAATTAAATCAGATGGCTACGAATGGTATGAAGTTTACCGATGCCCATACGACCTCAGCCGTTTGTACGCCAACACGTTATGGTATATTAACAGGCCGATACAATTGGCGAACGTCTCTAAAAAGCTTTGTATTGGGTGGCTATTCAAAAGCACTCATAAAACAAGAACGAACTACCCTTCCCGAGATGCTTAAAACACAAGGATATCATACAGCCTTTGTCGGGAAATGGCATTTGGGGTGGGATTGGAAAATATTAGAACAAGATCCTAAACTAAGTCAAGATAATTTAAACGCAAATTTAGAAGTGGATTATAGTGTCCCTATAAAAAATGGACCGACGACTCATGGCTTTGATTATTCATTTGGGTTTAGTGCCTCACTTGACATACCACCTTATGTCTATATAGAAAATGATCTGCCGACGATGGTACCTACGAAAAAAACTCTTTCAGTTGATGAAAAAGGCTTCTGGAGATTAGGACATACTGCTGATGATTTTGACCACGCTAACGTACTTCAAGACCTAACGGATAAAGCGATAAACTTTATTGATAACCATGCCAATCAGGACTCGCCATTCTTTTTATACTTTCCTTTGCCTGCTCCTCATACACCTATTCTTCCTACAACCGAATTTTTAGGTAAGAGCAATACCAACATGTACGGAGATTTTGTCATGCAGGTCGATGATGTTGTAGGCCAAATCAGAGATGTGCTGAAAGCAAAAGGAATTTCAGAAAATACACTACTCATTTTCACAAGTGATAATGGCTGTTCGCCAAGAGCTGATTATGAAGAGTTAGCTAAAGTAGAACATGACCCTAGCTATCCATTTAGAGGTACAAAAGCAGATATTTTTGAGGGAGGTCATCGTGTACCTTTTGTAGTAGAATGGCTAGACCAAGCACCTAAAAATCTTAGCTCCGATAAGACTATTTGCACGACAGACTTTTTTGCTACTTGTGCAGAGCTAACAGGCTATCAAATTAAAGAGACTGAAGCAGAAGATAGTTACAGTATGCTTTCACTGATCAAGGGCGATAGTGATTTAGACATCCGTGAGTATACAGTTCATCATTCTGTAAATGGTTCGTTTGCTATACGACAGGGTGATTGGAAGTTAATTTTTTGTCCAGGCTCTGGTGGCTGGAGTTACCCAACACCGAGACAAATCAAAAATGATAGTCTTGAATTACCAGCTATGCAATTGTATAATTTGAAAGATGACATTAGCGAAACAAATAATCTGATTGCAGCTCATCCAGAAATAGCAGATGAATTAAAAGCTGCGCTTAAAAAAATCATTATCGATGGTAGAAGTACGCCAGGTGCTATTCAAGAAAATGATGATATGGAAGGATGAACACAGATAGAATCTATAATCAATTGAAACAATTAAATACGATAAAGACAAAAGGTTTAATCGATATGTATGTAAAACATATTGTAAGTTGAACCGTCATCCTGAACTGCCTGTCCGGTAGGCAGGCTCGATTCAGGATCTCAAGCCGCACATCCGTCCGCCAGTTGGCGGATCGGTTTCTTCACTTTAAATTGACATTTAGTCAATCTAATCTAGCTTCCAACAGGACCCTTCTATCATGAATCGCGTTCGGAATGACTGGCCTTAGGCAATTTACCCAAAGAATGAAATAGTCATCGAATTATTGACTCTAACCTATAATTATTATTTAATCCTCTGAAATGAACAATTATGCCCATAGAAATTAGGCAATTAGTGATTCAAGCAAATTGAATGAAGATGATGAGGAAGCTAAGATGCGTTAAGATTTTCAAAAGATGGTGGTGATCATTTAACTAATTTGCCATAAATTAGTAATCATGAATTGAGCAAAAAGCCGACTTCGTCTCTTTGCTTACTAACTCAAAACTTCCAAATTTGAAAACACTAACTTCCTTCCTTCCTTTATTTTTATTGCCCTGTTTTGTCAATGCTAATCCAGTCGATAGTTTGCAAGTAGAATTAGGGCAAGCAACAGAAGATAGCATAAGGGCAAGAATTTGTCATCAATTAGTTAGTGAATATTATGGTGCTAATCCAGACTCTATGCTCCATTTTTCTAAATTGGCTTTCGAGTATTCCAAAGACATTGACCTCCCTGAAATCCATAGTAAAAGTTATAAAGATCTAGTGATCTCTTATGCCTTTAATTTTAAATTGGATAGTGCCAAAACACTCCTTTTAGAGGCTATAGAATACTATAAGGATAAGGATCAAATCGACAGAATATCGGCAGCCTATCAAAATATGGCTGTGATTACAGAAAACCAGCAACTGCCTGATAGTTCGTTGTATTACTTGGATAAGTCTATTGAATATTTAGACATAAAACCAGATAGCTTGGCACTGAGTGATATTTATACCACTAAGGCAATGGCCTATCGCACAAAGGGATTTTACCAATTGGCGGTCGAAGATTTGCTGAAAGCTATGAGGATCATTGATCGCACAGACAATGAAGATAAAAAAGCGAATGTGATGGGTATGTTGTCATTGACTTTGAGCGAACTGAGTAAAAATGAAGAAGCTTTGCAGTATATAAATGAAGCAGCAGGCTATCTGAGAAACACTAATAATTTGAGGCAACTGGCCCATGCCGTGGGAAATCAGGGCACTTTTTTAAAAGATCAAGGAAAGGCGGAAGAAAGTTTGGCTTACTTTGACGAAGCGTTAATCCTTTCACGAAAGACAGCTCAACCCTATCTCACATTTGATCTGTTTTTTAACAAAGCAATATGCTTTTATGAAAATTTACAAATACTCGACTCTGCGATGATCTATATAGATAGCATGTTAGTCCTGGCAAATGAATTGGATGACAATTACTCGAGAGGCGTGGCCTACAGATATAAAGCCTACATTGCGTTGAAGAATAATCAAAGAGGAGAAGCGCTTAGATCTATTCGTTTGGCCGAACCATTTGTAAACGACTTTGAGACGATTCTTGATGAAATACAATCGAAAACAGAAATGGCTGAACTGTTCCATCAAATAGGAGACTACGAATCAGAAAACAAATATTTAAAAGAAGCTACATTTATTCAGGATAGCTTGTTTAGTGTAAAAAAAGACCAGCAAATCGAAGAATTAAATCTCATTTATAAAACAGAGAAAAAAGATGCAGAAATCGCTTATCTAGCAAAATCTGTAGAATTGGAACAAACAAAAAAGAGATCAATATTGATGGGACTTATTCTTCTGGCCTTGGCAGCTAGTAGTTTTATCTATATGCTTATTCAACGAGCAAGAAAAAATAAAAAAATATTTGAGCAGGAAAAAGAAATTGAAATTAC
The DNA here is from genome assembly GCA_937959275.1 of uncultured Saprospiraceae bacterium. GTDB lineage: Bacteria > Bacteroidota > Bacteroidia > Chitinophagales > Saprospiraceae > CALFUK01. The sequence goes on along the minus strand of CALGLU010000049.1, from coordinate 21,778 downwards.
TCGCAGAAAATCAGCAGAACAGGAACTTGAATTTAAGCAGAAGGAGCTCACAGCCCGTGCATTGCAACTTGCCGATAAAAATGAATTCCTCCAAAAAATGCAAAGCGAAGTCAGCGTTTTGATGTCTTCATCAGATCAATCTATTCATAAAGCCTCGTCAAAAATATCAAGAATGATTGAGCTCGATACAAATGGTGATGCTGAATGGGATCAATTTTCAAAAGAGTTTAGTCAGCTTCATCAACACTTTCTGGATCGCGTTTTCAAAGAATTCGGTTCTTTTAGTAAAGCAGAAATACGGTTGATTTCTTTATTTAAAATGAATTTGTCCTCTAAGGATATAGCAAATATTCTGCGTATTTCTGATGAAGGGATTAAAAAGGCTAGGTATCGCTTACGTAAAAAATTAAAGCTAGACAGCAAAACAGATTTACAAGGGTTTTTGATTGGATACTAATTGGGAATGTCATAAATCTTTATTGACTCAATGGGCGTAGATTTAAGGAAAGATTGTACCTTATTTTAGGTAAAAAAGACTATGATTTTTATAGAACCAGTAAAATTAGTAGAAAATATCAAGCTAAATATAATCCTCCTATCGTCCATAATGCTTCTTGGAGCGTATGCAACGAATAAGTTTATCTCCAAAAAAGTGCAATAACCAAATATAAAATATCTGTTCTGGACATGTATAGTTTTTCTAACACTGGCATATGCTCAGAATGAGAAGTCCAAAGTAGTAGCCGAAAATAAATCTACAGATGGTAGTGATAATTCCATTCTTCTCCTTTGGAGAACCGACGAATGACGACGAGGTGGTTGAACTATGTTTTACAGACTCTAATGTGTTGATCGAGAAAGTAATCTTTGTTTTCTTTATCTTAAGAATCTAATCGTAAACATGAAAGTTGAATATTACTCTTTAATATCAGTCCTCCTCCTGAGCAGCACAAGCGTTTTTCAATGTCAAATTCCTCAAACAATAGTAAGCTCATTAGAAGATGAGTGGCTGATTGATTCTCAAGAAGATTGGCAACAAAATATGGCGAATCAAACGAATTTGAAAATTGATGACGGGAAGGCTGAGCCAACAAGCGAGAAAGCAACATTTCAAAGCTCTATAAAAACATTCGCTCAAAAGAGATCAATGAAAACAATTCGCTTTTCGCAATCACCAGAATGGTTAAACTGGGAACCCGTTTCTAATATTGGTCCATCTAATCTGGATGATGCTCCCATTGCCTTGCAGTTAGGCGACGGTAATTATTGGATGTTCGGGAGGTACCAAAAAAATGAAAATCAGAAAGATGGGACATATCAAAGCGAGGATTTAGAACTTGACGAGTTTGATATTGCTTTAAAAACATCTCCTCACGAAAATCAATACGATGCGCCGGGAGGTTTGATGCAAGGTAAAGGTGGTTATCATGCATGGCATAGTAAAGACATGAAAACCTGGATTCACCATGGCTCAGTATCTGAGTATTTTTCTCGATGGATGACAAGTGCAGAATATGTGGATGGACGATTCTATTTGTATTACGATTTTCCCAACGACCAAGATCCACATTTGTACATCGATGACGATCTGACTGATGGTGTGCCAGGAAAAAATATGGGTCTAGCTTTTGACGATCCCACTGATGGTTCTGATTGTGCAGTCATTCGAGATCTTGATGGTCAGTTTCATATCATTGCTGAAGATTGGTCTCCAATCAATGCATCGACTCATGCCTGGGATTCACCCTTAGCGACTCACGGCATCAGCGCTGACGGCATCAATAATTTTGAAGTCATGAATCCTCCAATAGATGAGCGAACAAATCCAACTGGTGAATTTGCTGAGTATACTCATCCTCATTGGCATCAAGAAAACCCTGAACGATTTCCGGGCAGAACCGCGACGGTTGATGTTCCAGAGCACAGAATAAAAGCAGGTGAAACAAAATCTTTTGCTAGATACGAAATTCATGAGCCTGAGCAGAATGCATATGGTGATTGGGCTTCTATTTCTATTGGTGGCCAGTATTATTTATTTGCTGATTTTGATCCTGCTGGAAAACATGGCCGGGAACATATGAGTGTTGGGTGGTTTACCTCTGATGATATAAATAAGCGATTTAGCTTTTGCGGCAATATCGGCCAAGGGCATCCCGATCCAGAAATTCTTTTTGCGGAAAATCAGTTTTATTTAATCACCCAAATGAATACTGATTATATTAGCCCTGGACCTTGGGTAGAAACCGTCAAAGCAAGGGTTGGTGTAGATACCAATAATGATGGTGCGATTAACCAATGGAGTGATTGGCAAATTGTTACTGAAGAGTATCACACGATTGAAGGCTTTGCTAAGCAAATTGGAAAGTCTCCAGCTCAAGTAGATCTAACTGATCTTCCAGAAGGATATGGCTTTCAGTTTGAGCTTGAACTTCTAGATACCACTGAAAATGAATCAAAACCAATTCTGGATAAAGTGGTCATTCTGTTTGAGTGATATAAGATTAACGGGTTTTACTAATCTCCTATGTTAGGTAAAATGAAAGTGTATATAACTTTTTGCACTCTATGAGTTAAATTCGGTAAACTGAAATAGGTTGAATAATGCCGCAGTTGTGGCATAATTGTAGCCCCGTGATTTATCACAGGGCAGATAGTTTAAACTGTTTAGTGTATATAACTTTTTGCACTCTATGAGTTAAATTCGATAAATTGAAATAGGTTGAATAACGCCGGAGGTGTGACATAATTGTAGCCCCGTGATTTATCATGGGGCAGATAGTTTAAACTGTTTGAATTTGGCGCGATTTTTCGTAAAAATCGTGACAAATTTATTTTATGATGGCCATTTTATAAAGGAAGTAATTTGCCGTGCATAAAATCGGAACGAAAGTAAATGGTCTATTCGAAAAAAACAGGATAATTATCCAAAGAATTTATTTAATGAAGACTCAGAATTTCCTATACTTTATTGCTGCACTATTCATACTGATTTCTTGTGGAACCAAGGATAAACATTCTCCGAGGGCTAATAATAATCATCCCAATGTTGTCTTTATTTATGCCGATGATTTGGGGAGAGGCTTACTTTCAAGTGAAGGTCAAAAAATTATTAGTACCCCGAATATTGATAAATTATCCTCAAAGGGGGTGAGGTTTGAAAGAGCCTATGGTAGTATGTTTTGCGCTCCAGCAAGAGCTAGTCTGTTGACGGGTTATCATGACTGTCAGACGGACAAATGGAAGATAGCTGGTGGTGGCGCTTACATAGATCGATCGACGAATAAACTCTTTGATCATGCCAAGATTCAAGAGGCGCTAGATACTGAGTATGGGGATATACCAGAAGAAGAAATGTTTATGGCTGAGGTGTTTCAGAAAGCAGGATATGTCACAGGTCAATTTGGCAAACTAGATTGGGGATTTTCCACGACGCACAATCAATTGAAGAGGCACGGTTGGGATCACTACTACGGCTATTATGATCATGTTAGATGCCATGGCTTTTATCCTCCATTCCTGTTTGAAGACGGCAAGCAGGTAAACATAGAAGGCAATACTCATATTGACTGCGGCAAAACAAAAGAGAAAGATGAAGATGGTGGATACGAAGAGCGCTGGAATATGGCAGGTAAAAAACAGTATTCTCAAAATCTGATCCTTGAGAAGATTTTAGACTTCATTCGAGATCATGAGACTGATAAGTTTTTCATGTATCACCCAACGCAGCTACCTCACGGTCCGTCAGCTATTCCTGAAATTCATCCAGACTTTGTACACAATACTGAGTTGACAGAAATAGAGAAAACCTATGCTTCTATGGTGAAGATGTTGGACGATCATGTAGGTATTATAGTCGACGAACTACAGAAATTAAATCTGATCAATAATACCATCATTGTATTCTCCTCAGATAATGGTCATGAAATTTATTATCCTAGCAAAGGCAAGTTGGTCAAATCCAATACAGAAAATTTAAGCGGCGAGAAAATTGACAATATAAATACTAAATATTATAGTGATACAGCTGTGGATGTCTTTGACGGTAATGATGGCATGGCTGGGATTAAAAGGAGCAATTGGGAAGGAGGCGTCAGAGTGCCCTTGATCTATTATTGGAAAGGAAAAATCGAAGGAGGAAGAACTGTGAATCAGCTCGTTGCCAATTATGACATGATGGCTACCTATGCAGATCTTCTAAATATAAGTCTACCTGAAGGAAAACACAGCAAATCATATTTACCAGAATTATTAGGAGCGAAAAACGAACAGGCAAGAACCCATGCTGTATATGCGTCATTTATGGGACCGGCATTGGTGACAAATGACGGCTGGAAATTGAGATATTTTACACCAGCAGATAAGTTTCAATTATTCTATTTGCCTGACGATTATCGAGAAGAAAAAGATTTGATTGAACAGCAGCATGAGAAGTTCCAAGAACTCAAGATGACATTGTTGGTAGCATGCAATGGAGACTTGAGTAATGGCTTTTTCTCAACAAGGGAGCGAATACTACCAAGAGTCAGTTTCAATTAATTAAATGAAGGAGGACCATTATTTTGTAGATACTAACTATACGCTAATGTTGAAAAAGGAATTTAGATGTGTTTCTTTGTCACTTGTCCTTGATGAATAGTAACTAAAAATCAAATGACAAATAATGCAAGCCCACCCGTCCCGCTGCAAGCTGCAGGATCATTCAGTCATGCATATTTGTCAGGTATCTGCCATCCTTGGCTAAAGAATCTAAGGGTTAAAAGAAATCAATTTGCCGATGTATCTGTCCTAAACGGATACGCAGGTAAACCCGCACCATTGACCAAGTTGACATCAGGTTTTCCTGAGAAGGCATAACGGACATACAAGGGCCGCTTGATGTCTTTAGATTTTAATATAATTCGCCCTTTTTTAATTTTGGTTTTGGCTGGTTTCCATTGCATATTGTCATCGGCGAGCCAGAAGCCAGAAGGTGCTTTTCCGTCTGTGGTTTTTAAGCCATCAGCATTTGTAAACTGAACTACCAATTTGCGTTTTCGAACATTGACTTGGTGCATCATTGGTCCTTCTGAAATGACATCGAGACCTAAGGTTTTGTTTGCCGCTTCTAGCGCTAGACGTTGCCCAATAGGCAGTTTGTCTTTTGGGTGAATGTCTAATACATCGCCTAAATCAATGGTATTGATAATACTAGTATGAGGGAGTTCGAGTGCTTTAAGTTGAGATTCCCGAAACCAAGCCCAAGATTCTGCAGATGGGTCCAATGGATCTATATCTGGGTTTTTTAATGTGCCTTTGCCAAAGCCGGGAAGCATGATGGCCATAAAATGCATATCATCTTTTTCCCATTCTTCACGATAGCGACTGATCCATGCCTTGAGCATAGGGCCATACTCTTTCATGCCTGCCACTCTATGAAACCAAGTGTCGCAGTTATATGCTGGCATGCCTGAAAGGTACCGCGTGTTGCGCTCGCCTTGATACCAGACCAGACCTCTAACAGCGAAGGGAGCTAGTGGTTTTATCATCGCATTGTACAGGATATTAGGTTGGCGCCGAAGAAAAATATCTTCTGGGTTAGTGCGCTCGTCACCTTTTTCGAGAATTTCCTCAATGCGGTTTTGGGTTTTCGTATCGGCATCGAATTCCTTCATGATGGTATTGAAATCATCAAATTGAGCGGTCATATCTCGAGGCATCCATGCTTCTAAAGAAGAGCTTCCCCAAGAGGCATGTATAATGCCTACAGGTATGTCGCTCGCCGCTTCAAGAAAATATGCAAATGAAAAAGCCACTGCGCTCTGTGGCAATTCCGTCGTCCATTTTCCCATGACCTCATCCTCTTCTTTCAAAGAGACGATTCGTTTTACTTCAAAACTTCGGATGTGTTTTGCTTTGTCTGCTAATGCCGCAATATCTGGAATGCCAGCATAGGACATCTGCATGTTAGACTGGCCAGAACAGATCCAAACTTCGCCGACGAGCACATCCGAAAAAATAGTCTGCTCATCACCGCTTATGATTAAATCCCGTCCTGTTGCAGAAACTTCTAAGGCCTCCAATTGAATTTGCCATTGACCGTTTTCATCAGTTATAGTTTCTTCTTTTTGTCCTGCAAATTCGATTGTAATGTTTTGGCCTGGGCTAGCAGTTCCCCAGACAGGCACAGGCATTTCGCGTTGGAGGACCATATGATCTGAAAACACATTTGCTGCCTTAACCTTGTCTTTCAATGTTGATACGACGAAGTCAAAACTTTTTTCCAATATGTCTTTGTACACGACCTTGTCTGCCCGCTCTCCTCGAAAATAGGGCCCATTGAAAAAACCATGTCCTTCGTCTTTGTATGCCTTCAAAGTACTTTTGTTTCCTGCCTCTTTCATGAGATAGTCAAAGCGTGCTGCATTTTCGATTGGTACTGTTGAATCCGCAGTTCCATGAAATACGATCGTTGGGACGATACCTGGTGCGATGTGATGATTTGGCGAAATATCGGTTTTTCTCTTTTTACCCACTTTAGCCAATCCATAACCTTTTTCCGTTGTATCTAAGACGGGATTGTATAGCACCATGGCATTTGGTTTCGAACTGACCGTTACGTCTTCTCCATCTTCTTCATATCCTACTATAAGATCTGTGCAAGCTGCGAGATGTCCACCAGCAGAGCCACCAGAGGCAACGATTTTGTCTGGATTGATTCCAAGTTCTTTGGCGTGTTGGCGAACCCATCGGATGGCAGACTTTGCGTCTTTCACAGATTCGAATGGGCTTGTGTTGTGTAATGTCTTTACTCTATACTCTGCTGAAATGGCTACAATCCCTTGCTCAGCAAAATAGCGTGACTGCTCGTAAAATTGTATGGGCGTACCACCTGACCATCCTCCTCCAAAAAAGAAAACAATGACGGGAACATGATCTGTCTCCTCATGGCCAGCAGGATTAAAAATATGAAGTGATAACTTGACATCGTCGATTGTTTTGTATACAGTTATCTTGTCAGCTGTGATAGAATCAGCCGCAGTGGGTTTTGCATAAGTGTTTGTGATTAGGCTAAGTAGCAAGAGCATCATAAACCAATGCTTCATGTATTTACATTCATCGCAAACCAATAGTGAAGTGGTAAGTTGAATGCTCTTAGTCTTAGTTTGTATTGGCATACGAATTTATGGTTTTGATTGACAATTGAAATACAATGTCCCAGATATCACATAATGATACCTGTCGTCTCCAACTGCAAGAAAGATAATACTTTATAGATTAAAATCTTCATTATACCTCTTCAACAACCCACATTCAATTCCAAGACAAGTTCTCTTGTTTTAATTACAATCTGGCCAAGTTATTCCTCTTGAATAAAAATCTGCTTCTCTTTCTATATATCTGCATTCCCAGGGTCTATTTATTTGGGCCATGTACAATCCTAATATAGTTAATCCATTAAAATCTAAATAAATATATTTGCTTGCCTTTTGATAAAACGCTGACCTTTCTTTTAATTTTTTATCCGTGCGATTTAGAAATGGATTTACCCAAATCATATTATCATATTGAAGAATGTGAAGGGTTTCATGTGCCATTAATCCGTAATATTCTGTTCCAGTTACATTTTTGTCAACAGCTATTGATGAGACAGCACCAAGTCCAATTGATTGACCTCCTAATGCCGTTACGAGCCCATCTCTTTCATATATCATTATTCCTGTTTGTAATGTCTTTTTAAGATTGAGTGTTCCTTGACGTGCGGTTACAATTGTTCCATAAATTGCAGAAGGAAATATTCTTGCTTTAAATTTATGTTCTCTGATATGATAATCTAATCTTAATACGCCCAAATTGAAATGCCATCTTTCCCAAAAGTTGATGTTATTTGCGGCATTTTGGGTAATCGAATTTCCTATTGAATTTGTAATTCTTGCCGCCCAAGCATAAGATAATTTTTCTTTTGAGTGAATTTGATATGTTAGTCCTTTGCCTAGTATTTGAAATGTTCCACCAAGGCACCCTTGACCAAAACCTTTCATAAATACTTTAAAGTTTTTTTCTCCTTTTTTCTTATTTGTTAAAGCCCCTAAACCACCAACAATACCATTTATGCCTATATTGCCAATTGCAAACTCCCGTCTTTGTTTATTGAAATCTTGAGCTTGTATTTTTATTCCTAAATTAACTATTAGAATAAGTAGAAATATTGTTTTTTTCATTTGAATATAGCTTTGAAATTGCTTGCGTTACAAAGATTAGGAACACACTCTTTTATATTCAAAATTATTGCTTCTTAAGGAACAACGGAAAGTCTTCTATTTTCTCACAACATATCTGCTCCATTACTTGCTGTAATTGTGTTTTTAAAATGGAAATGGTGTGATCGCCACCTTCACTACCTAGTGCAGCTACACCATACATAAACGCACGGCCCATAAACGTAAACTTAGCTCCGCTTGCCAAGGATCGAGCGATGTCTGGTCCTGACCGAATGCCACTATCCATCATCACAGTAATTTGATCGCCATATTTCTCTGCGATTCGTGCTAATGGTTTGATTGTTGACTCTCCTGCATCTAGCTGCCTACCGCCGTGATTTGAGACGATTAATCCATCTATGCCTAGCGCGATGGCTTTTTCTGCATCCGACTCATTGGCAATTCCTTTAATGACGAGTTTGCCTTTCCACATATCTCTGATCGGTTTGATCTTTTCTTCGTTGAGGCGACCAGAGAAGGTCTTGTCCATATACTTGCCTAGTTGTGCGAGGTCTAATCCTTTTGGCATGTAAGGCTTCATGGTTTCAAAATTCGGTTGTCCATTCAATAAAGTTCGTAATGCCCAATTCGGTTTGCCCATGATCTGCAAGATGTTTTTGATTGTCATTTTGGGCGGCATGGCCAGTCCATTTCGAATGTCTCGTGGTCTATATCCAAACGTTGGCACATCACTGAGTATCACCAAGACGGGCATCTCTGCAGCCGCAGCTCGATTAATCACATCATCTCTCATACGATCTTCTGATGGATGATACAATTGAAACCAAGCCTTACCTTCTGTAATTTCTGATATGGTCTCAATGCTGGCTGTGGTCACTGTACTTAAGACAAAAGGGATGTTATGCTCGAAAGCTGCCTTGGCTAATATCTCTGGAGATTTGGGCCACATCAAACCTTGTAGACCAACAGGAGCAACGCCAAATGCTGAATCATATTCATGACCAAATAGTGTTGTTTTTTGACTCGAGCCTATATGCTTACTTAGATAGCTAGGGATCAATTCGACCTCTCTGATTTCTGATGTATTCTTAGCAAGGTTGGTGTCTTCATTACAACCACCATCCAGATATTCGAAGGCAAATCGAGGAATCCTCTTTTTTGCTTTCGTTCGTAAATCTGCAATAGAAGGATACTTCGAATTATATTTAATCTCTTTTTTCATTTTCGTTTTCTTTGTCAAATTAACTTCAATCTAATTGAAATATTTTTTTCATCAATAACCACTTCTCTCCCTTTTGTGCTGTCGGTAATGCTTGCTGAAATGTCCACATCAGTGTTTCCCATTCTTGGACTTTAGAATTATTCTCATCCATTGTAGTTTTCTTTGCAAATGAAAATGTCTCATTGACGATCATGATCATAAAGAGGCGGTTTGCAACTAAATATATTTCTAAATCCTCAATGCCTGCATCTTTAATGCTCTTTGTTATTTCGGGCCAAATTGATTTATGATAGGCGACATATTCTTCAATCAAGCTGTCATCATCTATGAGGTCTAGTGCGTAACAATATTTAGTCATAATTGATTCTGAATGTCATAATACGTAAATAATTTTCATGCCCTACATTGAGACTTGGAGTTTTAGATTTTATGATTTGAACAGAAGCATATACCAAGCTTTTATAAAGTTATCAAATTACGGAATAGATAAGACTTTGTTTAGCTTAATAGTCAATACTAACACAAGCAAGTCTTCTGATATGACCTCCTGTACTTTATCAGGCTTGGCAGGGATTGTTCAAAATGAATAATTGAGAAGAGCCAAAGGCATGCCAGGCATTGAAAAGGATTTTACCTCAATGGTAATTTTAATTATTCAACTCAAGGCAATTTGTGAATCCATAAGATTGGTTGCAGAGCAAAGGCAGTAGTCGACTGATGAGATTTCGACATCAAGAATGACTATTTGAGATCGTCCAAATGTTTATTAACTGCCAAAAGTGTTTTTAATGATAAACAAAAGCATAAGAATGAAGATTGATGCGATTTGGATACGTGGCACCCAGATATCTAATAAGCAGTTTTCTTCCATAGCAGTAAATGTTAGCGTTATTGATTTAAAGTACGTTTTCGTTATTTAGTATAAACTTGAGTTTTTCAATCTCTCTTGAAAGAAGTAAAACTCATTGATTATTCACTACCTAACAATAACATAAGTAGCCAAGCATCGATTTGTACTCATTATCCTGTTGATTTATTTTTTAGAATTAGATCCATTGCTTGTTAAAAGCAGTTTGCAAGTAATCAATTAGGGCTTGCGTTTTAGAATTGATTTATGCAAAGAAGTCAAAGCTCTTTTGCTTAATTTGCTTTCAGAACAAGTTAATGATGTAGTTTAAGATGAAGGGCTTCGACTTCTCATTGTGTTATTGCTCACTTTCTTTTTTAAAATTCCAAGATGGTTTAAAAATATCAATGTCGACATCATTCTTTTGAAGGGTTCCAGGCGTACTTCTTCCATCAGCAACTATTTTTTCGAGTAGGGCAGTCATCGATTGTACTTTGTCTTTGTGATTGTCAGATAGATTGTTCATCTCACCAAGATCCTCAGTCAGATTGTACAATTGTATTTCGGGTAAGCCTTGCGCTGTTGCAGCAATATCTTTTGGCGAACTCCAACCGCCTGATCCTGGGGCAAAGATCAGTTTCCAGTCTCCATCCCTGATCGCAAAGCGCCCAGTAATAGAATGGTGAATAACACTCTGTCTAGGCTTGGCGATTGTTTTGCCTTTAAGAGCTGGTAAAAAACTCCAACTGTCTTCTGCAGTATTTTCAGCTAAGTCATAAGAGAGAAGTTCTGCAAAGGTGGCGAACATATCGGACAGGCAGATCAGTTGATCACTTTCAGTACCTGCTGCTATCACACCTGGCCATCTCGTTATGAATGGGACTCTATGGCCACCATCCCAAACATCTGCTTTTGAACCTCGTAACGCTGCACTGGGATAATGCCCTTTGGATTGTAGCATGTCAATATCTGCTGCTCGCGAGGTGCCATTGTCTGTGCTGAATATAACAAGTGTGTTTTCAGTAAGACTATTTTTTTCCAATGCTTCAAGGACAGCCCCAACTGATCCATCCGTCTGTGCGACGAAATCACCATAAGCGTCTAATTCAGTTTTTCCTTGCCAAGCTTTGGCTGGCGCGATTGGCGTATGAGGCGAATTCAGAGCAAAGTAGAGAAAGAATGGATTTCCCTTTTTCGCTTCAGCTGCCTTTTGGCCAATGAGCTTAACGACTTCATTTGTCATATTTGGAAGAACATCGATAATATCTATTTCTTTTTCAATAGTTTCATTTCTGACCATACTGCTCATTTCACGGGAGTGATGAAATCCATAAAAACTTTCAAATCCTCTGGTGACTGGACCTCCAATAATTTTTGTACCGACAGGATATGGCGCTGGCATAAAATCTTTAGTCGCCTCACTTAATGGTACATCCTTTACTGCCTCAGGCACTTCATATTGATATTCTAAATGCCACTTACCGACCATCGCTGTGCTGTAGCCTTTTTCTTTAAACATGGCAGGCACCGTCAATCGGTCAGCTGCAATCAAAGGCTCCCCACCTCCCGTCACCACGCCATGCTGTAGCCTCGAGCGCCAGTTATAGCGACCCGTCATTAAGGCATAGCGCGATGGCGTACAGACCGATGAAGTCGTATGAGCATCAGTAAAGATTTTTCCGTCTCTAACGAATTGATTTAGATGAGGTGTAGGAATATTACTTCGTTCAGGATTCAATGCTTCGATTTCGCCATAGCCCATATCATCTGCAAATATGAATACGATGTTAGGTCGATCTGATGATATAGATTGATTTGACAATATATGCTGATCAATTGATTCCTTTGGACCCTCAATCTTACTTGAGTTACAAGCTATTAAGATACAACATAGTAGCAGTAAGTATGCGTTTACAAATGGCTTCATATGATTCATATTTCGGTATCACCCAAGGTTTTATGCTGAGCTAATTTTTTTTAGAATAAGGGCTCAATATACATAGACGAATTTTCAGACACATTATCAGTTTTTTACCTCAAGGCATAGTTTACTTTGACAGATTTTTGGCTTTTAAATAGCGATCGAGATTTTGTTGATCTATCTCGTCACTATCTCCGTATTTAATCCGCAGCTCATCTAACGTCTCATGCATGACTTGCTTAACATCATCATAAGCATTATCGGCATATATATTATTCATCTCTGTTGGATCTTTTTCTAAATCGTATAACTCCCATTGGTCGATGTCATAATAGAAATGCATCAACTTATAGCGGTCAGTGCGCACTCCATAATGTCTCTTGACATGATGCTCTCCTGGAAACTCGTAATAGGCATAATAAATAGCATCTCTCCAATCTGTTGTTTCGCCACTTACTATATCTCTGAAAGATTCTCCTTGGATATCTGCAGGGATATCGACGCCAGCATAATCCAAAAAGCTTGGTGCGAAGTCTAAGTTTTGCACAAGGCCATCGACTATGGTGCCAGGTTTTATCTCTTTAGGATACTTGACGAGTAGTGGAGTTCTAAATGATTCTTCGTACATAAATCGCTTATCAAACCAACCATGTTCACCTAGATAAAATCCTTGATCAGATGTATAGACGACGATGGTATTTTCCTCCAATCCATTCTCTTTTAAATAGTCTAAAACTTCACCAACACCATCATCCACAGACTGAATCGTGCTGAGGTAATCTCGTATATATCGATTGTATTTCCATACTGCTAATTCATCACCTTCTAAATTTTTGGATTTAAATTCATCGATGATCGGATCATAATAGGCATCCCAAGCTGCTTTTTGTTCTGAAGTCATCCGATCATACTTACCCTGAAATGCATTACGATATCTGGTTTTAATATCTCCGTCTTTATCGAGCAATTTTAAATCGTATGCCAAATCAATATCATGTAAAATTGACATCTCGTTTTTGGCTGCAGCGGGTCTGCCTTTATATTCATCAAAGAAGTTAGAAGGTGGATCAATCTGGACAGTATCAAAAAGGCCTAAATATCTCTCCTCAGGCATCCATGTTCTATGAGGGGCTTTTTGGTGGTATAATAAGAGGAAGGGTTTCTCCTTGTTTCTTTTTTTATCTAACCAGTCCAATGCTAGGTCAGTCGTGATCTGGGTGATATATCCAGGAATGATTTTTTTAATCCCATTCTCAATAAATTGTGGCGCATAATATTGGCCCTGACCCAGAAGGACATTAGAGTAATCAAATCCTTGAGGCAGACCATCCAAATGTATTTTCCCAATTAAGGCCGTTTCATAACCAGCGCCTTGTAATGATTTAGCAAAGTTATCTTGATCCCAGTTGAACGGGTTGATGTTGTCCACCTTTCCATTAATATGACAATGCTTCCCCGTCAGCATCACTGCTCGACTTGGCGCGCAGATTGAATTTGTCACAAAGCCTCTAGTAAATAGAGCACCTTCTTCAGCAATCCGGTCGATATTTGGCGTATGATTAAGTCCAGTACCATAGGCGCTTATGGCTTGATAGGCATGATCGTCACTCATGATAAAAACGATGTTTGGTTGAGTTTCCTCACTTGTTGTTTTGGACTGGCAGCTAGACAGTAATGCGAAGAGCGCTAAGCTTAAGCAAATCATTTTTATTCGCTTCATAAGTGTGTAGATTTTCTTTTAGGTTTGTAATTTGTGTATTACTTTTCGCCAAAGCCTCTCATCTCTCGTTCTTTTTCTGCTAGGATGCGGAGGTGGGCGACGACGTCTGGTGGAGTTTTATCTTTCCAAGCTTTTAATACAGGAACACCCCATCCTGATTTGTCTAAATTGGCTTTGTCTTTGTTTTGAATCATTTGCTCTACTAGTACACTATTCATGTTTTCTAGGTCTTTAGCGTATTCGTCATTAGAGGCTAGGTCTCTCGTTTCAAATGGATCATTTTTTATGTTGAACAGTTGTGTTCGTACTTTATTGTCAACGTTGTATTTGATGATTTTCCAATCTCCTGTACGCGCTGCCCGTTGAAAGTTTTTGTAAGCAAAGAACATCCCTTCTCTGGCTTGGGCCTCGATCTTATCGTTGACTGGTAGGACTTCACCTTGGACAGTCTCTGGGATTGGTATGCCCGTCATTGCGCAGAGGGTTGGATATATATCAAATAGATACGCAAAGTCATCTTTAATGGTATTAGCAGCGATGCCTGGTCCTTTGATGATGAGTGGCACCTTGATGCTATGCTCATAAAGATTTTGTTTGCCTAACAAACCATGCTGACCGACTGCAAGGCCATTGTCACCAGTAAATACAATGATCGTGTTTTGCATCATACCCTTTTCTTCAAGTGTTTTAATGACTCTTCCGATGTGAAAATCTAGGTGGGTGATCATCGCATAATACGCTGCGATATTGGCTTTCACTTCATCAGGCGTTCTTGGATAGCCAGCTAGCCATTCATCTCTAATATCGATCTCTCCGTTATCAAACGGATGTTCGGCCATGAAGTTAGGCGGCAGTGAAATATTATCTAGATCATACATGTCTAAATACTCTTGCGGCATTTCTCTTGGGTCATGTGGAGCTTGTAGCGCCATATACATGAAAAATGGTTTGTCATCAGTGTAGCTATTTATAAATTCGATTCCGGCATCTGCATAGAGTTCTGAGGAATGCTTATCTGAAGGGACATTCATGGTTTCTTTTTCGTAATCTCCTCCAGCTCGGTATTCGTAGGTGGGTACTTGATATTGTCGATGCATGCCACCAAAAAAGATCTTAGACCCATCGGTAAAGCTTCTCTTGAAGGCCGGAGTACCATTATGCCATTTGCCAATATGGAAGGTATGATAACCGGCTTTTTCTAATGTTTTGGGTAAAGTGACTTGTGAAGGATAGATTGTATTGCCTGTAGGATCAATATTGAATAGTGCACGACCTGTCATTATCATCGCTCGACTTGGTGCACAGACGGCTCCGTTCATCGCACCCATAATGTAGGTGTTGTCAAAGACAGTTCCTGTTTTCACTAATTGATCGAGAGTAGGTGTTATGATTTCTTGATTGCCTAATGCATGAATGGTATGACTCCGTTGATCATCAGCTAAAATGAATACGATGTTTGGCTTTTCTATTGTGCCTTGTTGACTTGCAGGTGTGTCAGCTTGATCGCTCTTGCATGATCCGGCACTGATAACAAGTATTAGCATCCAGAGGTGTGTCGTTGAATTAAAATTGACTTTATTAAAAGCAGGAAGCTGAAATAGTCTTATGGGCTGAAAAAATAGACGAACTGGATTCATGCTTTTATGAGTTATAGTGAATTTTCCAAACGTGCTTAAAAGATAATACTTCTATTTGGAGTTTATGGTTGATCTATCAAATCAATCTTTAAATAATCTAAAATTTGACTCGTTTTGAAAGCCCAACATTACATGGTATCTTATTCTGTCTGTTATTGAGGCACAACTTAATAATGAAGACAAATGAATATGGTAAAATTTCTTCTCTTTTCATTATTAGCGTTAATTGTAAGTTGCACCTGTTGTTATTCTCCAAAGTATACATACAGGGTGCTTGTCTGGCAAGATTCAGACTATAATGACGGTGAGAAATTTAAATATACCACAATCAATAAATCGGATGACTCTTTCAAATTTCATGAAACGAATGAGAGACAATCCGTAAAAGAATTATCAGCCTTAGCCAGTTATGTTGAAAATGATGACTTCATCGAATTTTTAAAGGAGAGAGGTACGTATTCATTTTTAGTGATTCGAAATGATACCGTTCTGATTGAAAAGTATTTTGGAGATAATGATAGAGAAACACTTCAAAATACTTTTTCAGTTTCAAAGTCGATATTAGGATTGGCGGTTGCAAAAGCAATTGAACTTGGTTATCTCAATGGGACAAACGAACAAATAACAAAGTACATACCTGAATTATTAAAACGCGATGAAGATTTCAGTAAAATCACTATTGGTGATTTATTGAAAATGAAATCAGGAATCAAGTATTCGTCAAAAACAAGCTTTCCTTGGTTAAACAAGGATAATGTTTTGACCTATTATCATCCAGATCTTCGAAAAGTAGCTTTAAGAAATACGAAGATAGATAGACAAGCAGACGAAGAATTTCTGTATAATAACTACAATCCTTTATTGTTAGGATTGATCATGGAAAGGGCGACTAAAATGAAGCTATCCAAATTTGTAGAACAATACATTTGGAAAAAAATAGGAACAGAATTTAATGCACGGTGGAGTACGGACGAAAATGAGTTTGAGAAGATGGAAAGTGGATTCATGTCGACACCAATTGATATGGCAAAAATTGGAAGGCTTGTTTTAAAGAATGGAAATTATAACGGAGCCCAAATATTGTCACATGAATTACTATCGGAATTTACAAAACAGGAAAGTAAACTGGAGGTATTCGAAAATAGATATTGGGGATATGGACATCTTTGGTGGTCTCTTCCTGATGAAACAGAAAACCCTTCAATTATGGCAAATGGACATATGGGGCAATTTATATTCATCAATCCCAAAACGAATTACATTATTGTCCGCAATGGTTTAAAAATGGGACAGTTTTATGATGATGATTGGACAGAGATATTTAATAGCTATACAAAAAGTAAAATTGACATAAATTAAAAAATCAAAAACACCAAAGAAGTGGAAAATAGTGAATTATTGAAATGCGCGAATGCAGTTTTATTACCTGCCTTTGCAGACACAAGCCTAAGTGATGAAGTAAAATCATTCTTAAGTAATGGAGGATGTTCCATTTTACTTGGTGAATCAAGAGAAGAATATCTTGCAAGAGACATGTCGAATGACAGAAAAAATAGTGAAACAGCATCAACCATTAGATCTTTAACTGATGAAGCTAGATCATTTCAAAAGGATTTAATTGTCGCAATCGATCAAGAAATATATGGCATTCAAAGACTTCAAAATTTGGGCCCTATCGCTGTAACATTAAACGAGTTAAAACATGTTGTGACTCCTGATGATTTCCAATTAGTCAGCAGGGGTCATGCTAGAATAGCATTATCGCTTGGAATCAATTGTTTTCTAGCTCCCATTCTAGATGTCGTGACTGGCGAGAATCCTTGGTTAAGCAATCGAACATGGTCAACTGACCCCATTGAAATTTCAAATTTGACGTCAGCATTTATAAGAGGGATCCAACAAGAGGGAGTCATTTCTAGTGCAAAACATTTTCCAGGCTTTAGCAATATTGAGCTTGACCCGGCCATTGATAAACATGCAGTCATGGATGGATCGTTAGAATCAATAAAAGAAGGATATCTTCCTTTTAAGTCTGCCATTAAAAATAATGTTGAAATAATTATGGTTGGCCCTGCGATTGTCAAAGCATTAGACATATTCAATCCAGCTTCCATCTCACCGACTGTTATTTCGATTTTGAGAAACGATTTAAATTTTAATGGTATTATTTTAAGTGATGATCTTGATGCTAAAGCAACATTGCAAGATTCAACGATTGAACAAGTTGCCGTTAGAGCTCTTAATGCGGGCTGCGATTTCTTGCTTTTAGCCGATATTGATGATCAAATTTCTAGGGTGTCAAATGCCATTGTTGAAGCTGTTAAAAGTGGAGATTTAAATCAGGATACGTTAATCGCATCAGCGGGGAAAGTAAAGGCGCTTGCTGAGAAGTATAGCTAATTAATGGAAATAGATTGTTGTATTGCAAACAGATTTTTGTCTTGACTGTATGGTCATTGGTGTTGAGCGCAGATATTCCCCTTGAGGGGATTAAGGGGTGGAATTGACATTTATGCAGTTCCACCTCCTGACCTCCCAACCATAGCCTGACAGGTTCATAAAGGAGGATACCTGTATTTCCCAGCATAGCGACACAGGCTTAGTTCTTTCCTGAAAAATCTGCTAATTCAACGCTTAATTTTTCTTGGCCTATGTTTCCAAATCAAATTCATTTCACTTCTTAAAATTTAAGTATTTAGTTTTATAAATCCTCCATCGATAGGAAAGTCCGTGCCTGTAACAAAGGCTGCTTCATCTGAACACAAATACAATGCTAAGCTGGCAATCTCATTTGGTTTACCCATTCTTCCAATTGGTTGCGTTTTTGATAAATTTTCAAACGTTTCTTTTTCTCTGCCTGGATAATTTTTCTTTATAAATCCATCAACAAATGCAGTGTGAACTCGTGCCGGCGAAATACAATTACAGCGAATGTTAGAGGCTAAATAATCTTTGGCAATTGAGTAGGTCATCGTCAAGACGGCACCTTTAGTCATCGAATAAGCAAACCGATCAACGATACCTACGGTTGAGGCGATAGATGCCATATTTATAATGACGCCTTTATTTTTTTCTTTAAAAAAAGGGATGACTGCTTTACTACAATTAAATACGCCTTTTACATTGACATTATAGAGCCGATCCAGATCCTCTTCTTCTGTATTCTCAATATTACCAACAAAGCCAATGCCTGCATTATTAATTAATATATCAATCTTGTCATGACGCGCATGAATCTCCTTGATTATTGTTTCAACTTCACTATATTTTGAAACATCACATGTATAGAAAAATGCTTTACCATTCTGTTGTGTAATCTCGGTTGCTGCTTGATTACCAGCGTCTTTGTCCATATCGAGTATGTGTACAATAGCGCCCATCTCTGCAAATGTTTTACATATCGCTTTTCCAATCCCGCTGCCTCCTCCTGTTATGATTGCTGTTTTATTGTCTAAACTAAACTTCATGTGTCTTTTTATATTGGCAACGATATATCTGTGTAACCCATGCTATGTAAAAATCCTTGACTTTACAGCACTAAAATAGTACCTTTGCGGTGAAAACGTGTTTCATGAAACACGTTTTCAAAACTTTAAAAAACTAACCCCTTGATAATCAACAGCTTATAACTAATACGAATTGCTTTTCAAAATATGTGTTTAAATGAGACACTATTAAGTAATTATAAGGGTTAAATTAGTACAAAACAATCAAAATAAACATCTAAAACTTGCTATTTATGGACATGATGATTCAAGCAATGGATTGTAATAATATAGGCACGTTACTTACTTCTGCTAATAGTCGCTTACCAGAATTGGAGAAAGAGTCTATTGAGAACTATAGACTTGTTGGAGAAATGACAAAGAACAATATAGAAATTGAAAATGCACTTAACGATATTATAAACAATCCAGATTTAACTATTAATCAATTAAAGAGTTTACAAAACTCAATCCTTAAACTCTCAGAGCAATTGGTTAGATGTATAAAAGTTAACGATGACCAACTAATGAAGGATTTTTTGATAAAATCGAATGATATATATTTAAAATT
This sequence comes from uncultured Saprospiraceae bacterium, assembly GCA_937959275.1. Taxonomy (GTDB): domain Bacteria; phylum Bacteroidota; class Bacteroidia; order Chitinophagales; family Saprospiraceae; genus CALFUK01. The sequence continues at coordinate 2,177 of CALGLU010000049.1, read as the reverse complement.
GAACAATGATTTAGTTACAGCAATTTTAAATAAATTCAATAATTCATACACTCCAGAAAAGCATAAAGAACAAACCTCTAAATACACAGAAATTATTGAGGTATATGCAAATGATTGATTTTTGGAAGAAAACTCTATTTACGGGACAAGGGATGTAGTATTAGCGGAAATTCCATTTAACGATGGAATAGGTGCTAAGTATCGACCTGTTATAATTCTTGAAGATCAATCAACAAAATTTGCTATTTGTTGTTGTACTAGTAAGGATAGAACTGGTAAAGTTGCAGGTAAGCTAATACCAAAAGATTCACCAGAAAACGAAGTCTTCTTCAAGTTCGATCGTGATACATTTATAAGCTATACAGATATATTTGCTATTTATAAAGAAGATATAGCAGTAAGGATAGGATATTGCGACCTAGATACGTTCAATGAAATATTAACGCATTTCGAAGAGTCCTCGTTTAAGGCGAGTGAAAACTTGTAAAGTATTTGTTTAAACAGTTGTAAATAAGTAAGTATATACTTATCTTTAGTGTATAATTACAAGTTATGTGTAACAAAAAACAGATACGGGATTTCGATAACTTATTTGAATTAGTAGATTATTTCGACTCAGAAGCTAAGTGTGCAGAACACCTAGCTAAATGGAGATGGAACGGCGTTCCTACTTGCCCGTATTGTGCATCTGAAAATGTGAATGAGTTAAAAGGAAAGACGAAAAGATACAAGTGTTACGGTTGCAGAAAGCAGTTCGGTATTCGAGTAGGCACGATCTTTCATGATAGCAAATTGAGCCTTAGAAAATGGTTTATAGCAATCTTTCTTTTCACAGCGCACAAGAGAGGTATCAGCAGTCATCAGTTAGCAAGAGACTTGAAAATCACACAGAAGACAGCTTGGTTTGTATTGCATAGAATTAGAATTGTATTTGACGTAGATGCTCCAAGTTTTGATAAACCTGTGGAGATTGACGAAACCTATGTAGGTGGTAAGGAAAAGAACAAACATGCCAACAAGCGGACTAAAAATGCTCAAGGAAGATCAACAAAATCAAAGACTCCTGTTCTTGGAATCTTAGAAAGAAATGGTAAGGTATACGCACTGCCAGTGAAGAACACCAAGAGCGAAACTATTAAGCCTATTATCGAAGATGTAGTTGAAAAAGGAACTAAGGTTTACACAGACGAATGGGGCGCATACAATGCTTTAAATAAAGAATACGATAGAGAGATCGTTTGTCATAGTGCAGGCGAATACGTCAAAGGAAACGCACACACGAACGGAATAGAAAACTTCTGGTCTCACTTCAAAAGAACTATCACAGGTACATATTTTCAAACCTCAGATCATCATCTGTACGCTTATGTAAATGAAGCAGCATTCAGATATAATAATCGTGACTTAACAGATGGTTCAAGATTTGACGTAACTTTAGCAAATGCCGAAAAAAGACTTACATACAAGCAACTCATTAGCAGAAAATCTGCGTAAACAATATCCTAACAATTTGAAGTTGGAAGGTGGTTTTAATGAGCAACTAGATAAGGCAATAGAGAAACCAGAACTTACTATCAAAGACGTTAAGAAAGCTCTTAAAATAAAAGACGCTGACATTGCAGAAATGTTCGATTTTAAGAATGTGATGGCTTATCGTAATTCTAGTGCTAAGGCTAGGATTGAAAAAGGGATTATTCAGCTTTATATTAAAATATGTTATCCACAAATTTAGCTCCATTTTTAGCTTTAATATTTTTTTTGTATAAACGGAAAGAGTTTGGTGAAGTAATAAAAGATTACTGGGCTTTTCTGCTTATCTTCTTCTTTTTGGGTTTAGTGGCAGGAGAAAGCGTCCATCACTTTTATAGCAAAGAGGATGAAATTTCGAGTTTTGCAAGAGAAGAGAGTGAGCATATTTCAAAATGGCACGATATGAACTTAAAATTGAACCTCTTAGATGATCGGATAATTGAATATGAAGAACTTCAAAATAAAAACAGCAAGCATAGATTAAAAAGTAGATATAGAAATAATAAAATATGAGTCCCCGCAATCTTACCAGTATGATTTAGCTGTCGCAATAATTACCCTATCGAATAATTTAGGTCCAAAGTACCTCCTGTTTAGTTTATAGCAAAATTCATTTAAATAATTCTGCAAATATTTACCTTTAACCA
>CALGLU010000048.1 GCA_937959275.1 uncultured Saprospiraceae bacterium | reverse complement strand
GGTACAAAGTGCCGTGCATTATTATATTAAATGAGGCTAATTTGGCGAGATTTTTTGTAAAAATCGTGACAAATTAATGTTTCAATAGACTACCTGTCGGTATTAAATTAATTCATATGCCACTAACTAAACGACATTGGGATAAAACCACTTGGAAGAATAATGTGAATTGCAATATGTTTTAATCAATCACCGGCACGAAAAATTAAAGCACAACCCGTCGACCTTCTTTCACAGACTTATGAATAGCATCAACGACTCGAATGTCTCTCAAGCCTTCAATGCCAGGGACACGAATAGCTGACCCATGCATGATAGATAAGGAATCATTATCCATTTGTGTGGCTTGCTGATTCTCAATATATAAATCAATGAGTGTGCCTTTGCTTGTCCGCCCTTTCACTCCAGAATAACTTTGGAATGGCTCCAAACGATACCAGCCTTTTTCTGCATTCACTGTTAATTCATTGATGTTCATGCCGAAGCTCGTCATACAGTTTGCCAATGCGCCACTCGGAAATTCTAATTGAAACATGGTTGTCTCATCTGCTCTTTCAAAACGTCCAGGCTCATCAGTTCGTTCTTGAGCGAGGACAGCGATTGGTTCTTCACTTGTCGCGTAGCGTGCAGCGTTGAGAGAGTAAACACCCATGTCATACAGCGCACCACCACCTTTAGATTTATCCATTTTCCAATCATCTTCCCATCCTGTCCATCCAGCTTTAAAGCCGGCATTGGCTGTCACAAATTTGACAGCACCAAAGACTTGCTCTTTGCCCATACGAATGAGCTCTCGTGTATTTGGCTCATGTTGCATTCGATAGCCAATTGTGAGTTGGACTTTATTCTTTTGGCAGGCATCTATCATTGTTTGACATTCTGTCTCTGTCATGGCCATCGGTTTTTCGCACCAGACGTGCTTGCCCAAGTTGGCTAATCTCACCGTAAACTCTTTATGTCTAAATGGAGGTACGACTACGTAGACAACATCGATATCTGGGTTATCAGCAATCTCATCCAGCGTGTCGTAACTGTATATATTTTTATCAGCAAGACCAAACTCTTTCTGCCATTCTCCCATCTTGCTGGGTGTGCCCGTTACGATGCCTTTTAGCTCACAGTGTCTGGTCAATTGCAGCGCCGGTGCTAGTAGATTTTTGCTATAATAGCCTAAGCCTAAGAGAGCGACACCAATACGATCTTTTGGTCTGTTGACAATGATATTTGGAAAGGCACTCTGACTCATCAAGACACCTGATGTTCCTAAAGCTACTTCTTTGATAAATGACCTGCGGTTTTTCATATGAGTTGTATGTGTATGCTAATATTCTATTAATTCGATTTTTCGAAAATCAATGGGGTGACTATTGGATTGCAATGAAATAAAACCTTCTCGTAGTGTCGTCAATCCTTGTTGAGTAAATTGTTTGCCTAGATCGTGTTCTGGATTGTATTTGGGATTATTGTAGGTTAGAATGAGTTCACCATTTGCATAGTGCCTGATGATATTATCTCTGACTTCGATTTCTAGTGTTACCCATTGATCGCCATGAAAGGTGCGTTTGACATCGGCAGGTGTGCAGTACGATGTTGTTTGCTGGCCTCGAATGTCTACCCGTGTTCCATTCGTACAGATTTCTCCGACTGGGCGATCATCAGTGCCATTACCACCGTGCAAATTATATTCTAGACAAACGGGGAAGCCTTGATCCAAGTCCATCGTCTTTGGATCTTGAGCATGGAATTGGACGCCGCTATCCCGATAGCCCCAACTTGGTGCCCCAGGAGCAGTCTCACCAACAAATCGATATTCAACTTTTAACCTGTAGTTCTTTAATTTCTTGTTGTAATACAGACCTCCAAATCGGTTGTCAAAATTATCGCCATAGCCATCATAACGGACTTGCAAAATGCCGTCATTGACTCGAAAGGTATTTGCAAAATTCTCCCCAAGTTCATGGCCCACGATTTTCATGGTCCAGCCATCCAAGTTTGTGCCATTAAAGAGTTGGATCCAGTTGGCATTCTTTTTATTTGCATCTAATTGGCTTGCAGTTTTACATGCAAAGGATATATTTAACAAACAGAAAAAAGAGACTAGCTTATATACATTAAGAAAATTCATGCCATTAAAATAGGAAGATTATTGTCATAATGAGTATTTAAAAAATCAATCGATTGTAATTTTAAAAAAAATTGTATTTTAAATAGACCTCTTGTCCTTTTTTAATTTTTGATGTTATACATTTATAGGACCATCCAACAAATAAGTTCGGCAACTAAACTAATTAAATGAGAATATTTATTCAGGTAGTCGCAATACTACTAGTCACTTTTCATTCCTATAGCCAAACAGATTCTGAAAGTAACAAAGAAACTAATGATGCAAAGAAAAGTGCAGCAGTTACTGATAATCTATTTATTGAAGGAGACATAGACATCACTGGTGTCTATAAGATAAATGGGGTGCCTATCAGCTTAGTCGCCGATAATAAAGTCCCCACTGAGATCACGAGCAGGATTCATACTCTACCTAATGAAGGTGGAATATTTGCCTATAGTCATTCATCTTCTATCATCATCAAAAAACCGATTAGTCCAGTTGATGGTGCGATTTGGTATTTGTATCAAGACAATTCAGGCCAAGTCTCTACAGATTGGCAAATAGGAACGACTAATGCTATCGACTTTTATGCTACAAAAGGAGAAGGTGCATTAATGACAATTCAATACTGGGGCAGCTCATTAGGGTATAGACAAATAGCTGGAAAAGCTTTGGGTGCTGATCCATCAAATTTAGCTCCACCATTGTCAGCAGCTAATTACTTTATGACTAGTGAAGATGGCATTGAAAATACAATCAGTTTTAATAATGGAATAATGAGCTTTAACTCAAATAGCACAAGCTCACAAGTTAGAGATATCAATCAAAACCTATTGACAATTGGCAACACATATGAAGTGACCGTCATAGCTGATTCTAATACTGGTTCTACGCTCAGAACATTATCGGGACCTGGAAATATTGTGTTAGTAAATGGTGCAGGCACCATAACAGAGATTTTTGTAGCTGATGATACCAAATTTGATTTACTCGTAAGCAGTTCAACAACTACTACAGCAGTGATTAGTTCTATTATTATTAGAGATGTTACGCCATGAGGTGTTTGAATTACTTATTGATGCTAGTGTGTTTTTCTGTACAAGGACAAGATTTAAGATTGACTGCGGTGAGTCAATTTGACACAGAAACGCTTGAAGATTGTAGTAGTACTTATCTATCATCTAACCTAACGGGCAAGTTCCAATGGTGTTGGAACCAGATAAGCATCAATCAAAATACATCTGGTACAAGTACACTTATTGAACCTAATGCGCTTAGACTAACTCAGGAATGGGCTTATGACCAAGCAGGAATAGTGAACAATACTCTTAGGATGTATCTCAATCCCACGGATAATACAAATAATCATACACCAGGAAACAATGGAGATGCAGGGAATAAACGAGTGGAAATATTTGAAGCTTCTGATGATACTTATGCGTCTACATTTACGGCTAGAAAACCTGCAGGATGGGAAGAGTGGCTGGGTTGGGAGATGACAATGGGAGATAACTACATACCTATTACTCAATACCATTGGTTATTCTATCAAAACAAACCAGATGATGCAGACTCACCAGGCAATAACTCTCCTCCTTTTTCTTTGAATGTCGCAGGTGGTGTTTTTTCAGGCATTCCTGCTTCGATTGGCGAGGTCGTGTTAAGTACAAGAGCAAATGGAAATACTGGAGCTACGGTCGCTTACCCAACAGGAGTCATATTACAAGCTGGTCAAACGTATAAGATCGTATTACACACCATTTTTGGTGAAGGAACAACGGGGCTGTTGCAAGTATGGATTGATGATGTCTTAGTCGTAGATGCACCAAACATAGCAACCTTATACACACCAACTTTAGGAGGCGGTACGAATAAGTTTGGTATTTACAATTGGAATTGGGGCATTCAATCTAGATTAGATGATATTCTAGCCCAAGGAGTCGACCATTTAGAGTTGTTTTTTGGAAATATAAAAGGGGAAAGATGGAGTGCTCAGGATGCTGAATATGGATCGAATAGATACACAGACGTAGTACCATAATAAATGAATAAAATGAAAAAGATACATCTAGTTTTGCCAATTCTGATCTTATTGGCTTGCAATGTTATGAGTCAAACGGAATCTGGAAATAAGAAATCAGGAGAAAAAGAAAAGACAAGAACAGAGTCTACCTTGCACAACTCAAAAAAAGCTGATGCTTCTAATGACAATCTCTTTGTGGAGGGCGACATAGACATTACGGGTGACTATAAAATTAATGGTGTGCCAATTCACTTAGGCGGAGGAAACACGCTCAGTATTCCCATTGAGATCACTGCAACAACTCATCAATTACCTAATGAAGGAGGTATTTTCGCTTACACGAATCCAGCACAAATTATTGTATCAAAAGCGGATGATCCCGTTGACGGTGCGATTTGGTATTTATATCAACACAATACAGGTCAAGTCGGTACGGATTGGCAATTAGGTACACCAAATACGCTGAATTATTACGGTACTGCTCAAGAGGGCTATTTGATGACCATTCAATATTGGGGTACCTCATTGGGTTATGTCCAGATCGCTGGTGTACCTTTTACACCACCACAAACGTATGGCCCAGAATTATTAGCCGATCATCATTTTGATAATAACAATATGAGTAATGACTTTATCATTATAGGGGAGGACGATACTCATATTGTCACGTTCGCTGATGGTAAAATGAGGTGTCAGTCTGATACGACTTGGCCTGTATTAGGAGTCAGACAAGAAGGCGTTTTAACAATCGGAAAGACATATAGATTTGAATATAAAGTCTCTAGTACATCAAATACTGCAATGAGATTTGAATCTTTTGGTGTTGGTATAAATGTGCTCGAGACAACACCAGGTGTTTATTTTATTGAAGGCGTTGCAGATAGAGAACGATTTTATCTAGTCAGAGGAGGATCTGATGTAGACCAGACTTTAGATTATGTTTCTATGAAAGAAATATTCTAATGAGATACTTATTGTACATTTTTTTTTGCCTTCCTACTATTGCTCTAACTCAGCATTTAATCGTGACGACCTCCTCACAAAAAGTAGGGTCAAATTTTGTTTGTGAGAATAGTTTAGGTGGCTCAAAAGACTATGGAAGATTTACGTTTTGTTGGGACAACATAACTGTACCAGCAGGAGATGGCACCGCTGCGGGTAACAGGTTTGCGAATCAGAGTCTCCAGCTAGCCATAGAGGAAAGTCCTTCCATGGTGATCAATGATCCTATAGATAAGCAGCGATTGATGTTCAGCGTTATACCAAGAAACCCTGTCACCTTTCCGTCAGCGCCATACAACTATCGGGCAGAAATTATCCAAAATCCATGGTTGGCTAATTTGCCTGATGGCTCCGAAGAGTGGTATGCTTATGAAGTAACTTTTCCGACTGATTATGTGCCAGATAAATCTCAAAGTTGGTCAATGATGCAACATAAGTCAACTGATTGGTATAGTGATTTATATGATCCCAATGATCCAATTTGGATTAGAGAAAAAAGGACGACTCCAGTGTTAAGCCTTCATTTGTCTAAACAAGGTTATATTGGGTCTTCAGGTGGCGAAATCACAATACTGAATTTTGCGGATAAACCCCTACCAAGTTATGCGGACCAAACCGATCAAGCCGATAGGTTTTTAACTGGAGTTTTTCCAAAAGCTGGACAAAGCTATAGAATTGTCCAACACATCATACATTCTGTACATGACAATGTCGGCTTATGGGAGGTTTGGATAGATGGAAATTTAGTATACTCCCAACAGCGGAAGACACTATATCCCGAGGTTCCTCAAAGTGGTAATTTTAAGGTAGGTGTCTATATGCCTTATTGGAGAACCGAAACTGGAGTGAGTAATTCTGAAAGCTTTGGAGTCTATAAAATGGAACTATACATGGGCCCGTTAAAAGTGATTCGCAAACGACCTTCTGATCCAGATTATTTGAGCGACGAATTTAATTACATGTGTGAAATATTTAAATAATAAAAATTACAATGAGAATAATACTGCCAATTTTAATGCTACTAATCACGAGTCATGCCTTTTGTCAAACAGAAAATGGAACAAAAAAAGCAGAAGAAAAAGTAAAACCAATTATAAGGCCTGTTCCAATCGACGCTAAAAAAAAATCAGCAGCAAGTGATAATCTTTTTATTGAAGGAAACATAGATATTACAGGTGACTATAAAATTAATGGTGTACCCATTAACTCTGCAGACGGTTCTGAAACGATTATTAATCCAGGTAGCAATGTGACAATAAATGGTATTGGCACAATGACAAATCCTTACATCATCAGTTCGACAAGTGGTGGTTCGGGCTATACATTTTCACCTAGACCACTGCCAGTCGGCACACAAACAATTGCTGATGCTTATCCAGATGTAACTCTTGCTCAAGTTCAAGCCTTAGACCCTGGAGCTACGCTAAGTAACACAGCGGGTTGGTTTTTCTTACAAGAGCAAATTAGTAAATATAAAGGCTCGGGACATTGGGTGACCAAAGCAGATAATGTGGTGCATATTCCATCTCTTAATTATAACCAATGGTATCATATAGATCGGACCTTGAATTTTGATGACATAAGGGGTGTGCAATTTAATTTTCCTCATACGTTCATTTGGCCAGCTAATGGATTTACTGATTATATGGTTCAAATTGTGACAACTGATGGAAGTGATACACAAGGAAGTGTATTTTTTAATGGTCTAAATTTAAGAGGAAATTATACGGCAAATGGGATACTTTGGGATAGGGTACACAAAGTCTATTTTAATAATACACAGATTGAAGAATGTAGAGATGGATTAACAATAAAACGCGTCTACTATGGTGGATTCACAAATGGGAATATCATCAGGTCTGTCAAATCCATTTACTTTGCAGGGACAGGAGATTCTGTCGCCGACGAGGTCAATACAATTGATTTCTCAAACACAACAATATCTGCTGCGACTGGGAATAGTAAATTAAATTATGGCTTGTCAGCTTCAGATGATTCGTATGGCTTTTATATAAATGCACGCTCATTAGGATGTGGATTCTATGGATTAACAATTGAAAATGCCGACTATGGATTTTATTTAAATGATTCAGAAAATTCGGGAGTTAACCTAACATTTAGAGCGACCATTTCTTCTGGTTATTTTGAGGCGCTTGGTAAATACCAATTTTACTTTAATCCTACCTTAGCTGTCTCAAGAATCGATCTTACATTTAGTGGAAACTTAATTAATCATAAAAGAAATGGAAACTTTCCAATAGATAAATTTGCTTTTGCTCAGGGTGATGTCATTTTTAAAGGAAATCAAAGTAATGTATATGGTGAAGAACATGTTGCACTGGAAATACTTGGTGGTGTTAGTTATCGAAAAAGTAATCTCGTCACGGATCTACTACCAAGTCAAATACAAAATAATACCAATGCTGCCAATTTTACGAGGATTACTTATTTGGGTGAAAAAGCAGACACAGAGTCTTATGACCTATTCACATATACCCCGACGGGTACACCTGTCAATCAATTTAATCCTGTGAGAAATGTATTGACGAATCAATTGCAAGATGGAGGCGGATTTGAAGCCATTCTACCTAATAACGTTTCAGGATTACCTACCCAAGTTATTCATGCTAAAAATGCATTTGCACACTCAATAAAAGATATTGTCGTCTTAAATGCGAATAAGGGCTTCTTAATGAAAGATAGACAAAATGGAAATTTTTATAGAATCACCATGACGAATGGCACCTTGGCAACAGAACAAGAAGAGCTGTTATCTGCTGTATACAACACTGCTCAAACAAAGCACCCAAAATATTTTCAGAATCATAACAACCCGCTTGAAAATTCAGGACGATTTTACATGCATGGTATAACGGGAGGTAAAGTTGTTTATAATGGTTCGGTGTGGCAGCAAGCTGGCATCACTGTATTAGGGACGACAGCACAAAGACCAGCAGCTATTAATGGAAGAGTCTATTACGATACCTCCGTAAATGATGGTACTTATTTTAAAGCCAATGGAACGACATGGATTCAAATGAGTACTGCGTACCATCAACCTTATTAATGGTAAAACAGATTTTTACATGTTTATACACCACGGAAATGTTTAATGAGTCAAAATAGGGAGATCATTCCTAATTCTTGTATGCTCTGGGCGTGTCTCCAAGACAACTGAATTATATTAGCGAAAGTGGTATGAACTTTTTCTGAAATATAAAGCAACACTCTTGAATAGGAACTCATTAAGAACAGTGGCGGCTGCAGGTCAGATACCCGGAGGGATTGTGCTGACCGAGTTTTTTTGTTTTCTCGCAGAGCGGGACAGGCTGTTTTTTATCGATTGAAAAAAATGAAAGAAAACCAGTTTGGATCATCTTGGTATCCTATATCAAGAATCTCGTTAAAGATTATTTTGATACTTGAGCACTCAAGGTAGGGACTAGCCTTATAGTTTTTTAATTCACTACTTACAAAATTAACCAATTCTTCCTCTACCTTTAATCCATAAAAGGAATTCATGATTAAAACAATTATTGCCGATTTAGCAAATGATCAACACGCGAAGGATTTTCTAAATGTGCTATGCAATTATGCAGAAGACCCAATGGGTGGCGGTGGACCTTTGGACCCAGATGTTATCAAGAGATTGGTCCCAGCCTTACAAAAGCAACAAACAAATTTGATTATACTCTGTTATGTAGACGATCAAATTGCAGGTATTTCCAATTGTTTTTTTGGCTTCAGTTCATTTAAGGCTAAGCCGCTTATTAATATTCATGACTTTGCCATTTTACCTGCGTTTAGAGGACAAGGCTTATCAAAACATATGCTTAACAAAGTCGAGGCTGTTGCACGCGAGACTGATTGTTGCAAAATCACGCTTGAGGTACTTGAGCATAACGATAGAGCCAAGCATGTATATAAGGTATTTGGCTTTGAGGGCTATGAGTTAAATCCAGAAATGGGTAAGGCAGTGTTTTGGGCGAAGGACTTATAAGATTTCATGATAAAGCAAGAATTTGAATTTCTATTTGCAAGAATAGAAAATTTGCTTTGACCTGTTTAGCTTGTCTGTGGGGTACTGATTATTCATGTTTTACTGGATATATTATGGTTAACTAAATTAAAGAACACTTGTGCCTCAAGAACTAAATATCTACCCATATTAAATTATTCTTTCCCGCCTTCTCTTCGTTACAGAACCGACCTTGATAGCTAAGGCTATCAAAGCGAACCTGTGCCTTGAGTAGACGAAAAACAACTACTTTTATACAGCTATTTATTTAAATTTGATTAAGGAGACAGATAGCCCAGTTGAAATCCTCTCCGCACTAACTCAGGAGAATTTGTCGCTTTAAGCTTAGTGCGGAGATTTTTTCGATGGCTGATAATGGTATGATTACTCAATTGTAATTTTTGGGTGATTTCTTTGATGCTAAATCCATGGGAGATGTTTTCAAGCACTTGCATCTCCCTCGTTGATATTTGACGTGCGCATTTTCTCGCGGTCATTGCAATAATTATTTAAGATGATTTGATTAATCTATAAGACATGGTGTGATTGTGGTCATTAATTCAGCTCCACGCACAATCTCAAAAGTTGGCAGTAACTCTATGGCTTGTCCGGCTTGAAAATGCAGGGACATCTCAGTATTGATTTGGCCATCTGATGACAACTCAATATCTGCTTTGTGAAAACCTGGTGCAACAGGAGAACTCACCAATAGATTTGCTACACATGGATCAAATAGTGGACAGTCGTCTTTGCGCAAACTTACCTGATCTAAGAAAATTGAAGCGCCTTGTCCTGCTTCAACATCCTCAAAATTAAATTCTATTTCAACCACCTCATCAGCTGTCATGTCGAAACCCAGAGTGTAGCTCTGACGATTAAGCGTCAAGTTCACAGTTTCCGAAAAATACCTTGTAAACGTGCCGGCTGAAGCAGTGATAAATACATCTATTGTTCTTTCTTCAGTCGCAAATGCGTCAAACTCAATGACAAAACTTTCATCCATAGCTAAATTGAATGGTCCCTGTGCTATACCAGCATCATCAGGGTTAATATCTGAAAATGTAGCCACGCCATCAGGATTAGTTACGGTACTTCCCCAAGTCCACCAACTGGCAAAATTGCTGGTGAATCGACCATTCCTGATAAAGTTACACTCATCGTTCATCGGCATACCAACACAATTACAACTACCATCTTCTACATCATTGTAGGTGTCAGGATTCCCATCATTGCATGGTGTGCCAGGCAAGACATACCCAGCCATACCAGGACAGTTGCAAGAGAAATCTACTTGAGCTTTTAATACCGCAGCAGACATGAAGTTTGCGGCCGTGATATTATGAGCTGCAAAATTGATATTCCCCTCACTATCATCATTGGCATCTCTGATTAAAAATGGACGATGATACATTTCTACACTACAGATGTTTTTATCGGCAGGTACAGTGACGGCAAAATGTGCTACATCACGCCTCCATATTCCATAATAATCGGACTCTCTCTCAAAAGATTGATAAGGGACTATAACATGTCTAATGCTACCATCGTCGTAATATACCTTGAGTGTTATATCTCTTTCATTATAATACAATACAGGACTTTCTTGTGGTGTTAGGTTTTTTAATGTTGCGAACATTTGCGGATCTGTAGGATCAATATTGGGCAAAAGTGTTCCATTCATTTTGAGTGGTTGATAGAGAACATTCGCTTGATCTTGAGTTGGATGAATGAAGCCGTATAACAAATATATGTCCTGATTAATTTGCTCTTCACCTGGTAAATTAAACCAATCTTCGACACCTGTGTCTTGAGCTTGTAATGGATCTCTTTCAAATACTCTTTTTCCGTTTACGAGGCTTACCATGGGAAATCCTTCTTGTTTAGGAATTTGAAAATCTATCATCTCGTTCCGATAGGGAACCTGCCCATTTATGACTGCTCCTCCAACTAAATAGTGATGCATCGCATATGACGAAAAATCACTAAACCCTTCCCAAGGACCCTCTGCATTACCTCGCCATTCATTGCAACTTATCTCTCGTTGCATACAGTCGCTTCGTTCTAATCCAATATTATCATTTCCAGGTAGCACACATTTAGGATTGACGAAGGCATATTCATGCTGAATAAATGTCCATGTCTCTCCTATGCCGCCTCCTTCAAGAGGCAATCCCGGTTGAGCAACATCACCACCATACGGATATAAATATTCGTCGTCGTTTTCAACTGGTCTATTGAATGCTTCACCCCAATGTGGTAAGGAAAGAGCATGTCCTAATTCATGAATAAACACATCATCATAATCTGCAGCAACAAATGTCCTATTGCCTCCCCAACCTCCAGGATTCAAATTCAAGGTATTCCCAAAGTATACCGTAGACGTATAATCTCCGCAAGCCTGCTGAAGACTTTCCATAAAAAGGGTGGCGACAGAATTGAGTTGAGCTAAATTAGAGAAGCCTGCAGCGTCATATTCGTCAACACTTGAAAAGCGAAGCAACTGTTCTACATCGTTAGAAACAACATATTCTGGAAATGGAATTACCTCTGGGAAGGTTCCATATCTCACTACACTTGCTGGAATAGCAGACGCCAGCTCTTCCAACAAATCTGCTTGTTTGTTTTGGATGACTGGTGTAATGTTATAATCGATGATGTCCATTTTTACCTCGACTAAGTTCATTTCTGTGTAAGGACCTATTTTCAAATCTGTAGGACTCAGCAATCGGCTCGCATTGCCTGCCTCAATAGTCAGCTCTAAGCCATCTTCAATCCAGCTCTTCGGCAACGTCACAGAGAAGTAATCCTCAAAATTGGCTGTGCTGAGATCTATCGTAGCCCCTAAACTAGCGGGTCCTGATAGGCAAAGCGTTCCTATTGTACTGCCGTCTCTCGTGCCAATCACTGTGACATCAGGAGCGGCTCCACTGCCAGTGACAGCCACTTGCAATACAGCTGGTCTAAACCCGATGGTAAAGAACAAGGGGTGACCTATGGCTCGTCTATGTGTTTGAGCTAGATATATTTGATCAATAGTAGCTGTATTATTAATAATGCCCTGGCAAGCACCTTGGTCATTAGGCTGAGCAAATACATATTCTTTATAATTGTAGGATGCAGGTAAGGCAGCGTTCGTATTATTTTGGACGCCACCTACTTCTGGATCAATGACTTCATTTACCGGATTGCCCGCATTTAAAGTATTGATCATTTCAATACCTATTTCATGTCCAATGCGGAGGTAGCTTTCTGCATTATTATTCCAAGGGTGTAAAAAGTCAGGTTCGGGAGACATCTCTCCGTCTCTCCAAAAATCGCGCGTTTCTGCAAAAGCCACCTTAGTATGTCCAATGTAATTAGCCGCTCGAATTTGTGCAGGCACTAAAGACGTCTGTAAGCCATTGACCCAGCCATCTCCTTCTTCTATGTCTCGACCACCATTGCCAGTAAGCCCAAAGACAAAAGGCAAATTAGGGACTTCAAATTCAGTTCTGACATCAGCGATGAGGTTTATCAAGTTTTGTTCGTATTCATTTAAGTACGTTTCAGACTCACCATCATTCCAACCTTGAAACCATGCAAAGCCCGCAATGTCTATTTGACCACCAGTATATTGTGGGAATTCTGTTGCAATATTATCTATTGCTGCTCTGACATCCGAGATCATCTGATTGTAATACGGTCCAACTGTGCCTCCAGAACTTGGAGGTCTAAAATCTACTGCTAGACTTTTTCCTCCCCAACAAGTTTTTATCAAGAGCACTTGTTCGTCATAATATTCACCTAAGACGTGTCCAATTCCGAGTTCAGGTCCTATTTGTGTATCTGATGCACCAAAGCCAATAGTTAAATTGTCAGCTAATAAATGGCCATCTTCATGTTGATATCTCAACCACACATCATCTTGAGTCGCCCAGCTACCATCCACATCTTGTACATAATCGAAAAAATTGGTATTGTTTGTGGCCATGAAATGAGAAAGAGTGCCATTCGTGCTTGCAGGTTCTATTTCACCATGGCCTTGCATATTTGATTGTCCTGCGAGTATAAATACTTTAAGATTTTGACCAGAAAGATTGCCACTTGACAATATCGACATGATGCAAATCAAAGCTGGAATTAAGAATGATTGAACTGAGGTTTTTTGTGAGCGCATAATTATTTGGTTTTGATATAAAACAACTTCACATTTCTTTACCCTACCGATTAAATAAATTTTTATTATTAAGTCTAGATAGATATTGGTATTGTCATCGCACGATGGGTGGGTTATTTCATCAGATCAATTCTTATTGCTTCGCCTAAAAGAGAAAGAGTGTTTTCATATTATTTACTTACTTTCAGTTTCGATTCGAGATTGTTTTTATGAATGATTCTGTTTGTGAGGAGAAGGTGTTTACGTCAATATTTACGATGTATGCAGAGTCTTTACGTAATTTTATGTACTATAAGACAGGAAACTTGCAGCAGTCCGAAGACCTTATGCAAGATGCCTTCGGTAAGCTATGGGAACAATGTGCGAAAGTAACTCAGGATAAGTCAAAGGCATTTTTGTTTACTGTAGCTAATCATATATTTTTAAATCAAGTAAAACATAATAAGGTCGTTTTAAAATTTGAAAATAAAGCTCATACCGAACGCAGTAATCTGACACCTCAATTCCAATTGGAAGAGGCTGAGTTTAAATTACGATTAGAGACAGCGATTCAAAATTTACCAGAAGGACAAAGAGAAGTCTTCTTAATGAGTCGCATTGATGATTTAAAATATCGAGAAATTGCAGAAAGATTAAATTTGAGTGTCAAAGCAGTAGAGAAACGGATGCATAAGGCTTTAGCTACATTAAGAAAAATATCGCCGAAGCTGTAGGGTATTATAAAGTAACATTGTTGTATTAAAAAAGAAATGGAAGATAGTGACACATTATATGCACGTTGGTTGAGTGGAGACATTAGTCCTGAAGAGCTCCAACAGCTTAAAGCTGACGGTACATTAGAGTCACTTGAAACCATTATTCGCACTAGTGAATCATTGTCGTTACCGAAATATGATACAACAGCGGGATATGATAAATTCAAAGCAAATCATATCTCACCAAAGGTCGCGAAAGAAATCCCTTTACGCGCGAAGAGCTGGAGATGGATAGTAGGCATAGCAGCCAGCATAGCAGTTCTCATCGGTGTGAATATTGCTTTTGATTCAGAGAAACTATACCTAGTTGAAAATGGAACAACTAAAGTCGTACAACCAGGTGATGGATCTAAGATTACGATTAATGACGGTTCAAGTGTCCGCTATACGTATGATGATTGGGACATAGAGAGAACGATACATTTAGATGGAGAAGCCTTATTTGATGTTGAAAAAGGTAAGCCATTTATAGTCAAAACTGATCAAGGAGAAATTCGTGTGCTTGGCACTCAATTTAATGTTAGCGCTTGGGGCAGTAATCTTCAAGTGACCTGTTATGAAGGAAAGGTTCAAGTGATCTCTTCAGGCCATGAGATTATTCTTATCCAAGGCGAACGTATTGAGGTAATTGATCAAGTGATGTCAGAAAAACAAGCAGTACTTGCTAAAGAACCATCATGGATACAAGGCGTCTCTACGTTTACAAATGTACCTGTCAAGGATGTATTTGCTGAACTTGAACGACAATACAATATAAAAGTGAGTTTAACAAATGTCAACAGAAGGTTTACTGGAAGCTTTTCACATGATAATCTAGAAACAGCCGTTAGTGATATATGTAAACCATTAGGTCTGCAATTTAGTTTATCTGAAGATGGATCGTCCGTACAAATTGAACCACAATAATCTACTGTCAAAAATTACCTTTTGTATTTCATTGGTATGTATTTTCTCCCACCACGTTCGGAGTCAGAATCAGTTGTCTTTTGATAATGAAACATTAGATCAGGTTCTCATGCTTCTAGAAGTAAAATCTGATTATTCGTTTAATTATGATCCTACTCTACTTAAGGCATTCACCTACACAGGAAGCTTGTCATCTGATATCACTCAAAATGAGCTTCAAAAATTATTGTATAACACACCGTATGACTTTGATTTAAATAACAAGACTGTTCTGATCTTTACCCCTGATCCGGCACGTTATAAAATTTGCGGTATGATCAAAGATGGTCTGACGAATGAATCCTTAGCTTTCGCGAATATTTCTGCAGATGGCTCAAGTGATGGCTCACAGACAATGCTGAATGGATATTTTGAATTCGATCTTATCGCGCACAAAAATCAAACTATTTCTATTAGTTACATTGGCTATGAAACGAAAAAAATTTCATTGCAAGAACTAAGTTTAGATCCATGTCCAACGATTTATCTACATACCGATTCTCAATTATGGACAAATGAAATCATTATTACAGATTATGTACTCGATGGTATTACAGAAGGTGAAGCATATAATGGCTATAGTATGGATTACAGTCAGCTATCGAGAAATCATTCTGCAGTAGAGCATGATGTTCTGAAGACGATACAGCTGATACCTGGTATTGTTAGTACAGATGAAAGTGCAACACACCTCATGATTCGAGGTAGTACGGAAAGTCAAAATTTATTGTTGTGGGAAGGGGCGCCTCTGTATCAGTCTGGTCACTTATTTGGAATGATATCAGCGATCAACCCCTTCGCTGTTGATAAAATAAATATTTACAAAGGCTCCTATGATCCTCGATATGATAATCGTGTCGGTGGTGTCATTGATATTTCGATGACTGATAGTATTAACCAATCTACAAGTGGGAGTGTGGGTATAACACTTACGGAAGCACATTTTAATGTAGACCTACCTTTGACAAAAGATAAGTTGGCGATCATTTTATCTGGAAGACATAGCACAAGTCCCATAATGAGAACAACTCCCACAAATCATTATATTGATAGAGTCTTACAATATTCTATTATTGATGATCAATCTTTGGATGTGACAGAAGGCTCTTTAAATGGAGAGCAGGATTTAGCGTTTCACGATTGGAAAACAAAGTTTTTATATAAGCCACATCCTCGGTTGTTTATCAAGGCTAGTCTATTTCAAAACTCTCAAGCGTTTGAATACAGCTATAGTTTTCAAGACGATCCATTTATTTCTGCAGATCGAATTGATGAACGAGCTGTTGCAATAAATACCAGTATGACTTGGAAAACGACAAATAAATGGAGTCCTACTGTTTCCATTTTACATTCTGCTTATCGGAATTCTTACAACTTAAACGAAGAAGAGTTGAATGTAAACTTAAGGGATTATGACGAATTCAATGAAATATATGATCGCACATATTCTTTTTCAAATGCAATGAATCTGTCGAAAGATTGGTCAGTGCAAGGTGGCTATGACTATAATATTAAACGAGTGGATTTTACACGGAGGGTGGCATATTTCACCAATTCCTAAGTCAAATAAATCAATTCGGAGAAAATCTAATTGAAGTAGAAACGCCGTTATGGATACTAAGTACAAATGTTGATGAGTATACCCAACAGTCTAATAAACTGTCTCTAGGTATGATATATCTGAAGCATGGATGGTTGCTTGACTGGGAGGTGTATTATAATTATACAACAGGACTGAATACGAGTTCTGCACAATTTGATCCTTTAATATGGGATATAGAATTAACGAAAGGAAGCTCTAAGGCAGTGGGTCTAGATTTATTATTGAAAAAGAAATGGGATCAGATTAGCTTTTGGTTAAATTATTCGTTAGCTCATGCTAAATATACCTTCCAAGAAAAATCTGCTGAGTCATTCAACGCACCACAAGATATCAGACACATAGGAAATGTTGTGGGAAATTATCAATTCAAAAGATTTCAATTTTCCTTGACAGGAAGATTCCATTCTGGATTGCCTTTTACCGAACCAAGTGAAATTGTAACCATAGTTGATGATCATGATAATTCGCGATTATACGTCCTTGAATATGATACAATTAATACAAGACGACTCAGACAATATGGTCGCTTCGACTTAGGTGTTCACTACAGAACGCCTTTTGAAAAAAAAGGAAAATTGAGGGCTGAAATATCTCTATCTGTCATCAATGTATTGAATCGAAATAATGTATATGCAAGAGAGTATTATTTAGATCTTAAAGGGTCAACAACAGAGATACCATCAATTGCTTTTGTTAACAAAACATTACTTGAAAGGACTCCATTGTTATTGTTTCGCTTGTACTGGTAGTTTGTTTTTACAAGGAAAGGGAAGTATGTATCAATACACTTTGCTGAATCACATAGGATGATAAGGCATATAGTTGATTGTAGACAGAATGTTATAGTAAAGTAGACTTATCGGCACATTAACAAATTAGCATATCAACACACTTTCGTAGAACCACACAGAATGATAGATCGTATAGTTGACTGTATTATGATTGTCTTTCTTATTTTAAAGGTCTGAATGAGATATATAGAATTAATTTTATTGGTCTTAGCGTATTCATCTCTTGTGCTTGCAATTTTTGTCAGTTTTCTATGCTATAAAAAGCAAATAGAAAGGAAAGAGACATTGACATTTGCTATCTCTCTATTGCTCTTAATCGTATCAATGACAATTCCGACTTTAATTGGACATAGTAAACAGATTGAAACAACCAACGTGTTTATTCTATTGTCAATGGTCTTAGTTGGCTTGACAACACCTTTAAGTGTATTACCAGAACGAAAAATAAGTATAGCTTTTAATTATAGAAGCTTACTTATTAGCCTTTCAGTTGTCCTTTTTATATTGACCTGTGTTACATCTTTTTCGGGCCACCTGCAGTACATTGAAAAGTTGGTTGTCGTATTTTTAGGTGTATCTGTTGTATCATCAATGCTTGTTAATCTCGGTACAAAACCAAAAAAAGAAATAGCACACCTCGAGCGATCTAATAGATGGTTATCCATTCTATTTTTGGTCATTGTTCCTGCCTTACTGATTGCGAATTATGTATTTGGTAACAATGGATATGTTTTCCCGATTGGCTTTACACTCCCTCTTGTGTTTATTTTTTTGGCTTGGCACAAACTATTTGATGATCTACAAAGACTGTCATTACTAAATCCCAAGCTGGAGCCATCACAACAACACTATAAAAATTTCTCATTAACGCCAAGAGAAAAAGAAATTGCCACACTGTTGGTCTCTGGTAAGACGTACAAACAAATCGCAGAGCAGCTATTTATTTCGATGCCTACAGTTAAGACGCATACGAGTCATATTTACAAAAAATGTAAGGTCAATAATAAAGTTGAACTAGCACTATTGATAACTAGTTGATAATCAGCACTCATACTTTTGTATGATTTTGTAAGTATTTGCAAATCCAAACTCTTTTGTCGGAATGCACAGTCCTCAATGTTATATACTTGCCTGAGTAAAAAAGCAGAGATATGCGTAAGGATTTATTCGTAACATTTATTTTGCTATTCTTTTTTGTTGTTGGATTCTCACAGCAGGAACTAGAAAAAGAGTCAGATAGGGTACAAGCATTTATTGGGGTTGAGTTAGGAGAAGCTGTCTTTAACAAATTTCAATCTTACTCTGGAGAGATAGGTCTTAAATGGTCTAATCAACATCTGCTCAGATTGGTTCACATGAATGTTAACTTGACTGAGCAACATTTATCTTCTTCCTTCGCTGGCGCAGTGGATGGTCCAGATGTTGAAGGTTCTTTCTTTGGATTTGAGGGATTTTATGATATACCAATCTTCTTGAAAGGATTATATGTAGCACCATCAATTGGGTATTTTAAAAATGAATATTCCCATACAGTCCTAGATGAAGACGTACTTAATAAAGCACCAACAGTCGGGATTGGTATAAGCTATAGAGAATCCAATATTTTCAAACTAAAAGGACTCTATAGTACGATCTCAATTCCAATGAGACTTTCATTAAATCCAATTGAAGAAACAAGTCTTGGTGTTAGTGTCATTAAGGATAGTAGTTTTGAGAATAACATTTGGTTTTTCGTAGGCTATGAATTCTAGTACGTTCAAAGTTAAGTATCTTACAAAACTATCTATAAGTTGAAAAATAGATCGATATTCATTACTGAATCAAATTGTTACGAACGGATCAGTCTAACCAAGCTACACACAAGACATAAAATTACCCAAGGAAAATGAAAACCCTTTGTTTAGTGATATGCATAGTATTGATCTCTTCTTGTTCGAATAATAATGTCGTTAATCGTCAAACAGGAGAAAAGAATGAAACACTTGCACATAAACCAGCGTTTCAAGGCATATTAGATTCTGTCGAATTATTAGGATCTATTTTGATATTTGATCCTGAATTAAAGACCTTTTATTCTAATGACTTTGAGTGGAGTAAATCAGGAAAGCTTCCCGCGTCCACGTTCAAAATACCGAATTCTATTATTGGTTTGGAGACCGGTGTTATAAAAGATGAAAGCACAATATTTAAATGGGATGGTAAAAAGAAAGCATTAAAAAACTGGGAGCAAGATTTAGTCTTAAAGGACGCGTTTCAATTTTCTTGTGTGCCTTGTTATCAATCAGTGGCAAGGGAGATTGGTACAAAAAGAATGAATGAATTTTTGGAAAAACTGACTTACGGTACCATGCGATTTGACTCAACAAGTATAGATCAGTTTTGGCTTGAAGGTGAGTCAGCGATCAATCAATTCGAGCAAATTAGTTTTCTTGAACGCTTAGATCAATCACAACTTCCTATTTCTAAAAGAACAGAAAAAATATTGAAAAGGATTATGATAATGGAAGAAACCAATGACTATAAAATCTATGGGAAGACAGGATGGGCAGTGAGGGATGAGATAGACAATGGTTGGTTTGTGGGCTTTATAATCGCAAAGGGTAAGACATATTACTTTGCCACGAACATAGAAGCGAAAGAGCGGTTTAATATGGATTTATTTCCAAGGATGAGAAAGGAGGTGACGTTTAAGGCAATGGAGGAGATGGGTTTTATTGAATAGGGGATGGAAGGAGTTGAGTTGGAAGGTTGGAGGAGGGATTTGGAGTTGGAAGTTTGGGGGAGAAGTTTGGAGTTTGAAGGTTGGAGGAGGAAGTTTGGAGGTTGAAGGAGGGAGTTTGGAGGTTGAAGGAGGGAGTTTGAAGTTTGGAGTTGGAGTTGGGAAGAGCGTTTTGAGGAATAAAAAAAGCCAGACACATCATGGACATATCTGGCTTTGTATTTTTATAGTAAGCTGACTATTCTGGCAGCACTAAGGCATCATTATAATCAGGTAAATACAATTTGAGACTTTGCGCATTATATAAGGCTAAGTCGATAAATTTCCAGTTCTCACCTTTATCTGAAGAAGAAGCCAATAGGTTAATTGGTGTATCAAAATCATCTTCACCAAGTTTTAATTTGATCACTCCTGAGATTGTGCAGTGTAATTCACTACCAGCAGGAACAACACTACTTGGCTCTTCAAAATCAATACTCACCATCTCGACGTTCATTTGTTTGAACGTACCGATTTGAGAACTGATGATATCTTTCATCAAGTCTTTACCTCCTCCCATTTCAATAATGTTAGGATGCATGTGTTCCATATAAATGTCTACATCTTGATTCATGTGTGCTTTTGCAGATTCATTAGCAGCAGAAATGATGGCTTCCTTATATGCATTTTGAGCTGTGGAGCTAAAGGAAATAAAAAGTAAGAAAACAAAGATTTGTATAATCTTATTCATTCATTGATTTTAGTGGAACATCTCTATTCCATGATGGTCTTAATTACAGACCTAATTTTGCTTTGATTAAATTGGTAACATCAGTTTGGTCTTCCGCATAAAGAATCATCCCTAAGCTAGCATCAAAAATATAGGCATAACTATTTTCTTTTGCTACAGCATCGATAGCATTTTGAATTTTATCGCGTATTGGTTTTAGTAATGTTTCGCTTTTGTCAATAATTTTTTGCTGACTTTCTTGTTCAAACTGAGCAATTTTGACTTCTTCACTCTGTAAGGTCTGAGCTTCTGTTTCTAACTGCTTAGGTGATAATTCACCTTGGTTCTTTTTTTGCTCTAGCGATTGATACTTAGCCTGTAAAGACTGCACCATTTCCTGACCTTTTTTCTGCAATTGGGATTTATAGGTTTCAATATTGGCATTTGCTTCTTTGACTTCAGCCATACCTTGAATTAATTCCTGAGAGTTCACAAAGCCAAATTTTTGAGCTTGTGCCTGTAGTCCTGCAGTCATCATCAGGACAAATGTTAATAAGCGTATTATAGACTTGTTCATAGTTTTCAAATTCGTTATGATATTAATTATGGTTATCTAATTCCTAATCTTTTTTTGATGATACTTGTTTTATCAAATTCATCACTTGTAAATAAAATACCAGCTGCGCTACTTTTATCTAACATGATATCGATACCTTTTTCTCCAGCGTAATCCTGAATTTCTTGAAAGACTTTTTCTTGGATTGGTGACACTAATTCTTGTCTTCGTAAGAATAATTCACCTTCAGGACCGAATTTTGCTCGTTGAATTTCTCGGACTTCTTTTTCTCTCTGCATAATCTCATCTTCTCTTCTTACTTTCAAGTCATCACTCAATAGGACCTGTTCTGCCTGATATTTGTTATACATACTTTTAATCTTGTCGTACTCTTTCGCAATCTCCTGATTCCAGTCGGCCGCCAATTTGTCAAGCTTGTCTTGAGCAGTTAAGTAGTCGTCCATATTATCTAGAATGTTGGTTACATCAACGACTCCGATTGTTTGTGCAGAAGCAGCTAGATTGAAGCTGAAAATTAGGGCGAGTGAACATATTATATTTCTAAGCATTATATTGTGTTTTGTGTTGTATTAAAATAGCATGTAAAATACCTATAATCTGAAAATCAGAGATACAGTTACCAAAGAAACATCTATAATTGATTCAACATCTCAACTGAAATGCCATTTAACGTTAGTTTAACGGGCATATTAAGGGAATTAACAGCCTGATTATGAGACAAAAACGCTAAAAAAGTGAAAAAAACAGATGTATTAATAATAGGAGCCGGTGTGGCAGGTGCTTCGGCAGCGATTCGCCTTGCTCAATTGAGGCCAGATCTACAAATTACAATGTTGACCAAGACCAATACAAAAGAGAGCAACACGAGTTGGGCTCAAGGGGGCATTGCGGCAGTATGGGACTTAGAAACAGACGATTTTGAGAAGCATATCGCGGATACTCTAGATGCTGGTGACGGGATATGTGATGAAGCTGTTGTTCGCATTGTCGTCGAAGAAGGCAGAGAGCGGGTCCAGGATATTATTGATATGGGTGCTCGCTTCGACAAAGAAGACGATGGAGATTATAATCTTGGCCGAGAAGGAGGACACACAGAAAATCGAATCTTACATTATAAGGATATTACAGGTTGGGAAATCCAACGGACGCTCAATGAAACGGTAAAAACCTTTTCTAACATCACGATATATGAGCAGTATTTTGCGATAGATATTATTACGCAGCATCACCAAGGTAGAGTATTGACTCGCTTAACACCAGACATCGAGTGTTATGGTGCTTATGTGCTGAATAAAGAAAATAATGATATCGAAGCCATCTTGGCAAAGACTACGATCATGTGCACTGGTGGAACAGGCCAGATTTATCGGAATACAACCAATCCGCTTATCGCAACTGGAGATGGGATTGCGATGTTCTACCGAGCCAAAGGTCGTCTAGCTAATATGGAGTTTGTACAATTTCACCCGACGGCTTTATATGGCACAGGAGGAGACCAACCAGACTTTTTGATTTCAGAGGCAGTCAGAGGTTTTGGAGCCATTCTCAAACGACCTGATGGGTCTGAATTTATGGATGCTTATGATGAACGAAAGTCATTAGCACCTAGAGACATTGTCGCGCGAGCCATTGATAATGAAATGAAAATTTCTGGAGCTGAGCATATGTGTTTAGATTGTCGACACTTGAATCATGAAGAATTTCTGGAGCACTTTCCTAACATTTATGAAAAGTGCAAAAGCGTTGGGATTGACGCTTTTACAGATCTGATACCTGTGGTGCCGGCGTGTCATTATATGTGTGGTGGTATTTTAGTTGACACACACGGTCGGTCATCCATTAAGAGTTTATACGCTGCAGGAGAATGTACTTGTAGTGGTTTGCATGGTGCCAATCGACTAGCGTCCAATTCTTTGTTAGAAGGCTTGGTGTATGGCTATCGGGTTGCAGAGGATATTAAACAGACGATTGATGATTTGACGATTATGGAGAATATAGCAGATTGGGATGCTGATGGCACGATAGAGCCAAAAGAGATGGTCTTGATCACTAGAAGCTGGATGGAGTTAAAAGAGTTAATGAGTTATTATGTTGGTATTGTGCGGACGAATGTGCGACTTAAGCGTGCTGCGGATCGGCTGGCATTGTTGTATGAAGAGACGGAGAATTTATATGGTTCAACAGTGATTTCTCCACAATTGTGTGAGTTGCGTAATTTGATTACTATTGCATTCTTAGTGACGAAAGGTGCTCAGATGCGACAAGAAAGTAGAGGGCTCCACTACAATACAGATTTCCCAGAAGAGTACCCATATATTGAGACGACTTACTTGTAGATGAACATAGCGGTCAACACGCGATTATTACTCAAACATCGGATGGAGGGTATTGCTGTCTTTACGTGGGAGATTAGCAGACGGATGGCAGAGCAGCATCCTGAAGATCATTTTTATTTCTTTTTTGATCGCGTGCCAGATTCATCGTTTACAGGCTTAGACAATATTCATCCTGTTGTCATCAGACCTCAAACGCGACATGAGTTGCTCTGGAAATATTGGTTTGATTATGCACTTCCCTCAGCATTTAAAAAGTATAAAATTGATGTGTTTTTTTCGCCAGAGAGTTATCTGTCATTGCGGTCCGACATCCCGACGGTGATGGTCACACATGATTTATGTTTTCTTCATTATCCAAATGATTATAAATCATCACACTTAAGGTATTTGAAAAAGCATGGTCCATTATTTCACAGCAGAGCTGATCATATTATTGCTGTTTCAGAAACGACGAAAGCAGATATTCAAAAGCAGTATGGTATTGCCTCATCAGACATTACGGTTGCGTATAATGCAGCGCGAGATGAGTTTAAGCCAATCGCTCAATCAAAAAAAATAGAAGTCAGGGATCGGTTAACAGATGGTAGGCCTTATGTGTTGTATGTGGGATCTGTGCATCCACGGAAGAATGTTGGTGGCTTGATTCGGGCGTTTGGCATGCTGATAGAGAAGTTGTCGAGTGATCATCAATTGGTGTTGTTTGGGCGGTGGATAGCTGGGCAGGGAGAGTGTGAGCGGTTGATTGAGGAGAGTGATTTTGGGGATCGGATTGTCTTGTGTGGAGATGGGGATGGGTTGGTGCAGGAGATTGTGGCGGCGGCGGATTGTTTGGTGTATCCTTCGTTTTATGAGGGCTTTGGGATTCCGATTGTGGAGGCGATGGCTTGTGGGGTGCCTGTGGTGACTTCGGGTAGTGGGGCGATGAAGGAAGTTGGTGGAGAGGCCGCTATTTTTATTGATCCGAATGATGATCAGAATATGGCAGAAGGGATGGAGAGGGCATTGAGATTGGATGACAAAAATATAGACAGTAGAGAAAGAGCTCAGCAGAATCTACAGCGTTTTTCTTGGGACAAATCAGCGGAGATTATTTATAGATCTATTAAATCGATCGATAATAAATAATATATAACACAGAATATAAGTCGAACAATTTCTATCAAAATTTGAGTTCAATTTATACACCAGCACTAAGCGTCTTGGATGTCTTCTAAAATCGTTTGCCGAGCTTAATACCGATTAAAACAATAGGGCCTTGTCCTGTAGGCTCTCCATCTGTTTTTATATTCCATTCTAAGCCAGCTGCTAAAGAAGGGGTTAATATAAATGATTGTCCAAAGAGGAAACTGTGACCAATTTCAGCTGTGGGTTGCAAGACAATAATGTCTGTTTGTCCTCCAACAGTCGAATTATTTAGCTCATCTGACCAATCGACATGATTCCACCAAATATCATTTTTTAGACTGATGTGCCATTTAGTATGTAAGCTATTAAAGTAGTAAGTGTATGTTGGCGTGAGGCCAAAGCCATGACCCCTTTCATCGTCATGAACTCCTAAATCTCTGTGTCGAAAAATATTTGCTCCTACTTTAATCCCTAGACTACTTTTTTTACTAATTATTTTGTCTATTGATAGTTGGGGAATTATTCCAGTTGGATAAACGAGCAAACTTACAGATACATCTTTGCTTTGCTGAGCATATAGACTAGTGGTCAATAAAAACAAGAGGCATGATAAAATAAGCTTATAACTAGAATTCATAGTTGGCATTATTTATATTTCTAGCAAGTGAATGATTTGCTCTCGGCGATTAAAAAGTTCATTTATATAACTTAAATGAGCCAATGCCAATGCGCTGCAAAAAATGCATGAGTGAAACCTTAAGTACACCTAGACCATAGGTAACGCTTCGTCCAAAATTAATAGATGATGCTTCAGGAAAATATTTTGTAGGGCAGCTGATTTCAGCAATATCGTAATCCTTATAAATAATTTGAGACAGTAATTGGTTATCAAAAATGAAATCATCAGAATTCGAATTATAGGGAATCGAAGCTAGGACAGATTTATCAAAAGCTCGATAGCCGGTATGATATTCAGATAGTTTTTGATTAACCAACACGTTTTGTGCAAAGGTCAAGAATCGATTAGCAATATATTTATACACAGGCATGCCACCCTGTAAGGCTCCTTTACCCAAAATGCGCGAGCCTAAGACAACAGGGAATAAATCCTCACCAATGATACTAACCATCGATGGAATTAATTTTGGTGTGTATTGATAATCGGGGTGCAGCATAATGATAATATCTGCATCGAGTTCAATCGCCTTGTTATAGAGAGACTTTTGATTGCCTCCATAGCCCTTATTTTCTTTGTGAGCGATGATGTGCTTGATGCCGATAGATCGAGCAACTTCAATCGTATTGTCTAAACTTTTGTCATCGCACAAGATAATTTCATCCACCAAGTCTTGTGGTATTTCTTGAAATGTCTGTTTGATAGTTGCTGAAGCATTATAGGCTGGCATTACGACAACAACTTTCTTGTTTTTATACATATCTCAGCACTAAATGCCTTTATTTTAACAAATATTCTCTCTGCATTTTTAATTATGCAAAATATGTACCTAAAGGGCATAGAAATTGCACTAAGTGAATATAATCTGGCTATAGCTATGTAAATGTGAGGATTCACTCTTAACTAAAGCCGAAGAAACGGATACATGCCTAATCCTAATGAGCATATTAATTACGCGGGTGACATCTCTGTAAAAGAGCTGTTTGCTATGGCGAAGGCCTATGTTGTCCATGTGCTGAAAAACTGGAAATGGATTTTTCTAGCTTGCGTGCTTTGCGCTGCGGCGTTTGTTATTTATTCGATCTCAAGTAAGAATAAATATTGGTCAGAACTAAGCTTTATGATCAATGAAGATGAAACAACATCTATGGGAGGTGGGCTGAGCAGCATTATCGGCGGTATTGGATTAGGGAATCTAGGTAATAACTTTAATCTCGACAAGATTCTAACCCTTGCATCTAGCCAACGCATTTCCAGGGAAGCACTTTTTGAAAAGGAGGTGATCGCAGGGCGAGAAGATATTCTAGCTAATCACATCATTAATTATTTGGACAGTTTAGATGCTTGGCAGCACAGGCCTTTTTATACCCGGTTATTTAAAAAGGAATCAGATATAAAACATCTGCGTTTTAGCCATGCACACCAAGATTCATTTTCAAAATTAGAAAATAAAGCGTACACAGTCCTGCATCAGTATTTAATGGGATTTGATGGAAAGCGAGGTGTCTTCAACACAGAATATGGTGAGAAGAATGGGATTATGAAATTATCTATGTGGTCGCATAATGAGGAAATAGCGTACCACGCGATTGATAATGTCTTTCAAAGTTTGAGTCATTATTATGTCGAGAAAAATATCGAAAAACAACAGTACACCTATGATGTCTTGAAGGTCAAAGCCGATTCCATCTACACAGATTTAAAAAGTGTAGAATATCAATTGGCAAGTTTTAGTGATGCCAACCGAAATTTGTACTCGACAAAAGATAAAGTCACGCAAACTCGACTGAATCGAGAAGTGCAAAAATTGAGTATACTATATGCTGAGGTTGTGAAAAATTTGGAAATTGCCGACTTTACCTTGCAAAATAAAACGCCTTTTATTCAAGTCATCGATGAGCCTTATTTGCCTTTACGATTTACACGTCTTGGCCTTTTAAAAGCATTGGTCTTTGGTTTATTCCTTGGCGGATTACTGAGTGTGGGCTGGTTAGTGTTCAGGAAAATGATCAAGGATTTATTAGCTTAAGCGACACGATTTCACGTTAGAAACTATTTACTTCCAACTATCGACTATCCACTATCCACTATCCACTGTATTTCACCACTCATCCCAACCCTCAATCGGTCCCTGCTTATACTTCTCTTTATATTGTTGTCTTAGCAGTTGTCGATCATAAATTAATTTCGCCAGACCTTCATTCACAGGTACTGCCTTCTGCTTATTCAAGACAAAATCAATATCAACTTCCAAGACATCTAATCGATAGAGATAACTCATTAATAATTCAATATCCGTATCCATTAATTCAGTTACGCGCTGAGTAATGGCAGCCAACAAATCATCAGTATTTGCTTTACCTTCAGGATTGACCAAGGCACTAAATTCTGTAAAGTCATTGTCAGACATACAGTGCAGTTTGATCTTTGAGTTTGAGGATATCTTCAACAAATTCTCTGTTGTTACTCAGTCGAGGTACTTTATGCTGAGCGCCAACTTTGCCTTTGGATTTGAGCCATCGATTAAATGTTCCCTGAGGCAGGATCTCAATGACTGGCCTCTTCAAGGCCATCCCTTTATACCGTTTAGCGGCATAGTCAGCATTAAGCTCCTTTAGCTTGGTGTCGAGACATTGTACAAAACGATTTATATCTGTTGGTGCTTTCTCAAATTCAATGAGCCATTGATGGGCGCCTTTTTGGTGAATCGTTAAGGGAATTGGTGCGACGGTATAATTAGAAATAGTAGCCTGACATTGTGAAGCAGCCACCGCAATCGCCTTGTCCGTATTTGAAACCATGACCTCCTCGCCAAAGACATTAATACATTGTTTTGTTCGCCCAGTCACCCTGATCCGGTAGGGATTCACAGAACTGAATTCGACGGTATCTCCTACCACATATCGCCACAGTCCGGCACTACTACTAATCACAATCGCATAATTAATATGACATTCAACCTCTTTAAGACTGATACATTGCGGCTCCTTTTGATTCAATTCGCTGGTGGGTATGAATTCATAGTAAATACCATTATTCGTCATCAGCAACATATCGTCTCGGCCGAGCACATCTTGAATGCCAAAATAGCCTTCTGATGCATTGTAGACTTCTAGATAGTCCATATGCTTAGGCAGGTAGTCGGCAAATTGTTTTTTATAGGGATCGAAATTCACGCCACCATGCAAGTACAAGCTCAGCTGCGGCCAGACTTCATGCATATGGTCCATTCCTGTAAGATCTAGTATCGTTTTGAATAGAACAATATTCCAAGTGGGTACACCGCTCATCATGGTGATGTTTTCATACAAACATTCACGCGCCATAGCACTTATTTTGTCTTCCCAATCTGGTAGTAAGGCTACGGCCTGAGATGGGCTACAAAAAGGTTTTGCCACTTTTGGAATGTGATCTATCATAATCGCTGATACATCACCATATTTGACTGTTGTGTTCTTTTTGTATTGATTAAGGCTACCGCCATAGATCAGACTCTTTGATGAAAACAATTGGGCTTGGGGCCGTTGATTATAATAAATGCTCAGTGCATCCCAGCCAGACGGGACTAAACACTGGCGCAAGGTTTCTTTTGTGACAGGAATAAACTTATTCCGATTGGATGTTGTGCCAGAGGATTTTGCAAAAAGCGTTGTCTGGCCTGGCCAAAGGAGATCGGCCTCGCCATTCATCATGCGCTGTATATAGGGCTGATGGGTTTCATAATCTTGTAAGGGCACTTCTTGTTTAAAGTCTGATTCGTTTGTAATCGACTTATAATTGAATGTCTTTCCCCATTCGGTTTTGGAAGCCTTGCTCAATAACTGACATAGCAATTGGTCCTGCAGTTGAACGGCATTCGTACGTATGGCTTCGATTCGATTGAAGCGCTTGCGCAGGTAGGTTTTCATTATCCCATTAAGGATGGCAGCCATTGCAATGTGGTTTTTACTAAAATCTTAAGTTAAGTATTTTCAAACAGTTTTTGTAGACTTAAAGATGTAGAATCCCATTGCCCCAAACATCGCAGCTAATGATACGAATAAAAATAGCTTTCCTAGGCCTGTCGCATTTCCAAGACCCACCTGTATCGTCTGCCAAGTAATGTAGCAAAAAATGGAACTTGTTATGAGATTAAGCACCCGCATTAACTGAGAAGCGATCTGGTATTGATATCGTGCATTCTCTTCAGTGATAGGCTTTAAATAATTGAACGTATGTGGATATTTAGATACTTGAAATAAGATCATAGACAACACAAGGCCAATAACAGGTAATGACCAGATCATGGATTTGCTACCATAGCTATCAGGATTGCCAGCGCCATCAAAATGAATGGGAATACGATCTGGTAACTGGTTATAGTAGAATGCAGGCAGCGCAATCAGTAAAACAACGACAACAAGGTTCAGTCCTTCAATCCAATAATCAAAGAATTGTTTTTGTATATCTAGTTTTGGCCGTTTGTTGCTTGCCATTTCTTGGATGATTGCTGAATATCAAAGTACAATTTGCGACATACAGTCACATATTATTCAGATTAACATGATGCTTTTATAGATCAAACTTTATCCCCTGCGCTAACGGCAGCTCCGTACTATAATTAATCGTATTCGTCTGCCGCCTCATATACGCCTTCCACGCATCAGAACCGCTCTCTCGACCACCGCCTGTTTCTTTCTCCCCACCAAATGCACCACCGATCTCCGCTCCACTCGTCCCTATATTCACATTCGCTATCCCACAATCAGAACCAGCACAGGATAAAAACAGCTCCGCTTCTCTTAGATTATTCGTCATGATTGCAGACGACAATCCTTGTGGAACAGCATTCTGCATCTGAATCGCCTCATCAATCGTAGCGTACTTCATGATGTAAAGAATCGGCGCAAAGGTCTCGTGCTGTACGATTTCAAAGTCGTTTTTAACTTCGGCAATACAAGGCTGCACATAACAGCCACTCTCATAGCCTTCGCCTTCCAGCACTGCGCCTTTGACAACAAAACTCCCGCCCTCATCTTCAATCTTTCCTAAAGCACTTAAATAATTATCAACCGAGGCCTTATCGATCAGTGGCCCCACATGATTGGATTCATCTAGTGGATTACCAATCTTTAATTGTCCATAGGCTTTTGCTAGGCTTTCTTTAACTGTATCATACACAGATTCATGTATGATCAATCGCCGAGTCGTTGTGCATCGCTGCCCAGCTGTCCCGACAGCACCAAATACAGCACCAGTCAACACAAGCTTTAAGTCAGCATCTTTAGAGACAATAATCGCATTGTTACCACCAAGCTCTAAGATCGTTCGCCCAAGCCGAGCAGCCACTAATGCAGCGACTTGCTTACCCATGCGCGTGCTACCTGTCGCAGAGATAAGAGGAACTCTTGCATCATGAGTCAATAATGCACCAGTGGTATGATCTCCGTTGATGAGAGAACAAACCCCTTCTGGCACCTGATTGTCTTTGAGTATTTTTGTCAATATTTTTTGGCAAGCGACGGCACTGACTGGTGTTTTTTCGCTTGGCTTCCAGATGCAGACATCTCCACACACCATGGCGATCATCGCATTCCAAGCCCACACGGCTACAGGAAAATTAAACGCCGATATGATACCCACGACACCGAGCGGGTGCCATTGTTCATACATCCTGTGATTAGGTCTTTCTGAGTGCATGGTCAAACCATAGAGCTGTCGAGAAAGCCCAACAGCAAAATCACAGATGTCTATCATTTCTTGTACTTCACCAAGACCTTCTTGATAGGACTTGCCCATTTCATAGGAGACTAACTTGCCCAAAGCATCTTTATGTTCGCGTAATGCATTTCCATATTGTCTCACAATCTCACCACGCTGAGGAGCAGGTAGTTTACGCCAGACTTGGAAAGCCTCTTGTGATTTGGCAATGACAACATGATAATTGTCCATTGTCGTAAATGATACATCTGCGATATGTTTACCATCAACAGGTGAAACAGATGAGATATAGTCATCAGAAGAGATGTATTCTTGTCCTGTCCAGGTTCCAGGATTCTTATCTTCTATGCCCAAGGTTTTCAAAAAGTCAAGCTCCATATTCTTATTATTTTCACAAAAGTAGTTATATCGCTAACAAGTAGGCAAGAATTATGGATTAGAATAAAATGTGTTTTGCGTTAATGTAATGTCCATTACGATTCAAATGAATACTCGTGAGTAAATAGTCTATAATTTTTTATTCTAATTGCAACCTTTTCTGAAACACTAACGCCTCTCTAATACAGTTACCTTATTCAGTGCAACACGAATTATCATATCAGCAACAAGAAGAATTCATACAAAAGTGTATTGAAGGGGATGTGAGATGCCAGAAACAATTGTATGCCATGTATATGCCTGCGATGTATAGCCGGTCTGTTCGAATGCTGAAACATAGAGAGGACGCAAAGGATGTGGTGCAGGAAGTCTTTATAAAAGTATTTAAAGATCTACATCAGCTCAAAGATGTGATGAGTGTCGGTGCGTGGATAAAAAGAATTACGATCAATAGTTGTATTTCTTTTTTAAGAAAAAATAAAATGATAGAAGTGGAGTGGGAGAGCCATACTGTGGACATACCTGATGAAGAGATTGATTTGGATATCAATGTTGAGATTATTCATGAGGCGATACGGCAATTGCCAGCTGGCGCAAGGATGGTGTTTACACTGCATGTGTTAGAAGGCTACAAGCACCTAGAAATTGCAGAGATTTTAAATATCAATGTATCGACATCTAAAACACAATACCGGCGAGCAAAGCTGATTTTACAATCAAAGATAAAAGCAAGGATTTATGAATAATGATATCGAAGAATTTGTACGAAATAACCTGAAAAGCTTTGATCAGGTGGAGCAGCCGGATATAGATTTGTTTTGGGAAGATTTGGCGAAACAAAAACAATTGCAACATAAAGACAAACCAAATAGCCGATTGGGAGTCACGCTATTTTTTGGATTGCTATTGTGTAGTTCGCTATTCTTTCAGTATAACCAACATCAATCTGAAACACAATGGATGATTACTAATTTGGAAGAACTAGATCCTGGGCTTTCAAAATATCAATCGATGATTCAAGAAACGCTCGAACAGCAAGAAGATATCTTAAAAACAATGGATATTAATCGCAATAACCATAGAGATGTTTACAGGTCCTTAGATGATCTTGATCAAATAACCTTAAAATATAAAGCTGACTTGAAAGAGTTTGGACCACAACCGAGAATTATAAAAGCCTTACTCAAGTGTGCCAAACAACGAGTACGCCTTTACGAACTAATCCTTTTTGAACTTGAATTAAAAGCATATGAAGATGAACTTGAATCACGCACATAAATATTACACATGTCTTTTTATCATTTTTTGCTCTAGTCTACAGGCTTCTGTATTGACTAAGTATAATTATGAAGAACGAGAAATCTTCAGCAAGGAGTTTTCTGTAGATGACATGTCAAAGGTATATCTCACACACAAAGATGGCATTATAGAGATTAAACAAACAAAGTCAAATGTTGCAAAAATTGAAGTCGAATTAATTGTTCGAGGAGACGTCAAAGAAGATTTGCGGACAATCATTCAGCAATACGAATTGGATGTGAGAAATAATGGAAATAAAATACAAGTGATATCCAATACCAATATTAAAAGCCGCTATCAAATCACGACAGGATGGATCTTCACCAAGACTCGGTCTGGAGTAAAATTCTATGATGGCACAGAAATTAATTCTAAAGTGACTGATGTTATTTCAAAGGCAACCCTCTATTTACCACTGGCAGACTTATTGTCTCTAGAAACGAATCATCACAATATCACGACAGAAAATTTGAGTTGTGATCTTGAGGTTGTTTTATATGATGGTGATTTGAGCACTGGCAATATTACAGGTGACCTGAAGTTAAACCTAAAACATGGTAGCGCACATCTAGGTAACTATAATGACGGAGAAATAGAATTATATGATTCTAAATATAAAGGCGGCAATAGTGAAAACATAAGACTAGATGCTAAGCATTCTGAATTCATCGTGCAGCAATTAATGTCAATTGAAATGGTCATTTATGATTCCGAAATTGAAATAGATATTGTGGAAAAGAGAATGGATGTAGAAGAGAAGCATTCGCAGATAAAGCTTGGCAGTTTTGATACAGGCACCTGGGAGACCTATGATAGTAAGATTGAAATTGGTACAGCTAGATCGCTAGATATTTCTTCCAAGCATGGGGTTATTGACATAGAGACGATTCAAGACTTAACACTTGATATTTATGATACTCAATTCGAAATAGAAAAGATTGGTAAGCTCAGAGGAAATGATTTTAAACATTCTAGTATTGAAATAGATCAACTCGAATCAAGCTTATCTGTTGATAATGTCTTCGATACCAATATTGATATTAAAACACTTGACAGTTCATTTAAGTCTGTTGAGTATGAAGGCAGAAATTCTAGACTAGACATTGGCGTACAGAGTACAGCGAAATATACTTTGGATTTAAAAACAAAGCATGGTAGTGTTCATTTTCCTGAAGGTGACATGGATATTAAAAAACATATAGAAAAACAGTCAACGATTGAACTACTTGCTACAAAAGGAAGTCTGGAAACATCACCAGTCATCCGCGCAGAAGGGGTTGCCTTGGATATTAGTATTAAATAGTCTTGATTCTGTTTTTAACATAGAGACATCCTAAATTCCTTTAGTAATCCAAACGCTGTCGAGCCACATTAAGACGAAGCCCTAAACCAACATAGTTTGTCCTAATGTCATTGACGTCTACATCTCCATCTTGATTTCGATAAACATAATCAAGATCAATAAAGGCATTGTGAAAAAGCTGATAGGAGAGTTCGAGCTTAAACTGAAAAATGTTTGTAGTATTGCCTTGTGCAATGCTGTTGTCATAATCTTGCACTCGAGTCTCATAGGATTTTAGAATGTTACCACCATAATTTAAATCTGCAATATCATCACCATAGCGACTTGATAGAAGAACAACTTCTGAAAGTAGTCTTTCTGTTGGTTGATACCTAAGCCTAACGAGCAGCTCTGAGAAATTAGCACCTAGTGCATGAGCCAGTGGTTGGTTATAATGGCTATAGCTCGCCAAGGCTAACTCATCAGTGCCAGCGATGGTGTCTTTGTGTGCATAGGTATATGGCCTGACACGATTGTATTCAATTTGGCCATCTAGATGTTTAATTCCAGCTATGTCAATATATTTTAATCCCAATTGAAGTCCGTTTTTATTACCCCACCAACCATTGTTAGATGTTAGTTCTCCAACAACTAATTCATCGATTAGTAATTGGCTATACAGCTGCAATTTTTGTTTTATGTTCCATTTAAAATTGAGACCTAGTAGTACATTATCTGGACTATCTAGAAATTGTTCAACTGATCGAAATAAAATAACTGGGTTTAAATACTGAAATTCAAAGTGATTTTCTCTATTAAAAATGATGGCCTCAAAGAGTCCAACTGATATAGTTGATGTCACATTAAGATCTAAATAATGTGCAGCCATATATTTTTTAGGCAACAGTGTATTTGAAAAATTGTCTTCACTACCAAAGACAGATAGTTCTGCAAAAATATTCTGGTAGTGTAATTTCCAAAACTTGGTATTGAACTTTAGGTAGAAATAGTTGTGACTATAATTATCGAGTAATAATGAATGATAGCCATTACCAATAAAATGTTTTCCATGGCCAAATTCTACACCGACGCTTTTTGATATTTGCAAGCCGACGTATCCATTGGCATTTAAATAATCCCAACCATCAATGCTGTCAAATAGTCGACTTGAGTAGGGTTTAAAAAAGCCATTACCTGGGATTGCTTTAAATTCAGAAATTCTGCCTTCGATGTGATTTAAAAACCGGCTTTGATTTTCGAAGATACTTGTGCTAAAATATATTTTTTTATCAAGCGTGCCGTATATATTTAGGCCACGTGTATTCTGAAATATAAATTGATCTTCTGAAGAGTCATTGCCACCTTTAATGTGTAATATCGGATTAATGACAATTGTAAAGTCATCATCGCCAAAGGCAAGAAAATTTGCGGGTTGTTTATAAAAATGCTGCCAAAAATTATCCTTTGTTATACGCGTCGTATCTTGAATAAATTCTGCTTGTAGATACGGACTAAGGTCACTAGCTGTAGAAAGGGCCAATTGTTTGACATCTTTCCGATAATAATTTTTTAAGGAGCTGTGAAAATTAGTTTTCGTGTGATGTTGGATATCAATTCGATCTACTTCCTGCTCTAACTGTCGATTAATAGGAAACCAAGAAGACTGAGAGAATAGTCCCGGCAGGTGCATAATTAAAAGACAGAAAGAAAAAAGTAACCTCACGCTTAGTTTTTCACATTCAGTAAATACTCTTTTACAAGATTGTCAAATTTCATTCCATCGTCATTCATAAAGGTCACAGCAATTGGTAGAACAAAAACAGGTAGTTTGTTTTCTTGTATGAATGCTTTATGTTCAAATAATCTAACGGCATCTTTTTCTGTAGTTAAAATTATTTTCTTTTCGTTTTCGACATGATTAAAGCCTTGCTTGAGCGTTTCTAAGTCTCGTTCATTAAAATAGTGGTGGTCCTCAAATTTGTATGACACCACTTCATTGTCTACAATCCCTTCTAAGTAGTTGACAAGATATTCATTAGAAGCAATAGCTGATAATAAAACGATGGTCATATCAGCAGATAGGTTTATACGACGACGACCATCTATCAGTAAATAAGGTGGGTAATATGTGTACTTACTGAAGAATAAGTGTTGGTGCTCCAAGGGAGCTATTTGAGCGCTCATTTCTAGTCGTTCAGCACCGCTGAGTTGTTCTTTACACTTGGTGACAATAATGACATCTGCACGCTCAGCATCACTTCTCCATTCTCTTAAGCGACCCATTGGCAATATGTGGTCTTCTGTATACGGCTTATCAAATTCTGTCAGTAAGACATTCAGGCCAGGTTTTACAGAGCGATGTTGAAAGGCGTCATCTAAAAGGATGCACGATGTCTCTGGATGAAACTTTATGATTTCTGGAATGGCAGTTACTCTACTCTCGGCTACTGCAACAGTTACGTCTCTAAATTTTCGTTTGAATTGGATTGGTTCGTCACCAGATTGACTAACAGGATCTTGAATGTTAACAAAATTGAATCCTTTAGATTTTCGTTTGTAGCCTCTACTTAGCACGGCAATGTCAATATATTCGCGCAGCAGCATAATCAGATACTCGATGTGTGGCGTTTTACCCGCACCTCCAATCGATAAATTGCCCACTCCAATTACTGGCACATTAAACCGAGTGGCCTTTAATACGTTGGAGTCATAGAATGAATTACGGAGACTAATAATCAGTCCGTAAATCAATGCAAAAGGAGCCATTAGTGTTTTAAATAGCCATTGCTGAACCATCTATTACTTTTTTCTTGACGTTAATAATTGGTGTCCAATTTGACAACTTACGCATTTATATTGATCACAATAGGTCTTTTTTAAATGAATCAAAGCCTGGCTGTCGATTGCATGTCTAGGAGTAATGGATAATGAAGCCCATTGGTTCACAATAGCATTTGATTCTGCCGGTAATGTCTCTAAGAGTGTAATCGCTTTATCAATGTAGTCTTGATTCTGCCTATATTTTCCATAACTGAACAGCATGGGGCAAATGCAGTTAATAAATATGAGATGAATTCTACTCTTGCCTAAGGCTTTTTTCTTCTTTTTCGATTCTGTATCAAATCTGTAGTGTGTATCCCAATAATCTGAGGCTACCAAATCGTCAAATAAATGCAGTACCTCATCGATGCTTCCTTCTAACACTTGTGAAAACAAAGTAGGACATCTATGTAGCAGTTGAGCTAATTGTGCAATTCGAATCGTTGGAAAATTAGCGGGTCGTAAGCGACCAAATTTCCAAAAGGACAAGGGGATGGGCTGCAAGCTGTGTTTGTGTTGCAAGAAGTTGTATTCTCTGGTTAGCTGCTTAGCATAAGGGTCTTTCCAAGATTCACTGAGCATGCCTGCTTGGCCGAAGAGTAGAGCCTCTAGTTGCTTAAGTTGGTGAGCATACTTTTGAATAACTTCATACTTAAGACTCTTGGCTAAGCTTGCGAAGGCATCCTGATTCACCTTAAGCCCAAATGCTTTGCTAAGCTGGACTAAGAATAAATGGTCCCAGTGTAAATCTAATTGTTCGAACTCATCATGAATCAATTTGGCTTTCTGTTCCATTCGCTCTATTGCGATAGCGTTTAGCCAAAGCATAGTACGATCTTTGTCAATGAGGTGAAGGCTATCTGCACAAGCAATCCAAGATTTGTTTAATATTAAATTCGTATAGTTGTCAAGTAGGGAAGGATTGACTCGATCGCACAATTCAATACACGGGATCCGTACCTTCTTTCTGTTCATGATCGGTTTGTCTTCTTTCCACACAACATGAAGAATGACGCTTTCATAATTGATGTCAAACTGATGCTTATGCTTTAGCCAATCAGAAGATTGGATATGGATTTCGACTTGACCATTCCAATCAATACCATCAATATTAATCTGAGCATTAGAGAAGTCCGGCCCTGAATCGTGGTTATGAGTTCCATTAGTAATAATTCGAATGCTTTGTCCTGTTGTTGTTTGGAGATTCGTTTGGTCAAAATAGTTGTATAACCAGACATAGTGTAAAAAGTCTTCTTTCATTTGTAAAGTTGTATGTGTTCATCTGTAAATTTGTTGTTATAAACTTAAGCTTTCTTTTCGTAGACTAAAAATGAATAGTCAAATTCATGTTTAGCATCTTTTTGGTGTGATTCTTCTGAGACCTTTACCCACTTCTTAGTATCAATCTTTGGAAAGAAAATATCGCCCTCAATTTCAGCATGCACTTCTGTGATGTACAGCTTGTCCCAAAGCTTCTGGGTCAATTTATAAATTTCGCCACCGCCAATAATAATTGCTTCTTCTTCTCCATTATCATACGCAATTTCAAGAGCTTCTTCAACGCTTGATGCTATATAACAATTAGAGACAATGTAAAATGGATTGCGAGTCACAATGATATTCGTTCGTTTGGGTAAGGGCTTACCTATAGACTGAAAACATTTTCGTCCCATGATAATATGATGATTTAATGTTGTCTTTTTAAAATACTTTAAATCTGTAGGAAGATACCATGGGATATCATTATCTTTTCCAATCACATTATCCTTTGCTTTCGCAACGATTGCGCTTACGATCATATTAGGGTATTGAGATTAAGTTGGCTTCTTTCATTCTTGTCTCTAGGTATTTTCGCTGTGGTCGTATATCTCCGGTTAAATATTTTTCTATCATCAGACTGGCAATGGGTCCAGCATACTGGGCACCCCAACCTGCATTTTCAACATAGACGGCGATGGCAATTTTTGGATTGTCCTTTGGCGCAAACGCAAAGAATACAGAATGATCCTTACCGTGCGGATTTTGAGAAGTACCTGTTTTTCCTGCGATTTGCAAGCCTGGCACATAGGCTATTTGTGCAGTACCTTCTCTGACCACGCGCTCCATACCATCTATCACATGAGGAAAATAAATAGAATCGATAGGTACCTTTTTTACTGTTGAAAATTCTTCTGGTATTAATTTGCCACCTTTTAAATATCGCTTAATCATATGAGGTGTGATGTAGTATCCTCTATTGGCTAATATTGCCGCCAGGTTTGCCATTTGGATGGTTGTCAAATTGACCTCTCCTTGTCCAATACCCAGAGATAAGACCATTGTAGAAAACCAACGATTCTCTCCTCGCTTTTTATACATGTCGGTATAAAATTGTCCGTCTGGAAAAAAACCAGCATTTTCAAATTGATTATCTATACCCAATTTAGTCCCGATTCCGAATTCAGTTAAATAGTCTTTTAATTTATCCATACCGAGTTGAGGCATTGATGGATCTTTACCATTTATGAATTCACGCATGACTTGATAGAAATAAGTATTGCAAGAATGCTGTAAGGCGACTTTGACATTTGATGTATATGGATGATCATGGCATCCTTGAGAGAAGCCTTTGGTATTTAATTCATAATCTCCATCGCAAGTGATGGCTCTGTAAGGCCATAAATAACCTTCTTGCATGGCAATTAAGGCAAAGATGGGTTTGAATATAGAACCTGGAGGATATTTTGCCATCACCGCTCGATCCAAAAATGGCCGATTAATCGTATCGTTATTTAATGCAGCAAATGCTGCTCCTCGATCTCTGTCAATCCTCAATAAATTAGGATCGTAAGTTGGTGTTGATACCATTGTCAGGATTTCTCCAGTAGACGGCTCAATAGCGACAATACTTCCTCTCTTATTGCCCATCAACGCTTCTCCATAGGCTTGAAAATCTAAATCTATCGTACTCATGATATCCTGCCCTTCCAAGGCTAGAGAATCCATATTTCCCTGTGCCAATGCACTGACTTCTCGACCAAGATTATCCTTCAAAATATATTCAACACCCTTTTTTCCTTTAAGGTCATCTTCATACATTTTTTCCATTCCCGTGATGCCTGTATAATCACCGAGTGAATATAAACCTTCAGAAGCACTTATTTTTTGCTCGTCAACTTCTCCTAAA
Organism: uncultured Saprospiraceae bacterium; assembly: GCA_937959275.1. Taxonomy (GTDB): domain Bacteria; phylum Bacteroidota; class Bacteroidia; order Chitinophagales; family Saprospiraceae; genus CALFUK01. Next base: position 45,156 of record CALGLU010000048.1, on the reverse strand, counting down.
TACCCTAAAATATTAGCTGCATTATGATGAGGATATGATCTGACATTTCGAATCACAGGATACATCCCAGGAAACTTATGGAGATGCTCCTGAAAAACAGCAAAGTCTATCGGGTTGATCCGTTTTAGAAATGTAAACGGAATTGATTTTCTAAATCTGGGGCTACTCCAATCTTTTTCAATGTTTGCTTCAAACTCAGTTCTTTCAATCTTTAACAGACGACACAATAGACTGGTGTCCATACTTGTCTGTAATTCATTATAAACCACATCCAGATTATAGGTCGGTTCATTAATGACTAGCAGTTTTTCATTTCGATCATAAATGATACCTCGAGAAGGAAAAAGGGTGCGTTTGTGTAGAGTTGTTTTCTCCGCCCGTTCCTTAAAGTCTGGATTAAATAATTGTAACCAAGCAGTATTAAATAAGATGACAGTCCCTGTAACGATAAATACAATTTGAATTATATATTTCCTTGTTTGGAATTTATTCACAATTAGTCAACTTTGAAAACAATTTGATGTACAATTAAAAAGAGCATTGAAAAGATAAAGCTAAGGATTGTTTTGATTAGAATGTCCAAAATAAAAACAAAACTAAATGCGTCAATTGAAAAGTAAACAAACAAATGAATAATCATCATAATTGAAGCATATGTTGTGAACCACCCCAAACCAAAATTATGAGCAGATGGACTCCCTTCTGTTTTATAACCCTGTGTTGGCTCTAATAGTCGCAGTATAAACAAACGGCAAAATGCTATAAATACAGAGGCAGCTGCATGAACACCAATAGAGTCATAAAAGATATCTACCGATATACCAAGAAGAAAAGCAAGTAAAAGAAGGAGAGATCTTGGAATATTAATGGGTAATAAAATAATGAACAACGGATAAATGATAATAACAACATAGCGCAAAAAACTATAATCAAGTTGTATCCCCTTAAGTGCTAATACTTGGATAAGTAATAAGATGAGAAACCGAAGACCATTACTTGTTATTGTAGAATTCATTCGATCTCAATCGTTTTTTGAAAATCCTGCGCTGTATTATCAATTACAAAAACGTGTTGTAGCTTACTAAAATTGTTATTCAGTTTTACAGTAATGTTATAGTTTGAAGCTCCTTTTTTGGATTGAAACGTTTCTATTGTTCCAATAAAAATATTGGGAGGAAACATGGTTGAATAGCCACTCGTAACTACGGTATCACCTACAGCAACAGTGGCATGTGTTGGAATGGCTTCAAGGTCTAGACGTTGTGTGTCTAGATTACGCCATAGGATGTTTCCAAAATAACCTTTGTTTTTGATTTTAGCACTGATCCTGGATTTTGAGTTTAGGATGGAGAGCACTCTTGCATATTTTGTGTTTGCGTTTTGGACAATGCCGATGATACCGTTTCTACCAATGACACCCATGTCTGGTCTTATGTCATCAATGGTGCCCTTATCAATCGTTAGATAGTTATTTCTTGAATTAATGGATTGATTTATAATTTTGGCAGGGATTAATTTGTAATTGAAATCTGAACTATCAATCTCTATAGATTTGCCATATCCTTCATGATATAAAACTCTTCTGAGTAGGCGTGCATTCTCTACTTGCAAACTGTCTAGCTGTTCTGACAGACTAAAGAAGTCTACAAATTTCTGTTTTTCTTCGTACAATTTACCACTGATCAAATTGGATGAATGCAGATAAATAGATCGTTGATTATTATTAAAATTGATGATCAGAATAAAGCAAATGATCTCTAAGAGGATGAACAAAAATGTTGACCCGTGTTTTGCGAAGAAAAGAATGATGTTTCGCATGACTGCGCTTTTAAAAGAGTCTTAAATACTCTTACGATCAATAAGAAACGTATACTTTGAAGAATTCTTGAGTGCCATACCTGTACCTCTTACCACTGCTTGTAGTGGCTCTGGGGCAACATGTACATTTAGTTTTGTTTTCTCTGCTATCCGTCTGTCCAAGCCTCTTAGTAGTGCTCCACCTCCTGTTAAATAGAGTCCTTTCTTATAGATGTCAGATGCCAACTCTGGAGGCGTATCTTCCAATGCCTTTAATACGGCTTCCTCTATTTTCATTATGGATTTATCAATGGCTTCTGCAACTTCGTGGTGTGTGGTAATCACTTGTTTGGGTATCCCCGTGAGTAAGTCTCGACCATTAACTGGAAATGGATCAGGTGGATTTTCTAGATCTGCGACTGCCGATCCCACATGGATTTTTATTTGCTCTGCTGTTCGCTCACCAATTAATATATTATGCTTTCGCTTCATATAATCAATGATATCATTGGTAAATTCGTCTCCAGCAGTTCGAATCGATTGATCTGTCACAATGCCTGAGAGAGCGATAACGGCTATCTCCGTCGTCCCTCCACCTATATCAATAATCATATTCCCTTCTGGCTCCTCTACATCTAGACCGATACCCAAGGCAGCAGCCATTGGTTCGTAAATAAGATAAGTCTCTTTAGAATCTACGTGGTCTGCAGAATCAAATACTGCTCGCTTTTCTACTTCGGTAATGCCCGAAGGAATACAGATAACCATTTTTAAATGGGTAAAAAACTTTCGTTTTGTGGTTGTCATTTTTATCAATCCCTGAATCAAGCTTTCTGCAGCTTGAAAATCAGCGATCACCCCATCTTTGAGAGGTCGAATCGTTTTAATATCCTCGTGGGTCTTTTCATGCATGCGCATTGCACGCTCACCTACCGCTATTAATTCTTTTGTTACTCGATTAATTGCAACAATAGAAGGCTGGTCAACTACGATAACATCATTTTCGATAATCAACGTATTCGCCGTGCCTAAGTCAATTGCAAGTTCCTGAGTAAAAAAACTAAATAATTTCATTCAATAATGCTAATAATTACCCCTAGATCGTAAATAGAATAGAGAATATGCATAAGTAATATGTAAAACCCAAATATAGTGCCAATCGAGACTTATTTTGCCGAACCACCAACCAAGACTGATATCATTGAGTCTGGGTCAAGGTATTTCTGAGCAGCAATCTGCACATTTTCGCTTGTCATACCAAGAATTTCATCCACAAAATTGTTGAAACTCTCAAGATCACATTGTTTTGTAATCAAGGTCCTGACAACTTGAGCTTGATTAAATGGTCCATCTAGCATATTCAAGAGATTGCCCATAAGATAGTTTCGCACCAATCGCATTTCCTCAGCTGAGACTGGTTTGCTCATGAGAGCCTCTAACTCATAACGAATCTCTTTTATTGAGTTGGAGACATATTCATTTCCGACATCTGCGCTGATATAAAAGTAACCGTCGTAAACAAAGTCATCTAATCCTGCATAAATTGAGTAGGTATAACCTTTGTCTTCACGCAAATTTGTCATCAGGCGTGATCCAAAGTAGCCTCCCAATAAGGTTGTTAAAAAAAACATCACCGGGTAATCTTCATGACTTCGATTAAAGAGCCTCTTACCGATCCTTATCGCTGTCTGGTGCACATTCGCTGTCGGGATGCTTGTCAGTAATGAGCCTGTCACAATATCTGGAACGATTAAACGAACACTAGACTTTTGCTTTAGTTGGCCACAGGTTTCTTCTAACACCGTTCGGACTTCATCTGTCACATGACCACTGATAAAAATCTCACAATTATCTATACCAAAAGCCCTGTTATAATGATCGACTAAGTCTGCCTTCTTAATACCTGAGTATAGATCAGCCGAACTATTATAGCCGTATGGGTGATCGACACCAAAGATATTCTCAGTGAGCACTCGATATGCCCTAAACTCATCTTTAGACAGATCAATATTGAGGTTTTGGATACTATTATTGATATAATTATCCAACTCGTTTTGAGGGAATTGTGCCAAAGTCAAAATATCTAGCAAAATTGGTGACACATGCTTAAGATATTTACTCAGTGAATATAGAATAATACGAGTATCATCGAGATTTGTACTTGTTTTCAATGTGGCACCATAATAGTCGATTTGCTGAGCAATTTCTGTTGATGTCAAATCCTTGGTTCCTTCTTTGATCAGATAACTGACAGCTTTAGAGACCATTTTCTTCGATTCGAATGGCCTACCTGATTGAAAGACAATTTCAATTTTGACAACTTCTTGGATGCTGCCACTGATTTCATACACAGGAATACCATTACCAAGCTTAAATTGGTGTATTTCAGGCAAAGAGACTGATTTTATGTCAGTGATGGCAGGGCCTTTGATTCTATTGAGTCGATTCATTAACTCTTTTCGTAATATTTTATTCGAGAATCCACCAAATTCAACTATTTTGGGTTTTTTGAACGAAATGTCCTAATTGAGGACCTAAACCTATAAAGATTCAAATGAAATTTAGCGTTTCATCATCTGATTTATTGTCAAAATTATCATTGGAAATTGGTGCAATCAGTTCTAACCCTGTTTTGCCCATATTAGAAGACTTCTTATTTACTGTTGAAAAGGGCAAATTGACGATTGCCGCGACTAATCTAGAAACCACAATTATTACATCTTTGGATGTCAATGCTGAGGAAGATGGACAAATCGCTATACCAGCAAAAATATTACTCGACACCTTAAAGGCACTACCTGATCAGCCTATCAATTTTATTATTGATGATGATAGTCGACAGATTGAAATCACGTCTGCCTTTGGTAAGTATAAACTGAGTGGAGACAATGCCGCTGATTTTCCTGATATCCCGTCAGAAGATGGGGTAGATAGTATTTCGATGTCTGCTACAAGTCTACAAGAAGCGATTACCAAAACGATCTTCGCAACCAGTAATGACGAACTCAGACAAGCGATGATGGGTGTCTATATACAAGTTGATTATAACAATGTCATCTTTGTAGCCACCGATGCGCACAAGTTGGTAAAATATACCTTTGGAGATGTCAGTAGTGAAGTATCACAAAATTTCATCATTCCTAAAAAAGGCTTGACCTTGCTTAAGAATGCTTTGTCAAGTGATGTAAACGTTGATATCGCCTTCAATCAAACCAATGCTTTTTTCACATTTGCTGATACAAAAGTTGTTATCCGATTGATCGATGCGAAATATCCAGACTATAATGCTGTGATTCCTGTCAATAACCCACATATGTTGACGATGGGTCGAAAGGATCTCCAGAATTCATTGAAGCGGATCGCCATTTATGCGAATAAGACAACGAATCAGGTTGTCTTGAGTTTGGATCAAGGTAGCTTGACAATCTCTGCACAAGATTTAGACTTTTCTAATGAAGCGACAGAGCAGTTAACATGTACCTATGAAGGCGAACCAATGACAATTGGCTTTAATGCCAAATTCCTCGTTGAAATGCTGGGTATTATGGATACAGATGATATCCTGTTAGAGTTATCGACTCCGAATCGAGCAGGTGTCCTGCTACCAGCTGAGCAAAATGAAAATGAGACTTTGCTCATGCTTGTGATGCCAGTTATGATGAGTAATTAAGGTCTACACTTAGATTCGGTTTTTATCGATTCCGTTTAGTTGGTCTATAAGCTGCACCTTCTATGATCCTGCGCATCCGTTCACGTTGATCATAGGTGATGATTGTTCTAAACCTGTCTATGCCAAATTCTAAAGTGCCGAACTTTTTGAAATTGTCAGGCTCATTTCTATCCATGATATTGTTGATGTAAAAGAAGCTTGGAAATAAGGGATCTTTTGCGTTGCAATCTGTAGCGATTTGTGTATTAACAACTTCATGTCCTTGAGTTATCCTAAATGAATAGTTTTCAGATCTGGCAAGACAAATTCTTGTATCCCATTCGGAACGCCATCTATCTGTAAAGCCACCTGATCGACAATTATTTGTTGAATATGGGTCAGAGCCTCCTCCATCACTATAATTGCTAAATCCAGCGGCTCCTTGCGGTTCTAATATGAAAGAGTAAGTGTCATCAGCAAAATCATCACGACATCCTTGTGTTTGCAGTAAACCCCAAAATTCTCCCATTGTAAAAGAATTATATGGTTCGCTGATATTCAGGATATAAGGTTGGCGAGATTCAGCAGTCTCCACATTTGAGACTCCAGCAATGATTGGTGCTGGTCCTGCCACAATTGGTCTGACTGATACTGAATTATCAATATCTTCAGTCACAAAAATATTCAAGTATTTATTTGGATTTAATAAATTATTTCTGGCAATTAAATCAAAGGCAGCCTTTGTTTCAATCTTATCAGGAGTACTGATTAAATTAACGCCATCAGATTCAAGACTTGATACTTCACTCACAGGAACAAGTGAAAATGCCATGCCTGCATTTACCCAACTTGGATTATCCCATTGAGCCAAAAATGGATCTTCATTTAATGAAATATTTTGGTTGTTAAATACGGCATTGTAGGATGCAATGGCTTTTTCTATTTGATCCATATTCGGATTCTGATTGACATAATGAAAGACGACAGGGATATCTATTACTTCATAAGATTTGGCTTCTCTTACAATAATGTCAATTGACTCAGTTCTGATACCATTAAATTCAGCATAGACCTGATAAGTGCCAGCTTTTGAAAACCGCAGTCCTTCTTTTTCTGTACTCGTCCGTCCATCAGAAATAGTTAAGGGAATATTTGAACGACTTATTTCTACATCAACAGCTCTATTCGGAAATGACGTTGTTAGAATAAAGTCACCAGTGACTGACCACGGCTCTGTTGTTAAATGTTGATACCCCTGATAATATAAATTGAGATTTGTGATATCGCTAGGTTGGATAAAGTCAATTGCGATCCTAGGAGACTCTACATTGTTAGCGACAGCATGAGCTATATATCTACCGGTTTCAGTTGGTGAAAATGTTTTTCCTTCAAGCGTGTCGGTTTCATTAATGATAACATCAAAGTCAAAATTGCTGACTACATTTTCAGTTTGATCAAATGCCTCGGCTGTAAAGTTGACAGGTGGATCACCTTCGAAAAAGATGATTTTATCTACATTTAGAAAAACATCATTTATTAAGTACGTGTCATAATATTCTTCCAATCCCAACTCTTCATACTCTTCACAAGCTGTAATAACAATACAAGCCAATAAAATATATAATAAATTCTTCATGATTAAAACGTGTATGTAAGGTTTAGTGAATAGCCTTTGAGTCTCAGTTGTCGTTCATTGATGACATTATTGCTCTTTATACTTTCAATTAGGGATGTCAACTGATTGTAAAAATTAATGTCAAGGAAAAATCGATAGATCTGAATTCCCACTTGTGCTTGAATACCATACTCATAATTGTATTCAAATAATTTAGTGTCTTCCAGTGTAAATAGAGTTTCAGAATTATCAGATTCGAATCGTTTGTTCATATGATACTTTCCATAAAATCCACCTCCAAAAGTCAATTTAAAATCTTTTGTGCCAGGTGTAAAGATGATCGGAAGCAAAGCGATTCGTGGGCCTGAAATATTCCAATTGGCAGTTATTCGCCGACCATCAGTCTCACTGAATACTTCGGTGACATTGGCATTATTCCAACCGAGATAAAACCTTGACTGAAAGTATTTTTTATAAATTAAATTCTGATTTAAGCCGATTTCCCAACCGCTAGCCAAATTATTGATAAATGGATTCGAAGGCCATTTGGAATCTCTAAACATAGAGGTATAGTTCGTGCCAACAAATAGGCCAACACCAAATTTACGTTTCCACGAGTTTGTAAAGTCATCCTTTAATCCTACAATACTTTTTTGTTTATTAATCAAATCATTGTATTTGCCGCCGTTCCCCATGTCTCTCCAGAATTGACCATCATAGAGTCTGTAGCCGCCAGAATAGATTAGTGTGTTCTTATAGCTGTCGTCAAGTACAATCTTTTTTAACTGCTTCTTTTTTATTTTGAGTACAGCTTTAAATGCAGCACTTTTTGGGGCGATAGAATCATCAGCGTTTGGAACAATATCTAGTAAATCAGAAAATTCATTTATAATACGATTACTAATACCACCATCACCCAATGACACCCAAATAGAGCCATTGAATAGCATAAATAAATTAGTATTGCTATCGAATATCAAAACGTCTTGATCATCTACATCTACCTCTAATTGACGCCATTGCTCTGTTGATAATATAGGAACCTTTGCATAGCTTAATTCCTTTTGGCATGAAGCGGGTGTCATTAATAACAAAAACAGCGTAAAGACGAGCACTTGAAATAATAGTCTATAAATCATTGTATTACATTTCGATTATCGATAAAAAAGGCATGAGAAGTCAGTAAAAGACTATAGCCAGTATATTTATTAACTAATGATTGATAAGTCTTGATGAAAAATGAATGCACATAGAATATCAGAACATATTTATATCAATATTCATGTTTAGATGTCACTAAATAGTCTGATGTAACCCAATTGTTTTGATTAAAAAATGAATGTTCTCATCCTGGATACATGTAAGGAATTCTATAACGTACGAACACCCCACTAAAATGGGGTGTTTTATGTTTTATCGATTATAGTGAGAAACAGTATTGGGGAAATTCGAAGACACGGAAAAATATACATTGCACATATTATTTATTGTGATATTATTCCTTATGCCTCATTATATTATCTGACAAACTCCGATCAATGAGTTTAAAATACGGATCTACGCCTACTTTTTCAGGTTTCTTGTCAACGACGAAAGTGAATGTATTTCGAATGTTGGACACTTTAATTTTTTGCAGCAATAGCTCCTCTTCGTTTTCATCAAACAGACCGACCTCTATATAATCTGACAAGGGTAAAGAATGAATGACGATGTCTTTGTCTGGAGATTGATAGCTCAATGAGTCTGATTGATTATCCGAATACACAGCTTTGCCATTTTTACCTGAGCGAAATTTACTGATGTGAAAACTCATATCAACACGGTATGATCCATTATCTAATGCTGTTGCTGACCAGTCATCCATTTTGTTGTCGTATAGCGTGACTGTTTCAAACATATCATGAATCAGGTACTGTAAAGAGTCAGGAGTGGCAACTCGGATATAGTCCACCATCTCTTCAGATGTTGTGTAAGTGCCTTCTTGGTAGGCAACGGCTTCTACATAATTTTTGAGTGCATTGTTTAATACTTTTTCTCCTAAGTAGTCACTCATCGCATATAAGACAGAGCCACCTTTTTGATAGGCCAAATAATTTTCGTCTGGATAGGCATACATTAATGGACTCTCTTCACGACGCTGACGGGTCCGTTCTTTTAAATAACTTTCTAAGCCTCCCTTTCTTAATGCACGCGCTTTGTCCACACCATTTATTAGCTCCTCAACTTTCATGCTGACATAAACAGCCATAGATTCTACAATTAATTTTGCACCTCTAGTTTCTGAAGGCATGACTTGGTGTCCCCACCACATATGAGCAACTTCATGGACTGCAGTACCAAATGCAAAGTCGTTGCCACCCTCTGGAGAATCATCGACATCTGCAATGAACCCAGCCCCTTCTCCTGTAGGAATAACACTAGGATATCCGTGCGCCGTGCGCCCATTTATTTGTGAAAACTCTACAATACGTACCTGTTTAAATTGATAGGGACTAAAGTTTTCAGTACAATAATCAAGTCCTGCTTTTAAGCCATTCATCATTCTGCTGATATTATAGGCATGATCTTTATCGTAGTATATTTCTAAATCAATATCATGCCATGTATCAGATGCCAATTCATAATCACCAGACAAAAACAAATAGGACATGCATATCTTTTTTTGTGTTTCATAGTGATAATAATTTCGATTGTTTTCTACCCAATGCTTTTTCAATGCGCCAGGTGCAATAGCTGTTTGTTTAGATGAAGTACTTATAATGGCTTCAAAATCAACATGATCAGCGTCCATTCCCATATATGAATGATGATGAGCATGGTCCTCACTTGGTTTCGGCGCCTTACTTCTGCCTCCTAGATTATTAGTGCTCCTGACAAATTCTAGATAATTACCAAAGCGAGGAAAAATATTGTCTTTGATAATTGCACCTTGGGATTTCACAAAATCATTGGTTCGCAATAATGTGGTCGGATCATTATGATTTGTAAATGTCATGTGCATACTGTCACCTGGCACCAAGCTTTCAGATAAGACCAATATGTCAAAATGTGAGAAATCAGCAACCGTATCTCTGCTAACGATTTGAGTTGATTTATTGAAACTATAGTGTGCATTCGTACCTGTCAGATAATTAATGATTAGGGTATCAATAGGTTGTTCTGATTTATTGACAAGCCAATATTGGCCATCAGAATTAAACTGTCGCTCCTCAGGAAATATATTCATGTTCATTTTTACTGACACGATTTTAGGTTGTACATAATGTTCATAGCGTTTATATTTCTTTTCAGCTGCGGTAAGGAGTTCGATTTTTTGCCCTCTTGTAAAATAGTCATGTGTCACATTTGACTCATAATACAAACCAGCACCAAGACTGATGAAGGCAAAAAATATAACCATAAAACCGACTGCTAATTTTCCTGAAAATCTTTGTTTACCTATGGTCAATCGTTCGACAAATGACTGAGGCAACCCACGATTCCACAACATCAATGTGGCAACTAATAAGAGTAACCCTGCCAGCGCCCAATAAAATTTGTATATGAAATAGCTTGGCAGCATCGCACCATAACCATCTAGATCAGAGTATTTCAAACCAAATACATCTCCTGGTGCTTGATTGTAGCGAAACATCATTTGCTCTAGAAAATCAAGGCCTAAATGTTGAGGTCCAAATTCTGATAGACCTATAAATCCTATTGGTGCAAATAGCAACAAGAAAAATCCAATGTATGGATTATCTATGACTGTTTGAATGAATAAGGCCAGCATCGCCCAGATTGCAAAATGTATTAAATTGATACCAAAAAGATTAAACAGGTATTGCCCGATTTCAAAGTTATAATAGCCTTTTATGATTTGAGTAAAAATACCACCCAACATAACTAAAGACAGAAGCACCATTTGCATCTTAACCAAAGCTAAAAATTTAGATCCCAATAACATCCAATTCTCAACAGGCGTGGAGTCAATTAACTGATGCATATTTGCCAGTTTGCCTCTGTGCACCAAAAGCCCCGCATAGAGGAATGTAATGACATTAATCACTCCTGCATAGACGATAATGGGCAGTTCTAATAATTGCCACGTCATGGGTAAAGTTTCTGTACCTAATCGAGGATCTACGGTAGACATTACCACAGTCACGAAGATCAAGCCTCCTAACACCAAGCATAAGAAGGACCGACTGGTTACAATAGATCTAAAGTCGATTTTTGCTAATTGCCAAGTCCCTCTTAATTTGTGTAAGAAAGAAAAATCAAAATTGGCCTTTGGCAAAACAACTTTGTGAATCATGCCAAAATGCTGAGCGGCCTTTTGAGCTTGGATGCGTTTTGTATTGATAATTGACAGCGCACCTTGATGAAAATTAAACTTCCGATAGGTTATAAAAAAGATTCCAAATGAAACGGCTAACCACAGCAGTCGATTCCAAATTACAACGCCTTCAAAAGGAAGTAACTTGTTGTTACGATCATCAACGGTCCATTGACTAGTATAGTATCCGAATGACTTTAAGCCAAGAGGGTCTAACATACCTGCCAATAAAGAACCATTACCGCCGACTAATTGACTTCCAGCAATTTGCTGTATCACCAGTAATAATAATGCAGTCACAAAACCAGCATATATGTTACGACTCAAAAGCACAACAGAAAAGACAATCCCACTCAACAAGACTATATTTGGCAAAATAAATAGACCATACAATTGTAAATAAGCGACAGGATTGAAGCTTTGTAAAAGCTCTTGATTTGCACCAGGAATTAATTCTGCACCAACAATATATCCCAAGCCCAACATGGCAGTTATAGCCATAAAAATGGTAAAGGCTGACAGATATTTAGCAGCCAGGTAGTCTCGCTTACTAAATGGATAGGCATACAAGATGGTATGCATTCGGGTGCTAAAGTCGCGATATATTGACAAGCCAAATACAGCAGGCAAAATTAGAAACAAAAGAAGTATGAATTTTCTCGTCATCTCTAGTAAGAATACTGATGAGTTGATGACTCGTCCTCCAAAACGGTTACTGTCCTCTGCTGCCATTCCTGACATTGTCATTATAGCAAGAGCTAAGATGAAGAAGGCGTAAATATAAATAGCTGGTTGTTTTATCCAGTGTTTTAATTCGTAGGTATAGATGGTTGTAAACATGAGTTTTGTCTTTAGTGAGTTTTAGTGATCAGAGTTGACTATTGCTTGGTTCAAAAAAAGGAGTCTCCCAAAAACGCTTAAGCTGCAACCGTTGCCTGTTTGAGAGCAATAAAATAGACGTCTTCCAAATCGGGTTTAGTGGCGACAAACTCTGCAGCTGGCTGTATCGCTGCATGAACACGAATATTGATCGAATTGTCTGGATTATAATTAGCAGAAAGCACATCGTACTTGGCTTCGGCAGTTTCTAATTCATCACGTTGAATACGGGATGTCCACATTTCTCCATTAATGTTTTTCGTTGCAGCCATTGGAGTGGTTTGTTGAAGAATAGCCCCACCATTCATGATGGCCATTTCAGTACAAAGCTCTTTGACATCCTCAACAATGTGTGTTGAAAAAATAACTGTGTTTTCCATACCGACCTCTCTTAAAATATTTAGAAAGCGTTGACGTTCTGCAGGATCGAGCCCGGCAGTAGGTTCATCTACAATAATCAGCTGAGGATTATTCAACAGGATTTGGGCAATCCCGAATCGTTGTTTCATCCCACCAGAATAGCCGCTTACTTTTTTCTTACGTACGTCGTAGAGATTAGTGAGTTCTAGGATTTTATCAATCAATATACCTCGTTCTTTTTTAGATGCAATGCCTTTTAAGGTTGCAAAATAGTTTAGGAGATTTAATGCAGACACTTTTGGATAGACACCAAATTCTTGTGGTAAGTAGCCTAATATTTTGCGCAGGCTCATCGGATCATTCAAAACATCGATGTCTTTAAATAGGATAGAACCTGAATCTGGATTTTGTAAGGTTGCGATAGTTCGCATTAAGGTTGATTTTCCTGCTCCGTTAGGACCTAAGAGGCCAAACATGCCTGTCCCGATTTCGAGATTTAAATTGTCAACAGCTTTGACCCCGTTATTATAAACCTTAGTGAGATTAGATATGGATAGATTCATCATTGAATATTTTCTTCAAATATGGTCTGAAGTACAGTAGATGACAACTTTGAATGGTTAAGGGGAAGATTTTCGTGATTAACGTACTCGACGAGTACATTTTAATTCTTCTTCTTCCTGATGTGTCTTGTAAAAGTAACATAAGACTTATGTGCCTTATGTGTTTCTTTAGAGTATTCTACTGTATAATCACTTTAATCATGAAAAAACTACCTTTCATAAGTAAGATTTGAAAGAACGGAGCTTTTATTGTTACTTGAAATTAATTAGACGAGTACAATTTAATGATGGAGGCATTTAGTAAAAAGGCGGTATCTATTTTCACTGAGAATACCTTATGGATATTCATGACATTGCTTCTGTTTATGAGCTATTTGTTGATGATGTCAGTTATGAAAGATAGCTGGCTTAATTATATTCAGATATTTGGAAAGCTGTGTATTGTGTATAGTCCTGTTCTGATCTTCGCTTTTTTTAGAAGAACTCTATTATCATCACTCCCTTTCAAAGTGGTGGTTGCGCTATGGATTTTCTGTATGATTGTTTGGTTAATAATTCTACCATTGAATAGTGAATCAATAATGAGGTTTGTCATTCAAGAACATCAGCATAGTCATCAACTTGAAGACTATTCTACGTTTGCACTTTCCTTTTTGTTGGTTACGAGTGGGTCTGTTTTATGTACAGAACTTGGCCTCGTATTTCAAAACTATTTTAAGGATAAACTAAAAACTAAAATCTGGACTCAGGTTATATCCGTGGATAAAATGTTATTAGTCGTTGTGTTACTCTTGTCTATATTTTTGTCAGTAGTTGGGATATTTCGTGTAGGGAGTGGTATTGATAATATTACGGTATTTTCAGGAGCCATGCTCGCAGTCAAATTTATTTTTTTTGTTTTCCAATTCTTGATTATTCTCCTGTTATATTATTTTTATTATCACATCAATAAGCATTTTTTAATCCCAAAATTATTGAAAGAAAAAGGCGTTATTTTTTATGGTTTTTCAGTAGCGGCAGTTATTCTCATTTTTTATCCTCTATTTATTATGTTCCTAAGAGTGTTGCCAATAAGTTCAGAATTGGGATTAGAGTTTTTTCAACCAGATGGAAAAACATTCTCAGATGATGGAGGTGGTTTAGCTTTTCTTATTATGTTGTTATCTGTACCTATTATTATTTCTAATGAATGGTTTCGCCAGAGTAATGAAATTGTGAATCTAGAGAAAGAAAAATCTGCTACTGAACTCAATTTGCTCAAACAACAAATTAATCCGCATTTCTTTTTCAACACTCTGAATAATCTATACGCTCTGAGTATCACAAAAGATAAGCAGACACCTGAAGTGATTTTGCAACTTTCAGAGTTGATGCGTTATGTAATTTATAAAGGCAAAGAAGATTTTGTTCCATTGAAGGAGGAGCTTAAATATATTGAAGACTACGTACAACTTCAGCAAATTAGATTACACAAAAAACTGGATTATAAGTTTGACATAACTATTTCTGATAAGGAGCAACAGATTCCTCCTTTGTTGTTTATTACCTTTGTCGAAAATGCCTTCAAGCATGGAATTGAACCTGCGGAAGGAAATTGCTATTTACATTTGAGCCTAACTAGCGATCAAAACGATTTGGTATTTACTGCGGTCAATTCGATAGAGGAAAAACTGGATACTGATGCAGGAATTGGTTTGAAAAATTTAAAACGTAGAATGGAGCTTCGTTATCCTGATAAACACAGTTTAGAAAGCTTCGAACAGCATAATCAATATAGTGCTATATTAAAACTAAAACTTCAATGACATTAAAAGCGCTAATAATCGACGACGAACCGCTGGCACATAAGGTCATTTTAGAATACGTAAAGGATGTTGATTTTATTGAAGTTGTTGGACAATGCCATCTAGCGACAGAGGCACTTTCGATATTAAAGTCTAAACACGTTGATCTCATCTTTCTTGATATCAATATGCCTAAATTGACAGGACTTGATTTTTTGAAGACATTGAGTGTAAAGCCTATCGTCATTATTACATCAGCCTACCAGGAACATGCTTTAGAAAGTTTTGAGCTAGATGTGTGTGACTATTTACTCAAACCCTTTCGGTTCGATCGGTTTTTAAAGGCGACGAATAAGGCCTTTGAAATATTTCAATTTAAAAATACGACAACTAGTAAGACGAGTACGATCGATGTAACTCCAGAAGAAGCGACACAACTGTTTATTAAAGCAGATAAAAAACTCATCAACATTAACTTTAAAGACATCTATTATCTCGAGAGCTATGGAAACTATGTAAAAGTCTGGCTAGGCGACGAATTCCATCTTACACCAAAAACGCTAAGCTCTTTTACAAACCAGCTCCCTGAAAACGACTTTTTCAAGATTCATAAATCAGTGATTATTAACAGATTGTTTATAGATTATCTGGAGGGCAATTTTGTCTTGATGAAAAATGGGAAGCAGTTGCCTATTGGCAAAAAGAATCGGGCTGCTTTTAAGCGGTTTATAGGATGAGGGATGTGAAAGATGGAATTTATTTATGAGCTGTTTGTCACTTATCTTGTTCAAGCCCTAACACTGAATCAGGCTTGCCAAAATTGACAACCCAATAATCTCCTACTCTAGCTGCACCCATCTCGGAGATGTGCGGATACATAATCATCTCACAATGCTCAGGGCTTTCTAACCATGCTCTCATCACATCGTAATCCGAGAGATAGCCAATAGCGATGTTTTCACCAATCTGATTCCATTCATAATGAACTGAATCTGCGCGCTGTCCGACATCATGGTTAAGGCGGTTATAGTGTGAAAAGTAGCCGTCGTCATGCATGTCTTGGGCATGTTGCTTTGCTGTGATGGCTAATTTTTCACTCCATATGAGTGTATCTGCTACAGGCAAGCTATCACTACCGCAAAGATAGCCATGGGTCCGAATACTATTAATTTCTTTAATTAATAGATGCGGGCCTTCAGTTGTCTCAATAGAGAATAAAATGAGAACTAGAGAACTGAATATGTAAGGTAGATTCGACAATCGGTGATTGTTGTTGTTTTATAGGAAACGAAGTAAAAGGCATAATGTGCATGGCTTAGATTAAGTTTTTTTTCGTAATTATGAAGAAATGCCTTTGGATTGTAGACTCACTCAATTTGTGTTTTCCAAAACCTTAAATTGCTAACTATGTAGAAATAAAAAAACTCCTTAGCGGTTAGAACACTAAGGAGTTTAATCCATAAAGTTTTATTTATATCTAATTTGCTTACTCAGAAGAAAAGACCGAAGCAATATAAGATCGATTTAACCGAGCTATATTTTCTAAGGATATTTCCTTAGGACATTCAGCTTCGCAAGCGCCAACATTCGAGCACATCCCAAAGCCCTCTTTGTCCATCTGCGCGACCATCTTCTGCGATCTTGCTTCATGCTCGACTTTCCCTTGTGGCAATAAACCTAGGTGTGCAACCTTAGCTGATGTAAATAACATCGCAGAGCCATTTGGACATGCAGCCACGCAAGCTCCACAACCAATACACGTTGCCGCGTCAAATGCCTTCCCAGCTGTATCTCCCTCTATCGGTATCGCATTCCCATCAGGCGCCTGACCCGTATTCACTGACACATAGCCACCCGCCTGGATGATACGATCAAAGGCCGAACGATCAACAACTAAATCTTTAATCACAGGAAATGATTTAGCTCGAAATGGCTCTATCGTGATTGTATCTCCATTTTTATAAGACCTCATATGAAGTTGACAGGCTGTCGTCCCTTTCTGAGGACCGTGGGGTTGCCCATTAATCACCATGCTACACGAACCACAGATGCCTTCACGGCAATCGTGATCAAATGCCACAGGATCTTTTTTCTCTTCAATTAATTGCTGATTTAAGACATCCAGCATTTCCAAAAAAGACATATGCTCGTCGGCTTCCACCTTGTAGGTTTCTAATTTGCCAGACGCATACATACCTCCCTCTCTCCAGATTTTTAATGTTAACTTCATTATTTATAACTTCTGGTTTTCAATTCAACATTTTCAAATACAAGTTCTTCTTTGTGCAGAGTTGGATTGTCATCATCCCACTCCCACGCGGATACAAACGCATAGCCATCGTCATCTCTCTTGGCTTCCCCTTCTTCTGTCGTGAACTCTTCGCGGAAGTGACCACCACAAGACTCATTTCGCTCCAGCGCATCCAATGTCATCAACTCTCCCAACTCCATAAAGTCTGCTACCCGAACTGCTTTCTCTAGCTCTGGATTAAACTCATCAATAGTGCCAGGGATAAAGACATCTTTATAAAACTCAGCTTTTAGTTCTCTCACTAATTGCCGTGCCTTTTTCAATCCTTCAGCATTTCGACTCATGCCGCAGTATTCCCAAATGATTTTACCAAGGCGTCTATGAAAACTCTCCACAGATTGATTGCCTTTAATATTCATCAAACCTTCTAGACGCTCTTTTGTCTCTTTTTCTGCTGCCATAAATTCAGCTGTTTCATTGCTGATCTCTGGTGTTCGAATCTCTCCTGACAAGAACTGCCCGATTGTATATGGTATCACAAAATAGCCATCTGCAAGACCCTGCATCAGCGCCGATGCACCTAATCGATTGGCACCATGATCAGAGAAGTTCGCTTCTCCCAACGCAAATAAACCAGGCACATTCGTTTCTAAATTATAATCAACCCACAGGCCGCCCATCACATAGTGGATTGCCGGATATATTTTCATGGACATCACATATGGATTTTCTCCTGTGATCTTCTCATACATCTGAAATAGGTTACCGTATTTCTTTTCGATGACAGCTGTTCCAAGCTCTGTGATCTTAGCTGCATTCGCTTGGATGCCTAGTGAGTTGGCTTCTTGCTGGCCATAGCGCTGTATGGCAGAACTAAAATCAAGATAAACGGCAAGTCCAGATTTGCTGACACCCTTCCCTTCATCACAGGCGACTTTGGCAGCACGCGAAGCTACATCCCGAGGCACAAGATTTCCAAATGCCGGATAGCGTCGCTCCAGATAATAATCACGATCTTCTTCTGCTATATCAAGACCTGTTTTGCGACCTTCTTGTATCGCTTTAGCATCCTCTACCGTTTTAGGCACCCAGACCCGACCATCATTTCTGAGGGACTCTGACATCAGAGTCAACTTAGATTGATAATCACCTGACACAGGTATGCATGTTGGGTGAATCTGGCACATACAAGGATTTGCCATTAAGGCTCCTCGCTTAACTGCACGCCATGCTGCGGTTACATTCGAACCCATTGCGTTTGTAGACAGATAATACACATTACCATAACCACCAGTAGCGAGTATGACACAATGTGCTGCATGTCTTTCTAATTCTCCTGTTAATAGATTACGTGCAATGATGCCACGAGCTTTGCCGTCTACTTTTACCAGGTCTAGCATTTCGTGTCGATTGTACATCGTCACTGTTCCTTTTGCAATCTGTCTAGACAATCCTTGGTATGCACCGATTAGCAATTGCTGTCCTGTCTGACCTCTTGCATAAAAGGTACGACTGACTTGGACACCACCGAAAGATCTGTTGGCTAATAAGCCTCCATATTCCCTTGCAAAAGGTACACCCTGAGCGACACAATGATCAATGATTTCTGTGCTTGCCTCGGCTAATCTATGCACGTTAGCTTCTCGACTTCTATAATCGCCACCTTTGATCGTATCGTAAAATAATCGATAGATACTATCACCATCATTTTGATAATTCTTTGCTGCGTTGATGCCACCTTGAGCGGCAATACTATGTGCACGACGCGGGCTATCATGAAAGGTAAATGCTTTGACTTTATAGCCTAATTCTCCAAGCGTAGCCGCTGCAGAAGCACCAGCTAAACCAGTACCAACTACAATGACTTCAATTCTTCTTTTGTTGTTAGGTGCGACGAGGTTCATCGTCGATTTATATTTCGTCCATTTTTCGTCTAAATTACCTGGTGGGACTTTATTTTCTAATTTCATGTCACTCATTAATTACTTGATGAAATACATATATAATGGAATGATCGCAAAACCGATAGGAATCAAAATTGAATATCCTGTTCCTAAGGCTTTGATGATTGGGGTATATTTTTTATGGTTGATACCTAATGTTTGGAATGCGCTTGCAAAGCCATGTTTTAAGTGTAGTGCTAAGGCTACCAGGCCGATCAAATAACAGATTATCCAGATCGGATTCGAAAAGACTTCTGATACGGTTTGATACGTATTTAGGATGTCAGCTCCATCTTGATTCACCATAGGCATATCATTAAAGAATTTGAATCTGACATAAAAATGACCTAGATGCATTAATATAAAGGCGAGCAGGAGTGTCCCTAACAAAGCCATATTTTTTGATGCCCAACTTGTCTTGTCTTTTGCCTTTCCCGCATATTTAGACCCTTTCGCCCCTTTATTTTTAAAATAAAGAACGAAGCCTTGTATCGCATGCAGGAATATAAAAAAGAAATTTCCCTTAGAGATGATCTGAATCAGAGGATTATGACCCATAAAATCAGAGTAGGCATTAAAGGCGGCTCCACCATCAGATTTGAGTAAAGACAGATTACCGATTAAGTGTACGGTGAGGAATAAGATCAAAAATAAGCCCGTGAGACTCATTATAAGTTTTTGTCCAATACTAGACGTTAAAAACTGAAGAATCCATTTCATGTTTATTGGAATTTCTATTCACACAAAAGTAAGGTTTACGCTTGAAAAAGTAAGGTTTTGACAATCTCTGAGTTATTTAGAATCTGTCTAATTTAGCAAGTCTGATTGCATTTTAAAGCAGGTTTTCAGTTTTAATGATGAGATCACAGCTTAAGGAGTAACTAAAAAGTATGTTTTGATGTGGTTCAAAAATGATTGGTAAAATGGCTGTTAGTACTTGGTTATCAAGACAGCCTGCCCTGAGCTGGTCGAAGGGAAGCTGTTTTTGGAAAGGCCTAGCATAGCTTTTACCTTTACAATTAAATCATAATACAGGTTGTTCCCTATTAGTTTTAACTTTAGGAAGTGACTCTGGGATCACGAGTTTATCAGATAGTTAAGAAGACATTTATGTCATTCAGTGCCATAGGTATAACCGTGATCCAATTAATTGCCCTGTAGAATCTGAACAGTACTTAAGGCCGTCATTAGACGAGCAAGTGTAACATAAAAGGAAAGATGAAGTAAGGGCAAGTCATTATTTTATTAACTAAATTCTTAATTTATGACAATTGTAAAACAAAGCGTAGGAATAGACATAGCAAAGAAGGATTTTACCGCTTGCATTTCAATATTACGTGAGGACAGAACAATTAGCCACAGTGAAGACGCCACCTTTGATAATAACAAAACCGGCTTCAACAAGTTTATTCGATGGGTAAGTAAACATGTTAAAAAAGATGTAGCTGTATTCTATTTTATGGAAGCAACAGGGACCTACTATGAATCACTTGCTTATCATTTGAACAAGCTTAATAAAAATGTAAGTGTGGTGTTACCTAATAAAGTCAATCACTTTGGAAAAAGTCTAAACGTAAAATCAAAGACAGATCCAGAAGATGCAAGAGTGATCAGCATAATGGGCGCACAAAGAGAACTAGACTTATGGTCACCTCCAGCACCGATCTACAAAAAATTAAGATCACTAACCAGGCTTTATAGCTGTCTTCAAAAAGATAAAACGGTGACATCCAATCGATTAAGTGCCTTAAATTCTAGCTTTGAACCTGATAAATTATGTATAAAAACATATAAAAGTATAGTCGATAGTTTGGAAAAGAAATTATCCAAAATTGAGTCTGAGATAGAAAAAGTATTAAAATCAGATGCTGAACTGTGGTCTAAAGTAGAAAAGATTCATACGATTCCAGGAATAGGAATAAAAACAATAGGAATCATATTAGGAGAAACACAAGGTTTTGAACTTATCAAAAATCAGAGACAACTCGTATCATATTGTGGTTTGGATGTCACACAAAAACAGAGCGGGACGAGTGTAAATGGTAAAGCCAGAATAAGTAAAAAAGGGAACAGTAATATTAGAGCCGCCTTATATTTTCCAGCAATGTCAGCAGCACAACATAACAAGCAACTTAAGAAAGCATATGAAAGAATAAATAAAAATAAGCCCAATAAAATGACTGGTATAGTGGCTTTAGAAAGGAGGCTTTTAGTACTGATGTATTCATTGTGGAAATCAAACAAACCATATATGGAAGATTACGAACAGAATAGAATATCTGGTTATCAAATTGAGGAAGGCTCTTCTTCGTCATCAACTCGAAGAGTTGAAAAAGCAGATGGAAGTGAAAAAGTAGATGGAGTCCGAAGACCCCAATCTACACAGAATGAACATCTGTATGAACAAACATCAGACGCTCTTCTTCGTCTTTGACAAAGTATGAAATTAATATGGAAATATGCTTGTTTTTATCACAGTACCTAAGGCTATCAGACCGAACCTGCGCCTAGTTCATGCACAAAATACTCTCAAATTCAACTAGTCAATATATACTTGACAAAGCACTAGAGATTCCAATAATTGTTATCTTTCCTTGCAACCTAAGGTTTAAGATCAAAGTCTCATATTAAAGACCTTATTTGTAGCATATATGATTCCAACCATCACACTCAATCTATTCAATCTACTAATCTTGTTTGGAGCCTTTCAAGGCATCATATTGGGTATTATATTGTTAAGCACACAACGGCTACGCAAAACCTCAAATGCCTACTTAGCCTTGATGATGATTGTCTTTGCCTTTATCAATTTACAAAATACTGCCAATGCCGCAAATTTGTATCAGGCCTACCCTATTCTAGAGTTTATACAGCTGGACTTTATGACATTGATTCCTCTCAGTCTGTACTTTTTCATTACCTATTTACTTAAGCCGAATTACCAAATACAGAAAAGAGACTACTTCTTCTTTGCCTTTTTTCTATTTGAATTGTGTCTTCGATTATTTTGGATGTTTTGGCACATGATTCCTAAATCGTATACTGATTCGCAACGACAAGTCTTTTTTTGGCTTGCCAATACTATTGAATTTATAGCAGCGATACTAACCTTTATATTGATCGTGAAAGCGATCAAGCAACTAAAAATTTATGAAAAAGAATTGTATAACAATTATGCAGAAATAGAAGGGCGGAACTTGTCTTGGCTGCGTAACACCTTCATTGCTGGTTTGTTCTTAACTGGGATATGGTTTTTTCTAAGCTTGAGTGATTATTCAGCAGAATATTTTAGTAGAACTCTAGCCTATACCGTATGGCTTGGTGTCTCAATTTTGATCTTGTGGATTGGTTATTCTACGCTGATCCAACAAGGCTTATTAGATACTACCATTTTTGCCATCTCAGAAAAACCACAAGAACCATTGCCACCTGCAAGTGAATTGTCGAGTAAAACTGATGAACATTATGAGCGCATCTTACACATCATAGCAGTCGATAAACTCTACCAAAACCCTGATTTAAGCATGTCGCTTCTTTCAGAAAAATCTGAACTCAGCAATGGTTATGTATCACAAATCATTAATCAAAAACGAAAACAGAATTTTTTCGACTTCATCAATTCGTATCGAGTCGAGGACGTGAAGTTGAAAATCGTAGATCCAAAATATGACCACTACACCCTATTGGGCTTGGCTCAAGATGCTGGCTTCAAGTCCAAGTCAACATTTAATGCTGTCTTTAAGAAGATGACTGGCCAGACGCCGTCTCAGTATCGAAAAGCGCATTCGTAAAGTGTCAAAGATAAGCTTTAAGCATATTCTAATCTGGCGGACAATCAACTGATAATGTTCTCGTACTTCCATTATTATTAACCGTTAAGAACCAACAATTCCCATCACCTGATTTTAAAATCACACCTGAATTAGGCAAATTCAAAAAAAGATTATTTTCAATTTGAACAGATTCGTCTGGTTGATTAACAGGATCGCAAACATTACCAATGCCATCATTATCGATATCTTCTTGCCTGGATTATAATTATTTGGACAATTGTCAACAGCGGGATCAATTCCATCACAATCATGAGTATAAAAGTCAAATGAATATTGATTCGATTGACCACATTCGTCTGTGAAGGTTGCGACTATTGTCTTCATCTCATTACACGAAATACTATAAGGTTCGCAATCATATTCTGCCGTTATTAAACTTAGACCATTATTACAATCAGAAGAAACGAACAATTCTATATCCAACAATACAGTTGGTAGCCAAAGCTCTGCGTCCTCGCAATAATTTCTCTCATAGTAGAATTGTCCACCATCATAAATAGGTCCTTGTTGAGGATGTAATGAATATGTTGTCAACAAGAAACATATAGATAAATAAAAATGTATTGGGAGTTTGTTAAGTGTGTTCATAAAGTAAATTTTCTGCAAAAAAACTATTACTTTCAATAGATATTAACGCTACGAATTCTTTAACGTTTTCATCATTTCTTCAACCAAATCTTGACAGCCAGTTGCATTGAATTCAGTGAAATTGAAATTGGATTTGACGTTGTTATTGATAATAATCAAATGGATTTCATAACTTCACTAGACTATGATGGATTTAGGATATGTAACTGCCATACAACCAGATAAGACACTGGAAGAAGTGATTCATTTTGCAGCGAATAATCAATTTAAATGTATTGAGGTCATGTGTTGGCCGCCAGGAAAAGCTGATCGTCGCTATGCTGGGGTGACGCATATTGATTGTACGAGTCTAGATGATTCTAGAATTGAGGGCATTAAAAGTCTTTTGGATCAAAAGGACGTTTATATTTCAGCTTTGGGTTATTATCCAAATCCACTCGATCCTGATATTGAAAAAGCAACTATTTATATTGATCATATCCATATGTTGATAGAGGCAGCTGACAAATTAGGCATCCCAGTTGTTAATACCTTTATTGGTCGTGATCCTAGCAAAACCATAGAAAGGAACATAGACCGGTTTAAAGAAGTCTGGCCAGCTATCATTTCAGCTGCAGAGGCTCATAATATTAAAATCGGCATCGAGAATTGTCCCATGTTGTTTACGAAAGATGAATGGCCGGGTGGAAAAAACCTTGCTACAACTCCAGCCATTTGGGATCAACTTTTTGAAGCAATTCCAAGTTCAGCATTTGGATTAAATTATGATCCATCGCATCTTGTCTGGATGCAAATGGATGAGGTCCAACCAATCTATGACTATGCAGAACGACTCCATCACATACACTTAAAGGATGCCAAAGTGTACAAAAAAAAATTAGATCGTGTCGGGATCATGGCGTATCCGCTTGACTATCACTCACCTAAACTACCAGGACTTGGCGATGTGCGGTGGGGAGATTTCTTTTCTGCTCTAACAAGTGTTGGCTATCGAGGCCCCGTCTGTATTGAAGTAGAAGATAAAGCATTTGAAGGTTCGGAAACAGACATAGAGAACGCTATCTTAGCGAGCAGAAATTATGTAAAGCAGTACTTAGTCCTATAAATTGAAAAATCAAAATCTCAGCCAGAGGCTGATCAACCTTTGGCTGAAAAATCAAAATAAAAATAAAAATAAAAATTAACGAATAGCCGCTTATGAAAAAGGAAGTCAAACAACTTGCCAAAATGATAGACCATTCACTTCTCCATCCTACAATGACAGATGATGACTTATTGGCTGGTTGCGCTATCGCCAAAGAATATAAAGTCGCTTCGGTCTGCATCAAACCCTACGCAATCAAATTAGCCGTTGAAGCACTGAAAGGTTCTGGTGTCCTAGTGGGCACAGTGATAGGATTCCCACAAGGCAATTCAACCATTCCCATAAAAGTCGCTGAAACCAAACGAGCATGCAAAGACGGGGCAACTGAAATTGACATGGTAGTCAACATTGGGAAAGCCTTGCAAGGCGATTGGAAATATGTTGAGAAAGAAATAGCAGCCGTCTGCAAAGCGACTCATCAACATGGTGCCATCTTGAAGGTTATTTTTGAAAATGATTTCATTGCTGACAAAGCCGTGAAAATAAAACTCTGCGAAATCTGTACTGAGCTCGGCGTCGATTTTGTTAAAACATCAACCGGTTATGGGATGGTGAAAGGAGATGATGGAACATATGGTTATAAGGGCGCAACGAAAGCGGACTTGAAGTTGATGCGTAAACATGCAGGACCAAAGGTACAGGTAAAAGCGGCTGGAGGTGTGCGGACCTTGAAAGACCTGCTGGCTGTCAAGGCATTAGGTGTGACCCGCGTAGGTGCCACAGCCACAATTGCGATGATCGAAGCTGCCAAGAAAAAATATGGTGTGAAAGCAGGCAAGACGAAAGCTCAAAAAGACGTGTCAGGATATTAAAACATAGACTGAGATGGAACCAATAATCCTAACTGCTTTGCTTAAGCAATTGGATCAAGTCAATCTCACGAGTCAAGCTCTTATAGGGCTGGATGGATATATTGATAAGATCCAACACCCTGTCCAAAGCATTAATGAAAAGGGAAAAGAATTTTATCCTAGCCTAGATAGTTTTGGTCAACATATACAACATGCCGCTGGGAAGAGCACTCAAGTAGAGTTGCACTCTCAAATCATTAAACCTGGTGGCAATGCGCCAATTATGGCACATGCCTTGGCAACATTGGGTATTAAGAATACATGTTTAGGAACATTTGGAGAACCAGATATTGAAGAAATTTTTAAATCACTTCATCCCGATTGCCAGCTACTTTCAGTAGGCAAGCCAGCTGAAACAAATGCCTTAGAGTTTACTGACGGCAAGCTGATATTGTCAGAAGTTTCTGCTTTTAATGATCTTGATTGGAACCATGTGACATCCATTATCAAGCTTGAACACCTGCAAAAAATAAGCAGACAAGTTGGCTTAATCGCCTTAGTTGATTGGTGTAATTTGCCTCACGCAACAACTCTCTGGCAAGGTGTGCTAACAGACTTACTCTTAACGCAACAAGAAAATAGACCGGCAATCTTTTTTGACTTGGCAGATCCAAGTAAAAAATCAGACCACGACATCCTAGAAATCCTACAATTAATAAATGCTTTTGGCAAAAAGACAGATGTCACATTGGGCTTGAATGAAAATGAAGCTATTCAAATATATCAAACGATCTGTCGTGCTAACGATCAATCGTCGGACTTAATTGATCTGCGCGATATCGGTGCATATATTTTCAAGCAACTAGACATTCGCTTTGTGTTGATTCACCCCATCGATTCATGCTATTTGTTTAGCCAGAACGAAACAAATCATTTGCATGGACGAATCGTAAAATCCCCTAAAGTGTCAACTGGCGGAGGAGACAATTTTAATGCTGGTTTTTGCTTTGGACAACTCGCAGGATTTTCTACTGAGGATTCAATGCGGCTAGCTATGGCTACCTCAGGGGCGTATGTGCAGAATGGGAGGAGTCCGGATTTGGGGGAGTTGAAAGTGTATTTGGGGGAGGAAGGGTGAAGAGGGAAGGTGGAAGGATTGAAGAGGGAAGGTGGAAGGATTGAAGATGGAAGGATTGAAGGATTGAAGGATTGAAGGATTGAAGGTTGAAGGATTGAAGATGGAAGGATTGAAGGATTGAAGGATTGAAGGATTGAAGGTTGAAGGATTGAAGGTTGAAGGATTGAAGGATTGAAGGATTGAAGGATTGAAGGTTGAAGGATTGAAGGTTGAAGGATTGAAGGTTGAAAGGGAAAGGATCATTTTGTTTTCGAAGATTGAATTATAAAACCCATCCTTGTTGGACTCCGATCCGATGAGAATGTGTGGTTATTAAATAGCTCTTAGTAAATTGCCATTGGTTCGGAGACCAACGGCGGCAATTTATAGTATACAGATGAAAAACATTAGAGTTGGGATTGCAGGTGTTGGGTTTATAGGACCTGCGCATATTGAAGCCTTGCGGCGTTTGCCTGGCATTGAAGTAGTATCTATTTCACATCATTCTGCTGAGGCTGTCAAAGGGAAAGCAGAAGCCTTAGGCGTAGCAAAATATTATAGTGATTATGTTGAGCAAATTGAGAATGACCAATTGGATTGCATACATATTTGTACGCCAAATTTTGTGCATTATGATATGGCCAAGCAGGCTTTGCTGGCTGGCATCCATGTTGTTTGCGAAAAACCATTGGCGACGACGATTGAGCAAGCGGAGGAATTAGTCGCCATTGCTCAAGACAAAAACTTGGTGAATGCTGTTCACTTTAATATTCGGTACTATCCGATTGTTCGCCAAATGAAACGGATGAGGGAAACTGGCGAAGTGGGTGAAATATATTCCATTATGGGTTCTTATTTGCAAGACTGGTTGTATTATGAAACGGATTATAATTGGCGCTTGGAGTCTGATAAATCTGGAGAGTCACGAGCGATTGCAGATATCGGCAGTCATTTGATTGATAGTATTGAGTATGTTTCTGGCTTGAGTATAACTGCTGTATTTGCAGATTTTAATACCGTCCATAAAACTCGTAAAAAGCCACTTAAACCAATAGAAACATTTTCTGGCAAACAACTACAACCTGAGGACTATGCAGAAGTACCGATTGACACTGAGGATTATGCGACAGTTCTTTTGAGATTTGATAATGGAAATAAAGGAGTTGTGACTGTCAGCCAAGTTGCTGCGGGTCGAAAAAATCAATTGAAATTAGAAATTGCTGGTGCGCACAAAAACCTACATTGGAATTCAGAATCTCCCAATGAATTATGGGTTGGACATCGCGATGAAGCTAACCAGATTTTGCTGCGCGATCCATCTTTGTTTGATGAAGAGGCTGCTTCTATTATTTCCTTTCCAGGCGGACACAACGAAGGTTTCCCAGATACATCTAAGCAGTTATTTAAGGAAGTGTATGCTGCGATTTTAAAGGTGCAGCAGCCTGCTGTGCCGCTATTCCCCAGCTTCAGGGATGGACTTAGGGAATTGATATTGTGTGAGTGTATTCTGGAAAGTCATCGGACGGAGCGGTGGGTTGTTGTTTGATGATGGGAGATTGGAGTTGGGAGATGGGAGATTGAAGTTAGAAGTTGGAAGTTGGGAGATTGAAGTCAGAAGTTGGAAGTTGGGAGATTGAAGTTGGGAGATTGAAGATTGGAGTTGGACGTTTCTAAGTTCCAGGCAAATTTTTAATTTTGAATGTTGAAATTTTAAATGATGGAAGCAGAAAGCATTGGCACATCACTGCATCAGCACACTATGATTCTCTTTTCCGTTTGATAAAATATGTTTTATCCATTTTACGTGGGTAAGCAGGATCGTAGCCATAAGCTCTTAATGATAAATTATAGGCAGCAATGAGTCGTTCGCTTGATGTTTTGGAGCGCCAATAGTTTACATTACTATCAGCATCTTTTAATGATTGTTTTTTAAAGGCCGTTTTATCCATTCGCTCTTCCATATTATTCTTCTTCTAATTTTTGAATATCATTTAAATCCTTTAATCTTCCTGCTGATTTTTTAGCTACAATTAAGGAATCATAATGTATCAACTTGATAGCTAAACCATCATGTATTATAGTGGTCTGTCAAGATAAACTTGACTAGTGCTTTTGGCGTATTTTGCACATGCACGTCGTTACAGAACCGGCCTTGATAGCTAAGGCTATCAGACCGAACCTGCGC
The DNA here is from genome assembly GCA_937959275.1 of uncultured Saprospiraceae bacterium. Lineage (GTDB taxonomy): Bacteria > Bacteroidota > Bacteroidia > Chitinophagales > Saprospiraceae > CALFUK01. Next base: position 16,339 of record CALGLU010000048.1, on the reverse strand, counting down.
CTAGTTCATGCACAAACTACAATCAAAATTCAACTAGTCAATATATACTTGACAGACCACTAGTATCTGATTCTTTATAAACTTTATCAAATTGTAATCCTTTGACTTTGGTCATAATATCAATTGCAACTGGAGGTCTCCCAAACGTAAAGACGTCTAATTCATTAATATCTAAAAAACTGTCTAATGGGATCGATTTGATTGGAAGACCAAATCTCCAAATGCTAAATTCAACTTTGAATAGTTCGCTTCGGTGGGATTAACCCATATATCTAAGGCACCAGTTGTCCTATGATATCCATATAATACCACCGTATAGCCTCCAACTAATAGATATTCTACTTCAAACTTATTGAGTGATCTTACGAATTCTTGAAAATCCTGATTGAAAATATTTCCCATTCAGATTAAAAACGTCAATTCCTTTAGAGTTGTTTCAATTTTGGGAAGTCTTAATGTCCTTAAAAAGCTTAGTCTGCCGTACATTTTTCATTTCACTTATACGATACGCCTAGATTTTATTACTTTAGATAGATACAAAACAGACGCATGAAAATAGGGATGAATTTGCTTTTATGGACAACAGATATCAATGAAGATCTGTACCCCATCGTAGAAAGCTTAAAAGAAACAGGATTTGATGGAGTCGAAGTACCGATTGGTGACGAAGACGTGAATGAATATCGCAAACTAGGCAAGAAGCTCAAAGAATTAGAACTCGGCTGCACCTGCGTCACCTCAGTGTTTGAAGCGGAGAATCCGGCGAGTGCTGACGCCTCCGTTCGCGCCAAAGCCGTCGATCAACTCAAGTGGAGAATTGACATGGCAAAAGAACTCGGCGCGGAAACGATCTGCGGCCCCTATCACTCAGCCTTCGCCTATTTCTCAGGCGAGCCACCTACAGCTGACGAACGCAAGTACAGCACAGAGGTCATGCGCAAGGCCGCAGAATATGCAGGCGAGATGGATATCCTTCTGACACCTGAGGCCTTGAATCGATTTGAATGCTATCTATACAATACACTGGATGATATTGCGACTCTTGTTAAAGATGTTGATCACCCCAACATGAAATTAATTTTTGACTCGCACCATGCGCACATTGAAGAAAAAAATAGTGCTGCCTCGATTCGAAAGTATGCGGATCTTATCGGTCACGTACACATCACAGAAAGCGACAGAGGCACGCCAGGAAGCGGGCAGGTACAATGGGATTCTGTCTTTGAAGCCCTAAAAGAGATTGGCTATGACAGCTGGATGACGATTGAAGCGTTCAGCAGAAACAAAGAAGAGTTTGCATCGAATATTAATGTCTGGCGTAATTTTCAGCCAACATTGGAAGAGGTGTATCGGGATGGCTATGGGTTTATTAGGAGGAAGTGGGGAGGTTGAAGTGGGGAGGTGGAAGTGGGGAGCTTGAAGTGGGGAGCTTGAAGTGAGGAGGTTGAAGTGGGGAGCTTGGAGGTGCTTGGTATTGAGGTTTTGATATTGAAATTGAAATTGAAATTCTATCGACCATGGACAATCAACTATCAACTCAATTTTAATTTTTGATATTGATATTGATATTCTATCGACCATGGACAATCAACTATCAACTCAATTTTAATTTTTGATTTACATTTTGATTTTGAAATTCTATCCACCATGGACAATCAACTATCAACTCAATTTTAATTTTTGATTTACATTTTGATTTTAATTTAAATTTTTGATTTATGACCGGTTATGTAGATTCTAACGGTTGCCAAATATATTTTCAAATCAGAGGGGAAGGTTCGCCATTGGTATTGCTGATGGGTTTTGGTGCGGATGGTGATGTGTGGGAAAAGCATGTTGCTGTATACGAACAACATTTTAAGTGTATCGTACTTGATAATCGAGGCGTTGGCAAGTCCGGTCAGCCACAAGGACCGTATACAACTGAGATGATGGCAGAAGATACGATTGCTGTTATGGACCATCTTGATATTTCTACAGCACAAGTCGCAGGTATATCTATGGGTGGAGCCATTGCACAATCTCTTGCGCTTAACCATCCGGATCGCGTATCGAGCTTATGCTTGATTAGCACTTGGCCAGTCTTTAATAATTATGCAAAGACAGTTTATGAAAACTTAAAGAAACTTAGACGAGTTGCTGCACCAGATGACTTCATGGAGTTGTTGCAATTGTGGATTTTTGCCCCACCCTATTATGTAGATCATTTAGCCGATCTACAAGACGATCAACAAGGGGCTGTTCAAAATACAAACCCGCAGACACAATCTGGCTTTGATGGTCAACTGGATGCTTGCATACACCACAACGCTGTACCGCGTCTCCACGAAATTAAAGTCCCGACATTAATCACAATTGGGATGATGGATATATTTACCCCACCTGCGTTTTCCGATATACTTCATGAGAAGATAACAGGTTCTCTTATCGAACGATTTCCAACTGGAGGCCACGTTCATCACTGGGAGGACTTAGAGCGATTTAATCAAGTGACACTAGATTTTTTAAAAGGCAATGTGTCTACTTAATTCCTAAACCATACTGCAAGCAATTATTAATCAAACAACAATGAGTCAAATACAATTATCCTGTGAAACATATACTTGGGTCATGCCAGGCGATGGTTCTTATACCAACAAGCTAGAACATATTATGGCCGTTTGCCAATCGGCAGGCTTCGCTGGCATAGAACCCGACAACAGTTTTATGTCGCTACACGCTGACCCACTCGTCATGAAAGACGCGCTAGCAAAGCACAATCTCAAGTTGTCTTCTTTAGCCTATGTAGAAGATTGGCTCCATCCAACAGAGACGGATGAAGAGCGTGCAAGAGCAGATCAGTGGATTGCTTTTATGAAGCACTTCCCTGAAACTATCCTACTCAGCGTCCAGATGCCTCAATCCAATCGAGACAATCTAAGAGAGCGCCAAGATAATATGATAGCCTGCGTGAATGCCTTCTCACGCCGCGCAGCTGAGCAAGGCGTCATCTGCTCTAACCACCCAAACTCACCGTCAGGCTCTGCCTTTCGAATCGAATCTGATTATGAGATTTTATTAGAAGGCCTTGATGGCGACGCCTGTGGCTACTGTCCTGATGTGGGCCATATAGCCAAGGGTGGCATGGATCCTCTGAGTATTATCAAACAATACCGAGACACCATAAACCTTGTGCACTACAAAGACATGTACACAGACGGCCGATGGGCTGCTACTGGCGAAGGAGCCATTGATTTCCAAGCCATTACTCAATATTTAATTGACAGTTCTTATGAGGGATGGATTGTCATGGAAGATGAATGTGATGATGCAATCGCAGATCCCGACGATGTGACCCGACGAGATGGTATTTATATTCAAAATGAAATCATGCCGCAACTACAAGCTTGATGAATCTGCGGCCGCTAATTTTTTACTTCACCCCACTGTTCTGTATTGTTCTCATCAATTGCAAATCTACCAGCCTGGAGCAACCGGCGACTGACTTCGCGAATCATCAATCGACATTGACAACACCGAGTTTTACAAAACTATGTATTGACTCAGTTTTCAGATCCGAGGCAGTTGTCTCTGCTGATATAAACCAAGATGGCCTGCAAGACATTGTGGTAGGTGATGTGTGGTACGCCGCTCCTCAATGGCAAATGCATGAAATCAGAACACCGGGCATCTACTATAACAAGATTTACTCTGATGACTCTCCCTCAACACTACCCTACTATAGCAATTCATTTGGAGTATATACAGTCGATGTGAATCAGGATGGCTGGCCAGATGTCTTGACTTTTCCAACCATGGGCCAGCCGATCTATTGGTATGAAAATCCAAAACATAAAAGTGGTCATTGGAAAGAAGATATCGTTGTAGACGACTATCATGGAGAGAGCCCACTGTTGGTTGACCTATTTGGTACTGGTCAATATGGTGTGCTTTGCGGAGTCAATGATGTCGATAGTCTATATCAATTAGCTTACAGCACTGTGGCAGCAGCAGGTACTTGGGAAACCTTGATTGTAGGGAGCACAAGCACATATGCGTTTAAAGGTCCATTTTGGGGCAAGCGAATTAAGCAGGCTGCTGCGGGTGCCTTTGCGCATGGCTTGGGGACTGGCGATTTGAATGGTGATGGATTTCAGGACATCATCACTCGAAATGGATGGTATGAGGGTGCAAGCTCATCTAGTCTTCCTTTAAAATTTAATGCCGTACCCTTTGATACGATGGCTAGTGCTCCTTCACCTAATTTACAATTTGCACAAATGATCGTCTATGATGTTGACCAAGATGGTGACAATGATATTATCGGGAGTTCAGCCCATCAATATGGCATTTGGTGGTTCGAGCAAATCATCAAGTCTGGTGAGATTGAGTTTATCAAACATGTCATACTAGATGATGTATCGCAGGCACACGCGATTGCGCTAGGTGATATGAATAACAATGGGATTCCAGATTTTGTAACGGGCAAGAGATATTTGGCTCACAATGGTCGTGATCCGGGCTGGGATGATGCTGTGGATTTGGTTTGGATGGAAGCCTATCAGAAAGGAGGCGAAACTCACTTTCATCAGCATAAGTTTGATCAAGCTGTAGGTGTTGGTACTCAAATTCACATTAAAGATATCAATAATGATGGGTGGGATGATCTTTTGATAAGCAACAAGAAAGGGACCTTCCTTTTCAAAAATGGTGACAAAAAGATTGGTAGTTGGTGAATAACATGATGCTTTACTCAATGTGAAACGCCAGAATGATTGACACGTTTTTAACCCCATGATTTATAACGGGTAAGAAATGTAAACCGAGTCTTAGTTTGGCAGCATTTTAATTGATAATTTTCTAGGATATTCTGTAAAGACTCCTGAAACACCTAGTGCTTTCAATTCTTCTAATTCTTCAATGGATTCTACTGCTTTGAATTTCGTGGGATCTAAGTCCGAGGATTCATAAATCCAGGCCCATAATTCCTTGTTTCTTATTTGAGCATGATTCACAACACGCTTCGATAAAACATTAATGCTTCCATATTTTTTTGGAAGCATTAATATATCAGATTTTATAGGAAACAGTCCATCTAAATATAGAAAACTACTGTAAAGCATTTTCTTGGCTTCATTTGCAGGTACTCCAAATGTCCACTTGGGTTTTTCTTTTCTTAATTTCTGGATTATATGATCATATTCGCTGACTACAATAAAATCACCATTTTTAAATTCTGTTTCAATCAGTTCTATGAATATCTCTATCGCATTGGGATTTTTTGAATGTATATCCAAAAGTAGTTTAGCTTTTGGAAATTCAGTAAGTACGTCTTTCAATTCAGGAATTCTAATGGGATTGTCTCTATACGGATATTCGTTCTTTTCTTTAAAATTAAATGCTGCATTTAGTCCTTTTAATTCACTCAATGTCAACTCATTGATTCGAAGATCTTCTCCAGTCGTTCGAATTGTGTCATCGTCATGAAATAGAACAAGTTTATTATCTGCTGTAAATTGAATATCCATTTCAATTCTCCAAGTCGGATTTATTGATAAACAATGTCTAATCCCTTCAAGAGTATTTTCGGGATTTTCGCCTCGTCCACAACTATAACAAATTATTTCCATTTCACTTTTAATAATCAATTTAGGTGTCAATCTTGACAGATGTTTCGATCATCGCTATTGAACTGTTGGAACTTCTTAGTCATTCGGTGTACAAAATTTCCTCTGAGTATAGGAGCAGACACCAAATGATACAGCTATCAAAATGCAGCTATCTGAGTCAGATTCTTACTTGATATCGAACCTTCTTTATAACAAGAAAACCAATCATTGGCATCCGGTATATCACCCATATTTTTTTCTGCTTCCTTCGCATCTGCTTTAGAATTCCAGTACACGACATCAGTATAGGTCTCATCACTATTTTTATGAATCTCCCATTTAATAAAGCCAGACTGATTCTTCATCCAGCTTTCAATGATCTGCTTTGCAATGGATAAAAGATTCTCTTCTGTCACATGTTCTGCTAGTTCGTATGATATAATGTCTTTATACATGAGATTAAGTTTGAGGTTTTAGATTGGCCTTTGACATTTTAAAGAGACTTAATTCGGATATTTCTCCAATTCACTTTTATGCCCCCTCCATCATGTATCTGCAAAGCAATTTGTCCTTTGGCTGCACCAATTTTATCATCCACGATCTGGATCATTTGGACACCATTTAGAAAGGTTGTGACCGTATCTCCATTGGCACGAATTGTCATTTGATTCCACTCTCCCATCTTTAAGTGTTTATCTAATGCTGGATCTGGCTTTATCAGCCACCCACGGCCATAACTTTCGTAGATACCACCTGTATTGTGGCCTGGAGGCGCGACTTCTGCCTGCCATCCGGAGACCTTAGTGCCATCTATAGATGAACGAATAAATACGCCGCTATTGCCATTTGCTTCCTGTTTGAATTCTAACTTGACTTCAAAATTGGTAAAACTCTCTGTTGTGCCTAAATAGCCATACCCTTTGTCAGGACCGCTCTCGCAAATAAGCAATCCATCCTCCACATACCACTTCTCTGTGCCATAGATAATCCAACCATCTAGGTTCTTTCCATTAAAAAGGGAGCTAAATCCAGGCTCTCCGCTCATTCCGTCCTGCGCTACACTCGCCATTTTGCAGGAAGAAAAGAGACAAATCATAACACTAGCCAGTAGAAGGTTTTTCATGAATTGAGATTTTGTTTTGAATGTACTACGGAAGTTACCAAAAAACCGAGAAATGACGCCAAAAAAAGAAAAATCACTTTATGATGGCTGATTGATACGCACATTTGTATCAAAATGTAAACTCCGTAAGATGAAAAAAAGCAGACTAACAAAATCTATCCTTTCGTGCCTAATGATTATCATTTTCAGCACTATTTATAGTCAAGAAACTCAATTTTCAAATGGCATTGATGATGATGGAGATGGTTTTATAGATTGTGGAGATACAGATTCAAATGGCCAATCGGTATGCGAAGATGCCTTTGTTTGCAGCAATACACTGTATCAGGTTATCTCAAGTTCATTGAATAAACTAAATGCTTTAACAGGTGAATATGAGGTTATGGGAACGGCATCTAGTGGGTTTAATGGCGCTGGCTACAATGTCCAAGATGGTTATATATATGGCCTAAAGTCTTCTTCTGCTGGCGTTCATTTATGGCAGATAAACAATAAAGGATTAGAAAGAGACATGGGAGTTATCTCAAATTTTGCTGGAAGGACCTATGTTGGTGATTTCGATGAAAATGGGAATCTATATACCTATTTGAATGGTACCAATCCTAAGCTATGCTATGTAGATGTAAATGCTCCGAATCTAAGTACTCAGCAACAGTCTCTAGTCAACCTTCACAGTGGCAGTATACCAGGTGTTGCAGATATTACGTACAACCCAGTTTATAAAAAGTTTTATGGCTTATCTGGAGGTCTAGACTTAATTGAATTAGATCCTCATGCAATGACAGCTGATGTGATTGCTGATTTCACAGGGCAGTTTAATTTGTCAGGAGCCTTTGGTGCAGGATGGTCAGACATTGCTGGTAACTCATATTTTTCAAACAATAAAAATGGTCACATCTTACAAGTTTCATTCGACGATAACGGGAAACCGATATCTGTTAAACATGTTGCAACTGGACAACCAACCAATTCAAATGATGGGATGGGTTGTTTTTTGTCGTTGCCACCATTTGAAACGAATTGTAGTGATGGCATAGATAATGATGGAGACGGACTCATTGATTGTGCTGATCCTGATTGTGCGAATGAAGCTACATGCCCGTTTATAACAGGAACAATCGCAGGTAATCCAACAACAGGACCAAATGGCATTACACCAATACATATTACTCTTGTTAACTCTAGCAATTCAGATGCACAAGACTTTGATCTACAATTAACTTTACCAGAAGGGTTTTCTTACTTAAGTGACACACTCGAATTACTTGGTGCATCAGAACATGTTCAAACAATATCACCAAATGAAACGGATACTGGTTTATTGACTTGGTCAAATTTCAGTATCCCACCTGGTGATACAATCGTGATCTCAATTGGGCTACTCGTAGATAGTACTATACAGGAAAATCAATATCAAATAGAAGCTCAAGTTTCTGGAGTTATTCTGAAACCTTATACGCTGACGCATGAGATTACTGTAAGTGAAAGTCTATTATATGATGCTGAACCAATGAGTTGTGAGCCAGCATTTTACCAAGTCTATAAAAAGAGAGGAGAACCTAATATCTACGGGAAACTAGAAGTAGAAACAGGTGAGTATATACAAATATCAGTGATAGATGCACAATTAAACGGTTTAGGCTTTGACCAAAACACTGAATTTGCGTACGGATCTAATGGGACTAAGTTTATTCGATTAGACCAGCAAGGCAATGAAACATACCTCAACCTTGATTTTGAAAAGAAGGTGTATGTCGGTGATGTGGATGACAGCGGTCACTGGTTTGGCAAAGTGGGCAACAACATTGTTAAAGTCGATATAGAAACCACGCAATTGTTATCTACTTATATAGGACAAGGTTTACCAGGATGGGATATGGCATTTAATGAAGATGGTAACTTTTACGCAGCTCATCAGGATCAACTATACAAGTTCAATACATCAACATCTCAAAAAGAAACTTTGGGTACACTAAATGGTACATCGATTCCAATGAGCGGTCATGGCGCACAATGGACTGGAAAAGATGGCTACCACTATATATCAAATAATGCAACAGGAAAGATTTTCAGGATTAATGTCAGCACACTAGAGACTAAGCTAGTGATGCAGGCAACACCTGGTCTCCAATTTAATGATGGCTTCTCATGTCCTACTGAAATTCCACCTGTGTTCGAATATGATTATGGAGACTATAATCTATTTCCTGTTGCTACACAATGGGTATATACTCAGGATATAAACAATGACGGTGTACCTGATTACGATATGGTATGGATTGGAAATACTGTTAAATCAGAATCAATCAATCCATCAAATCAGACAGCATCCGGCGAGACTGATGACACTCAACTTATTATTGATGGCACTGTCAAGAGCAATGCACAGATAGATGTATCCTTTAATGTAAACACCAACACAAGTAACACCACTGCCTACTATGGTATGTGGATCGACTGGAATGAAGATGGTCAGTATGATGCTTATTTCAATGGTAACAAAACCATTTCAAGCCTGCATACAATCACACATACTGTCTCACTTCCATCTGTCATCTCAGAAAGCAGTATTGCCGTCAGAATTAGAACAAGTACTTCAATAATTACGGAAGATTTATTTAGTGGCGAAATGACAGAAGCGGGTGAAGTAGAAGATCATCTAATTAGTGTTGGAGGCGTAGAAATATGTGGGAATAACATTGATGATGATAACGATGGTTTGACAGACTGTGATGATCCTGACTGTGTAGAATCTTGTGATTATGACGAGAGTACCTCTTCTCAGGAAGGTGGCCTTGAAAGTAATCGTAGACTGAGTCAAAAAATTGCAAGCACAAGTTTTACAAGAATTAAAAATGGTAATAACAAAGACTATTTAAGTCGAGCTAACTTATCAACATTCACAACAGCAGATAGAAAAAATTTACGGACAGATGGATTCTCCTTAGTAGATTTCATTCCTGTCGATGCGATAGAAGGGACGCAAAGTTTTGTCAATACACCAACGCACTTACAAGACATTACGAATGCGATCGAATTATTCTCAATCGATATATTTAATGCTGACAAGAGAGTTGCAGCTGTCTTAGCATTAGCCACAGAGAATCAAGTGTACGAACACTCAAAATATATTTGCGATCGTTTATCTGGAGCAAAGATTATTGATGTCTTACAATATACAATTGGAAATGGACAAACCTTAGTTGCAGCTAAAATCCAAACTGCTGCAGGAGATATCGAATATGCTAGTAGCATTAGTATCTTTGAAAATGAGAATCAGACATTCAACGTAGAAAGTCATTGGAACTTGAATTCATATTCAACGAATCAGGATTTCTACAATTTTCAAATTTGGTCTAATAACACCTATAATTTGATCCAATTAATGGATGAAATTGTGAATCTTATTGAGCTTGTATATCCAATCGACAACTACTCAATCGGAAATGCGCCACAAGTTTTTATCGAATCTGGTGAAATCGTCAATGATCACTTAAACCTTAGGATTATTAATAAAGCAGGTATCCGATATATAGAAACGACTGGAACTGCATCATTAACAGAGACAAGTACTCCCCAAGCTTACACGAATTCTATTCCCTTATCAGGAAATGAAATTGAAGAGCTATCTATTGAGGTTGGTGCACTCTATGATCTTGGACTTACATTTTACCATCCAGCATTGTCGACTTCAGATGTTATTTTCTTAGCAGACGGCACATGGGGAGCGCAAGAAGGCACAGCTCAAGACATGATTAATGATTTCAGCATTTCATCGAGTACTGAATTTGATGTTAACCACCATGAGATCAAAAGAAATATAGAGATTTCTGGTTTCGTAAAAAACTACATAAACATCTATAGATCTCTAAATGCAAGATTTACTGCGGAAGACTTAGATAGATTCCAGAGCTTTAATTTTAGTGCATCAGGTAATGCCACCTTAGAAATATCAGTTTTAAAAGAATCGATTCTTGATTGGGAGCTGCAAGCTAAACAGCAAATCACGCTAACGGCTAATCATACTGAATACGCCTTAGGTAAGGAGTTGTTTGAAACAATGACATCAGATGATACTGATTGGGATGATGCCTATTTAATTGTGTTTAATATTCTTGGTGATCAAGCTAAATCAGTTGCCTTTGATGCATCAATTTCTGATGTCTATTTTGGAGACTCAAAAGCAGTGACACCGTATTTAATATATACCGATCAAAATTTGATCCAAGCTCAAGCTGGTTCTCACACTGCGAATCTTATCGATGGCACATTATTAAGAGATATTGAAATCTCATCAAACTCTGCGGCAGAAGTCATTACGGTATATGTTGAAAATACAGGACTAGAAGATATCACCATTGAGGAATTAGATATTATTAATACATCAGACGATTTTACAATATTAAACTTTGAACCTGTTGTTTTACAAAGTGGAGAGACTAAATCCATATCATTTAAGTACGCTCCTTTAGTAAATCCGAGTGCGTCGACTGCTGACTTTGTATTGTACATAGATAGTAGCCAAGGTTATGATGAGCAGCTTATACAACTTTCAGCAAATTCGGTTTGTATAAAAAGAGACCATGTCAGTATTATAAATCAAAACATAAGCAATGTATATAATGCCTCTCAGGTCATTACTTCAGACGCTACAATTACATCAGGTACAGTCATTTTTAACGCAGGTGATAGTATAGAACTACAAGCAGGATTTTCAATAGAGATTGGCTCAGAACTTCAATTAAATAATGAGAACAAATGTGAAGACTAAATAATGTATTTTTAATTTATGCACACAAGCAGCCATCTGAACAGTCAGATGGCTGATTTTTTATTTGTCATTAATTGCTTACAACTTCTTTCTAAATTTATTTAATATTGACATCCATAACGTATCAAGTATATCTGGCGTGCATTATAACGATTAAGCTAAAATTATTACTGACAGAGCAGTTAGAGACTAAACAGTGCATGACATGATCATACGATGCTCTCTGTAGGCTTTTTTTCATCATGTATCTTTAAGGTAGCTTTTAGCTCTCTGGCACCGCAGGAACGAGGATGACAGTGTGCTGCAATTGTGAATGCAATTTGTCTATACCCAACTCATCTTCTGTAATCTTACCGCATTTAAAATAGCTAACAATGCCACTCCTACATCTGCGAATACAGCTTGCCACATAGTCGCCATTCCCATAGACCCAAGAACTAGAACAAGGATCTTTACGCCAAATGCTAAATAAATATTTTGCCAAATGATCCCTTTTGTTGCTTTACTTATTTTAATTCCCATGATCACCTTTGACGGTTGATCATTCTGAATAATGATATCAGCTGTCTCTATAGCCACATCACTTCCCATAGCACCCATAGCTACACCTACATCACTTGCTGCTAGTACCGGAGCATCATTGACCCCATCTCCAATAAATAATACTTTATGCCCTTTTGATTTCAACTGTTCTACTTCATTGAGTTTATCTTCTGGCAATAAACCACCTTTGGCATTTTGTATCCCCAACTCCTTCGCTACCGTTTGAGTGATTGAGTTTTTATCTCCAGATAGCATTACTACACTTGTAAATCCATACTTCGGTAAGTTATTGACAAAGTCCAAGGCATCTTCTTTTAGTTGATCAGAAACTGTGACATATCCTTGATAGGTTCCATCAATAGCCATCAGTACAATAGTCTCAACGATATCATCAATTAAAGAAGGTGTGCTTATATTATAAGATTCTAGAAGCTTTTTATTTCCCACCAATACTTTCTTGCCGTCAACAGTCGCTATCAGACCCTTTCCTGCGACTTCTTTCACATTAGTGGCTTGCTTTTTATATTCTCCATATTTCATAATGGCTTTAGCAATGGGGTGAGTACTTTTAGATTCTACAGCTAATAGTACATCCATGAATTCCTTTTCAGAAATATTGCCTTCTGTCTTGATTGTACTAATTTCAAAGACTCCCTTTGTGACCGTACCTGTCTTGTCCATTACCAGCGCATCCATCTCAGTAATCTGATCCATATATGTAGCACCCTTAAACAAAATACCATTCTTAGAGGCTGCTCCAAGGCCACCAAAGTAGCCTAATGGAATACTGATAACCAATGCACAAGGACAAGAGATGACTAAAAAAATCAATGCTCTATATAGCCAATCAGAAAACACATAATCAGCAACAAAGAAATAAGGCAATACACAAATAGCAATAGCGATATACACTACAATAGGAGTATAAATCTTAGCTAATCTTCGGATGAGTAATTCTGTCTTCGCTTTCTTAGCAGTTGCATTTTGTACCAATTCCAATATTCTAGAAATAGAACTATCTTTAAATGCTTTGGTCACTTCGATCTCTATGACTTTTGAAAGAATAATAGATCCTGCTAATACGTTTTCTCCAACTTCTAATACCAATGGTTTGCTTTCTCCAGTAATTGCGGCAGTGTCTACAGTTGCTTTCTTACTGATTAGCGTTCCATCTAACGGAATCTTTTCACCCACTTTTACTTGGATGGTTTCTCCGATTTGTACTTCATTGGGATCTACAGTTGCATATTGACTGGCTCTCAGTACGCTAGCTATTTTTGGCCTGACATCTAATAGTGCTGTAATATTATTCTTGGCTCTTTTGACAGCTGCAGATTGAAATAATTCTCCTACGGCATAGAATAGCATAACAGCTACACCCTCAGGATATTCACCTATAGCGAATGCACCTATAGTAGCAATACTCATTAAGAAAAACTCTGTGAATACTTCACCTTTTACCAATGCTTCTATCGCTTCTCTGATGACTGCGTAGGCTACAGGAAGATAGGCTGCAATGTACCAAGCCAATCGAATGTAGCCATCAAAGAACTCATTGGGTATGATGTGGTCTAATGCCAATCCAAGCATCAATAGCACACAGCTTATGATGGCTGGAGCTTTACCGAAGTCTTCGTGATTGTGCTCATCATCAGAAGAGTGGTCGTGGCCAGCATGTTCGTCGTGCTCATCATGCTCGTCATGAGAAGTCGATAATTCTGGAGGTGAAGATGCGAAGTCAATTTTTTCTTCAAGAGAACAACAGATTCTCTTTCCAATTTTATCGTATTTATGTTCGTGTTTCATATTATTTCGATTTTAGTGTAAGCCATCTATTGACTTTACTTTTATAGGAAATATATTGCTCTCCATGTTCTTGGGTGAGAAACTCTTCTTCCAATCTAATCTGAGTATTGATGGAGATAGTGGATAAAGAAATAATCAACAAAGTGAATGCATTAGGCAAGACCAGAAATAATCCAATATTGGCAATCATGATTCCTAAGAAAATTGGATTTCGAGAGAAGGCAAAAAAGCCACTTGTGATGAGTTCTGTTTTGTTCTGTTCATCGATGCCAATACGCCAAGACTCTCTCATATTCGACTGAGATAGCCAGACCATTATTAATGATAAAAGCAACAATGCCCATCCAACATACTGTAATCTCTCATTCTCAAGATACCAGAAAGGTAGAAGATACTTATGCATAGATGGTATGAAGGCATAGATAGAGACTACTATCAACTCTATGAACGAGATGACACCAAATACTTTACCATTGTAACCATGTGCATCATCACCTTTATTGAAAGTAAGTGGATTGACACCAGTCTTTTTCCAAAGTAGAAATGATCTCAGTACAAAGACTAAGAAGAAGTAAATCAGGAAATAGATAAATAGGATCATGGCGATAGATTTAATGTTCGTGAGCTAATTCCCCTACCTTCGATTGGGCATAGATGTAGTATGCTCCTTCAGTGACGATTTTCATTCCCGTTGGGATAGGATCTACCAATTTTACCGCTGTGTATCCATCACTTGTACTACCAGGAATAACTGAAAGTTTTTCAAATTCTATTTCCTCTGCTTCCGCATTATCATTGGCTACAAAGATAAATGAGGTAGCTCCATCAGTAATCACTGCCTTCTCTGGCAAAGCATCTACAGTACTATCAGTAAGCCAGATCTTAGAATTAATGAAGAGGTCCTTGATGAACTGTGGCTTGTCTCCTTTTAAATGTCCGTGAACTCTTACTGTTTTTGCTTGACTATCAAATTCTTTGCCTATCACATTTACAGTACCCTCGTACATCTTGTTGCCTAGTGCTGGAACATTGTATGAGATTTTCAAACCTTGCTTTACCTTAGAGATGTCATTTTCAAATACATCTAACTCTAAGTGTAGGTGCTGTGAAGATATAATATCCATTAGCATGGTAGACCTTTCGGCATACATACCATTATGGAAATTAATCTCTGAAATGTAACCGCTGGCTGGAGAAGTAATGGCAATACGATCAAGAATGTTAGTGGAAGAAAGTTCGCTTGTTGGGATACCCAAATATTCCAACTGCTTAGAGATTCCACTAGCTTTGGTAGACAGTATTCTCGATTTGGCTTCTGCTTGCTGCAGGTTGCTTAGTATCCCCGCATTTCCATCTACTAACGTCTTGTGACGACTTACTTCTAGTCTTTGTAATGCCAACTCTGCCTGTATTTCAAGATACTCTTGTTGTATTGTCATGAAGTCTGAATTTTCTAGATGGGCTATCAATTCACCTTTTTTGACATAACCACCTTCTACGAATTTCTTAGTACCGCGGATGATGCCACTTGCTTTAGCAGAGATAGATGAATGAGCATTAGCAGGCAATCCCAGAACACCTGTTGCCTTCACGTAGTCATTTACTTTGATAGATGAAAAATCTCCAAACTTCAAGCCTACGGTTTTGGCTTGCTCTTTTGATAAATGAAGACCTCCTTCTTCGTGTGATCCATGTCCATGCTCGTCATGACCGTCAGATTCATCATGTGCAGAGTGGTCATGCTCATCGGTTTCGGAATGAGCCGAATGGTCATGTCCATGATCATGACCGTCTCCTTCCTTGTGATTGTGTCCACAAGATAGCATCAATGTGGTAAGGGTAATTATTGATATATATTTGATAAAATTCATTGTATTATTCTTTATTGATTAGTAACATATTGATAGTCAGCTACTGCTTTGTTGTAAGCTCGTATCTGCTCCCAGTAATTCTTGTTATTGGTAGAAAGTAACTCTAGTGTATTCAATAACTCTAAATATGAAAGCTGACCAGCTTGATAATTCAACTTACTGATTCGTAGCATCTCAGGATTTATAGTATTGAGTTGATCTTCGTAGAAAGTCATACCATTCTTATATAGATCTATCCTCGATTGCAATTGCAGATGTTCTTTTTTTAGATCAAGCAACTGACTTTCATATTGGTAGTTTCCAATGTCAAGTTGGACTTTCTGTGCCTGAATTCTCTTCTTAGCTTGTCCATTGAATAGAGGTAAAGAGACACCTACCTCTGCTGCACTAAGCCATCCACCTTCATAGAATCTTTGAGCTGCATATCCGACTGAGAAGTTGGGCTTCAAGTCAGACTGCATCGTTTCTATTTTTGCTGATTCTATGGCTAAGTTCTGTTGGCTTTGGATTAAGAGAAGATTGTTGTCAGTACCCATCGATGGAGTAAAAGCAATAGCATCTAGGTTTTCTGTAGGAATGACTTGTTGTGATGTATTGAGTAGTATCTGAAACTGCTTTTGCAGATTGGCTAACTCAA
>CALGLU010000047.1 GCA_937959275.1 uncultured Saprospiraceae bacterium | reverse complement strand
GTGTAGTTTCCCATTTATAAGTATTGGTGCTTGTAACCATTTGCGAATCAATCGCAGTGTTGTTACACATTTCACCTTTTCATAAATGAGCTGTAGTATTTTATAATGTGCCACTTCATCGAAAAATTTGCTTAGGTCTATATCCACAATGTCGCTATATCCTTCATTGATATAGGCGAGGGATTGTGTCAATGCTTGTTGCATATTCTTCCTTGGGCGAAAGCCATAACTATAATCGGAGAATTCTAACTCGAATCTCGTCATCAGCTGTTGGCTCACAGCTTGTTGCAGCCATCTGTCTACTACAGTGGGTATTCCTAAGAGCTAAGGCTAGCCCACCCTGCAGGTATTCTGCAGGTTCACTCCCTATTTTAACGCTGTTAAAATTCCTGCGGAACGGTTGCTCATCATTTGATTTTGGAATCTCTACTCCTCTGATAGCCTGCGGTAGATACTTCTCTTCTAGAATATCTCGCACTAGATTGCTCTGGTGGATTGATAGATATTCTTGCAGTTCTGTTACCTCCATACGATCTACTCCGCATGACCCTTTATTACTTACCACTCGTCGGTAAGCTTATATAAAATCGAGTAATCATCAAAATTCCAATTTATAAATTTTTCAAGCAGAGTGGATAATATATAGGTACAAATATCTATTCGGATTTAAAATCGTTCCTCAGAATTCCCCAGCGCCCAAACCTCATGCTGCAAGCCAAACCGATCAAACAATTCTTTGGCTTCCTGAATTGTCCATTTTTGCCAATTGGGATTTAAATGATTGCCGTACCACGCTTGCGCAAACGCCCAAATCTTATCAATTGGCTGGACATCTCCTTTTGGGATATTGTGTTGGCTGCACCACTCATCAACCTGAGATTCTGATTCAAAGACTAACATCGTACTGCAGGTGTATATGACATTGTCCCAGGCTTGTTGCATTGGAATCGGGAAATGAATACAATAATTGCTCTCTACAATAGCACCATCTCGGATATTGATCTGAATGGGCTTGGTCTGCCCACCGATGACTGTAGAAATAAGAACATCTTGTTTTAAAATGGCTGCAACACCTAGAGAACACCAGGCACAATTTCCCCACCATTCGCCTGTCTCAGATTGGACGTAAAAATGAGTTGGTGCCAATGAAAAGGGATGAATGACCCATACCTTAAAACTATTTGGATGTAGGACAACGCCATGATACTCTTGTAAAGTCAGTAAACCTTGCTCGATGTCTTCTACTGACGCGTTCAGCATGTTCGCAAGCTGATCTGCACTTGGGGCAAACCCGTTGTCGATTATTGCTGTGAGAATGTTGAAGTGAAGATTGGCATTTGTGACCATGGAATTGCTGTTTGTCTAGTCAATCTTATACAATGTAGATGTCGTCTTACTCTTCTTCTGAATCCCGTAATTTCTTGTCATCCACATTATCATTTAAAAAGGTATTCAGCTTATCAATGACAATATTGCTCTTGATTTCGCCAAAGGTGTTGATCTTTATATCAAAGCCCTTGAGGTCCTCATGAACTTCAGGATCTCCATCTTTCTTCATTTTTTTAGGCATCTGTATTCGTATTAGTCGTGATAAAGGTAAGCCCTTTTTGCATTCTTGCAACTGCTTCTTCTTTTCCGAGCAAAGCTATGGTCTCAAAGATGTCAGGCCCTTGCATCGTGCCAGTGATCACGATTCTCAAAATAGGAAGGATAGCGCCAAAGCTTAATTCGTTATCAGTGATATAAGATTTGACCAGAGCTTGGAGAGCTTCTCCAGTAAAATCCTCTGATGTATTCAATCGTTCTTGGATAGCCAAGAAGTGATCATGATTCTCTGCTTTGTATTTTTTACGAATTGTCTTTTGGTCGTATTCGGCTGGTGATTCAAAAAAGAAGCGGCCTTTCGTAACAAACTCTGGAATTAATTCGACTCTTTCTTTCATGAGTCCACACATCTTTTGGACAAATGCATTATCGGCTACTAAGCCTTCAGCGGCTATCAGCGGCGATACAAGTTCTGCCAGCTCTTCATCACTTTTAGCCATGATGTATTGTTGGTTAAACCATCTGCCTTTGTCGACATCGAAGCGTGCACCCGATTTATTCACCCGTTCTAGCGAGAAGGCATCGATTAATCCTTGCTCTGTAAAAATCTCTTGTTCTGTACCTGGATTCCATCCTAGAAAGGCTAAAAAATTCATCGCTGCATCTGGTAGAATACCATGCTCTCGAAAGCCTTCATACGGTTCTTCCTCCGCTTGCCAGTTTAAAGGGAATACTGGAAATCCAAACTTCGCCCCATCACGTTTCCCCAACTTACCCTTGCCCACAGGCTTGAGCAATAGAGGCAAATGCGCAAACTGCGGAATCGAATCTTCCCATCCCAATGCCCGATATAATAAGATATGATGCGCTGTACTCGATAGCCATTCTTCACCTCGAATGACATGACTGATCTTCATATGTTTATCATCAACGATATTCGCCATGTGATAAGTCGGTAAGCCATCTGCCTTCATCAAGACCTTGTCATCTAACTCATCAGATTTAAACTCAACTTGATCTCTGACAATATCTTTAAATGAAATACTCTCGCCTGGATCTACTTGAAGTCTAACGGTGACATTCTCGCCTTTATCCAAGTAGGCTTGGGTTTCTTCTTTTGATAGGCTCAAGCTATTTTTCATTTCCAGTCGAACGGTAGCATCATATTTTTGACTGACGATCCCTTCCGCTTCTTTTCGCTCCCGCATGGCTATCAATTCTTCAGATGTGTCAAAGGCATAGTAGGCATGTCCACTGTCCAGTAATTGTTGGACATAGGTAGCATATAAATCTTTTCGTTCGGATTGTCGATACGGACCATACTCTCCACCAATGCCAGGACCTTCATCCGGGGTCATGCCCATCCACTTGAGCGCATTTATAATATACTCTTCCGCACCAGGGACAAATCGTTTTTGATCTGTATCTTCAATTCTGAGGATAAAAGAACCACCATGTTTTTTTGCCAACAAGTAATCATAAAGTGCCGTTCTGACTCCTCCGATATGCAAAGGTCCCGTAGGAGATGGCGCAAATCTGACTCTAACCATTGTAACTGTTATCTTTAATGCAGCGCAAAAGTAAGATTATCCCTTGTACTTTATAAAAACACCACAACTCTTCAAAGCCATTTGGCCGAATATCATTTGGGATTGTCCTGAGGATCGCCCTGAATTTCAGTTTACCTTTGATGATGGGCCATGTGAGCATACCCCTTATTTGCTAGATGCATTAGCCAAATCTGACCGAAAAGCCACTTTTTTTTGTCTTGGTCGACAAATTGAGAATCATCCAGATATATTTGAACGGATCAAAGAGGAAGGTCATACCATTGGGAATCATGGATATGCACACCTTGATGGTTGGAAAGTCAATACTGAGTCCTATCTATCCGATGTAGAGCGTGGCTTTGAGCTGTGTGGCTCAAAGTTGTTTCGGCCACCATTTGGAAGGTTGCGTTGGTCTCAATATAGAGAATTGAAGGATAGATATACGATTGTCATGTGGAGCAGCATGCCAGGAGATTTTGATGATCAGGTATCAGAGGAGTTGTTAAAATCACGACTAGAGAAAACGACAACGAAGGATATTATTGTATTACATGATCATGTGGGTCGTAATGAGCGATTGGAGTTATTATTTGACAGGTAGCTGATTTATGTTGCTTGATTATTTAGATTTAAACATGGCTGTATTGTCATTAAAATATGATTTTGGAAGAATATTTTCAATACTTAGATTTATACAATTGTTAGCATCCATTTAAAATATTACTATGACAATTTTAGAAATAATTAAGATTAAGGAGTTAAATCCAGTAACCTTGACAGCAGATGAAATAAAGGAAAAAATATTCTTTGACTTTGGTGATCAAGAAATAAAAGCCCAAACAGGATCTGTCACAATAGAAGTTTCAAAATTGGAAGGTGAATTAGAAGGACTTGATGAAATAATTTTCTTATTCGATAGCACTAATAGAGGTAATATTACTTGGTTTAAAAAACAAGAAAGCGGAAATTACTCAGTTAACTTGAAACTTGAATCCATTTACCTTGATGGTTTCGAATTAAGTATTCAACATTTCATAGTGCCTGGAAAAATACTAATTTCAATCACAGAAGAGGAAAAAGAATCATTGTTAAAATTTAACAATCAAAAATTGTTTCTGTCAACTTTATTAAAATACTATTTGCCAAAAAGACATGATTCAATTTTATACCTCGCCACTAAGGCATACAGATGTAATCCAAATGAATCAAATGATGAAACAAAATCCCATTTTTTGGGAAACCCAAAATATAATACAATATCATTATTTCATATATCTACTTTATTTTCTGATCAAATAGAAGAAATAGAATCCATTAAACATCTTTCTTTTTATATAGATATAAATAACTCCAATAATGGATGGCCTGAAAAAGAAGGCGACTTTAAAGTCACCACAAAAATAGAATCATCGTTAAATAGAGCCGACACATATTATGAGGCCGCTAATAATTTCTCAATTCAAACATATTTAGATATACCAAGTTATAATCATAGTTCACTATTTCAACTTAAATTAACTTTTGAAGAAATTGATATTTATTCTGAATTGCGATCATTTTATTTCGAGCATATAGTCGACAAGAGTTCTATCGGAGAGGAAGTAAATAAAATATTTGGCTATCCAGATAGCATCCAAAACTGTGTATCTTATGAGGCAGAAAGAATCAAAAACAAGCGCGAATACTCTGATGAAATATATGAAGATGCACAGCATTGGATGTTATTATTACAAATATCTCCTTATTGCAAGAAGTTTAATTTTTTTGAAAAATTTGGAGATGGATCAATATATTTCATGATACGAAAAAAAGATTTTTTAGAAGAAAACTTTGAAAATTGTCAAGTAATAGTTCAAAATACATAAAACAGAAGCTAACACATGGTGTCAACTCCATATAGCAAATGCACATAAGTCAGCGCAATGTACGGCGTGTACCATCGATACGTTTCGTGTAACTAGAGAATTCAAAATAAAACAAATGAACAAATCAATAATACTGCTATTATTCACTGCCTGTCTACTATTGACAGGGTGCAATCGTGGCGTCGTAGGCAAAACGAGCAATCCAAGTTCACATGAATGGCAATCCCTTTTCAACGGAAAAAACTTAGACGGTTGGATAGATGTGAACACATCAACCGAAACATGGCAGGTCAGAGACGACATGATTATTTGTACTGGTAACCCTATTGGCGTGATGCGGTCTGACAAGCAATATGAAAACTTTATTATGGAAATAGAATGGAGGCACATGGAAGCTGGCGGTAATTCGGGTGTGTTTATTTGGAGTGAAGGTCTACCGTTTAAAAACAAAAGACTTGCAAAGGGGATTGAGGTGCAGATGTTAGAATTAGACTATGCTATTCAAAATAATAGAACTGATGACTATGTACATGGCGAGCTGTTTCCTACAATGGATTTAACAGCAATCCCTGATAATCCCAGAGGTATTCGAAGCAAGTCTATTGAAAAAAGATGTAAAGGGAAAGGCGAGTGGAATAAATATGTGATTGTAGCAGTTGACGGCACCGTAAAATTGTCTGTTAATGGAAAATTCGTCAATGGGCTGCGCAATTCAGGTAGAAAAAAAGGCTATCTATGTCTTGAATCTGAAGGCGCAGAAATTCATTTTAAAAATATAAGAATTTTAGAACTACCCTCAGGTGTCATAAGCGAGCATGAAATAGCACCTGTCGTAAATTAAGAGCACAATGTGTAAACTCATTAGTAATAGCTGTCTATTTCAATTGCAGTTGTTTAAAAGTCAATTATGTTGTTGCCATCACCCACCCTGAATCCCTAAAGAGAAATCCGCCCGCGTAAACTTGATGCCGCGACTCTACGCTGGACAGCCTTTAGGGATTCAAGGCGAGTTGGGCTAGATTTTTTACCAAACAATATTTTTAAGTAGCAAGACGAAATGTATTATTTTGACTATTCCACCTCCGCCCTTTGGACAGCTCCTCTAAAGGAGGATAGATGAATCTGAAGCCGTGCGAGTAAACTTAAGGGATTCCCAAGCTTGACTAAAGGAGAGATTGGGAAGCCCGCTTTCTATCCCTATTTTTCAATGCGAATAGAAGAACTTGAATTTTTCCTAGATTTTTTAAACTTCACTTCACTTCTACTATTTAGCCTTTGTCCATAGATGCCTTCGAATAAATCAAGGCATGCCTCATGGAATTCATTTGACAGTTTTTCACCATTCACTTTTAAGTATTCTTTTTTGAGTTGGATCTTATACTTATTCGTCGAGCTAATGATTTCTTTGTCGAGTAAGAAATCCGTTAATGCCAATTGCAATTCTGCTGTATGGTTTTCGTCACCGGTTGGAGCAGGAGGCGTAGGAGGAACAGGAGGAGTAGGTAGGGCTGATTCTTCTTCTGTAAAGTCATCGATAATCTTTTGATAGTCACTATATCGTTCTTCGGATACTGGATCATCATTCACGACGAATTCTTGGATGACTCCATTTGCAAATGAGATATAAAGTTCTCCATTATCATTGTTGATTTCGATGGTTCTGGTTTGATCGGATGATGTAGTATTGCTTTGTGCGCATATAAAGTTAGTACACAGAGCAAGTAAAAAAGCGATGATGATTAGAATGGCCTTCATTTTAAAAAGTTTTAAATTATTAATTGAATGTCTATGCACCTAGTCCAATGAGGATGCCAAATAAATATGTCCTGTCATTCAATCACTTACATATATGAATATATTTAATATTGTTCGATTTCGAACATGCCGTGTACGGTAATGAGATGTCGGGATTGCATAATAGAGATTACACCCTGAGGAATTTGATTTGGTAAACATCAGCTCTCCATTTGGAATACATTAATTGTAAGTCTGTCCAGCTTTGGCGATTAATGACTCGTAACGCATTCGATCCAAACTTGACAATTCTTCTTTGCCCATTCTTTGATAGGTGATCGATCTGTCAGCATAATTATAGGGATCATCTGGAAAATAGGCTATGGCTTGTGTCAAATCAGAAATCGACTTTTCATAGTCATTGATCATTCCATAAGCCCTTCCTCTAGGAGCATAGAGCAAAGTTTTGACATAATCATTTCCAGATCGTTCACAGTAATTAAAATCTTCAATCGCTAATTGCGGATGTTGATCCAGTAACGCGAGCCCTCGGTGATATCTAGTGATTGCATTATGCGGATCTAGGTCAATGGCAGCATCTAGATATTTTATAGCCAGATCAGTTTGATCAATATCTGCATAACAATTCCCTAAGAGCTCGTAGGTATTGCGCTGTTCGTAGTGCAAACTGTCGATCGTATATTCTAACTGTTCTATGGCTTGGTTTATCTGACCCTCGTGCCAATATCCATTTGCTAGAATTGTACGGATGTGCCCATCAGATGGATATGTTTTCATGGCGTGTTCGAACAGTGAATTATGATTTTGCCATACGCGACCATAATCTAAGGTCTGGACGATACAATTCAGTATGCATAAACACGTTACGATTGGCGCAGCAAACCTAATTGGAGCATTCCAGAGCTGCTGAATGAAGTACCCCAAAATTATAGTTAGGCCGATATATGGAAGATAGGTATAGCGTTCGGCTACTAAAGCTGAACCGACAGGTAAAAGTTGAAGCACAAGACAAATGGTAAATACATAAAACATAATACCAAATACAATTACTTTTTTTTGCTTACGCAATGACCACACACAGATTCCAATTGAAGACATCGTTGTTAAGATGACGAGAGCAATGGGGATGTCTTCGGTCATCGAATATGGATGAAATGCTGAGAATGTAAAGGGGAATAAAAACTGAGATATATAATAGTGGTGCGCATACAACATGTAGATAATTCTAGACCCAAATGAATCGTTTTGAGATATGGCACTGGTGATTAGAGATGGTTTAAGTAGCCCAAAAAAGTCGCCACCAGCTTGGACATCTATAGCGATTATGCCAATCAGAAATCCAATGAGTAAAAAGGGAATTTTATTCACTAATTGTTTCAATGAAAAAATGGATTTTTGTTGTATGAAATCAATCAATAATAAACATGGTACCAATGACACTGCCATCGCTTTGGATAAACAGGAGCAGATAAAGAAAAGAAAGGACAAGAACCAAAACGAATATTTTTTAAAGACAATAAACCTGCTATAAAAGATAAGTGAGCATAAAAAGAAAAATGAATACAATACATCTTTTCTTTCAGAAACCCAGATTACAGATTCTAGATGCATAGGATGGATAATAAATAGGATGGCAGCGAAAATTGGAATCCATAAGTTTTCTTCAAGTATTTCTTTTAAAAGAAAGTACACCAGTATACCATTACAAATATGGATTGACACATTAGTCACGATGAAAGGATATGCATTGTCAATCCCACTCTGCGCAGCGTTTATCCAAAAACTAAGCATAGTCAAAGGATGATAATTGTTTGAAATGATTTTGGATAACAAGAGTTGCAGGTTTTCCCAACTCGGATTTTGTAACAATGGATTTTCTGTGATATAATATTGGTCATCCCAATGTAAGAATTCATTGTTGAAGGCATAATGATACATCCAAAATCCGATGGAAATCAACACGATAGAAATGCAAAAATCAGTATACTTCAACAGATGTTTCTGTGGCAGCATCGATATAATAATTTGAAAATTTCAATAGCTGTTTCTCAACTAATATGCCAGTAGAATCATTCTGAAAAATTGACAGAAATAAATGTCAAAATTTCCTGACGTATTTACAGATTTTATAGCTTAGGGACTGTAACCTGCATTAGTTAAATTCGATTGCCATGCACAATTGTTTGTGAGATGTTTATGCTCCGCAATTCGTCAACATGGACCGCAAAGGGGTTTTGATCCAAAATCACAAAGTCAGCATATTTCCCAACTTTAATCGACCCTATTTTATCTTCCATATGAATCTGCCAAGCGGCATCAATTGTCATGGTTCGTAAAGCTTGCTCAATTGTTATTTTTTGAGACTCCCCAATCACTTCGCCTTCTTTTGTTTGTCTACGGACAGCTGTTTGGATTAAGTGTAAAGGATCACTTTTAAACATCGGCTGATCTGCATGAAGTGTATATGTCAATCCCGCAGCCTCCAGATCACCAAGCGGTAAAATGCGCTCTGCTCGCTCTGCACCAATAATGTCTTGCTTCAAGGCTTGGCCATAATAATACAGATGATTGATGTGAATGCTCGGCGTCATATTCAGTCTTACTAAACGAGAGATGTCTTCTGTTGGCAATAACAAACAATGCTCTAAGCGATGCCTAAACGGCGTCACTAAACTGTTTTGATTGACCATGTCGAAAGCATCAAGTGTCTCTCGTATGGCTTGATCACCTTGCACATGCACAGCAATCTGCCAGCCTTTATTTTGATAGGTTTTTATAAAAGAGGCAAGCTCTTCTTTTTCTAATAATCGTTTTCCAGCATAGCCTTTAGGAATGCCTAAACCTTTGCTTGTTAAGTCAGATACTTCATAGGGCTGACTTAAATACATTGAACCTGTATAAGGTGAACCATCATACCAATGTTTGACACCGATAATTTTATAAAAGTCATCTCCGTTATCTGGTGATTCTGGTAATAAAAAAGGGCGATCATGTCTGACATAAATAAAGTGCCTGACAGCAGCAGAGCGTTGAGGGAAGAAGCCGACGGTTGCTAAAACTTGATTGATAATTGTCGGTTTTTGTGAAGAGATGTGCTCGTACAGACGGAGTGGTTTTGCATCTTGAATTGTCAGGCCAGCAGTGACGATTGTTGTGTTGCCCATCCGCGCATACTCTTGTAATACCTCGTAGGTATTGTCTATCATTTGTTGGGCTGTAAAGATCTCTTCCAGTTTTGTAGCGAAGGGCGCTAAAGCAACAGTCTCTGCAATAAATCCAGTGAGCTCGCCCATATCATCTTTTTCATAATAACTCGTTGGTGTTGGGTCAGGCGTGTCTTTCGAAATATTGACTTCTTGAAATGCAACTGTATTTGCCCAATAAGAATGTAAACTTTGCGAAATAATAACGAGCGGATTATGCGGAGCAATGGAATCCATAAAGTTAATATGTGGTGCCTCAAGACCTTGGATGAGCATCGGGTCAAAGCCCTTGCAGATCACCCATTCGCCTTTTTCGAATCCATTTAATTCTTTTTTTAAATGTTGCCACAAGTCTTCAGGCGTGCGATGCGTAAAACCAGAAAGATCCACCATGCCGTGCAAAAACGTAGATATTGCTGGATGTGTATGTGGATCAATAAATCCCGGCAGTAATGTTTTTCCTTCAAGATTGACGATGGTCGTATTCTTCTTTTTTAATGTTAAAATCTCTTCTTGAGGGCCAATAGATTTTATGATACCGTGTTCTACAAAGATAGCTTCAGGTTGATCTTGCATAGTTTCCATCGTCAATATGTTGCCATTGAAATAAATGCTGCTTTCCGTTTTTTGAAAATCTTGCATCAGGTATATAGAAATGAAGGTTAGAAGGAGCAGAAGTAATAATAGAATGTATCGTTTTTTCAATATTGAATATTAATTGACAGACATTTAAATTAATTGATAAATCTAGTCAATGTTCTGAATAACAAATTCAGATTTTATATAGAAGTGATCCCAGAATCAAATATTCTTAGCTATTTTTAATATATGATATACACTAAAATAGCTTTAATTGATCATCTTTTTTTGGATAAAATACGCCTATGATTACAAATGGATTCTTGGCTCTTCGCAAATGCCATTGTTTTGTTGTTCCAAGGAATAAATAAATATCTTTATTTTTCTTGAAATCATTTTCGTATTTCTGCTTAACTTTTTCTAAAGCAATTGATTCGTCCCCTTCTGCTCTTCGTAGACAATTCCAATAAAGAGCGCCAATCTCCCAATCTTCAATCATTAACCTACTTGATTTGTTACTATCATCTTCAAATTTATAATAGAATTTGTACGGAAGTTTTGGTATTAGTATTTCTGGAGATTTGTCAGTATCGAATAAATCTCTTTGTTTTCTTAATTCTTTCCACTCATTTTTCCATTCTCTCTCGTCTTCTTCAATCTCAATTGAAATAATCTTTGAAGGTTTAAATGTTGCTAGAGAAATATTATTTGGACTTTTAGATGCTTCAATTAATTTACTAAGATTAGTGTAGATATTAGATATGCAAAGTTCCTTTCTTCTGTTCCAATTATTATCTGTTCCAATTCTATTTCCAATGATAATGTCTTTAAAATTATAGTTTTTCGGCGAATAACTTTCTGGCCTAAAATCATCAGTTCTTTTATTTAAATCTAATTCTACCCAAGTATATTTTACATTATTTACCTGCCCTGTTCCTTTTAAATTTATTAAAAAACTTAGTGGAACTGGATATATTCTTATCCATGTCCCATCTTCGAGAATTCCTGCAGTACATACTAACTCGTCATAACTTCGTGATGGTAGTGGATAAGTTGTTACTGTTAATAGGACCTTCTTTCTAGGCATTGTTTAGAGATGAACTATTTCAGAATTAAAATTTGGAAATTTAGAAATTGAATTTGCTAAATGTGATCTATGGCATTGACAATATTCAGCTTCAAAACAAGTTAATGCAACTCTTTTTTTATAAAAAATATTTTCTATGATTTTTTCTTGCCCCTCAATTTCATTTTTTAAAGTCGTTGAGCTATAAATTTTGAATAAATCATCATAGTCCTCCTGGGCATTTAAATTTTTTCGCTGTTTGGAATCGATTCCTACTTCTGGGTAATGGACATAATCAATTCCTAAGCTGTTACAATATTTTTTCAATAATGTTTTGCTAAATCCAAATTTCATACTAAGTGGGTTCTTCCTAACATCTATTAACAATTTGACATTATTTTTAATGAGCTTAACTAAATAGTGTTCTAATGAAATTCCTTCATACCCAATCGTGAACAATACAGACTTTGAATCTGTAGGTTTGGCATTTGATATCTTAGCTAAATATTTTTCAGGTAATAATCCTTCCGCTATTTCGCTATTAATAGCATAGAATGGAAAATTTAAGTATGTATGAGTAATCAATGCTTTTTTACTCATTTTTCCATATGCATATATTGTCTCTTGCAAAAATGTTTTATCATCAGATTTGAGTGATTTTATATAATCTGTTTTATCTATCTTAGAATAGCTTTTTTCTGTTTCAGATAACATCCCTTTTTTCACCATAGTATTTAGGTCTGCTGTTAATGAATAAGAATAGCACCCGTATTTGTAAGGAATGAATTCATATTCAGGTTCTTTTTTACGTTTGGAATATAGAAATAGTAATTTCTGTAAACTGATCTTATCTGATTCATTATCAATAAGTTGCAATAAGGATAGTACTACTTTTCTTCTATAATACATTTATGAATTACAATTTTGATAAAGTATGAGTCTAAATGATAAATTTATTCTTCTTTATACAAAGATAACAATTCTATCATATTTCATATTTTTACAATGTATTTATAATTTTCTCATGGTCATCCTTGTTTAATAGTCCTTTAAAAGCCTTTTCGTATTTTCCCACATGCATCGCCATTAGACAAAAATCCTATGCCATTAATCATTGTCCTCTTAGGGATAGCTATTCTCATTCTACTCATTGGGTACGTTAAGTTAGATACGTTTATTTCCTTTATCATCGCCACGCTTTTTATTGGCTTAGCGATGGGTTTGCCTGTTGCGACGGTTACGAAAGCCATTCAAACGGGAATTGGCAATACACTTGGCTTCTTGGTCATTATTTTAGGCCTGGGAGCGATGCTCGGTAAGCTGGTCGCGGAGAGTGGAGCTGCTCAGCAAATTGCCAATAGTCTTATCGCTGCCTTTCCCAGTAAGTATGTGCAGTGGGCTGTTGTGTTGACTGGTTTTATCGTTGGGATTCCGATGTTTTATTCTGTTGGCTTTGTGATCTTGGTGCCGCTTGTCTTTACGATCGCAGCCACGACGCGATTGCCGCTTTTATATATTGGCTTGCCGATGTTGGCCGCCTTGTCAGTCACACACGGTTATCTGCCACCACATCCTGCACCGACGGCTTTGGTTGTTGATTTTGGAGCGGATATGAGTAAGACATTGTTATATGGCTTGATCGTTGCTATACCAGCGATTATTATAGGCGGGCCCTTATTTGGGAGCACATTAAAAAAATACAATCCGACACCTTTAAAAGCCATGATGGCGTCCAAGACATTTGAGAAAAGTGAATTACCTCCATTGAGCACGAGTATATTGACTGCCTTGTTGCCGGTTATTTTATTGCTGTCTTCTGCTGTGATTGATCTGCTGCCCGCGAAGCCTAGTGCTGTTGAGGCTGTTGTTGATTTTATTGGAAATCCGATTATTGCGATGTTGCTGACTGTCCTCATTGCACTGTACACCTTAGGCATCCAGAGAGGCAAGACGATGACGGAGTTGACATCTATTTGCGGAGAAGCAGTGAAAGGTGTGGCCGTGATTTTGTTGATCATTGCAGGAGCGGGCGCACTCAAAGAAGTTTTAGTTGTCAGTGAAGTCAGTCAATTTCTAGGTGAAAAATTACAAGGCATCAATGCTTCACCCTTGTTGTTGGCTTGGAGTATTGCGGCGGTGATCAGAGTGTGTGTTGGCTCAGCGACAGTGGCTGGACTGACGAGTGCCGGGATTGTGTTGCCACTCATAGCGAGCACTGGTGTTGATCCGAATCTGATGGTGCTGGCGACAGGAGCTGGGAGTTTGATGTTTTCGCATGTCAACGATGGCGGATTTTGGATGTTCAAGGAGTTTTTCAATATGAGTGTAAAGGATACCTTAAAAACTTGGTCTGTGATGGAGACGATTGTTTCTGTTGTTGGATTAATAGGGATTCTGATACTAAATAGTATTTTGCATTAAAACAATATGGATATGAGTGCTGACCAACGATTTGAATCATTAGGCTTAGTGTTACCTCCACCACCCAAACCGATCGGCGTGTACAAACCGTTTTTGCAAGTAGGCAATATGGTTTATGTAAGTGGGCACGGCACCTTTCAACCGGATGGGACTTTATTGATTGGCAAAGTTGGTGTTGATTTTGATAAAGAGGGTGCTAAGGCATCAGCTCAGCTTGTCGGCCTGGCTATCCTAGCCACACTTAAAGCTAACCTCGGGAGTTTAGATAAAATCGATCGGGTCGTAAAGGTGTTAGGGATGGTGAATTGTGTGTCTGATTTTGAAGCACATCCGTATGTGATTAATGGTTGTAGTGAATTATTTGAACAGGTGTGGGGACAAGAGAAAGGTATTGGTGTCCGATCAGCTGTGGGCATGGGCTCGTTGCCAGATAATATTCCGGTTGAGATCGAGGCGCAGTTTTTACTTGGGGAATAGTTGACTGGTGAATCGTGATTGGTGATTAGTTGACTGATGAATAGTTTAACCAATCCACCAATTAACCAATCACCAATCCAACAACCCCTAATTACAATTCTCAATTGTCAGCAAAAGTTCAGCTCCAGGCCGCACAGTAAATCCTGGTTCCACCGTAATATTATCACCAGCTCTAAATTCAGCTTTATCTCCTCCTAATAATTCAACATCTCCTATAGATCCATCCATTAGTATTTGGACATTCACCCGCTTATGTGTTCCATCTGGAATCGCCAACGGACCAACATATGTCTTACTGTTATCATTATATGGAGCAACATCAATATGAATAGTTGTGGGTAGAGACTGGCAGCCATCTTGACTCACCCAAAGCTCGTATGCTGTATCAACCATCGGAGAGATACTTGTGGTTTGACTGTTTGCAAAACCTGTTGCATCGCCCGCGATTCGCCATTCGTACGTTATGGAGCCTGAACTGGAACTAGTGTTACCGATTAGTTGAATCGCTTCTCCTGGACAGCTTTCAAGACCACTTGGTGTAGCGATTGCGTCAGGATTTGGGTTGACGATGATGAATGCATTATTCTGACTAGAGCATCCAATCAACGGATCGTTGTATGTATAGATCAATTCATGTGTACCAGGTCCAGCCAGCGATGGATCATAGCTGATTGGTAAAATGGCAATCGCATTGATTTTAGGAAAATCATTTTTCTTGACGAATTCGATATTTAAAAACCCGTCGCTAGAGTTGACGGTGTAACTTTTAATCAATGCTGCATATCCACCTGCTTCTTTAAAAATGTCAAAGTCACTAGCTACAGTGGTTCCTTCTATTTCTATATCAAATGTCCGTAAGCCTGTAGCTTGGTTTGATGGCCATGTTTCTGCAAAATAAAGTAAGACCTCATATGATCCCGCTGGTACAGATATGTCATATCTGAAGTTTATAGTCCTTACTCTTTCTGTTCTAAAGATTTCTTCATTTGCATAATAATTAATGAAGCCATTTGGGTACTCCCTGGTTGATGCAACACTAAAATAGTCATCCGTTTGCCAAGTGATGTCACCATCTGATGTCGGAGTAGCTGCATCACCGCAGTTGATAAATATAGCTGAGCCAACAATACCATTTCCTGTCCAAACACCACCACTTGGTGATGCGACCAAATTAATTGGACTTGCGGATTCGCACATTTCTGGTGAGCCTCCTTGATAGGTAAATGGTGGACTAGGTGGAGCAAGTATTTCTAATTCGCTTGAGGCATTATAAATGCAACCAGTAGCTTCATCGATATACTCAAATTCTAAAAGATGAGTGTCCACAATCAAGGCTGCAGGATCAAGACTTCTAGGCAATACACTAATGGCATTGAGCTTAGGATTTTGAATACCTTTTATTAAATCAAGATTAAGCACGCCATCTTCGACATGTACACGATAGGGTCTGACATCTGCAGTCAGGCTGCCAATCGACGCATAGATGTCATAATCCTCATCAACCAATGCGCCTTCTATTTCAATATCAAAGACACGTATACCTGGATTAAAGGCAGTTGGCCACGCTTCAGCAAAATGGAGTAAGACTAAGTATTCTCCATCAGGAACAGGGATTTCATATTGGAGTGCAGTTCCTCCAAACCAACGCTCGGTAAGATACAGATCATCCGAATCTGTGCCTGCTATATTCGTATTTGGATTGTAAGCAAAAGCAGTCCCATTCTGAAAATAATTATCAGCGATCCAATTGACACCATTAATAGCGACGGCAGGGCCTCCCGCATTGATATAGATTGGATTGCCTACTATGGCTGGATGAGAAAATGTACCTCCTTGCGGATTAGCATCTAAGCTTAAGTAACTCGAAGATGATGAACAGCCAGTAAATGTTTCCGGAATCTCGATGGTTGGAATGTTTATGAGAGTGGCCTCAACTGGTGTGCTATAGCTCTCACAACCAGTGCTGCTATATCTGACTCGATAAGGAAGGTTACCAAAGGCAGCATCTGTTGTATAGA
Organism: uncultured Saprospiraceae bacterium; assembly: GCA_937959275.1. Classification (GTDB taxonomy): domain Bacteria; phylum Bacteroidota; class Bacteroidia; order Chitinophagales; family Saprospiraceae; genus CALFUK01. Next base: position 6,810 of record CALGLU010000047.1, on the reverse strand, counting down.
TCAAACTATTTGCTCCAGAACCATTTATCACATCCTGCCAATTTCCGTCTTTGTAAAATTGCCATTGAAAGCTTTCTCCACCTACTGGATTATTCAGTATAGCCGTAAATTCGACAGGGTCTCCCAGACAAGAAGCTGTACTAGATTGAGTGATATAAATTTTCTCGGCGTTTTCATTTCTAATAAAATCTATGGATGTATGTACTTTCTTGGATGTGTCTGATGGGGGATCAAATCGCAAGCTGGTAATTGTATTATTGACCCATTGGGGATGACCGGTCATATCAAATTCGGCTTCTACCCATTCATTTGGCGTAGTATAATTAAAGCTTAATCGCCTCGCTGTACTTTCAATTGAAGGATTTGAAGCAGTGCCCCACCATAGATCTACTAGCTTGGCATGTTCTGATTGAAACCGGATATAAATTTTAGAAAAATCATTCCCGTTCATATGTAAGTCTTCTCGGACGATTCTAGGGTCTGCTGCATTATCAACTCTAAAATACCAAAATTCTCTAGTGCCGAAATCTTCAGCAGCGATATCTACTTTTTGCCAACCAAGGGTATCTAAGTCAAAATCGAATTCCATATCTGCTGCACTATTCGGATTGCGACAGGCAAGTTTTTCTTCTTGATCATTAATACCGTCACCATCTCCATCACCTAAGCCAGTGCCTAATGTCATTTGTTCTAAATGGACGACAGTTGGTGTGTTGATATTTGGAATATCTGCTTCATGATATCTAAGAATCACTTCATTGACTTCCCACAAATTCGTACTTAATCCAGAAAGCGAAAATGAATTCTGTCCATGACCGGCTTGACCTAAATAATGATATGTAGACCCATCACGAATAAACACTTGCGCCTGTACTGAGGTAGCTAATTGGATATTTAATGTCGGAAATGGTGTCCACACTTGTGGCTTGAATTGTAAGAAATAATCTGTGTGTTCTGCAACGGCATCACCATCATTATGAACATAGAAAAAATTAAATCCATTGTTGTGAGCTCCAATCCCTGTCAACGGCAGATTTCCATTCGTACCTTGCAGACCTCGACTATCGATGCCAGTATTAAATTCAGCTAAAGGTATGACTCTCTGGATGGCAAAATCTAATGCTGTTTGCGCTACGAAGCTGACATTAAATCCAGTTGATTGGGCAGTCCGATAACTACCTCCAAATTGTTTAAATTCATCATCTGCTACAAATCGTATGTGTAATGAATTATCATCCTGATAATAACCTGTTGAATCATTTTGTGATTGCAGGTCTGATAAACTATCGAATTCTTTTGGTAAATAGCAATAGACTGTCTCAATACCTGTCACACAATTATTCGCATCATCACGCTCAAAAAATACATCATTCGGAACATTGACAAATTCGACATCGACATATTCTTTGTTTGCCTGATCATAACCAGCATGTGTCAGCCGTAGACCTTTCCATTTTCTTGCGACTTCAACATTCTGAAACGAGTAGGTATATTTTGAGCTGTTCCCCGATGGTTGATTCATAATAACTGGAAACTTCCAGTGATTGGCATTTGCAACAGATGAATTTTCCATTGATGTCACATTGGATTGTCCATTCATTAAATGTCTTCTTACAAATTGATCAGAATCGACTGCGGGTGAACTGGTTTGAGTTGTCACAACACCTTTTGCTTCAATAACAGCAAACTTAGCTGTCGCGTTGTAGTAAGCATCCCAATCTGGTTTGACTTGCGCATTGGGCTCGTGAAAGAAAGCAGGATCATATGGATAATAGGTATTTGGTGGAGCCAACTTAATAGAATAGGATCCTTGGCTGCCGGTAAATGTACCATCTCGATCATTAAACACAGTCGAGAATACATTATCCTCATGATTCGTCCCCTTTCTGCCATCTCTTGCCGTTGTCAGATAGGTCAATTTTTCTTTAACCTCGACATTTGGGCCAAAGCTGGTATTGATTGCATAATTAGAAGAAGAAACAACTGCTGCTCCAAGAATGGTGAGTAGCTGTGAAGATTCATCAGGATAATTATCAAAATGACAATCCTCTAACCCCAGTGGTCCATCATAAAATGCAAAGGCATTAAATCTTGATTCCTTTTTGATAATTAAGTCATCTGGATTATTGTAGCCTAATGCCGCATCTTCATCACTATCTAAAGTCCCGACATTATCTGAACGACCTATAAAGAGACAATTTCTAAATGTTTGAAAAAACACATGGAATGTCGCTGCACCATTATCTGCAAAAATCCAATTTTCATAGATCGCCGCTCTAGTCAATGTCCACAAACCATTGCCCTCACATTTGTACACGGTGTTGTTTTTTAAATGTGGATTTGGTGGAGTACTGCGGGTCGTATTGAGCGGATCCACCTCTTTAGAAGCATCCATATTCCCATTGAAGGCAACACCCAAAGCCAAACAAGAATGGGCCACATTGTTTTCAAACGAATCAATTTTAAGTGGAAAAAGGCTGTAATCCCTTCTGGGCGCATTGTCGTCAAAGAAATCTCTCTCTGGACTAATATACCAAAAGCCTGTCCCTTCGGAGCCAGCAGCTACATTATTAATAAAGGTGTTACTATTATTGGTGATCCAGAAGGTAGCTGGAGATAAGTGAACACCAGCCCGGATGACAATATCATGAGGCTCAATGCCCGCAGGTTGACCGTTTGCGTTGACTGGAATTCTAGAAAGTATGCCAAGATTGCCATCAAATATATTGCCTTGCTCGGAGGCATCTTCTAAGAAAAAGCCATGACCAATATGATCGTAAGCAACATTGTCAATGATCTCCGCATTGTCTGTACCATGCACTGTGACCGCTCGATTAAATGATCGTTCGATCGTTGAATTTTTAATGTATTGGCCACTCACATCTAAACTCTTGTGCCAGTGGAATGGGTACCTTCCCAATACTCCAAATTGTCCCATTCGATATAACTGAATACCAGATACATGAACAACAGCAGTATTCATAATCATCATATGTCCTCCAAATCTATTGTCTTCAGATGCTTCATTTCCCTGAATTTTCAGGTTTCTAGTTAATAAGCCAACTTCAGCTCGTTCATCTAATATTCGCGTATCATCATCAAAAGTTTGCAGTGTCCCCCAATGCTTGTATGCTAAAGGGCAATCAAGAGAAATCGTTTTTTGGTCAGCACTAATCGCTGTTATCATTCTTTTCTCGGCCTCATGTGGATCGAAGTCTGTGGAGGCTATGACGATCTCATCTCCAACTTCCCAATCAACTGCTTCGAGGAGAACAATGTCAAGATCGCCCCTGTTTGCTGTTTGATTAATTTTTGTCCATGATTTTTTAGACTTTCCATGTAATTCAATTGTCGTTGAGTCCATGCCAGCTAAAAATTTATCTCCCATGGACATATGATTGCTACCAACGCCTCTCAAAGTGATAACGCCTTTTTTATCATACGGTTTGGCTTCAGTTCCCCAGATAAATTCTGATTCCGGACCAGCGACGAGTATCCATCCAGCAGAAAGGGATAAGTCTTGAGATGTGTCTGCTGTTAAGGTTCCATTGATTAATAAGGTCCTAACTTCTGTATCTGTATCTAACACAACTTTAAACCCATTAGGGATCTTTACATTGTCGCTAATTGATGGCAGTTGATTGTTGGACCAAGTAGTGGGATCACTCCAGTCACCATCCGAGACTGTTTTAATCGTGTCGACGACAGCTAAAGATTCGGTCGTAGGATTTGCAATTAAGTTTAGTGAGGCGGATAAGACGCACAAGAAAAGAAAGTAATTTTTCAAGATAAGTGTCAGTTTAAGGTATGAGGAGTTGGTGTGTTAGTTAGTCATGCAAAGTAACATTTTCTTACTGAAATCGAATATCAGTTTGATGAAGTATGTCATAGGCGTCATTTTATCACAAATGTTGAAATGGTCTGGACTATGGTTGGTTTATTGGTGACTTGATAAATGGTAATTGCTGATACATTTAAAATGACTTCTTTAACGGAAGGCATATTAATTAATAAGAACAGTTTTGAGTTGATTCAAAATGGAACAGTGATCCATTTTAGTTTTCAATTGACAGGCATCGCTCCGTTTACCAGATTAGAAGCATTTGTCAAAACATACTATCTTAATACGGAACAAAAGGATGTAAGAGGCGTCTTTAGTGACTTGGATATTGAGAATAGATTGATCAATGGAGAAGTGGACATTCGGTTTGAATCGGCGAAGTGATCCTTTAGTTTGAAATCTTTACTTACCTCTTTGCAGAGGTGTGTAGAATATAGTGAATTCTGTTGGTGCCAAAACAGCACCCCGAACTGTCATCCTGAACTCGATTCAAGATCTCAAAATGTCAGATTCTGGATCGAGACTATCTGTATTAAGACAGGATCTGAATGACAAGCCTCATGGATTTTTGTAGAAGTACAAGCATCGCTTTGCAAACAAATTCACTAACTTCAAGCCTATTCGTCACGAACTAATAAAACTAACCATTGAATGAATCGAAGACATTTTATAGAAAAATCAAGCGCTCTTTGTGCGACAACATTCGTACCCATAACATGCAAGCCGATGGAACAGAAACCAAAGTATAAAATGGGCTATCAGCTCTACTCTATACGAGACGAGATGGCTAAAGATCCCATAGCAACCTTAGAAGCTTTAAAGTCAATGGGCTATGAAGATTTTGAAGCCAATGGGTTTGATGAAGTCAATGGAATGTTCTATGGCATTAAAGCTGCAGAGTTTAAACAACGTCTTGATGATATGGGACTCAGTGTGACGAGCGGGCATTATGGCTTTTCTCCTTATCTGGACAAATCAGACGATGAGTTGCGACGCTATGTAGATCAGTGCATCGCAGGAGCTAAAACGCTTAACAGTCCGTATATCACCTGGCCATGGATTGCACCTGAACAACGGACACTCCAAAATTTTAAATTGATGCCTGACAAGCTCAACTTGATTGGTGAACAAGTCACAGCTGCTGGATTAGGCTTTGCTTATCACAATCACGGATTCGAATTTGAAGACCATGATGGTATCACAGCTTACGATATCATAATAGCTGAAACTGATCCTGCGCTTGTCAAGTTGCAAATAGATATGTATTGGGTGATGCATTCATCATCATTTACTCCAGCTGAATTGATTAAGAAACAGCCTGGCCGGTTTGTGATGTGGCATATTAAAGATATGGATAAGGTCAGCAGAGATTATACTGAGTTAGGCAATGGTTCAATTGACTATACAAAATTATTACCTGATCCAGTTGAGTCTGGTTTGGAGTACTGTTATATAGAGCAAGGTGGTAATTATGCGCACAGCTCGATGAAAAGTGCAGAAGATAGTGCAAACTATTATAAGGAACATTTGCAAAAATCCCTGTAATGTCTGACCGCACATGAGAGCTGCTCTATATGAAACATTTCAAGGAGATATCACTGTTCAACAAGTGAAAGATCCGAGTCCTGCACCTCATGGTGTTATTGTCAAGGTGAAAGCGACGGGGCTCTGCCGCAGTGATTGGCATGGCTGGATGGGCCATGATGATGATATAGAATTGCCGCATGTGCCTGGGCACGAATTAGCTGGTATCATTGAGGCTACAGGAAAAAAAGTGCTTAAATTTAAAGTAGGTGATCGAGTGACCGTACCTTTTGTTTGTGCCTGCGGCACATGTGAGCAATGCCAAACGGGCAACCATCAAGTCTGTGATCACCAGTCACAACCTGGTTTTACGCACTGGGGTTCCTTTGCAGAATATGTCAAGCTAAACCATGCGGACACGAACCTTGTGCATCTTCCTGAAGACATTGACTATGTGACTGCTGCTACATTGGGATGCAGATTTACCACATCGTTTCGAGCCATTGTTGAGCAAGGCAAAGTTTCAGAAGGACAATTCGTTGTGATCCATGGTTGCGGGGGCGTGGGCTTATCCGCGATTATGATAGCAACGGCTCTTGGGGCTCAAGTCATAGCTGTCGACATTGATGAAGAAAGTCTGCAGTTAGCAAAACAGCTAGGTGCTATTCATGTCGTGAATGCATCTCATAGCCGGTTTATTATAGATGAAATAAGGTCATTGACTGAAGGAGGCGCTCATGTCTCTGTTGATGCATTTGGTAGCCAAGAGACCTGTTTTAATTCAATCTCAAATTTGCGGAAAAGAGGTAGACATATACAAGTTGGCCTCATGACTGGGGATCATGAACATCCGCAAATTCCGATGGATGCAGTACTAGCTAACGAATTGGAAATTATTGGGAGTCACGGGATGCAGGCCTATAAATATCCAGACATGTTAGACATGATTCAGGCAGGGAAACTACAACCCTCAAGGCTGATAGAAAAAACCATTTCACTTGAAGATTCTACTAAAGCCTTACGGAATATGGATGCATTTCAAAATAAAGGTATTGTTGTCATCGATTCGTTCTAGTTCAGAAATGTCATTGAAGACCGATCTAGATCTATCAAATCACCCAGATCAAAGAAGGACTCATTTCTTATCTAGTGCTCTGTCAAGTATATATTGACTAGTTGAATTTGATAGTAGTTTGTGCATGAACTAGGCGCAGGTTCGGTCTGATAGCCTAGTGTCTCAAGCACTAAATAAATGGCTGTATGAAAGTAGTTATTTTTTGTCTACTCAAGGCACAGGTTCGCCATGATAGCCATAGGTACTGTGATAAAAACAAGCATATTTCCATATTAATTTCATACTTTGTCAAAGACGAAGAAGAGCGTCTGATGTTTGTTCATACAGATGTTCATTCTGTGTAGATTGGGGTCTTCGGACTCCATCTACT
>CALGLU010000046.1 GCA_937959275.1 uncultured Saprospiraceae bacterium | reverse complement strand
TCAAGGCACAGGTTCGGTCTGATAGCCATAAATACTGTGAAAGCGTCGTACCTTGACAGACTCTAGATTAATTGCAGTATTCAAGATGATAGGCGATGCCCTCATTTATAAAAGTCATATCCCTTCAAGCTACCAAGCATAAACAGCCTGAAAGGCTGAGATTCCAAAGCTAGGGGCATGGCCCCTAGATATAAACAAAATAAGGTCATCAGCCTGAAGGGCTGAGATTCAAAAGCTATCAAGGCCGGTTCTGTAATGCAGAGAAGGCGTAAAAGAACAATTTAAGACGACTAGATAATTAGTTCTTGAGGCACTCGTGACTCAAGCACTAATGTGTAGAAATATAAGGAAGCATCCGCAGAATCGAAACACTATCCAAACCATGCAACTTGAATAGCTCTTTTGGATGATCATATTTTCCATGCTCTATCCTATAATTACAGATGAGCTTCGCTGCCTGCCAAGAAATGAATGGATGTTGTGCTAGGTCTTGTTGTGTTGCTTCATTAATCTTGATTTTGTGGATAGACATGGAGTCGATGACAAATTTATCAATGTGTTTTGTGATGATAGAATCAGGTACATGTCGGGTGTTATAGAGTTGGTTGATATCATGAAAACCACCAAGCGCATTTCTAAAATTGATGATCCGTTTTGCTCTAAATGAACCAATACCATAAAGTGTTTTGAGCTCTGTTGTGTCTGTCGTATTAATATTGATGTCTTTTTTTACTTTAGTTATACTTGGCTTGGCTATAGTGGTGAATGGTGTCGTCGGTTCATGATTATATTGACGTTTTGACAGAACGCTATCCTTGTTTTTGTCAGTTGGATATGGAGAGGAATACACTTGCTTGGGAGGGAAAATTAAAACTCCAGTAAGTAGCTTGTTTTCAATGTCTTCAAACCCATACATTTTTTTAAAGTGCTTTATATCTTTGATGTGACCACCCAGTTTTCTATAATTGAGAAGGCTCTTGATGCCTTGCCTTGGTAAGCCCATTTTGATAAGTTGGGATTCGGATATCTTGTTAGGGTCAAATGGTGTTAATGCTAACTCAGGTGTTTTTATTTCAGTTTGTTTCTTTTCAATCTTAGCTTTTTCGATTGCTTTTATAAACGTGAATTGAGCTTTCCTATCCGTCGTTTTTTTATCTGGATATATGTAGAGGATCATTAGAGCTGACATCAGTACACTTAAGATGTAAAGTTGCTTGCGTTCTTGTTTCGTGAAGTAAAAGAGTTTTTTGAGCATGGCTATTTTAAATATTGAATAAATGGTCCTTCGATATAGCTATTGTGAAAATGTCTCTTGTCATACGCTTCATTTGTATTGAGGAGGATAGGATACGAACTTTGGTCATCGGGTGTATAATTTGGTTTGGCGATAATTAAATCAAACTCATTTATATTTTCAAATTGATCTTCATACTCCATCAATAGCTTGTAGTCAAAGAATTCAATGACATGATCTGATTTTCGGATATAGGTGTCTTTATAATAATTACCGCACAGTTCTCTAACTTCAGTCACGTCATTAGCTAAGCGATTTGACTCAGTATGAAAGGGGTAGTGTCTTTCATTTGAAGAATAGGCATAACAGACACCGTCGTAGATAAAGTCAATCAAATTATTATGTGGACAATGGTAAACGATGATGATAGGGGAAGGACTTGATTGCTGAGTATATTTTAAATAGCCCAAGTGACAAGCGATAATAAAAAAGAAGAGTTTTATTCGATTTAATGTAAACTTGTTTAGCACAAAAAGGAATAAACCGATATAGGCATAAATAAACAATAAATCTGTTTGGCTTAAGTGTAAATTTTCAAATGCTGAAAAATTAATCGCATGTATAATACGCAGGAATGAATGTAAAGCAGTAATTGTATTTTCTAATGCAGAAGCTAAATAAAAAGTAATAGACTGGATGAAATAAGATGCGAAAATAACAGCAACAGATCCAAGAATAATGATATACACAAAAAAGATCATAACCGAATTAGAAATTAAAAATCCAATTGGGAAATAATTAAAATAGTAGATACTAATTGGAGCGATTAATACTTGTACAACAATGGATACTAATAGGGCATCAAACCACCACTTGAATACTTTTCGTTTGAATCTATTTAGAAAATTAAACTTTGGAAAAAAATAGACGATACTAATCACACCGATAAATGAGAATTGAAAACTGATATCATAAATATATCTAGGATTGTATGCCAGCATTAATAGCGCTGTTAAAGACAAAATATTCCAAATGTTTGTCTTTCTAGATGTGATGAGGGCCAGCATATAAAAGGTAAACATGAGAGCCGCCCTGACCACTGATGCTGAGCTTCCCACTAAGAGCGCATAAGACCAAACCATCAAAACTAAGCTCACATATTGGATTACTTTTAAATAGCTGTTTGTAATCCTATGCCTACCCAAAAGCAAAAACAATAGATAGGCTATAATGTCAATGTGAAGTCCAGACACCGCAATAATATGTGCTGACCCCGTTTTGCGATAGATTGTTTTAATATCATCTGATAAGTCATCTTTATGTCCCAGAACCATAGCCGCAGCAATATTGCAAGCGTCATTATTTTTAATATTCTGTTTCAGTTTGACGACGAATTGTTGTTGGATTTTATGAAAAAACCCTTTGACAGAAGTAGAGCTTTGTGGAGCTAATTGAATTCCTGAGGCATACAGCAAATAATTAAATCCTTTGTTAAACATATATCGTTTATAGTCAAAACTGTGCGGATTGGGATTATGCCTGATATCACTCATGCGTCCTTTCAGGAGGACATGATCACCAATCGATAACCGATCTTGAGTGATCAATTCAGTATCTATAAATACGATGACAGCCAGATCTGCATCTATTGATGTTTCAAAAGAGTCTTGTGGTGAATGAATAGACGTGATGTTGACGGGGACTTTAATTTTACTGTTCGTACTGTTCGCATATGGTTTATCAATAACAAATGCATCAAAGTTTAATTCATGATCCACTAGGGTAGAATAGAGCTTTATATCTGTCGAATGATTCAAGGTGTATAATTGCAAATAGCCAATTGTAAAGCACATTGACAAAAAGCTAATACCAAAAGGAGTGGCGGTGGACATTATATAACTCACTGCCTGAATGAATATGGAAACGCCTAAGCTCGCATACACATAGCGAATATCTATAGGCAAATAGGAGACACTAATTAGTCCTAAAATGTAGCATATTGTAGGCCTAGCGAAAGGCGCCTTCCTGAGCGGTAATTGTAAATGTCCCATAATGTAAAGTCATCATCAAGATAGATTTTTATCTATCTGAGTCTTGTTGTATCGTGTTCTCGATTAAGTATTTCAATTCTTAATCCTTGTTAATCATAAACTTACGAATAATTTTCCTAGAGTTTTTAGGAATTTCTTTGCTAATAATTCCTTTATCTTAGTATCAGTAATTGAAATTATGATGAAAATATTGGCTTATCTGGCATTGTTGTTTTGGATGGTCCTTGGATGGAAGTATTATACTGACTACAAAACCTGTAATACGAGTGCGATTGGAGTAGCTGATTCTCAAGTGGCTTGCCCGATTTGTTTTAAATGGACAAGTCCAAATCCAGAAGTTTGTAGCAATTGGGAAACGATAAGAGATTCCATTGTATCGAATCTTCCTAAGGGTCAATCATTGCTGATTAGGACATGGTATAATCCGATCGAATCCGATGATTCAGAACTAGGTAGAAATCGAGCTGTGTCCATCAAGGCGCTCTTCAATGGCATCATTGATGAAAGTCGTATTGTCATAGAAAGCTCCAAACATAGCCAAGCCGAACACACTGATTGCCAAGCAAAGTCATCCATTGGATATTATTCAGAAAGTGAGATAGTCCAACAACAAGAAAATAATGCGACCCTTCATCTAGAAAATAAATTAATCGCTGCAAATCCAGAGATCAGAGAATACCTAGACGAATTGGCAGCACGAATTAAAAAATCTGGCGAGAAAGTTATGATTGCTGGTCATACTGATTCTGATGGATCAGAAGTTAACAATTTGAAATTGGGATATCAAAAAGCTGAAGAAGTGAAAGCCTATCTTTTGGCACTAGGTATTGACAAAGAAAAATTAATAACAATCTCAAAAGGGGAGAATGAACCATTGGAGAATAATACAAATGCAACTGCTGAAGAGAAGGCTGCAAACAGACGAATCGAAATAAAAATCATTAATTCTTAATATTAACTCATGTTCTTTTTATTTACATTTTGCGATTGCCATTGGCTAATTCCATGGTTGCTTCCCTTTTTATTGGGTTTGATTTTTGGAATGCGTTACATAGGGAGCTATAAATCTAGAATTTCAGAGCTAGAGGCCAATCGCTCAAAAAATTCAAATAGAATAATAGGACTAGAAGAAGATCTGAATAGCAGTCAAGGAAAATTGAGTGTGACCAATGAGGATCTAAACAAATCTAGACAACGCTTAACTCACGTGGAAGCAGAATTGGCACTCGCAAAAGGCAAACTCTATGAAATAGAAGAAGCTAAAGAACTAGCTATGCAGGCCTCGACTTCAACTCCTTTAAAACGGTCGACTCCGACAGCAACAGCTGTAGCCGGATTCACTACGACAGCAGAATCGATTGGCAATCCGATATTGGCTAAAACATCAGATTCTGCTATCGAAAAAGTGCCGGAGATAAAATCATTTAAAGAACTTCGGGAAGAAGAATTAAGAGGAGTTGCTAACGATACTATACAAACTGAAACCTCTAGCCAAAGTGGTGAGTTGACCGAATCTGCTGATTTTCAAAGCAAGCGTCAAGAGTCAGAGAAGAGTTCGATCGTAGATAGTGAATCTGATCAAGAAGGCTCAGCTGAAAGCCAAAGCTCCAGTCCAGAATCAAGCATTGACGGAAAGCAAGAAGCGAGTATAGACGAGACAACAGAAGTCGTTGAAGACATCCAGTCTAACCAGCCCGATAGATCATTCATTTCTTCTAGTTCCTCAGAAACCAATCCTAAGTCGATCACAAGTCCAGTAGATGATTCCTTAAAAGCAGGAGCTAGTACAGATAATGTAATTGAGGATAAATTATATACGGAGCATAACAAGGCACTCGGTCTACGGCATGATGCAAAAGCTAATGAAGGGCAAGGTGGTGCTCTAGAAGAGCCATCATTAGATAGTGAGCAAGAGCTGTCTTCATCGGAGTCAACGTCAAATACAGACTTTTTAAACATGGCTTCTGCTGCAACTGTAGTTGGCATTGGTAATAAAATGGATGATCATAAGTCTGCCAACGAAGCTGAGATTGAACAAACAAAGAAGAAGAAATCGAAGTCAGGTAAAAAGAAAAAAAGTAAAGACCAAAATAAAAAATCGATTGAGGGTAATACAAAAGAAACTAAGTCTAAAGTCAAAAAGAAGAAAAAGAAAATTGATTCGGGATTTAGACAAGCTTCATCAGGCAGATTCCAGAACATTGAGGACCATGACCTGACAGCAATTGAAGGCATAGGTCCAAAAACAGCAGAGCTTTTACAGCAGAATGGCATCACGAGTTGGGCTAAGTTGTCTACAAAGACACCAAGTGAACTTAAAGACATATTAGCAGCTGCTGGAAGTCGGTTTAGTCATTTAGATCCATCTACATGGACACGACAAGCTAATCTCGCTGCAGGCAACCATTGGACAAGACTCGAAAAGCTACAAGACAAATTAGACGGCGGGAAAGAAAAGTCGGCATCAAAAGGGGCTAAAACAAAAGTATCTTCAAATGAAAAGAAGAGCAAACAAAAGGGAAAGTCCAGTAAATCTAAAACCAAATCGAAAAAGCTGAAGAAAACCTCAGTGCTTAGAGCGACTCAAAACATAGATGTAGGTTCAAAGATCAAAGAGAGCAATCTCGAAATCATCGAAGGCGTCGGACCTAAGATGAATGCCTTGTTAAGCAAAGAAGGCATCAAGTCATGGTCTGATTTGTCATCCTACTCGCCTGGTGAGATCAGGTCTTTATTAGATAAGCATGGTGACCGTTACAGAATTATAGACGTTAAACTGTGGCCTAAGCAAGCCACCTATGCAGCTAAAGGCCAATGGTCTAAACTCATAGATTTCCAGAAGAGCGATGGATCGGCCTCCAAAGCTGAAAAGGTGTTGACGAAGGCTGGTGTTTTTAAATCAAGTAAAGTGGATGATTTAAAGCTCATTGAAGGGATTGGTCCCAAAACTGAAAAAGTTTTAAATAAAGCGGGTATAAAGAATTGGATGTCTCTATCTAGGACAACAAGTACATCATTGACAGATATCATGAGTAAAGCAGGCAAACGCTTTGCCTTTGCAGATACAAGTTCTTGGCCAAAGCAAGCAGCTCTCGCAGCAGCTGGTAAGTTTGACCAACTCGAAAAGCTGCAACAAAAGCTATAGTAAGACCAACTAACACTAAACTAATCTTCGAAGCCGGATGACATGAAAATGTGTCCGGCTTTTTCATTTATGTATAATAAATATGTATTGTATATCAGAATATGAATTATTTATAATGTATAAAACACTGTTTACCAAATTAATACATTTGATAAAAAATCATATCTGTGTAAATATTTAACATATTAAGATAAATTTTATATATAAATATGTTATATTTGGTGCTGTAACCAGCTTGAGTCTCTCTTTTTATATCTATAAAGAGAGTTTGCTCATGTCTACTTGAATGAAGTAATACAGCCTACATGAGCGTATTTAGTAGAAATATTTTAACACGACACTGCTTAACTCAACCACTTAAGTTTATATCAATTTTATGTGCACGGGCTTCTGTTGCCCTGGTAGGTCTATTACTATTGACTATTTCCCCTTTATCTGCTCAAGAAGACTGCACTGTCACTGGACTCGTTTGTAACCATAGTCTTCAAGTCAGCCTCAGTTACGATTGCACAATAGATCTAGACGTTGATAAATTCATAGAAAATCCAATTGAAGGACAAGAGTATACAATCTCCTTTTTTGATCATCATAAACGACCAATCCCTGAGTTAACAGCGGATCAAGTCGGAACCGAAATTTCCTTTAGCGTGAGCTGCGGTGGCAATTCCTGTAATGGAAATGTGATCCTAGAAGCTAATCATCTTCCAGTATTTAATGCACCATGTATTGTCAGGCATGACCAGACAATCGTACCGCCAAGGTGTAGGACCTGGTGTGGAGCTGATATTCCGTCGGTGTTTTTGACACTTGATGATATGACTGAGCTAATGGTCGATATGTGTATCCCAGAGTTTTTGGGAGAGATTAAAGAGACGCTGATCCGAGAAGGTGATGTGTGCGATGCAGGAGGCGAGACTGTTACACTTCTTCATGAGGTGAAGATTCTTACGCACGGCTCCTTAAAAACAGTAGAACTACTAAGACAAACTGTCATTCAAAATAAGATTGACATAGATACATCAGCCAATGCAAGTCTAAATAACATTGTGTTTCCTGAAGATCAATTCTTAAACTGCAATGAAGGTGATACGCCTCAGGATATATATGACCTCACCGGCATGTATTCTGATGCTTATCCCTTCTATTTGGATAAACACAATTTAGTCCCGGATTCATTATATAGATGTGATACATTTATTCTTGAGACGATTATAGGACTTCGAGACACTGTCTTGCCGACCGATACAATTGATGGTAAATTGATATGGGAGCTGTTGACTGTCATCGATAAAGAATTTTCTGATTCTATAGTGTGTGGTCTTTTACCCATTTTAAATCCAGATAGCACGGTCGTGCTTGTGCCTAATAAGGTTCCTTTTGATAACAGAGTTTGCAATTTGATTGCTTCTTATTCTGATGTGAAATTTGATGCCTGCAGTAGTGGAGAGAAAATTGTGAGAACATGGAAAATTATAGATTGGTGTAATTCAACTCTTGAGATTTCTGAAAATCAAATTATTGAAGTCACAGATACTGAAAAACCTGTTATTCTGACCGAACTCACTGAAATGAATGTCATTATCGATCCCTGGTCTTGTAGCGCTAGAGCTAAATTGCCTGTGATTTTAGCAGAAGATAATTGTGGTGCAGTAACCGTTAGCTGGTATACCGATGAAGGAGAAGTCAAAGGCGAATTCATAGAGAACCTGTGGATTAATAACTCACCAATACAATTGACTGTCTTGGTTGCTGATGATTGCAAGAATACAGATACGATGTCCGTATCTCTTAATATTATTGATGATACGCCACCAGTTGCAATTTGTAATGTGGCCACACAAGTAGTCTTGACAAGTTCATCGACAGTGGAGTTTGACAATGGATCAGCTAAGTTGTTTGCAGCTGATTTTGATGAAGGTAGCCATGACTCTCAATGTGGTAAATTAGAATTCTTCGTGGTCCGTAAAGAAGATTGGACAATCCCTATCACGAATTGTGATGGTGAATTTATCGGATACAGCCCACAGTCCTGCTCAGCTAAAACAGAAATTATTGATTTAGGTGAATTGAAATCTAAACAGTGTGAATATTCTGGTAAAAACCGAAGACCATTCGTTACTCAACCAGCTGATTTTATTCAGTTTTGCTGCGAAGATGCAAATAAATTCATCGAAGTTATTTTCATAGTACAAGACGAATCTGGTAACACAAATGAGTGTCTTGTGACCATTTTAGTGCAAAATAAAAATGGTCCCGAACTTATTTGTAAAGATGCCATAATCACTTGCGAAGAAGATATCCACTCCGTACCAGGACCAGAATTAATTGACGGCAGTGTATGTCCAGCTTCCTATCTACCTATTGAATATGCTTCAGAATCTGTGAATAGATCAAACTGTGATTCAATCGTCGTGACGAGAGAGTGGTTTATAGATTTAGATACCGATGGTGAATTTGGAGCAGGAGATCCTCATTGCTTTCAACAGATTGTTATCACTGGCAATGATGATCAAGTAGAATTTATTTGTGAAGATCTTTCTCTGCCCTGCGATGTACAACTTGATTCGATTCCTCTTCCTAAGATAGCTGGAAATAAATTTTGTGTCTGTGATGAAGATTTAATTCGCATTGGATCCTCTAGATATTTAAATAATTCCTGCGGGCAAGATACTTTAATCGTGGAATGGTATTTTGATGCGGATAACAATCAGTTGCCCGATTCCAATGAATCCAGCTGTACCCAACGGATAGTACTCACTACACAGCCTGAAACATTTACATTTGAAAATTGTCCTGAAGTGACTATTAGATGTGATCAGGAGTTGAGCACTGCGACGGTACCTACAATCTTAGGTCAAGGACCACAGTGCCTATGTGTCGATGAGTTCTTAAAAACAGAGTTTGTCGGACAAGCAGCGAATACTTGTGAAGAGCAAGTCATCCAGCGCTCTTGGTACATAGATGCCAACCAAAATAATCGCAAGGATGATACTGAAGCTGCATGTCTTCAAAATATAACCATCGATTATTCTGATGTTAGTTTTGAATTACGATGTACAGATACAGAAATCAGTTGTACTGATGATCCTGCGTTATTTTTTGAAGAACCAGAAGTTGTGAGCCTTGGTGCTTGCGATTGTCCAAAGCCAACGGTCTTTCTTCTTGAAGAAACTCGATCTAATAATAGCTGTGCAACGGATACAATAGCAAGACGCTATTTTCTTGATGTGAATGGCAATGCGACTTATGATACCGATGAGCCAAAATGTAAACAGCATATTTTTATCAATAATTTTGAAACGCCTGTCCAGATTGAATGTGAAGATGCAACAATCAGTTGTTTGGCTGATTTAAACAGTTTATATATACCAACTGTCATTAACCAAAACACTTGTGGATGTTCTTCGTCACAGTTAGAATTGCGCAATCCGCCTGTATTAGATGGTTTGTGTTATGGCGACCAAATTGTACGCGAATGGTATGTTGATTTGGATAGAGACGGCATATTTGATTCAGGCGAACCATCGTGTAATCAGACATTTACCTTGGCATTTCCTGAAGCGGATATTGTTCAAGACAATGCGATGAGCTTTGACTGCTCTGCTGTTAGTGTGAGTTGTATTGATAACCTGGATAATGTGCAAGCTCCGGCGTTGTTCTCAGAAGGTATCTGCCGCTGCGAGGATGTTTCAGTTATTATGCAAAGTCAGTCATCGATTTCAAATGTTTGTGTAGGCGATACAATTTTTAGAGAATGGTACGCTGACATCAATCAAAATAACAACTTTGATAATAATGAACCTGCCTGTATTCAACCTCTAATTATTGTGGGTAATGCAGTTGCACAACTTGTTTGTTCAGATGAAGTCATTACGTGTACAGCGGTCCTCGATAATCTTCCGACACCGCAAATCAACGCAGAAGGGTTTTGTAGTTGTAGCTCTTCTGATCCCACATTGTTGTCTCAGAGCAATATTGACGATTTATGCGTAGGAGATAGTTTTACAAGGACTTGGTATATCGACATTGATCAAGATGGTTTTGCTGCTGAAAATGAGCCGCTATGTACGCAGACAATACGAATCCAAGATATCGTACCTGGAGAAATTGAAAATTGTGGACCAGTCTCTATTGCTTGTGATACTGATATCAACACAGTCGTTCCTAATTTAAATATTGGTGCAGGTCTTTGTTCATGCATGCAAGGCATAAACTTAGTCGCTGCTAGCCAGCCCTTTGTTGGAGACTTGTGTTTGAATGATACGATTAGAAGAGATTGGTTTATAGATGTTAATAATAATGGATTAAAAGAGCAAGATGAATTAGGCTGTACGCAAGAGCTAATTGTAGATATGATGAATGACATCGTGCTCGTTTGTTCAGATTATTCTGTGAGTTGTCTCGAAGAAGATCCGCCACTCGTCCCACCAACAATTGATACAAATGGTTCATGTAATTGTGATGATATTCAAATCAATTTACATACAGAATTTGGTGCAGAGGATGGATGTGTAGGTGATACCCTTGTCAGAGAATGGTATGCAGATCTGAATCAAAATAATAGCCTTGATCCGAATGAGCCAATGTGTATTCAGAATATTAGTTTGTCTGATGATAATGCCTTTGTGTCTTTTGTTTGTGAACGAATTGAGATTAGCTGTACCTCAAATATAGAAGACTTACCGCCACCTGATGTGATGATCCAAAGTGCTTGTGGGTGTATGGACTTTGTGCCCTTATTATTCAGAGACGGCTTGTCTGATTCATTGTGCGTTGGAGATTCTACCTCAAGAATGTGGTACATAGATTTAGACGGTGATGAGTTTGCGGATGAAAATGAACCGTATTGCTTACAAGCGATATTTGTCACAAGCCCGGGGGAGCTTAATACAATGATAGCTTCAGATACGACGCGCATCACCTGCACAACTGATATTGATACAATTCGTCCTTCTGCATCTCTTAATCAGGGCCTATGCACTTGTGAAGATGATATCATGTTCGTCCTAATTGAAGACAGTCCATCATCGTATTGCTTCAATGATGTCTTTGAACGTGAATGGGCTATTGATTTAAATAATAATGGACAGTTAGATGATTCAGAATCTACATTTACACAATATTTTATAGTAGATGGTTCAACCGACGATGTCCAGATCACATGCTCTGATCAAAGTGTCAATTGTCAATTTGATCAAGTTCCAGCACAACTCCCAAGTGTGGTTAGCTCTGATGGATGTACTTGCCCTGATATTCAACCATTAATCCTTCGTCAATTTGGAGCAGTAGATCGGTGTGTAGGTGATACATTATTTAGAGAATGGTATGCTGATATCAATGCCAATAACAACTTTGATACTGATGAGCCAACATGTATTCAAAATATAATTCTTGAAGATACAGACGCAACGCTGACATTATCATGTGTGGATCAGACTATATCCTGTCAGACCGTTTCTGATTCGATACCAGTTCCAGAAGTTCTAGTTGAAAGTGCATGCGGATGTATGGATTTTAGCTTGACTCTATTGAGTGATGGTAGTGGTGGTGGTATTTGTTTTGGAGAGTCATTTATCAGAGAGTGGTATGTTGACGCCAATAATGATGGGATTCCACAAGAAACAGAAGCAAGTTGTCGACAATCAATCAGTGTAGATGGTAGTATGAGTGAGATGTCATTTAATTGTGAGGCTCAATTCATCTCTTGTACTGATACCTTAAGTCAGATCGCTCCACCTGAGATTAATACAGTTGGCATATGCACGTGTAATCAATTCGAATTATCAATAGCAGAAGTGATCATTGATGGCCCCGTTTGTGTTGGAGATACGATCATTCAAAGATGGTTTGTTGATTCTAATCCTAACGGCCAATTTGATACACTTGATGTCTCGTGTGATCAATTACTGATTTTACAAGGAGAGGCGATGGCTGATTTTATCTGTTCAGAAGTTGCTGTATCATGTGATGATAATATCGATCAAATTCCACCGCCTGCAATCTTAGGAGAAGGCTTGTGTAGTTGTATTGATTTACCAAGGATTCTGATCGATCAATCAGGTGCATTGGAGGACAGATGTGTGGGTGATGAGACTGTTCGAAATTGGTACTTGGATATGAATAGAGATTCCATTCAGGATGAAGGAGAACCTGTATGTGAACAAATTATTAGAACATTAAATGGAGGGACTTCATTCCAATTTGAGAATTGTGATACAATAAGTATTTCATGTACTACGGATTTGTCAACTTTGCCAATCCCAACGATTACTTCAGAGGACGATTGTATCTGTGGTACACTCACTGTAAGAGAAGTGCAATCCGAAGAAGCTCTATTAGTCTGTTCTTCGGATACGATAATTAGATTGTTTTACGGAGATACAAATGATGATATGGCATTCACGGATGGAGAGCCATTTTGTAATCAAATCATTATTGTTTCAGATACCTTCCCAGCCTTTGATCCGAACACAATCAAGTGGCCAAAATCCTTTGTTGGAGAATCTAGATTAGGAATTGTAATAAGCTGTACTGATGATCAAATCGAAGAAGAAAGTACCTTCGTAAGTGGTGGTCGTTCTTTAAGCTGTATGCCAGAAGATTTGAACTCTCGACCGTTTTGGTGTGATACCGAATGCGGACTAGTCACCTTTTCTATGACGAGTGATACCACGACATCTATTTCAGCGTGTTTTACAATCATGAATACGTTTACAGTTATTGATTGGTGTACCTATGATCCTTCAGTAACGGATACCCTAGAAAATGATCCTGATCTATTTGATCTGGTAAAAGATTTTGCACAAGGTGTCTGCTCTGATTGTGGGAATGCAGGTCCAGCTATCCAAGATTCTGTTTATTTCAGATATAGAGAAGTCGAACTTGATGGTGTTTATCGGTTTAGACAAGAGATCAGTGTGGATGATGATGAGCCCCCAATTATTACGACAATGCAAGACACAGTGATTGTCAATGTGAGCACTGTTGATTCTATGCTATGCATTGGGTCTGTAGATATCACGGCTGAGGCAATGGATATGTGTGATGGAGTCGAGACCTCACCTGCTATGATTCAATGGACAGTCCGCGTTGTAGATAATGAAAGGAATCCGATTGAAAATGAAGAGGGTAGAAGCATCGAAACATTTCAAGGGGCAAGTGCCACTATTAATTCTAGAGATGGAATGCCCGGTGATACATTTAATATTGTGTGGACCGTGAGAGATGGCTGTAATACGGCAAGCATTCGAGAAACGCAGGTGATCTTTATAGACACGACAGGTACTTGTGATACGATGTCAACTAGTGCAGGAATCATTGCAGGTAAGATCCATGTGGAATCAGGTCAAATGCTCGAAGATGCTATGGTCGCCTTGCAATCTGCGGAGAAAGAGCCAGCATACTATATGACCAATCAAGCAGGTGAGTATGCTTTCTATAACAATGCCTTACATGCAAATTATAAAATAAGTGTAACTAAAGATGATGCCTATTTGAATGGCGTAAGTACCGCTGATCTCATTCTTATTAATAATCACTTATTAGGCAAAGAAGATCTAAATAGTCCTTATAAAATCATCGCTGCTGATGCGACGAATGATGAAAGATTGTCATCTGCTGATGTCTTACTAATCAAGAAATTAATTTTAGAGTCAATCTCTACATTTCCTAATAACGAGAGCTGGAGATTTGTCAATCAAGGCCAAGTCTTTTTTGATGACATGGTGCCTTGGCCATTCATTGAGATTTCAAATATTTATGAGTTTGAATCTAATCTGATGAGTGAGGATTTCATCGGCGTTAAAGTGGGAGACGTAAATTTGGATGCTAAAATAGAATCAAATTCATTAGCCGAAACCAGATCATTGACGACACTACAGTTGTTTGCACCAAATAAAAAAGCCGCCAATCAAAGTTCTATCGAAATTCCTATTAGGAGTAAAAGTGATCTTGATATTAAAGGATTCCAAGGGACCTTCAGACTACAGGACGCTACAGATCTTGCCATTCAATCGGGTGCTCTTCTTGTCAATGAAGCTGATATTTATATCACTGATCAATATGTGACCATAAGTGCACATGAAGTGATTAATCCTGCCAATCCAGTATTATTTACAATCATAGTTACACCTGAAAAAGAAGTCTTTAGCAGTGATCTCATATTGTTAAGCTCTGATAAGACTCCTGCAGAAATATATATCGGTGATCAGCTTGAGGTATTTGAACCTACATTAACATTTGAAGGAGAACCAACTCATGAATTCACCCTGCAACAAAATCAACCAAACCCATTCAGTTTAACGACCCAAATTAGATTTTTCATCCCCGCTGCAGGAGACGTAAATGTATCAATCCATAATGTCACAGGTCAAGTCGTTTTCGAACACCAACAGTTTTACCAGTTTGGAGAGCATAGCCTTGTTGTGGATCAAGAGGATTTACCTAATTCTGGCCTGTACTTTTACACGGCCCAATATGCTGATAAACGCATTATAAAAACGATGTTATCGATTGAATAAGATCTACCTTAATAGTTCTAATTCGCATAACATATCTTCAAGTTTGCACATGTACAATATAAATTTAACTCAATCCATTTTGTGGCTTTAAATCAATACATTGTGTTTATAAATTCAAGGTGGTTCGCCATACTTGAAAATAGTTAAACTCAATATTAAATAACAACCTGAGAATCAGTAGATTAGGTAGTCATTAGTGCACTCCGTAATTTATGATAACTAAGGTATGTAGGGCTGTTTATGGACTTTGTGCATCCCATTATATCTGAATTTTCATGCTATTCTGTCAAAAGAAAGCTTTGCGCTTGCTGTGTTTTTTTTCTTTTTTTCTTTCAAATTAACCTCAATTCACAGTGTCTCACTAAAACAACAGGACAATGGTCTAGTCCGGGTATACAACTATATACAACAGATTTAGATGGTATTTCGGTAATGGTTGAGGTGTCAACTCCTGGCCTTTCATTGATTTCGAATGTCAGTACTTCAACAACTTTAACAGAACTTAATCCTAGCTGGTATAGCGAACCTGTTGCAGGTAATCCATCCTTACAATTAAGAATGGTTTGGGATATCATCAATGAACCACCCCTCGAAGACATCGATGATTTTGCTGATGATAAAGAAACTGGTACAATTAGATTTACATTTTCAGAACCTGTTTCTTGTGCGACCTTGCACTTTGATCGTATTGGGGGAGCAGGTGCTAGAGGAGGAGCCGTCATTGGAGTTTCTAATTCTATAGAATGGACAGTCACTACCCCAGGTATCACTTTGCAAAAACCGCCAGGGACAGGAACGGATGGTTTTATTGTTACTTCTACCAAATTTTTTAAAGAACCAGACCTGCCTAATACAATGACAGAAGGCTTAGCTACGCAAGGAGCTACAACAGGCGCCGCAGCAGGTTCTGTCAAGTTGATTTCTTCCTCGCCAATAACAACTGTGGATTTTGAATGGACAGGAATAGGCGTAGAGGGTGTTGGCGCTGACGAACTAGAATTTGTAGTGACTGCAAAACCAGATTGTGTCCCAATAGCAGAAATAGATAAAACCGTCGGAGATATCCGGGTACTCGCAGATGGTAGTTATGAAGTCGATTACTTATATGTGATTCAAAATACCGGCGACACCACTTTAAGTCAAATTTCTTTAATAGATGATTTAAGAACAAATCTAGGATGTGCCTATCTTACTATTTCCGATTTACCTAGTGTGAGTTTGACAAACAAATCAGGAATGAGTCTAAGTCCAAGCCAAAATTTAAATTACGATGGATCAACTGAAGTCGATATGTTCACCGCTCTCGATGGTGAACTCCAGCCAGGTGATCAACTACTTGTCGAGTTAACAACCATCCTAAATCCAGATTGTATAGGTGTAGCGTCTCCACTTAAAAATGAAGCCGTTTTATCTGGTCAAGATCCTTTTGGTTCTATCATCGAAGGAAGTGATGAAGCAGATTTATATTTACCACGATTAGAACTGACCAAGCGAGCTGATATTTCAAAGTTCTCAGATCCAATTCTTCCCGGGGACACGATTATTTATAGGTTTGAAATTTGTAATACTGGAAATGGTGCGGTTTCAAACATTGAAGTTTTTGACCCATTACAAACTATTTTCATTCCTAGTTTCTCGCTGTCATTGAGCCCTGGTCAATGTAATGATACGGCTGTTAGAGTTGAATATTTATTAACCATAGATGACATAATCAATGGACAAGTCACCAACCAAGCTAGAGTCAGAGGGTTTTCCGAAAATAATATGCAAATCTTTGATCTGTCTGATGATCCGAATGAGTTAGCAGATGAAGATCCTGATATGGATGGAGATCCAGACGATCCTACGATTGTGAGCTTTGAGCCCGTCCCCGCTATTTCACTCACTAAAATTGCAAACACAAGTGAGGTACAAAACCCAACGCGAATCAATGATCCCATCATTTATACATTTGAGGTTTGTAATACTGGTAGCTTAGAGCTATTAGATGTACAAGTCAACGATCCGCTAATAAGTGTGACTGGTCAGATGATCAACTTATTGCCAGGTGCTTGCAATTCGAGCTCATTTTCAGGTGTTTATTTAATTAATCAAGCTGATATTAATAGCGGCCTCATTAAAAATACTGCGACTGTCAATGGGTCATCTGTACTAGGCGATGATGTAGCAGCCAGCGATAGCGTAGAGGTATTCCTCAATATGGCACCTCAAATTGAGCTTATAAAACATGCGAATAGTCGTAATATCCAAAACCCGACAGCAGCAGGAGATCTTATAGAGTACACATTTGAAGTCTGTAATACAGGTAATGTAGAATTGAATAACGTGCTAGTCGATGATCCCTTATTATCAATTACTCCTTTTCCAATTTCTCTTGAGATAGGAGAGTGTGATGAGACGTCTTTTTCAGATGTTTATGTGATTAGGGGAAGTAATCTAGCAGATGGTCGAGTCGTAAACTCAGCAAGTGTTTCTGCTCAAAGTCCAACAGGAATTGTCGTTATGGATACATCAGATGATGGAAGATTTGAAGAAGATGGTGATGATGATCCAACTATTGTTGATTTGTTTTTATGTACGATAGACTTAGGCCAGTTGAGCCCCTTACAAGACGAATGTCTCAACCCTAACGAAACCATCACACTGAGCAGCACACTTACACAAACTCCTGTGTACCCGCCAGCATTTGAATTATTTTATATTCTAACTGAAGGTCAACTCAATAGAATTATCGCCATCAGCGATGTGGCCCAATTTGATGTGCAGACTGCTGGTGAATATAGTATACATGTTTTTATTGCGGAGACAAGTAACCCCGCGAGCAGTAGCTATTTTAATCCTGCCTTGCTGATACCTGGCGCTACATTTTTAAATGATATTCAAGATTTCATTCTAGCTAACCAACTCTGTGCAGCGATTGAGAGTGAAGGAGTCGGTTCATTGGTTTCTATACAACCTGAAGTCAACCTAGTAAATACAGTCACCATTTGCAATAGTGATGAATTGCTCATGCCGACTAGTATCCAGCTATTAGATCTTTTCGAATCAGACCCCGTTAGTGGAGTTTGGTCTGAAGCAAATTTAGGAGAGATTACTAGCGACTCTGTTGACTTTACAGGCTTTTTAGCAGGTGAATATGTATTTCAATTCATAAGCACAAATGCAGTTACACCGTGTAATAATGTGACAAGTAGCACCATTGTAAATGTCGTTGATTGCTTTAGTGAATGTGATGAATTGATTTGTAACGAATTATTACAAGTCAGCCTTGGCGATGAATGTATGCTCGTGCCAAGCCCTGATCAACTTTTAGAATCTCCCGCCACAGGTGTCTACACAATTGAGTATAGTTTTGAAAGTGGAAGACCTTATGGGATTGACACATTAAGAAGCGATGCTGTTGGTCTAGAATTAACGTATAACATTTCCTGTGCTGGAAACAGTTGTTGGGGCAGGATTCAAGTTGTTGGCAATAACATTCCGGACATCGTCGCTCCTTGTGAATGTCAGAATGGCAAAAGCCCGATACCAGCATGTACTTTGTGGTGTCAGACCGACGACCAAATTGCATCCATCCTTATTTCGCCTGATGAAGCTTATGCTCAATTTACAGAATGCGGTCCTGAAATTTTAGGAGACATCAACGTGGTTCGAGCAATGACTGGTGATCTTTGTGATCCGAATGGCGAGCAGCATACCGTCACTTATTCAGCTAAAGTTATTCAAGATGGTCGATTATCCGAAGTAGATATATTATGCCAAACATATTGGGTGCAAAAATTCAATATCGATGGGTCTGATTCTGATTTTAATGCAGGCTTTGGCTTTCCAGGTGATGTAGCACTTGATTGCAATTATTTAGATGACTATCCCGATACTTTAGAAGAACTAGAATTTGGTTCCCCTGCTTCAATCGTATGGAGCACAGAGCAAGATTCACTTGCTTACCCCTATTATTTAAATTCACATATCCTTGTCCAGGATTCTATCGATATTCTCGACACGCAATATGTAGAAATTGGTCAGATCGCATTAGACACATTAGTGACAAACGAGACAGGTGAGTGGGAAATCATTTCCATTTCAAGAAAGATATATGATACCTTAGTCGTTGACCTAAGAACACCAACAGGTTTAGCTGTTCACCCGATCGTTGCTATTCAAGACAGATCTTGTAATCTATTAGTATCCTTCACCGATGTCGAATTTGAGTCATGTGGCTCAGGAAAAAAAATAGTCCGTAGTTGGACGATGGTTGATTGGTGTGAGTCTTCAATAGAGCGAACGGCAAATCAGACAATAGAAATTTCAGATTTTACCCCTCCACAAATTGTGAAGAGGCAAGGTGATGAAGTGATACAAATTAATACATTACCAGAAGTCCAAATTGGGATAGATCCATGGGCGTGTTCAGCTAGCTTTCGCTTGCCACCATTGGATGTTATCGATAATTGTGATCTAGATCCTCAGATAATCTGGGTAACTGATGAAGGGATTGTGGAAGATGGTTTTGCAACTGATCTATGGCTTGACCAAAGCCCAGTTGTATTAACAGCTTATGTACTTGACAATTGTGACAACATGACTGAGCTTCTTCTTCAAGTCAATGTTATAGATGATGTTGCTCCGATCGTGCAAGCAGATACTGATCTTTTAGTCACCTTATCTTACGGTAACCCGGGAGTGAATCAAGGCGAGGCAAAAATATTTGCTGTAGATCTGGATGAAGGCAGTCATGATAATGGTTGTGGAGAAGTTAGTATAACGGCAGTGCGGGCAGATGATTGGGAAGAGATTGTTCAGAATTGCGATGGAGAGATAGTTGGCTTTTCTCGAGAAAGTTCTTCCGCTGTTTTTCAAACACTGGATTTAGGAATCCTGACAGATAAGAATGAATGTTTGTATGACAGCACAAATTTAAAAGATGTTGTGACAGCACCACAAGAGTTTGTCAGGTTCAATTGCGATGATGTTAATCTTGACATAGATGTTATTTTATTTGTCACAGATAAGGCAGGAAACCAAAGTCAGACCATTATCTCAGTTTTTGTAGACGAAAAATCTGTACCGTCACTTGTTTGTGAGGATATTGATTTTTCATGTGATGATCTTGAAGAAAACGGCGAATTAGATTTATTACCACCAAGGATTGTCGGTGGAGCATGTTCCAATTTTTTCCTCCAGGCAGAAATCGCTTCAGAACGAAGAATTGAAGGTGCATGTGGAGCGGCCACGATTGTTATTGAATGGTTTTTAGATGAGGATGATAGCGGAGACCCTACTTTTGGAGACCCTTTTTGTACTCAAATAGTCGAAGTTGAAACTGAAGGTCAAGTCCTTAAGCCTGAGACGATTAAGTGGCCTCAACACAGAACTGGTGAAACATTTGAAGGCCTCAATATTGAGTGTGACTCCGTTGGCGTTTCATTTGAGACTCCACAGGCAGTGTCAGTTTCTGAAGCATTGAGCTGTATACCCGAAATCAGTGAAACAGAAGGGCCGGTGTGGTGTGATAGTGATTGTGGTGTTGTGGGTACCAGCGTTGAGACCGACACCTTATTTACAGATGATTCTTGTATGAAATTAGTGCGTCGCTGGACTGTCATTGATTGGTGTGTATGGGATCCAAATTCACTTGGTCAAAATGATGATGGCACAGATAGATTTGTCGCAGTTGAAGACTGGGCAAAAGACAATTGCTCTTCATGCAATGAGTTTGGGCCTTATGATAGCGAACCTGTTTATTTTAGATATAGAGAAGATCCAGAAGAGACAAATACATTTGGAAATCAATTTGAAGTTGATGTAGATGGGTATTATACCTTTGATCAGATCATAAAGGTCGTGGACAATGATCCACCAATCATAAATTCGCCAGATACAATTGTTGTCGAGGTGGATATAAGTGGCGTCGAGCAAGATAGTTTCGGTATCTGTTATGGCAGGGGTATCATAAGTGTATCAGGCGAAGATTATTGTAATCAAGAGAATACAAGCTCGGTTTTAACATGGACTGTTGAAGTTAAAGATGACAGTGACAATGTCGTATCAGATCTTGTTATCGATGATCCTATACTCGGACCTTCAGTTAGTTCGGGTCTTGGTGCACCTGGAGATATACACTATGTCTTTTGGGAAGCCTCAGATGGCTGTGGAAATCTAGCTAGAGATACGACCATCGTAGTATTTAAAGATTTAACGGCGCCTGTGGCTTTATGTGTTTCATCTGTGAGTACAGCATTAAATGGAGATAACAATATCGTTGTATGGGCGTCAGAATTTAATCAGAGCAGCTATGACAATTGTACATCACCTGATAATGTGAGATTTTCGCTAAACAGGACGGGGCAAGAACCAGCTTTGCCGAGTGATGCTAATTTTGACCAAGCGAACTCAATAGAATTTACCTGTGAGGCAGCTGGAACATCCATAGATGTCGATGTTTGGATTTGGGATCAGTCAGGAAATGGTGGTAAATGTCAATCGTCGATTACCATACAAGACAGTACTGAGGAATGTGATATAGAACAAGCATCGGGCTTTCGTATCGGAGGTTCAGTCTCTACAGAAAACAATATTCCAATTCCGGGTGCACAGATTCAGCTATCAGCTAGTTTAAGCGAATACCCAAAGCAAAACAGATCGATTGAATCAGGATCTTATGGCTTTGACGTGAATCCAGCTGGGCAGAATTATAGCCTTGTCGTTAATCGAGAAGATGAGGTGATCAATGGCCTCAGTACATTGGATTTAGTCTTAATACAAAGGCATATTTTGGGCATACTCCCATTAAATTCACCGTATAAGATAATCGCCTCAGATGCGACGAACGACAATTCCGTTACAGCTCGAGACATACTCGAATTCAGGAAAATAATTTTGGGAATTTCAAATGATTTACCAGATAATGAAGCGTGGCGATTTATTGCAAAAGCAGCCTCCTTTGTAGACCAAGAAACACCCTGGCCATTTATTGAGAAAATCGAAATTGCTAATCTGAATAGTGATGAGATGGAGAATGATTTTATAGGCATAAAGCTTGGTGATGTGAATCAAGATGTCAATATCAACAACAGCCATATTGCAGAGACAAGACATGATGGTCGTTTACAGATTGTTGTAGAGAATCAGAATGTCTCCAGTGGCGAAGTATTCATTGTTCCTATTCACATGCCAGCACTCAAGGAGAATATGTATGGATTCCAATTCACCTTGTTACATCAAGGATTAATTGTGTTGGATATTGAAGATGGGAGCTTGGAAGTCAGTGACAACCAATTTGCGCGACTTGAAGAATTGACTACATTTTCATGGAATGATGTTATAGAAGACCAACCTGATGAAGCGTTGTTCTATTTGAAGTTGCAGGCGCAGGAAGATTTAGTTTTGAAGGACAGGCTAGAGATTAATGATCAAATTACGAAGTCTGAAGCCTATGTAGGGACTGGTTTCACAAAAAAATATTTGGAGATTACCGTTGTAGAATCTGACAAATCAGACCAAATAAGTTTGGGGCAAAATGTACCTAATCCTATGTTTGATACAAGTTACATTCCTTTTTACTTACCAAAGTCTTCGCATGTCCAGTTTAGCTTTTATGATATGCTAGGACAATTGATCAAGCAAGAGATAGTGTATAAAACAAGAGGAAATCATAGATTTCAAATTGAGCTAAGTGAGTTAGACACAAAAGGTATGTTGTTCTATGAAATGAAAGTTGACAATCAAGTGAAATCAGGAAAAATGTTAATCCTGAAATAAGAATAATATTGAGTTTAGAATTGGAGGCGAATCAAAAGAGATTCGCCTTTAATTTACTTTAGCTCATTGAGAGCTCTTCAACAGAATAGCCAAGGTTTTCTAAAAAATCTTTCAATGCTTGTCCAGTCCCTCCAGGCCATGTCTTGACCTTGTCAAAGGGCACAATTTTAACATCATCGAGTTCATCATCTAAAACTATGTCACCCGTCGCTTTTACATGATAGGCCAAGATGACCTGATTCATTCTTTTAAAGGTGTAGTGACCTATAAAACTCTGTATGGTTGCATCTAAGCCTGTTTCTTCCTTAACTTCACGAATAATACACTCGTCCGGATGCTCAAATTTCTCAAGAAAGCCAGTAATAAGACCATACCATTTCGGAGGCCAGCTTCTATTATGTCCTAAAACGACTTGTTTTTCACCGTATTCAATAACAGCAGCTACAACTGGGGTAGGGTTCTCATATTGCACATAGTCGCAAGTAGTATTCGTACACGAATTGTAGTTTTGAAGCCCAGCATCCATCTTATTTGAACAAAATGGGCAATTTGTAAACACTTGATTCATAGTAATGTATAATTATAAATATCACTTATATGTCTTAGCGATATCTTTATAGTTAATATTGGTTTTAACTAGGGTGATATATTGTTTTTATACGTATATTACACACTTAATTATAATTTGTAACTAAAACGAATATGAAACTTAGATTTTACACGATTTGCAAGGTAGCATCTTCCTTTGTATTAATGCTAGCTTTTTCATCCCAAATGACGGCAAACACTTTTGCGTCTATTGTTCAAGTTGAAGGAGGTACAATTACTACCGCAGATAACACGACTGTATGTACATCCGATGATGTAGCAGATATTGTGAGCTTTTCAGTAAGCGGAGCAGATGGGCCACATAAAATGTGGGTTGTTACAGATGCTTCTGGCAATATACTTGCGACTCAGCCAGGGTCATCTTTTGATTTTTCAAATGCTCCGGATGGTGAGTGTGTTGTTTATCACATGTCTTTTAAGGCATTTGTATTTCCTCCTTTAGCAGGAGTTAATGTGAATTCTCTTGTTGGATGGTATGCATTATCTAATGGGATTACAGTTTACAGACAAAGTAATTGCACAGGTGAAGAAACTGGTGGTGGTGAAGAAACAGGTGGTGAAGAAACTGGAGGCGAAGAAACAGGTGGTGAAGAGACTGGCGGCGAAGAAACTTGTGGCGCTGATGGTGGAACAATTTCTGGTGGGCCATTTAATTTCTGTGTAGGTGACGGCGTTGCTGATAATATCCACGAAAATGGAGTTGTGCTTTCAGGTAATTCAGGTAACTCTGCATGGGTTGTGACTGATGAAGCTGGTACAACTATTTTAGGATTACCACCTACTCCACAAGCTGTCGATTTTGATGGTGCTGGCGTTGCGACTTGTTTATTATGGCACATAAGTTTTGAAGGTGAATTGACTGGTGCTGAAGCAGGAGCTGCTGTTGGCAATCTTGGAGGTTGTTTTAGCCTTTCAAACTCGATTCCAGTTTACAGACAAGATTGTAGCCCAACGGGTAATGATAACACTGCTCCAAATACTGATGGTGATGCAGTTGGTGATGCTTGTGGTGTGAATTCTGGTTCAATCTCATTATGTGATGGATCTGGAACAAATATCAATGTTTGTACTAGTGACGGAGTAGATAGCTCGTTTGATGTCTGTGTTACAGATAATGAAGGCGGAAGCTTTTGGGTAATTATTGATTCTGACCGTAATTTAATTGCTCAGCAAGATGGAAATACTTTTGATTTTGAAGGTGTTCCTGCTGGATTATGCATCATCTGTCATGTAAGTTTCGAAGGTGAACTAACTGGTTTAGAGCCAGGAATGCCTGTTGACTTAGTTGAAGGTTGCGTTGATTTTTCAAATGAAATTTCTGTTACAAGATTTGTTGATGATCCTGCTTACTGTCATGGTGTTGGAGGAATTGATTCACCTGAATTATCATTCCAAACTCTTGGAAATCCTGTTTCTGATCTATTAAGATTACAAATCAAGTCAGAACTTGCTGGACAAACAAGAGTCGTTATTTATGATATCATAGGACGAACTCTTTTCAACAATACAGTCCCTGTAAAAGAAGGGCAAACAACGCTTGATATCGATGCTTCGGATTTTGATCCAGGTATCCACTTTATCAATGTTAATAATGGTCAAGAATCAGTTATGGAATCTTTCGTAAAAGAAAGTAACTAATACCAGACTCTTAGATTAAAATATACAAAGGCAGTGGACGATCCCACTGCCTTTTTTTTTGTTACACCTTGCAATACTTGAAGCTCTTAAGAGGCATGCTCTGATAGACCGAGTGAGAGGTGAGGCTATATTGACAAGCATTAATATAGATATCACAAAAGAAAGCTGGAATATACTTCTCTTCATCCATGCTCAATTTCACATCCTAATTCCTCCTCAAAACCAATTTCGTTGCCATACTCATTGGTATTGATATCGATATTGTCATTGCTATTGCCAATGCCATTGCTATTGCCATTGCTATGACGTAATTTCTTAATCGATATAAGTTTACATGATAAGATTACAGACTTATCCACTTTCAATATTAAATTCTCCTTTCTTTAGACATATATTCAAGTGATAATTTTGTATTATTACTAATACTCAATATTAAATAAGAAATCAATTGGAATTAAAGGGAAGGGAATCGTTTAAAGCGACAAGAGAGCAGATTTGGGAAATATTAATGGATACGCCAACTCTGGCTCGTATTACCCCTGGGATATCAAGACTTGAAAAAATTGGTGATAACGCTTATGACGCGATAGCAGATGTAAAAATTGGGCCTGTTAAGGCTTCATTTAAAGGGAAGCTAACACTAACTGACATCACTGAAAATGATTCGTTTGTTCTAAATGTTACCCAAAATAGTAAGATTGGAAATGTAGCAGCGAAGGTTGGACTTAATTTAGTGAATGAAGGACTTAATCAAACTGCCTTAGCATTCGAGGGCAAAGCAAATTTTTCTGGAACACTAGCAGGTAAAGGCGCACGTATTCTATCGGGTGTCGCTTCAAGTCTTACAAAACAATTCTTTGCTTCCTTAGCAGAAGAAATCGAGGCAAGAGATTTTCCAGAAGCCAAGCCAGAAATAACTCAAAATAATTCAAATGTAAATTTACATAGTATGTCACATGAAATAAAAATGTTTCTAAATGGGAAAGAACAACACGTCACTGTTGAAAGCAGGGATTTGCTTGTGGATGTTCTTCGTGATAAGCTTCGGCTTACGGGTACGCACGTTGGTTGCGATACAAGTAGTTGTGGAGCTTGCACTATATTGATTAATGGAAAAGCTGTTAAATCGTGCACAATGCTCGCAGTTCAAGCAGACGGCACGACAGTCCAAACCGTAGAAGGCTTGGCCACAGCAGAAGGCTTTCATCCCATACAAGAAGGCTTTAAAGAAGAGCATGGTTTGCAGTGCGGATTTTGTACGCCAGGAATGATGATGACAGCTGTTGATTTATTGCAGCGCAATACCAATCCCAGTGAACATGAAATACGGGAAGCATTAGAAGGTAACTTTTGTAGATGCACAGGTTATCATAATATCGTAAGAGCAGTGCAACATGCAGCTGCTAAAATGTAAATTTTAACACGCCAATTAAAAATTAAATAATCATGAGCAGTTATATAGGTCAATCGGTAAAACGCCTAGAAGACAAACGCTTTCTAACAGGGAAAGGACACTATACAGATGACATCATATTGCCTCAACAAACCTATGCTTACATCATTCGAAGCCCATACGCACACGCACGTATAGTCAAGATAGATATAAGTGCAGCCGAATCCGCCAAAGGTGTGGTCGCCATATTTAAGGGAAAAGAAATCGCCGATGAAGGTATCGCTGGCGTACCATGTGGGTGGCAAGTTGATTTTAAAAATGGAGAGACGATGAAAGAACCTCCACACCCACTCCTCGTCGTTGATAAAGTCCGACACCTAGGAGATGGAGTCGTGGTTGTGATTGCAGAAAGTAAAGCGGAAGCAAGAGATGCGGCAGAGCTAGTAGAGATCGAATACGATGTACTAGAAGCTGTCATCGATCCTAAGAAAGCCGCCCAAGCCGGTGCTCCACTTGTTCATGAAGATTGCCCAAATAACATGTGTTTTGATTGGGAACTTGGCAATCCAAAAGCAGATGTCGACGCTGCCATGGGAAAGGCACATCATGTGACCTCCTTAGAGTTTGTGAATCAACGTGTCATCCCGAATGCAATGGAGCCACGTGCTGCTATTGGAGATTATCAAGTAGCTACAGATAAATATACCTTATATACTTCTTCTCAAAATCCACACTTAATCCGATTGCTTATGTGTGCCTTTGTCTTAGGCATTCCTGAACATAAGGTCAGAGTTGTGTCACCCGATGTTGGCGGGGGATTTGGTAGTAAGATTTTTCACTATGCCGAAGAAGCTCTGATGATATGGTGCTCAAGAAAACTCGAGAGACCAGTCAAATGGACGTCTGATAGAAGTGAAGCATTTTTGACAGACGCACATGGCAGAGATCACGTGACTGAGGCAAAAATGGGATTTGATGCTGATGGTAAAATTATGGCTTTGCGCGTCAATACCTACGCTAATCTCGGTGCCTATTTATCTACTTTTGCACCAGCCGTTCCAACTTATTTGCATGGGACACTCATGCAGGGCCTCTATACGACTCCTTTAATCAATATTGATGTCACCGCTACCTTTACGCATACAACGGCAGTCGATGCGTACAGAGGTGCAGGAAGACCAGAGGCTACTTATTTATTAGAAAGAATGTTCGACTTGGCTGCATTGGAAATGAATGTTGATCCAGCTGAACTTAGATTTAAGAATTTCATTCCGGCATTTGATGGGGTAGAACAAGAGGGGTACCAAACACAGGTAGCACTTCAATATGATAGTGGTGATTATGAGCCTGTATTGAAGCGAGCTTTAGAGATGGTAGGCTATGATAAATTTAGAGCTGAGCAAGCAGCACAGTCAAATGGAAAATTACTGGGGATTGGCTTCTCTACATATATAGAAGCATGCGGGATTGCCCCTTCTGCTGTTGTAGGGGCTCTCGGAGCGCGTGCTGGCTTATATGAGTCGGCTCAGGTTAGAGTACAGCCCACAGGCAAGGTAAGTGTCTTTACAGGATCGCATTCGCATGGACAAGGACATGAAACAACCTTTGCACAAGTGGTGGCTGATAAAATGGGGATCCCATTAGAAGATGTTGATATCGTGCATGGAGATTCTGACTCAGTTGCTTTTGGGATGGGAACCTATGGTTCTAGGAGTTTGGCCGTTGGCGGTAGTGCGATTGTTAAAAGTATTGAGAAGGTGCTCGAAAAAGGAGCAAAGATTGCAGCGCATTTATTAGAAGCGAATCCTGATGATTTAGATTATGCTGAGGGTAAATGGACTGTTAAAGGAACGGATAAGTCAGTAGGCTTTGGAGATGTTTCTCTGACAGCTTATGTCCCTCATAATTATCCTGAAGGTCTAGAACCAGGACTGGATTTTTCAAGCTTTTATGACCCTGCTAATTTTACATATCCATTTGGCGCACACATTGCCATTGTCGAGATTGATAAAGAAACAGGAAAGGTTGACTTAAAGCGATTTATAGCAGTAGATGATGTAGGGAATGTTATCAATCCGATGATTGTAGATGGACAAATACACGGTGGTCTAGCTCAAGGTATTGGACAAGCACTCTTTGAAGGCGCGATCTATGATGATACTGGTCAGTTGATCAATGGTTCATATATGGATTATTGTATGCCTCGTGCAGATGACTTGCCGAGCTTTGAAATTGATAGAACAGTCACGCCTTGCCCGCACAATCCTTTAGGTGTTAAAGGTGCTGGTGAAGCTGGTTGTATAGGCTCAACTCCAGCTGTGGTTAATGCAGTCGTAGATGCCCTTTGGAAGGGTGGATTTAAAGTAAAGGATGTGGCAATGCCCATGACATCACAGCGTGTTTGGACAGCGATGCAATCCGAAACTGTTTAATGGTTAACTTAAATTAATAGAAAAATGATACCAAGTACATTCGAATATAAGAAAGCGTCTTCAGTAGATGAAGCCATATCATTGTTGACAGAAGATGCAAAACTCCTAGCTGGAGGCCATTCGCTTATACCAGCAATGAAGCTGAGACTTAATCAGCCGTCTTCATTAATCGATATTTCAGACATAGATGCACTAAAAGGAATATCTGATGGTGGAGATCATGTCTTAATCGGAGCTGCGGCTACCCATGCAGATATTGCACACTCAGCACTTGTTAAAGGTGCCTGCAGTATGATCTCAGATGGCGCCGAACAAATAGGAGATATCCAAGTTAGAAATAAAGGTACCATCGGCGGTAGCTTAGCTCACGCAGATCCTGCAGCTGATTGGCCTGCGCTTGTCATTGCGGCAGACGCAATCATTGTAATGCAAGGCGCATCTGGTTCAAGGGAAGTTGCAGCAGCTAGTTTTTTTACTGGATTTTATGAGACGGCTCTTGCCGAAAATGAAATTATTACCGCCATCAAAATACCAAAATTAACAACTGGTTCTTCATCGACTTATGTGAAATTTTCGCAACCGGCTTCACGGTTTGCTATCGTTGGATGTGCAGTTGTTAAGAATATGGATGAAGCGGGAGAAGTTGGTAATATCAAAGTTGCTATCACAGGTGTATCTGAAAAAGCATACCGAGATCACGCTGTAGAGGATGAATTAATGGGGCAACCCTTGAATCAAGATGTTATCAATGCAGCTGCTTCTAAAGCGGCCAGTAGGGTAGACGTTATGAGCGATCACTATGCATCCCAAGAATACCGAAAACATCTAGCCTCAGTATATGTCAAGAAGGCCTTGCAGAATTTGATCTAGTGCTCTGTCAAGACATAACTGACTAGTGCTTTTGGCGTATTTTGCACATGTACGTCGTTACAGAACCGGCCTTGATAGTTAGTGTCTCAAGCACTAAATATACAGCCATATTAAATTGTTCTTTTCCGCCTTCTCTGCGTTACAGAACCGGCCTTGATAGCTAAGGCTATCAAAGCGAACCTGTGCCTTGAGAAGACGAAAAATAAACTGCTTTCATACAGCCATTTATTTAGTGCTTAATACACTAGGCTATCAGACCGAACCTGCGCCTAGTTCATGCACAAACTACACTCAAATTCAACAAGTCAATATATACTTGACAGAGCACTAGTGGTTTGTCAAGTTATCTTGACAGAGCACTAGCGTTTAACTCAATCTATTACAATAACTGGTTGATCCCATTGATATAGTAATGAGGGATGACCAGCGCACTGACCTGGGACAGCTAATGTTGTTTCCTTAACTGCTTGACCACCTAATTTGTCATAGAATTTTATGGCCTCTTTATTTTGAGAAAACACCCATAAAAAATAGGGTCTCTTTTCGAATTGTAAACAATGCTGAATAGAAAGCTGCATTAATCTGCGGCCGATTCCTAACTTATGATATTCGTCAAGTACGTGTAGATTGTCTAAGTAATTACCATGATTTGAATCGTAGTCAAGAAAATGACAAGCAAACCCACACAGCACACCATCCTGGTATGCCGTTATCACCATTTGCTTAGGGTTGGCTGTTTTGAATCGATCTAACCATAACAATCTTCTATCTTCATCAATCTCCTCATCAAGGTATTTATCTGACATGATCCCTCGATAATGCCGTTTCCAACTCAAAGCGTGAAGTTCAGCTATTGCTTCAGAATCTCGACTGTCAGCTATCTTATAGCGTATCATATTATTTGCCTGCTTGTTTAAAGTTCCAAATTAACAGAAATTTAGTTGCTTAGGTTAATAAAGAAATAATATTGACAAAATTGGATATGACAGTATATTATTTCTGTTTTAATAGTGTAAGACAAATTAATTACAAATAAAGTGAAATAATTCGCTAGATAATAAATAACAGAAATATGAAAAATAAAATAATAGCCTTAGGAGCATTCCTACTTTTTGCGACATCGATTGTTACGGCACAAATATGTCCACCATCAAATTCAAATAGAGCCTTTAATAGTTATAACACTGGATTTGGAAACTCAGCATTTTCAAATTCCCTGGGATACGGTTCTACAGTAAATACACTGTCGTACTCTTTTGCAAACATTATTAATCAAGGGTACCGATCTGGTAAATTAACCAAATCAGAGGTTTGGAGATTAGAAAATGATTTTGAAAAACTTGCAAGAGAGATTAGATGGGCCTATACAGACGGACGGATTTCTTTTCACGAACGATCTATGATTAAAGTATATATGGATCGTCTAGAAAGAAATATTTCTAGAGAATGGAATGATAGTGAAACGAGATTAGGCTAAGAATTACAACAGTTGACAGAGATTGAATCGGTTTTGGTTATTGGTTCATTTCGGGATTACGATAGGTGCTTTGCAATGGCAGAGCACCTTTTTTGTAGAGCAATGATTAACTAATCCAACTAAATTCGTATTCGAGAGTTGGAATTTTTAATCTACTGATGACGCGTCGCATACGGTCAGGAAGAGCCATTAGGTAGTCACGAGCTTTCTCTCCAGAATCTTTTAATTCCGTAACATTTCCAATATCCCATCTTTCAAGCAATCGTTCCATGATGTCGATGTAGTCCTCAGAAGTGTATACTCCAATGCGCTGCGCAGCATCTGAAAAGTGACAAAATGTATCACCAATTTTTACACCTATCTCACGGAGATTATGTGCTGGCATGACAATTTTTTTCTTCATCATATCGGCCAAGGCAAGCATCATTTCATCAGAGTCAACTTCAAATATTTTTTCCACAAAAGTAGTATAGGCTTTAGCATGCCTTGCTTCATCTGCCGCTATAAAAGCACACATTTTTGATAGACTCTCGCATCCTCCTTCTCTTGCTAATTTGGCTACTCTTGCATGGGATACATTTGTTGCTAACTCTTGAAAACTCGTATAGACGAATGTTCGATAAGGATCGTCATCTGTCTTGATATCCATACCGTCTGCGAGCAAATATTGAATAGAAGATTCCATAGCTCGCATATCGACTCGGCCAGATAAGTACAAGTATTTATTAAGTAAATCTCCATGCCGATTTTCTTCAGCAGTCCATGCCTTAGTCCATCGTGCCCAACCAGAATCTGATGCAAAATTAACGTCATATAAACCCGCTAACCAGGATTCATAGGTCGGAAGTGCCTCTTCAGTAATCGTGTCTCCAATTAAAACTGCCCAAAAATCATAGCTTAAGCCCTGAGTGCTCTGCTGAAGTTCTTTCACATCTTTAATGAAGGTGTTATAGTCATTCGATGCAGGTAAGAAATCAGAAGGCTGCCAATTTTTTTCAATAGGAATCAAAATTTCATCAGAAATACCATCAACATATTTATCTTCTATATGTAGCATGACTTCCCGTCTAGAAGGGCTAAGTATATTCATTGATTTTGTTTTGCTAGTATGCCAATAAAGCTAAAGTGTACATTGAGAGTTAAAATCATTACTAGTTATCTGCACCACATAAAAACGCCTTAAGGAATACCTATTATAGACTAAAGGTATGAATTGTATGATATTAATACGGGTTTTGTTTAAATTCAATTGATAAAACAATATCTTAATTGAAGAGTAGAATTACTAGCTTTTTATTCTTATTCCTCTGGCTGGCAACAGCAAGCACCCAAAGTAACGTTGGAATTGAATTTTGGCTTAGCTTTATGGAGCACGTCGATCGAGGTGATAATAATATGGTTGTTATGATTAGTTCAACTGTTACAACAACAGGAGTGGTTGATATGCCAAATCAAGGCTTTTCAAGAACATTCACAGTTAATGCTAACGATGTCGTATTGATCAATTTGCCGGCAGGAGCAGAGACACTTGGTTCTGGTGAAATCAGTGATAATGGAATTCGAGTGACAAGTCAATTGCCTATTTCTGTGTACATGCATCAGTATAGTCGCTTCCGATCAGAAGCATCGGTTGTACTCCCATTAGATGCCTTATCCAATGAATATTTTGTGCTTTGTTATTCAGGTATTTCCGGATTCAATAATAGTGGTTGGTCAGAGTTTTTAGTTGTTGCTACAGAAGATGAGACGACTGTACGCATTAGTCCAAGCGATGACACTGTACATGGAATTCGTGAAGGAGAATCTGAAACAATTGTTTTAAACAAAGGTGAAACCTATCAGGTGGCAGTTCCTGAAGCCTTAGATGACTTAACTGGATCTACAGTCAGTTCGGATAAATCAGTTGCTGTGTTTGCTGGAGCATCGTGGTCTGGAGTCCCTATAAGTTGTGGGACCTATGATAATTTATTAGAACAAATGTATCCGGTCGATACATGGGGGTCTAGGTATATCACCGTTCCAATGAAGAGTAGCGATAGAGATGTTTTTAGGATACTTGCATCAGAAAACGATACCAAAGTTGAGGTGATTGATCAAGCAGGTAGTATAACTGACTATGATATAGATAGGGGCGAATTTGTGGAGTACAGTACCGCACTCAGTACGTCTATTGAAGCGAGTAAGCCAATATTAGTGGCTCAATATATTACAGGGAAAGACTGTACGAGTGATCCCGCCAATGGTGACCCTTCAATGGTCATACTGAATACCGTTGAGCAAACGAGAGATACAGTTTCTGTTTTTAATTCTAGTCTGCAAAATATAGTTTTAAATTATGTCATCATTATTTCAAGAAGTGGTGAAACTGAAAATATTCGATTAGATGGTCAACCAATTAATTCTGCGGAATGGCAAACGGTAGGGAGGTCTAGCGAATTTGCATTTGCTAGAATTCAAGTGCAACCTGGACCGCATACAATTTTATCTGAAGGCTGCGGGGTGATTGCAATGTCATTTGGATTAGGGGATGCCGAGTCATATGCTTACTCGGGCGGAGCAAATTTTTCTAAAATAAATGCTATACCAATTCCAGACGGAGGTTGTGTAGGATTGCCGATTAATTTTGATTCTGGTTTGCCAACCAAGAAATTTGATGTGGAATGGGATTTAGGAAATGGGGAAGTAATTACTGAGCATCAATTTAAATATACCTATCCTGACGAAGTTAAAGATTATAATGTGTCATTAACTATTTATGATCGGTGTTTTGATGAAGAGCAAACACTTGAAAAAACGATTAAAGTAACATTTAGAAAACAAGTAGAAGTAGACTTAGACTTTATCCGAGTTTGTGAAGGTGAGTCATTTACACTTGGTGTAAACGATGTAGACGATGCTGGTTATGAATGGCTAGGTCCAAATGATTTCTTTGAAGATGTCCAATTCCCTAAACGAGAATTTGTGCAGCTAGATGATGCTGGAGTTTATCAAGTCAAAGGTATTGTCTTTGGGTGTTCTACTTTTCCCGATTTTGTGGAGCTATCTGTTGTTCCGACGCCTGAGCCCTTTATAGGTGTGGATAGCGTTATTTGCACCAGAGATGAACTCGTCCATGTTTTAAATCCTGGAGAGTACACAACATATAGTTGGCAGGATGGTTCCTCAAATCCTACGTTTGATGTAACTGAACCCGGTTTGTTTGCTATCCAAGTTGAAGATCAATATGGTTGTATGGGGCAAGATTCTATTCGATTAGACCCACAGTGTCCAACAGAAGTTTATATGCCAAATGCATTTGCTCCATTGAGAGACAGCGATAATAATCTATTTGGTCTGGGATTATTTAGCTCAAATGATGTTATTAATATGGACTTGAAAGTATACGATCGATGGGGGAATCTTCTATTCCATACGAATGACCCAATTAAAAAGTGGGATGGTAGAGTAGCTGGCACCATTGTAGAGCAAGGGACATATGGCTGGGTTTTAAACTACACTGGTTATGATGAAAGAGGGGATACCTTTACTGAGTCCTTAATTGGTACAGTCTTCATTGTCCATTAGTCAGGGTAGACAAACGAGCTTACTCATTTAAAATTCGATGATCAAAAACTTTCACCGATTTCCAAAGATGCTTGAATGAATTAATAAAATGGGAATGAACAGCGTCAGTGGATTGGTAAATATCATGTTGTTCTAAGTTGTCAAAAAATGATGTTGCAGCATAATCATAGCTGTCATCAACGACATCTCGTTTTTCAAGTTCAAGAGGTTTGCCCCAAAAATAAGCGGATGTGCAACTTGACTGTCCTAACTCAGCTAAACCTGATTCAAATTGTAATCTGTCTTCTTGTGAGGCAGTATCGATCAACCAGAAATAAACATTATGTATAAAAATAGCATCTTTCATTGCGGCTAATGTAATGTTTAATCTACATATTTTTGTCGCTCTACTAGAGCAAGCATACCATCATCAAGTTCTAAAAAGCCCTGATCATAACAAAACAGATATTCATTACCAGATCTTGTGACATACTTATTTGTAAAATAGCTAAACCTAAATCCCTCTTTTTCTAGTAAGTCTTTGCGAACTTTCGTTTTACCTTTTGGATTTAACGCAGCTAGTATGCGTCTGTTTTTGCGTAAAATGTTATTGATGTTTCGCATGAAATTAGTGCTATCGCTATTCAAGCGATTATTATAAGAAGATCGACAACCATCAGAGCAAAATTTCTTATCTATTCTGCCAATGAATTGATCACCACATTCCTTACATTTTTGTTTCATATTTTATAAGTTCTTTCTCTAATTTAACTATTGCTTTTCTAAATGTTTTTACGTTTTTAATTTTACGATTGAATGTTTATAGTCAAAATTGATGTTTTAGTAGATTCAATCTATAATATAAGAGTAAATGGTGGAATTAATATATTATTATTTCAATTTATATTAATTTTTTTTATATAAAATTATCGTATTAATTATTATCATATAAGTATTAAAAATAATGTATATATAATTGATATTCAATTTAATACAAGTGTTAATTTTATTAATGTTTAAAATACCAAATCAATATTCTTGCATCCGTACATAAAGAACGATTTTTACATAGCGTACACATTTTCAGCCTTTTAGTATACTGATTTTGCTAATATGAATTATCAAAATTAACTGTCAAAACAGGAATTGTGGAACCAACTAGCATATGAACAGAAGAGAGCCGAAAGGCCAAAGAGCCGGATTTAAGACTAACCTTATGCCTCAAGTAAGGCTGTTATTCTACATATTATTTTCGTTTATTTCCAACACGATTATTAGCCAAGACTGTACAATCCCTGCAGAAGGTTTTGCATTGATTTGTGAGAATCCCGCATACTATACCTTCACGCCTGATGGTAATTCACCATCTGAGGTTTCACCATGTGCCACAACGTTTAACGGCAATCCAATTACCTTCGATTGCGAAGGTTCAGCTTACGATCCAGGGAATCCTCCATCTGTACCAGCAGGCTACTATGTGTGGAGTGGAACTGACTTATATGTCATTGATCCAACAGTGCCATGTGGTCAAGACAACGTTTCATTAGTTGGTACAAATTTAATTGCAGGAAATATAACCGCATCTACGCTGAGTTTTGATAGCGGCATGGCGACTCTTTGGGTTTTGAATGACGCTTCCCCTGCGATCTTATATGAAATTGATCCTTCTACTGGAACCGTCATTTCTTCAAAACCATTGCAAGACTGTAACGGTGGAGGATTAAGCGCGGTTACAGAGTTTGCGAGTATAGCCTATGATCCAGTCGGCGATAGATTTATTGGATTAAATGTTAATTCCCCAGAAGTCATATATAACTTTAATCCCAGTGATGGTTGCGTATTTATTTGTGCAACGTCAATCTTTTTGGGCTTACCTAATCCTCCAAATTTAGAAGCTGACGGTTTATCTGTTGGTCCTGATGGCACATTCTATGTGTCTGGTGATTTAGATGATGAATTGGGTGAAAAGGCAATTTACGCATTTATGTTGCCTACCTGTGCTACATTTCAATTGCCTCCAGATTCCACTGTCGTTGCCACTTATGCTACAACAAACGGTGATCTTGGTAC
Source organism: uncultured Saprospiraceae bacterium (assembly GCA_937959275.1). GTDB lineage: Bacteria > Bacteroidota > Bacteroidia > Chitinophagales > Saprospiraceae > CALFUK01. The sequence goes on along the minus strand of CALGLU010000046.1, from coordinate 24,081 downwards.
TGTGGCTCTTAATGGTACAGCGTGTTTACAAGAATGTCCAATTATTACATGCGCAATATCAAATATAGTTGATGCTACTTGTTCAGATACCACAGATGGCAGCGCAACTGCGACTCCTACTGGGGGAACTGGACCTTATTCATATATTTGGTCAAATGGAGAAACAACTCAAACAGCTACAATGCTGACACCAGGAGTTCCTATTTCTGTCACAATAACCGACGCTAATGATTGTGAAGTTATTTGTGATGATTTTACTATTAGCGCTCCACTGGAATTAGTCTGTACGATTAATTTAGAACAGGCTATTCTTTGTGATGGAGATAATACTGGTGAGCTTAGTGTCTCGATCGATGGGGGAACATTTCCTTATTTCATCTCTTGGAGTACTGGGGAAACAACACCAACGATAAGTGGCTTAGCACCAGGTACGTATAGTGTAAGTATTACTGATGATAATGAATGTACCACCTCTTGCAGCTTTGAAATCCAACCAGCACCCTTGTTTTCTTGTGCTACCATGGTTATCAATGATGTAACTTGTTTTGGTCGAGCAGACGCTTCAGCAAACGTAGTAACCTTTGGAGGAACTGGACCCTTTACCTATGTTTGGACAAGTGGAGAAGTAACACAAACTGCTGTGAATCTAGAAGCTGGTTTGCAGGCAGTAACTGTGACTGATGCAAATATGTGTGAAGCAATTTGCGATGTTGGAATTAATCAACCGTTGCTTTTAGAATGTACTATCAATTTGATTGCGAATATTGAATGTGCAGAAGATATAAATGGATCTGCTGAAGCGCTTCCTACTGGAGGTACCATGCCCTATACGTATCTATGGGACAATGGTGAAACGACTGCAGTTGCAGTTATGTTAGACGGAGGACTTCATACTGTCACTATTACGGATGCGAATATGTGTACTAGAGAATGCGATATCACAATTTCTGATACTTCTGATTTATCCTGTTCAGTTACAAATAATCAAAATGTGTCCTGTAATGGAGAAAGTGATGGATCCGCAACAGCAATAGCAACTGGAGGTGTACCTGGATATACTTACTTGTGGGATAATGCTGAAACAACACAGACAGCAGTTGCATTATCTGCAGGCTTTCACGAAGTCACGGTTACTGATCAAAATAACTGTGCGACTATATGTACGGTGACCATATCCGAACCAGATTTGTTAGAATGCTCCGTTGTTATTAACGCAGATTTAATGTGTTTTGGTGAAAATATTGGATCAGCTAGTGCTGTAGTTACTGGTGGTACTGGACCATTTCAATTTTTATGGGATGATGGACAAACTACAGAAACGGCTACTGGCTTAGATGCCGGACCTATATCTGTTACTATAACAGATGCAAATAATTGTATCACAATGTGTGCTGGTACTATTGCAACACCTCCTGAATTATTGTGCTCTGTCACACCTGTATCTGATATCAGTTGTTTTGGTGAGGTTGATGGTTCTGCCCTCGCTGTCCCAACAGGTGGCGTAGGTCCATACACATTTCTGTGGAGTAATAGCGAAACCACTGCTGCAGCTACAGCCTTACCAGAAGGAACAAACTCGGTGACTGTCACAGATGCCAATATGTGTGAAACAATATGTACAATTGATATCGTCGAACCAGCAGAACTCATGTGTACAGTCAGTAAAATAAGCGATACTCTTTGCGAAGGAGAATCAAATGGCTCCGCTGAAGCTATACCAACTGGCGGCACGGGACCCTTTACGTATTTGTGGGATAATGGCGAAACAACTGCGACCTCCGTAATGCTTGGCCCAGGCACTCGCACAGTCACTGTTACAGATGCGAATGATTGTATAACCACATGCACAGTAGATATTATTGGTCAGTCTACCTTAGAATGTACAATTACACAAGATAATTTTATAGAATGCTTCGGTGATATGGACGCTGCACTTACAGCCAACCCGACTGGTGGAACTGCACCATACACCTATTCTTGGTCAACATCAGAAACAACACAATCGATTATGGGCGTTGGCCCAGGTGACATATCAGTCACTGTAACGGATGATAATGGTTGTACGAACATTTGTATGATAACAGTTACTGAGCCAACTGAACTCATGTGCGATGTCAGTCTAGAGCAAGGTATCCTATGTTTCGGAGATATGAATGGTTCAGCTACAGTAACTGGCACTGGTGGTACCCCAGGATATACTTATTTGTGGGATAACAACGAAATCACAGCAACTGCTGTTTCACTGACAGTTGGCATTCATACAGTTACTGTAACAGATGCTAATATGTGTGAAGCGATTTGCATGATTGATGTACCAGGTCCTCCAGAACTAACTTGTTCAACGACTTTAATAAATAATATTAGTTGCTTTGGTGACGATGATGGTTCAGCAATGGCAGTCGTTGTAGGCGGAACGCCTAGTTTTACCTTTCTATGGAGCACAGGTGAAACAACAGCAACAGCAATTGCATTAGTACCAGGTACCAATAGTGTCACAGTGACTGATGCAAATATGTGTGAGACAATTTGCACAATTGACATCCTTGAACCTGAAGAACTTTTTTGTTCAGTCACTAAACTAAACGATACACTTTGTGAAGGAGAATCTAACGGCTCAGCCGAAGCAATCCCGACAGGAGGTACTGGACCGTTTACTTATTTATGGGATAATGGAGAAACAACTGCAGTTGCACTTATGCTGGATGCAGGCACACATATAGTTACTGTAACTGATGCGAATAATTGTGTCACAAATTGTACTATTGATATAGCAGGACAATCTACTCTTGCTTGTACTGTTCAACAAGACAATTTTATTGAGTGCTTTGGAGATATGGATGCAGCTCTCACGGCTGTACCTACAGGTGGAAATGCGCCTTATACATATGTATGGTCTACAACAGAAACGACCCAAACAATTATGGGACTTGGACCAGGCGATTTTTCAGTCACTGTAACTGATGATAATGGATGTACAAGCATTTGTATGATCACCGTTACTGAACCTACAGAAATCACGTGTACCATTAGCGTCAACCAAGGGGTTGCCTGTTTTGGAGATACAAATGGTTCAGCAACAATTACAGGGGTAGGAGGTACACCAGGATATACCTATTTATGGGATAACAATGAAACGACAGCGACAGCAGTAGCTTTAACTGCGGGAGCTCACCAAGCTACAATTACAGATGTAAATGGATGTATGAGCATTTGTATGGTTGATATTCCAGGCCCACCAGAATTAACATGTAGTACAACAATACTCAATAATATAACATGCTTTGGCGATGATGATGGTTCAGCAACAGTAATTGTTGTTGGAGGTACATCAGGTTATACATTTCAATGGAGCACAGGTGAAACTGCAGCAACAGCGATTGCTCTAGTTCCTGGAGTCAATAGCGTGACAGTTACGGATGCTAACGGATGTATGACAGATTGTACAGTAGACATAATTGAACCTCCATTGTTGACGTGTAATGTCGCTTTGGTCAATAATGTTTTGTGTGCTGGCGAAAGTACAGGAAGTGCAACTGTTGTTACTAATAATGGTGTCGCTCCATTTACCTTCCTTTGGGATAATAATGAAACGACTGCCACTGCAACAATGCTATCTGTTGGTACTCATACAGTTACAGTCACAGATGATACTGGCTGTGTCACATCGTGTACCATTGATATAATGGATCAAACTCTATTGCAATGCTTAGTTAGCTTAGAACAAAATGTAAGCTGTAACGGCGGGAATGATGGTTCGGGTACAGTCACAGTAATTGGTGGAGTTACGCCTTATACCTATGAATGGGACAATATGGAAACAACAGTAACAGCTGTTGAATTGATAGCCGGTACAAACATGGTTACAGTGACAGATGCAAACGGTTGTTTTACAGTATGTGAAATTATTATAATCGAACCAACCGCATTGGTTTGTACGATAGCCTTAGAAAATAATATCAGCTGTTTTGGTGAAGATGATGGCTCTGCTACTGTCTCAGCAACTGGCGGTACACCCGGTTATTCCTTTTTATGGGATGATGGGCAAACTGAAGAAACTGCTGTAGGATTAACACCTGGGTTACATACAGTAACAGTCACAGATGCTAATTTATGTGAGTCTACTTGTGATATTATAATTGATGAACCAGATGAACTTACCTGTTCAATTGCCACAGTTAATGATATTAGTTGTTTCGGTGCAAATGATGGGTCTGCAACTATTTTACCAGCAGGAGGAACACCAGCGTATACATTCCTTTGGGACGATGGACAAACAACTGCTACAGCCATAGGATTGACACCTGGGCTACATGCAGCTACGGTTACAGATTTAAATGGTTGTACAACGTCTTGTAGCATTACGATTATAGAACCTGCTGAATTTACTTGTGATGTAATTTTAGTCAGTGATGTAGAATGTGCGGGAGATATTAATGGAATTGCGACTGCTGTTCCTACTGGAGGTGTTGCTCCATTTACATATCTGTGGGATAACAATGAAACAACTGCAACTGCAGCGATGCTTTCAGGAGGAGGCCATGTCGTTACGATTACTGATGCAGCTAATTGTACAACGACCTGTGAAATTGTAATCATGGATCAATCACCACTTGAGTGTACAGCTACTCTTATTCAGGATGTGAGTTGTAATGGTGGTGATAATGGTTCAGCAACAGCCCTAGCCGTTGGTGGTGTAGGTCCATTTTCTTACATATGGGATAATGGCGAGACAACTGAAACTGCTATTGCTCTCGATGCAGGGACACATACTGTAACAGTAAATGATACAAACAATTGCGGAACAACATGTACAGTTCTAATATCAGAACCTCTATTGCTTGGTTGTTCAGTAGCACTTATAAATAATATTACTTGTTTTGGGGATAATGATGGTTCTGCCATAGCAAATCCAATCGGTGGCACGCCAGCTTATACGTATCTATGGGATAATGGTCAAACGACACAAATAGCGACAGGCTTAACACCAGGATCGCATATTGTTACCGTCACTGATATGAATCTCTGTGAGACGACGTGTGAGATAGTGATTGATGAACCAGTTGAGTTGCTATGTACGATTAGCTTACTTAATGATATCAGTTGCTTCGGCGAAAATGATGGATCAGCGGAAGTGATGACAAGTGGAGGAACACCAAGATATACATACATATGGGACGACGGACAAACGACGAGTATAGGAATAAATCTTACACCTGGAAATCATACGGTTACTGTTACTGATTCACAAGGATGTACGACAATGTGTAGTGTCAACATTTTTGAACCACTTGAATTTACATGTACGGTTGACTTAGTTAATAATGTCTTATGTGAAGGAGAAGTCAATGGAAGTGCAACTGCTGTAACAGCTGGTGGAATTAGTCCGTTTACTTATCTTTGGGATAATAATGAAACGACAGCAACTGCGCTTATGTTAGCCAGTGGTCCTCACTCAGTTACTGTTACCGACGCTACAGGTTGTACAACTATGTGTACTGTAATCATAATGGATCAATCAACATTAGAATGTACTGTCACCTTAGTTCAAAATGTAAGTTGTAATGGAGATCTAGATGGAGCTGCATTGGTGAATCCTGTTGGAGGAGTCACACCTTATACGTATGAGTGGAGTAACTTAGAAATAACCCAATCTGCCGTAGGGCTTGCAGCAGGCTTAAACACTGTCACCCTAACAGATGCAAATGGCTGTACAACGACGTGCGAAATAATAATTACTGAACCACCAATTCTAACTTGCAGTGTCGCTCTTGAAAATGATATTAGTTGCTTTGGCTTTAACGATGGATCAGCAACTGTAACAGCTGTTGGTGGAACCCCAGATTACACCTATTTATGGGATGATAACCAAACAACAGCAACTGCAGTAGGTTTGACACCTGGATTACACACAGTAACAGTTACTGATGCCAACCAATGTATTACCGCATGTGAAATTATAATTCTTGAACCCGCAGAATTAACGTGTACAATCTCTTTAATTAATGATATCAGTTGCTTTGGAGAGAATGATGGCACAGCGACTATTACACCACTTGGTGGAGTTCCTGGGTATACATACCTATGGGATGATGGTCAAACAACGCAGACAGGAATTAATTTGATGCCTGGATTACGTGAGGTAACTGTGACTGATGTAAATGCCTGTACAACTGTATGCTCGATCACAATTAATGAGCCTGCGGAATTTACATGTACTGTTGCATTAGAAAGCGATGTTCGTTGTGCAGGAGACGTCAACGGTAGTGCGACAGCTGTTGAGCTTGGGGGGGTTGGACCGTTTGTATATTTGTGGGATAACAATGAAACAACAGCTACAGCGATTATGCTGTCCGGAGGAAATCATACCGTAACCATCACAGATGCTACAGGTTGCACAACTGAATGCTCTATCGAAATAATGGATCAGTCTACATTGCAATGTGCAGTTACACTAGATCAAGATGTCAGTTGTAATGGAGGAACAGATGGTTCAGCTACTGCACTACCAGTCGGAGGGGTCGGACCGTTTACCTATATATGGGACAATGGTGAATCAACAGCTACGGCATTAAGTTTAGATGCAGGCACTCATACTGTAACTGTAAATGACACAAATGATTGTGGGACCACGTGTACCATCATGATCGCTGAACCACCAGTTTATTCTTGTAGTATTTCATTAGAAAACGATATTTCTTGTTTTGGTGAAGATGATGGATCAGCAACAGTGACAGCCATTGGGGGGACACCTGGTTACACATATTTATGGGATAACAATCAAACTATGGCGACTGCTACTGGTTTGACACCAGGACTACACACCGTAACAGTAACAGATGTAAATGGATGCCCAACCAGTTGTGAAATTGTCATAAACGAACCAATAGAGCTTACCTGTGTTATCGCAGTAGAAAATGATATTTCTTGTTTTGGTGAAAATGATGGTTCTGCTTCAATAACAGCAATGGATGGCACGCCTGGATATACTTACTTATGGGATGATGGCCAAACAACAGAAACAGCAATAAATCTAACTCCAGGTCTACATAGTGCTACCGTAACTGATGCAAATGCTTGTACAACGACATGTATAATTACAATTGCCGAACCTGCAGAATTTACGTGTATTGTATCATTAGAAAATGCTGTATCCTGTGCAGGTGATATGGATGGAAGTGCTACAGGGCAGCCAAGTGGAGGCATTGCGCCTTTTACTTATTTATGGGATAATAATGAAGTAACAGCGACTGCAGTCATGTTATCTGGTGGTAATCACACGGTAACAATAACAGACGCTACAGGATGTACCACAGAATGTAGCATCGAGATAATGGACCAATCTACCCTTGAATGTACAGTCTCATTAGATCAAAATGTTAGTTGTAATGGTGACTCAGATGGCTCAGCAACAGCTCTAGCGATTGGAGGAGTTGGACCTTTTACATACATTTGGGATAATGGTGAGTCTACTGCAACTGCAGTCGGATTAGATGCTGGCATTCATACCGTTACCGTAAATGATACAAATAATTGTGGAACGATTTGTACAATTGAAATTACTGAACCTCCTGTTTATTCATGTAGCATCACGTTTAAAACAGATATCAGTTGCTTTGGAGAAAATGATGGTACGGCAATTGTTACAGCTGTTGGAGGTACACCGGGATATACTTATCTGTGGGCTGATGGACAAACAACAGCTAATGCAGTAGGCCTAGCTCCTGGAGTACAATCTGTAACGATTACAGATTCTAATGATTGTGAGACTAGTTGTTCGATTACTATAGATGAACCTGTTGAGTTAGCTTGCTCAATTGCTTTAGTCAATGATATTAGTTGTTTTGGTGAAGATGATGGGTCCGCTACAATATCAGCAACTGGCGGTGTATCTGGTTATACGTATTTATGGGATGATGGCCAAACAACCGAGACAGCAATCAATCTAACGCCAGGTCTTCATACAGCGACAATAACGGATGCGAGTCTATGTACAACAGTATGTACTATCAATATTTTTGAACCTCTTGCATTTACGTGTTCTGTAGCACTTGTTAAAAATGTTTCCTGTGCAGGTGACATAGATGGAAGTGCAACTGCAGTCGAGACTGGAGGAATAGGACCATTTACTTATCTATGGGACAACAATGAAATAACTGCTACAGCAATAATGTTATCAAGCGGAAACCATACAGTTACGATAACTGATGCAACAGGATGTACGACAGAATGTGCCATTGAAATTATGGATCAATCGACTCTTGAATGTACTGTTTCACTAGTCTCTAATGTAGCTTGTAATGGTGGAGCTGATGGTTCAGCTACTGCGGCGGCTGTAGGTGGTGTAGGACCATTCACCTACTCATGGGATAATGGAGAATCAACGGAAACAGCAGTGGGTCTTGATGCTGGCATTCATACCGTTACTGTAAATGATACTAACAATTGTGGTACTACTTGTACGATTACGATTACTGAACCTCCTGTTTTTTCTTGCAGTATAACAGTAAACAATAATATCAGTTGCTTTGGTGCCAATGATGGTGCGGCAACTGTCTTAGCTATTGGTGGAACACCAGGTTATACCTACCTCTGGGATGATGGTCAAACCACAGAAAATGCGGTTGGTCTTAGCCCAGGTTTACATAGTGTAACTGTAACTGATTCTAATGGATGTATGACAAGTTGTGAGCTTACCATAGTTGAACCAATAGAATTGGCTTGCACGATTGCTTTAGTCAATGATATTAGTTGTTTTGGTGAAGATGATGGGTCAGCGACAATTACAGCAACTGGCGGTGTACCTGACTATACTTATTTATGGGATGATGGACAAACAACTGAAACAGCAATCAATCTAACACCAGGTCTTCACACGGCAACGGTTACCGATGCGAGTTTGTGTACAACGGTGTGTAGTATAACGATAAACGAACCTCTTGAATTTACATGCACTGTAGCACTTGTCGCAAATGTTTCCTGCGCAGGTGATATAGATGGAAGAGCAACTGCAGTCGAGACTGGAGGAATAGGACCATTTGCGTATCTATGGGACAATGGAGAAATAACTGCCACAGCGACGATGCTATCAGGCGGAAACCATACAGTTACGATAACAGATGCAACAGGATGTACAACAGAATGTGCCATTGAAATTATGGATCAATCGACTCTTGAATGTACTGTATCATTAGTCTCAAATGTGACGTGTAGTGGTGGTGCAGATGGTTCAGCTACTGCGGCAGCTGTAGGAGGTGTAGGACCATTCACCTACTCATGGGATAATGGAGAATTAACAGAAACAGCTGTGGGCCTTGATGCGGGTATACATACCGTTACCGTAAATGATACAAACAATTGCGGGACTACGTGTACAATTACGATCGCTGAACCACCAGCTTATTCTTGTAGTATCACTGTAGACAATGATATCAGCTGCTTTGGAGCAAATGATGGTGCTGCAACGGTAATAGCGGTTGGTGGAACACCAGGTTATACTTATCTGTGGGATGATGGTCAAACGTCAGAAAATGCAGTAGGTCTCACACCTGGATTACATAGTGTAACCGTTACTGATGCCAATGGTTGTCCAACACTATGCGATGTAACAATAAATGAACCAATTGAATTAACATGTACAATTACTGCAGTCAATGACATAAGTTGTTTTGGAGAGGATGATGGTTCAGCTAGCATTGTTGTCGCAGGCGGAACGTCTGACTATACTTATTTGTGGGATGATGGTCAGACAACAGAGACTGCCATTAATTTGACACCAGGCTTACATTCTGCTACAGTCACTGATGCAAACTTATGTACAACGATATGTTCAATTACAATTAATGAGCCTGCAGAGTTTACTTGCTCTGTGGAGATAATTTCAAATGTTCAATGTGCAGGTGATACAAACGGAAGTGCTTCAGTAACAGTGACAGGAGGTGTTGGTCCGTTTACATATCTATGGGACAATAACGAAACTACCCAAATAGCGACCATGCTTGATGGTGGTAACCATATAGTGATCGTAACAGATGCCACTGGTTGTATAACGCAGTGCGCTGGTATAATTCTAGATCAATCAGGCTTATCATGCACAATCGATGTCGTGAATGACATTAGTTGCTTTGGTGCTGATGATGGATCTGCGACTGCTACTGCTACAGGTGGTGCAGGGGGATATACCTATTTATGGGACAACAACGAGACGACTCAAACGGCTACTGCTTTGAGCCCAGGATTTCATGAAGTTACAGTAACTGATCAAAATAATTGTGGAACGATTTGTAATGTTTCAATTGTAGAACCTACGCTTATTTCTCTTACAGAAGCGATAACTGTGACCTCGTTGACGTGTTCAGGAAATGATGACGGTAGTGCAACTATAACTGTCGCAGGTGGAACACCTCCATATGCTTATTTATGGCCAAGTGGAGAAACGTCTCAAACTGCAATAGCCTTAGGCGCAGGTGATGGAAGTGTAACTGTTACTGATGCGAATCAATGTACTTTTATTGAGACATATACAATCGATGCTCCAGAATTTCCGACAATAAGCATTATGGATATTACACCTGTTACATGTGATAATTTCTTTGCAGGTACATCCAATGATGGATCGGCAAATGCAGATGTGACTGGTGGCATACCTGGCTATACCTACTTGTGGAGCTCAGGAGAGACGACTGCGATAGCAACAATGCTTGTAACAGGTATTAATACTGTTACAGTAACAGATGCATTTGGCTGTTCAACAGTTCAAGATGTAGATATTCCAGTTGATAATTGCTTTAGTATTGATTTAGAAAAAACAGTAGAGTTGGTAGATCCTGATGCATTGGTGCAAGTTGGTTCTCAACTTTTGTATTCATTCAAAGTATGTAATAATGGAACAGTTGCTCTAAATATAGTAACGGTAGATGACCCACTTATCACCGTAACTGGAAATCCGATTGACCTCGCTCCAGGCTTATGTGATGAAAATAATTTTACTGGAATATATACCATAACACAAGATGATCTCGATAGACGGTTTGTTAGTAATCAAGCGACTGCCATGGGATTTGATATTATTAATAATAATCCTGTCAGTTCTAATTCTGATGATCCATTTACAAGTGCAATAGATGATCCAACAGTCATCACCTTACAAGCACCTGCGATCAGTTTAGAGAAAGTAGCTGATATTTCAGCTTTACAAGACCCTCCTGAGCCTGGTGATGCTATAAGATATCAATTCACGGTATGTAATACAGGAGACCTAATACTCAGTGATATAAATGTTATAGATCCTACTATAAATCTTACAGGAATAGGCTTAGCGACATTACTGCCAGGCACATGTGATGAGACAAGCTTTGAAGGAAATTATGTGATTTCATCTACAGATATAGCACTTGGCTTTGTAGAAAATACAGCTTTGGTAACTTCTACTGATCCAGATGATAATGTGATAGATGATCGATCTGATGATCCGTTTGATTTAGAAAATGTGGATCCAAATGGAGATGGTAATCCTGATGATCCAACGATTGTTTTATTAGAAGCTGTACCTCAAATAGAATTATTTAAGACAGGTCGAGTTTTGTCTGATTGTCCTTCTGTCGGTAATTTAATTACTTACACGTTTGAAGTATGTAATACAGGAAATATAGATCTGTCAGGTATAACGGTCACTGATGACATTGTTACAGTGATGGGCGGCCCTCTTTCCTTAATATCAGGAGCCTGTAATAATACCAGTTTTGTGGCATCGTATGCACTAACACAAGAAGATATAGATTTAGGCTTTGTAGAAAATACAGCGACAACTCAGGGGATGGATGCTAATGGCACAATTGTATCTGATGTTTCCGATGATCCCAATGATTTAAGTGATGTCGATATTGAAGGAGATGGTGAGGCTGATGACGTCACAGAAACATTGATCATACAAAAAGGAGAAATACGACTGACAAAAACAGGAACCTTTAATGATGAAAGTGGAGATGGGATTGCACAACTAGGAGAGACAGTTAGTTATACATTTGTTGTTGAAAATATAGGTAATGTGACATTGACAGATGTTCTTGTTAATGATCCATTAGTTAGTGTTGTTGGTGATGCCATAGCTGTTCTACCTGTTGGTGGAGTTGATTCACTGACTTTTACAGGAGAGTATACATTGGTAAATCCAGATATAGAAATTGCCTTAGTCGATAACACAGCGAGTGTAACAGCAAATGCTCCTAACGGACAAGTTGTTGATAATACATCTGACTCAAGAGTTGAATATATTGTTAGAACTTGTGATGAAATAATATGTAATAATGACCTTCAAGTTAGTTTGGGAGCTAGTTGTGAACTGCTACTTAATGAAGATCAATTAATAGAAGACCCCGTATTTGGAACATATATCATTTCGCTTTTTGAGGATGATGAACCTTTTGGAGTCGGTGGTCTATTAACAGAAGAGAGTATCGGAAAGACTTTGACTTACCAAGTATCTTGTGGCCTTAATTCTTGCTGGGGTACGATTATTGTTGAAGCCAATAAATTCCCTGAGTTTGATTCGCCATGCTTGCCAGGTGCAGATGGTGAGGTTGATCCAGATTGTATTTTTGCTTGCAGAAATGACGAAAGGCCGAGCCAAATTATAAGTGAAGAAGAAATGACCGAAATTTTGTCTTCTCCATGCACACCTAATCTTGTAGGAAGTTTACAAGTCGTTGAAACAGTAGAAGGTGATCTCTGTTCTGAAAATGGAACTGTAGTGACTATCGTTTATTCAGGTAAATTCTCTGTCCATGATAATGTCACAGACAGACATGTCCTAACTCAAAAGTATACGATCATCCCAATTCCATTGGATGAGATTATATTTCCAACCGATATCACATTAAATTGCAACTCAAGTACAGATCCTTCTGTGATTGCTGCTATCCTCCAAAATAATCAATTTGCCTATCCGACAATCTTTGATCAAGACTTTGTCCCACAGCCGGATTCAGTATTAAGTTGTGACTCGACTCAAATTGAAATCATTTTGGGCACAAGAGATGTCATGGAACTACAAATTATTGACGGCAGAGAAGTTTGGACATTGGTGACAGTTGTTGACAAAAGATTTGACTTCGAAATCGATTCATCAAGTTGTAAGATGGTTGTAGACCCAGAGTCTTTTGAAGAAGAAAGATATATTCCACTAGATAATAGATACTGTAATCTTATCTCAAGCTATTCTGATACAGAGTTTGCTTCTTGTGGAACGACTAAAAAGATATTGAGAGAATGGCAAGTGATTGACTGGTGTAATCCTGATAATTCTCAATTATCTCTTCAAACCATTGAGACCATTGATAATTCAGCTCCAGTTTTATTGAATTTATTAGATGACGTATTTGTCAATATTGAACCATGGTCATGTACAGGTGTATATAATCTACCAATTCTTAGATCAGGTATTCACTATTTTGAATTTTGTGGTGGTCCGGTTGAAGTGACGTGGGATTCAGAAGAGGGAAGAATTGTAGATGGTGCCTTGATAGATCTTTGGTTTACGAATGATCCCATTCGTGTCACGGCGACGTATACTGATGAATGTGGTAATCAGAATTTTGATGCGTTTAATATCATCATGCAAGACCTTACTCGTCCAGTGATGGTTTGTAATACAAATATGCAAGTATTACTTACGGGTACCAATGATAATGGTTCAGCGAGACTATTTGCAGCAGATCTTGATGAGGGAAGTCATGATGCTGGTTGCGGTTTAGTCGACCTACAAATTATCAGAGCTGAAGATTATGAAGATCCAGTATATAATTGTGAAGGCGAATTCATAGGGTTCGAGCCTGTCACCTGTGGTGCTCAAACTGAAGAGGTTTATGTAGCCTTAACGAGCGGGTTTGAGAAGGATCCTGATTGCGCGGATTCGTTAAAAACCACTGTCTCACTTGCTGGTAATTATGTTAGATTTTGCTGTGAAGATGTCGGACAAAGTGTAGAAGTTATTTTAATAGCAACAGATAAACACGGGAATACTAACCATTGTCGAGTAGAAGTAGCGATTGGAGAAAAATTGTCTCCAACGTTAGTCTGTCCTACGGTAGAGGTGGATTGTTCTTCAGACAACATGTTGTTACCTGCAATTGAAGGTAGCATATGTGCGATACAAGAATATGAGCCTATACTAATAGGAGAAGTTAATGAAGCTACTAATTGCTTGAATGCCTCTTTTACACGTGAATGGTACATTGATATCAATGCTAACGGTGAATTAGATAGTCAAGATCCTTACTGTCAACAAACGATTACGATTGCAGGGCAGGGTGGTGTTTTAGATCCATATTCAATTAAGTGGCCGAAAAATTATGATGGAACAACATTGGAAGGTATCAATATCGAATGTAATGATGAGGGCGATCCAATAGAAAATAGTGCACAAATAACGCAAGGTGCTTCCATGGAGTGTATTGCTGAGCAAAGCTCTACAGGCCCAGTATGGTGTCATGCCAATTGTAGCTTAGTAGGGACTTCTCTAGAGACAGATACCATTACGTCTTCTGAAGCTTGCTTGACAATCATTAAGCGATGGACAGTTGTCGATTGGTGTACATGGGATTCAAATCAAGACGATATCGATGATGAAAATGATCAATCGGCAGATACATTTGAAGCTGTTGAGGATTGGGCTCAATTTAATTGTGATGATTGTCTACATTCAAATGTATGGACAGACAATGTCTATTTTAGATATAAAACTGTAGACGTAGACGGCTACTATACATATGATCAAGTTATCCGAATTGAGGATCAGACAGGACCAGAGGTATTAGCCCCATTAGAATATATAGTAAGTACATCCAGTGGAGCAAATACAAAAGACGATGAGGTAGCCTGTGTCGGTTCAGATGTAATTACTGTCAAAGCATCAGATACGTGTGGTGGCGAAACGGCGAATGCAGATGATCTAAGTTGGACAATTATTGTATCCAAAGACGGAGAAGAAATTGCAAGCAAATCAGCTCAAGGTGAAGAGGTGACGATGAATACGCAAGAAGGTCAACCTGGAGACGTCCATTCAATATTGTGGATTGCTCAAGATGCGTGTGGTAATCAAACCACAATAACGACAGTGGTTACATTTGGTGATGAGTCTGCTCCAACTCCATTCTGTGTTACAGGTTTGACAAGTAATCTGCCTGATTCTAATGGAGATGTAGCGGTATGGTCTAATGAATTTGATTTTGGAAGCTTTGATAATTGCACGTCTGATGAGGATCTTAGATTTTCTATTGTGCTAGCAGGTGTTGATCCAGTATTACCAGGAGAGGTTGGATTCGAAAACCAAAATAGTATTCTCATCAATTGTAATGATGCGAATCAATCGACTCAACTCGATATGTGGGTTTGGGATGCGAGTGGTAATGGAGATTTCTGTACAGTACAATTTACCCTGAGTGAATCTTGTAACGAAGTTCAAAACGGAGCAGGGACTACAATTGCTGGTAAGATCACAACGGCCTATGACGAAAATATGGCTGATGTAGAAGTAACACTGTCTGCAGATGTTGCAGAATTCCCTAAAACAGAACAGTCAAATACAAATGGTCAATACGCATTCTTTAGTAACCCAGAAGGCTTTAACTATTCAATTGCGCCAACCAAGGATGGCGACGATCTGAATGGTGTCAGTACTGTGGATTTGGTATTTATACAAAGACATATTATAGGCTTGAGTAAGTTAGATAGTCCATATAAGGTCATTGCTTCAGATGCGAATAATGATCAGAATGTGAGTGCAGCTGATATATTAGAATTAAGAAAATTGATTTTGACCTATCAAGATGAATTGTCAAATAGCGATAGTTGGAGATTCGTTGATAAAGCTCAAAGCTTTTTTGATGCTGAATCACCTTGGCCGTTTATTGAGGAAGTCATATTGACTAATCTTCAAGACAGTCGATATGGTCTTGATTTTATGGGAGTGAAGATTGGTGATATAAATTATGATGCCAATGTAAATGGTTTTGCTAAATCTGAAATAAGATTTACTGCACCACCATTCCAATTAGAAGTAGAGGATCAATTAGTCTCTAATGGAGACATGATAACAATTGATGTCACGGCGAAAGAAACGACAACATTGTTAGGTTTACAATACACAATAGAGCACAAAGGTTTTGAATTGATTGCTATCCATTCAGGAGCCTTGCACATTGATCAATCGAATTATGCATCTTTCAATGAATCAACAACCTTTAGTTGGAATACGACGGAAGACGCGATAGCCTTAGAAGAATCAAATGCGCTATTTAGTATTAGCTTAAAGGCTAAAACAGATAGCTCATTAAAAGGTCAGTTGAATTTAAATTCTTCTAGAACACCAGCTGAAGCATATTTGAAAAATATAAATGCAGTATCCCCAGTTGAACTGGTATTCAAATCAAATAATAGTATAGCAGATTTTGAATTATATCAGAATCGACCAAATCCATTTGATGGTGAAACGATGATAAGCTTCACGTTACCATCAGCAGGAAAGGCTGACATTAGCTTATATACAATCGACGGTAAAGTCGTTAAATCATTGACTGGAGAATTCCTAAAAGGTTATAATGAAATAACGATTGATCGGACTCAATTGCCAGTGAGTGGGGTATTGTATTATCAGTTGCATACTGAGTTTGGTACAAAGACAAAAAGAATGATCGTCTTGGACTAAGTTCTTCTAGTTGACATTTTTCAATAGTTAAAGTTTGGAATTTCTTCCTTTCGCGAACAATCGCGCTAAGCAAATCTTTGTATTTACTGATTGAAAGTATTAAGACTGAATGGTAATTAGGCTTGTATTCAGTGAATTGATGTAAGTGGATTTTAGTTATCGACAGAAAAATGGGATTATATGTCATTTGACACAGTTGAGGTGCTGCTTTAAATGTCTTATAGTGTATTAAAATAGGAATGATGAATATTAAATATTTATTCGGATCGATGATTTCTCTTCCATTACTTCCAATCATGTATTACCAAGGAAAGCGAATCTTGAGAAGTGTACCTACATTGCCCGAAGCAAAAGGAATAGAAGGACAATGTAATTTAATAGAAGATTCTAAATCCAATATTTTAAAAGTTATTTCTATTGGTGAAAGCACTATTGCAGGAGTCGGTGTTGAAACTCATAGTGAAGGATTTACGGGAACATTCGGTAATGAAATATCAAGACTATTTAATCTAAATATTGGATGGAAAGTGTACGCTAGCAGTGGGTTCACAGCAAAAAATGTAATGCATAAAATAATTCCAAAAATCACAGAGAAGCGAGCTGATTTAATAATTATCGGCTTAGGTGCTAATGATGCATTCACCTTAAATCGACCATCAAAATGGAAACTAGAAATTAGTTTGTTGATAGAATCTCTTAAATCAAAATACCCTAAGGCAGTAATAATCTACTTAAACATGCCGCCTATTAAAGAATTTCCAGCTTTTACGCCTCTATTAAAATTCACTATTGGAAATTTAGTTGAAATATTAGGAGAAGAATTATAAATGAAAGTAAATGAATATGAAAGCGTATTCTTTTTTGGCGAAAAAATTACTCTTAAAGGGTGGATAGAGAAATTTGGATTAAAAAATGAAAAGGAAGATTTTTTTAGTGATGGAGTTCATCCTTCGAAATTAACTTATCAGACTTGGGCACAGGATGTTGCAAATAAAGTCTTTGATAACAAGACAATAAGAAATGCACTACAACAATAATTATGATCACATATTTGTCTGTAGCCCTTGTACTGGCTTTGTTTGTATGAAGTAAATGCTGTTGGTTCGGAGACCAACAGCGGCAGGGATTTTTTTTTAAAACAAAACTGCCCTCATTGGACTCCAATTCTTCTTAGTTTTTATTTGACACAGATTTACGAAGGAAAGTTGCAATTCCCACAGCATATAGAATTGTCCTAAAGGGATATTAGAATTATAAATGGAATGGTGTCTCCGTAGCTTACCGTAAGTGAGGTTAAAAAACTGAGATAAGTATAGTTAAATGTAATTTTGGTATCCAGAATAAAAGATCCAGGATGATGAAATTCTATAATTTCAATTGTACTAGACCCCTAAAACCCTATCATGAGATAACCCTGACATGGCTCCTATTACATCTCCTTCCTCAAAACCTCAAGAGGAGACTTTTGAATGACTTCACGACTATTTAATAAGCCTATAAAAACAGTTAATCCTGTTACAAACAAAAAGATAAATAGAATAGGCAATGGGTTTAGATCGAACTCTAATTCAAACTGCCTGGTGGATAAAAAGTAGCTAGCAACTAATGAGATCAAAATTCCAGTAGCCGCAGCTAAGCCCCCAAGCAATGCATACTCAGTCGCATTAATTTTTAAGATTTGCATTCGACTCGCACCTATTGTTCTAAGGAGAACACTTTCTTTAATTCGTTGGAATTTGCTGAGTAGGAGAGAACTGATCAAGACGATTAATCCAGTCAGGATACTAAAGCCAGCCATAAATTTAACAATGTATGAGACTTTAGTTAGGATGTCATTTAAGGTGGATAGGATCATGCCGAGATCAACAACTGATATATTGGGGAATGCTTTGACAACTGCACTCCTGTATTTAGCTGTCGTTTCGGAGTCAGGAGATTTTGTGATAAAGACTAAGAACTGAGGCGCATTCTCTAACACACCCTTTGGAAATAAGATAAAGAATCTTGTTCTCATAGAGCGAAACTCTATCTCTCGAATACTACTGACAAAAGTCGTAATGAGTGTGCCTTGCACATTCCATACAATCTCATCTCCCAAGTCTACACTTAGTGATTCAGCATAGCCTTCGTCAAGTGAAATAAAAATGGAATCTCCAGGATTAACCTCACCCACAAATTCTCCTCTCAATAATTTTTCATCTGATTCTAGATAGTCTCGATAACTCACCCTTGCCTCCCGATTAATCGCCCATCTCCTTGCTACTCTTGTTGTGTCTGATAACCATTCTTCTTTTGTTTTACCTTTCCAGCCAGCCACCCGCATCGTCACTATCGGTGCTTGTTGGATGACAGGCATATCATAGTCTTCTGTGATAGTTGTTAATCTGTCCGCTTGATTTTTTTCAATCCCATACAGTACCATGTTCGGTTGATTGCCCGCATCCATCGAATCAACATTCGTCAAGATCAAGCCTTGAATGATAAACAGAGTCGTCAATATAGCTGTGCCCAAACCTATAGAAACTAATAGTGTTTGCGTTTGATTGTTTGGTCTGTAAAGATTAGCCAGCCCTTGTCTAAATACAAAACTCCAACTTGATGGGAAGAATCGCTTAACAGCCCACATGATAAATAAGGAGACGAGGTAGAGAACTAAAAAGGCAGCTAAAAGACCTATTGTGAAAATAGCAGCAGAACTAATTTCAGAAGTCAACCGAAGTAAGAACAAAAATATACCGACGATAATCAAACCATAGATACTTAGTTTTAAATAATCTCTCTTTGTGACTTCATCATCAGAAGTTCGCAAGGTGCGCAAGGGACTTATATTTCGAATACTTACTAATGGAGCTAGTGCGAATAACATGGTCATCACCAAACCGACGAGCACACCTTCCAAGATAGCTTTCCAAGAAAGGTCCATGACGACTTCATAAGGTAGAAAGTCCTTGAGTATAACAGGCAGGTAAATCTGGATTAAAGAGCCGATGGTGGCACCAATCAGAACACTCACAATCCCTAAGCCTAAGATCTGTATTAAATAAATTGAAAAGGCTTGCCCAGATTTCATCCCTAAACATCTGAAGACAGCAATAGAAGGTACTTTATTTTTTATATAGATTAATACACTACTCGCGACGCCAATACAGCCTAATAATAAGGATACAAGTGCAATGAGATTTAGAAAATTATTGAGTGAAGAGAAGGCTTCATCTAAATTTTCTTTTTGCCCTTCTACTGTTTGAATTCGAAGGCTTTCATTCCGAAAAGATTCGCGGTGATCATCTTTCCATTGCTCAGCACTCGTTGGGTCGCTCAGTTTGTAGTAGTAGGCATAATTGACCATGCTGCCCGGCTGAATCAATTTAGTTTCTTCAATAAATGGTTTACCAATATATATACCTGGGGCAAAAGAGGTAGACGCAGCAATACTTCCGAATGCACTTTTAAGCCTCCCAGAAATATAAAAACTCCTAATACCTAGTTTTATGCTATCACCTACCTGTAAATCATGTTCTAACATGAGGCTGTGATCTACCAATGCGTGAGGCTTGTCTTGATAATCCAAATAGGCTTGTTCTGGATCTGTTTTTATTTTACCGTAGAAAGGGAATCCACCTTCCATTGCCTTTATCATCACAAACTGAGAAGCATCCGTTTTGGCAATATAGGCCATCGAGAAAATTTCCAATTCCTCCGCTGTCTCTGCCTGCAAGGAGTCTAAGACAGGAGTTAATTTTTCACCCAATGGTTTATTGCCTGTAATAGCCAAATCAGCTCCTAACAAACTAGCAGCTTGTGAATCGATATCTTTTACTAGATTATAGTTGAATGAATTAATAGCGACTAATGCAGCGATCCCTAGAATGATGGACGACATAAACATGAACAGTTTGTTCAAATCCTTACGACTATCACGAATTGCTGTCTTAAAAAGAAATGAAAGATTTGCCATTCAGATTTATACTTGAGCTTGAATTAGGCTTTTTTCATCCGCCACAACTTTACCACCTTTTAATTTAATAATGCGATTCGTTTTATTGGCGAGCTCTAAATCATGTGTCACGATGATTAGAGTCGTACCTCTTTCAGCATTCAGGTCGAATAGAAACTGTTCAATACTCAATCCAGTATCCTCGTCTAGATTCCCTGTCGGTTCATCAGCAAATAGAATAGATGGATCATTACAAAATGCTCTTGCAATAGACACCCGTTGTTGTTCTCCTCCTGATAACTGATTTGGGTAGTGTGTCATCCTATCCTTTAAGCCGACTCTGTCAAGGAGACCTTTTGCTTTTGATTTGGCTTGTTTGCTACCCTGTAGTTCTAAAGGAATCATCACATTTTCGATAGCCGTAAGGGTAGGGATTAATTGAAAATTCTGAAATATAAAGCCAATATGTTTGTTCCTCAATAAGGCTCTTTCGTCTTCAGAGAGTCCATTGATCTGCTGACCCATGAGTGATACAGTGCCTCGAGTAGGGGAGTCTAGGCCTGCACACAATCCAAGTAAGGTTGTTTTACCGCTACCAGAAGGGCCGACAATAGATACTGTCTCTTGTTGTTGTATATCAAAGTTGATATCATTCAAAACGGTTAGTTCTCGACTACCGCTCTTATAAACTCTAGAAAGTTTTTCTACACTTAAAATATAATCCATTTAAACTATTCAGTTATATAATATCAAGACTCGTATTGTCATGCATTTGTTGCATAACTCTAATTTCTAACCCTAGGAGAACGCAATAAATGCTCAAAATAAGGCATATTGTGATCGATTTAATAATTGTACGATCATGTTTCGAATTTATTTAGGCTGTTGTGTTTTTATTTTTGCGTGTTTTATGACTGCTTGCCAGAATAAACAACAAGAGACAACTAAAGATGTTGTGAATAATCCAACTGTTTCAACAGTTGCAGTTCAAGTTGATGACCTTGACAAAAAGACGATTTTGTGTTTTGGCAATAGCTTGACTGCAGGGTATGGCTTAGATGAGAATCAAGCTTGGCCTGCACTACTTCAAAAGAGACTTGATTCACTGTCCTTACCCTTTAAAGTTGTCAATGCTGGATTGAGCGGAGAAACATCTGCTGGAGGTCTTGGTCGGATAGACTGGGTTTTAAATCAAAAAGTGGATTACTTCATTCTCGAGTTGGGGGCTAATGATATGTTAAGAGGATTAGACGTAGAAGCAACGCAAGTCAATTTGACTGGTATATTAAAGAAAGTAAAAGAGAAAAACCAAGATATTAAAGTCATTATAGCAGGTATGCTATCCCCGCCGAATATGGGACCAGACTACGAAACGAAGTTTAATCAAATATTTCCTTCATTATCTAAGTCATTTGATGCTGTTCACATACCCTTTTTCTTAGAAGGAGTAGCTGGTATTGACTCACTCAACTTGTCAGATGGGAAACATCCTAATGCGATTGGACAGTATATAGTTTTAGAAAATGTTTGGAAGAAACTTCAAGACGTTATATAAATTCTGATGGACACGCTCAAGTGGGCTACAATTTGTCTACATAAAATTTACATCTACACCTACAAGGCCTTGTTGTTCCTTGAATAATCATAAATAAATTGTCATCTTTAATGTATCGTGTGACGTTCTTACACCCTTAAATCGTGAGATTGTCATTAGAGATTAATAGGATATAGCGGATACTTTGTCAGAGTGTCCGCTATTATTAGTTAGAAACAACTTTTTCTACAAATTCGCAGCACATTTCCAGAATACATACTATAGCAGAAAGAGATAAAATGTATAGATTAGCGTGCTATGGAATACAGAAAATTAGGAAATACGGATTTGGACGTGAGTGCGATTTGCCTAGGTACGATGACATGGGGCAATCAGAATACAGAATCCGAAGGCCATGCACAAATGGACTATGCATTTGACCATGAGGTGAATTTTTGGGATACTGCAGAATTATATGCTGTCCCAGCATCTGCCGAGACCTCATTTAAGACAGAGATGATAATGGGTAACTGGTTTGCAATGAATCAGGGCAAACGAGAAAAGATAATTCTAGCGACTAAGATTGCAGGTCCTGGACCATATACCGCACATATTAGAGA
The DNA here is from genome assembly GCA_937959275.1 of uncultured Saprospiraceae bacterium. GTDB lineage: Bacteria > Bacteroidota > Bacteroidia > Chitinophagales > Saprospiraceae > CALFUK01. The sequence continues at coordinate 1,294 of CALGLU010000046.1, read as the reverse complement.
AGCATCAGACTATTCAAGGCAAAACATTGTTGATGCAGTTGACGGGAGCCTCAAACGTTTGCAGACTGACTATATCGATTTGTATCAACTTCACTGGCCGGCTCGATCTACTAACTTTTTCGGTAAGCGGGGATATTACCATAGAGATGGTTGGGAAGACAGCTTTCTGGACCGAATCGAAGTCCTGTCTGAGCAAGTGAAGCATGGTAAAATAAGACACTGGGGAATCTCAAATGAAACGCCTTGGGGGTTAATGAATTACCTTAGATTAGCAGACAAGCATGATTTACCAAAGCTAGTTTCTGTACAGAATCCATACAATTTGTTAAATCGTACTTACGAGGTCGGAATGGCTGAGATGTCGATTCGTGAAAGCGTAGGCTTACTAGCCTATTCGCCGATGGCTTTTGGTCTATTGAGTGGCAAATATCATAAAGGAATAGACAAGCCTGAGGACAGAATTAATAAATACTCAACCATGACTAGATATAAGAGTGATAGTTGTCAATTGGCGACACAGCAATATCTAGATATCGCTGAGAAGCATGGCATGAGTCTAGCTCAAATGTCTTTGGCATTTGTTAATCAACAAAAATTTATCACGAGTAATATCATCGGGGCCACAAACATTGATCAACTGAAAGAAAATATTGAAAGTATCAATGTGACATTATCCAAAGAGCTAATTAAAGAAATCAACCAGATTCATGAGTTGATTCCGAATCCAGCTCCTTAGTGGGGAATGAGAAAATGAGAAAATGATAGAATGAGAAAATGTACGGCCGTGGAAGTTGATCAGCTTAATTTGGCCTCCACGATTATAGGGAAGTCCAAAATTCATGATTCACTCATTTACTTATTTATTAAAGAAATCAATCAGATACAGGGCATGATTCAATATCCAGCTCCTTAATGAAGGAATGAGAAAATGAGAAAATGAGATAATGATAGAATGTTGAGCGAAGCGAAATCCCGTACCGGAACGAAGTGGAGCGTCGGGAAGAAAATGATAAAATGTTGAGCGAAGCGAAATTCCGTACAGGTACGAAGTGGAGCGTCGGGATATGTAATAGAAAATGTATGGCCGCGGAATTTGATCAGCTTAACTTGGTCTCCACGATTACAGGGAAGTCCAAAATTCACATTCACTCATTTACGCATTCACTCATTCACTCATTCACTCATTCACTCATTCACTCATTCACTCATTCACTCATTCACTCATTCACTCATTCACTCATTCACTCATTCACTCATTCACTCATTCACTCATTCACTCATTCACTCATTCACT
>CALGLU010000045.1 GCA_937959275.1 uncultured Saprospiraceae bacterium | reverse complement strand
CTAGCTAGCTGCCTTCGCAATTGGTGTTCTATGACATATCTATGCATTTCACCGCTACATGTCACATTCCGCTAACCTCAGCCTAATTCAAGTCTAGCAGTATCAAAAGCAAGGCCAAAGTTAAGCTCTGACTTTTCACTTCTGACTTACTAAACCGCCTACGCACCCTTTAAACCCAGTAATTCCGGATAACGCTTGCACCCTCCGTATTACCGCGGCTGCTGGCACGGAGTTAGCCGGTGCTTATTCATATACTACCGTCATACAATCATAAATGACTGCTATTCTTGGTATATAAAAGCAGTTTACGACCCAGAGGGCCTTCGTCCTGCACGCGGGATGGCTGGATCAGAGTTGCCTCCATTGTCCAATATTCCTTACTGCTGCCTCCCGTAGGAGTCGGGTCCGTGTCTCAGTACCCGTGTGGGGGGTCACGCTCTCACGCCCCCTAACTATCGTAGACTTGGTGAGCCGTTACCTCACCAACAATCTAATAGTACGCACACCCATCTTTAAGCGCCTGAGCTTTAATTGCTTAGTAATAAACAATATTATGAGGTATTAATCCCAGTTTCCCGGGGCTATTCCTCACTTAAAGGTAGGTAGTGTACGCGTTACTCACCCGTGCGCCACTCGTGTATCCAGCAAGCTGGACCTTACCGTTCGACTTGCATGTATTAAGCCTCCCGCTAGCGTTCATCCTGAGCCAGGATCAAACTCTCCATAGTAAATATCTTTAAATCATCACTGATAAATCAGGATGAAATCTTTCTAATCTATGGCCAATTTGATCTTAAACTCTTTCGATTTAAATTTCTTTTACCTCACTTATTTAAAAGTGTTTTCTCTCCAACATGTCAAATAACTTTCCCCACATTTCGTAAGGGAGTGCAAAGATACTACAAACACTTAGTTCTAAACAAGTATTTCGCAATGTTTTTTTTCATATTTCACACATTTTTTTTTCTGCGCTTATAAGCCTCTGTGAATGACCACATTATGAACGATTTTTTTTTGAATTATTTCCTCTCTTTTTCATCGGCTTCTCCTCTCAACAATTTTATATTCTGTTACGCTTAACATTAACACTGAAAAGCAGTTAAAAAAAGACCAAAATGATGTTTTGCGAAATTATATTCCAAACTAAGTTGGAAGGGGGAAGATTGAAGGGAGAAGTTGAACCAGACAATGGCTTTAGAGCTTAGCGAATCACAGATTCAAAGTCGCTTCTTCCAATCCGCACTATCGCATGATCTAATGAGTTCTAGTAACAAAGGCACTATTCTTTCAAACATCTTAAGGGGCCTCCTGACACTGAAGATCCAGCTACAATAAAACCTAATTCCCCATCAAAGTTTCGAATCCATGCATACTCAAAAGAATTCGAAGTTGTCCAATATAATTACTTGTCAAGTCTGATCTGATGTTCAACTAGCAATTTCGAACTTTCTATTCCAATTTCACATATCCACTATCTACTTCGCACTATCTACTTTCTATCATCCACTTCGCACTATCACATAATATCAAACCTATTCCGCAGCGTTGACTTCGCCAAGAGGACCATTTTTAAGGAATTCGGAACTCTAATCCGTTCCTCCTTTACTTTTTGGACCGGACTGTAGGATATCTTATGAAATAACTTAAGGTAATAGCGATAAGCCAAATAAACGCCTAAGCGTGCCGATTTGGGTAACTGTACAATCCCTTTGTACGCCGCATCGAAGTCCTTCTTTATATCTTCTTCTATAGATTGCTTCTGGTCCTCTGTAAATCGAATAAAGTCTATGTCCGGAAAATAGACTCGGCCCCTATCTGCATAATCACTCTTGATATCACGTAAAAAATTAATCTTTTGAAATGCTGAGCCCAAACTTCGTGCTGAATCTTTTAATTGATCATAGGCCACTTGATCCCCCTTAGTAAAGACTCTCAAACACATCAACCCAACAACTTCTGCTGACCCATATATATATTTGTCAAGCTTAGACTCATCATAATTCACTTGCTCAAGGTCCATATACATACTATCCAAGAATGCTTCTATTAACTCTAGATCAATGGAGTACGTATTGACAACTTGCTGGAATGACTGTAAAACAGGATTCAAACTGATACCTAAGTCAATTGCCTGATATGTATCTCTCTTAAACTCATCAAGCAGTCGCCTTTTATCCTGATTATGGAAGGTATCTACAATCTCATCGGCAAAGCGAACAAAACCATATATCGATGCAATCGGTTTTCTCAACTCCTTATGAAAAAGCCGAATCCCCATTGAAAAAGACGTACTGTATCGTTTCGTGATAAGCTCACTACATTCCATGCACGTCTGTTCGTATAATTGATCCATAAGCTTCTATTTTAAATCTTTTAGCACTTGATTAGCCACTACTCTGCCCGATATAAGAGATGGCGGTACTCCAGGACCTGGTACAGTCAATTGACCAGTATAATACAGATTATGGAGTCGCTTGTTTTTTAATCTTGGCTTCAATAAGGCTGTTTGCTTTAATGTATTAGCAAGACCGTATGCATTTCCTTTAAATGCGTTATAATCTTCTTTGAAGTTATCAATACAATATGACTTCTTATAAATTATATCCATTTTTATCGCTTCACCCATTTTCTCTTCTAACCTCTCGATCATGATCTTGAAGTATTTCTCACGCATTTCTGTAGAGTCTGCTATACCTGGAGCCAACGGCATCAGCAAAAATAAATTTTCACAACCTTCTGGCGCAACCGAAGGGTCAGTTTTGGATGGACAGCACACATAAAACAAGGGATCACTGGGCCATTTGGGCTGTTCATATATCTCACTAGCATGAGTTGCAAAGTCCTTATCAAAAAAAAGATTGTGATGATGCAAAGACTTTAAGCGCTTTCCAATGCCTAGGTAAAATAACAATGATGACGGAGCCATGACTCGACTTTCCCAATAGGCTTGATTATAATTCCGAAATCGCTCTTCGAGTAAAGACTGTTCTGTATGATGATAGTCTGCCGAGCTGATGATAACTGAAGCTTTGTACTCTTTACCGTTTGAAATCAGCGCTTTGGCCTTATTGCCATCAGCTAATATCTGAGTAATAGGGGCATTCAAATGAATCTGCACCCCATTTTCTTTCGCGATTACCGTCAGAGCCTCTATTATTTTATTCATTCCTCCCATCGGATACCAAGTACCTAAGGATAAGTCTGCATAATTCATCAAGCTATACAAAGCGGGAATTTTCTGTGGAGTCGCACCTAAAAACAAGACTGGAAATTCTAATAACTCAATCAGTCTTGGATCTTTGAAGAGTGATCTGACTTCTGAAGACAGCGAACTAAACATGTTGAGCTTAATAGCACTTGTCAGGATTCTAGGGTCCAAAAATTCAAGGGGTGAGAGAGATGGTTTTTCAACAAATTCCTGAATACCTACCTCATATTTATATTTAGCACTAGCCAAAAACGACTTTAATTTAGCTGCACTTCCAGATTCTATAGATTCAAATAGGCTATATAGGTCAGGTAAATTAGATGGTATTTCTAAGGTATCTTCTGGGTAGTAAATTTGATAGGACGGCGATAAGCGATTCAATTCATAAAAATCGCTTGCAGTTTTCCCAAAGTCATTATAGAATCGCTCAAAAATATCAGGCATCCAATACCAACTTGGGCCCATATCAAAGGTAAATCCATTTGCTTTGAACTGTCTGGCTCTACCTCCGACAGTATTGTGCTTTTCAAAAATGTGTACCTCATGACCGGCTTTTGCTAAATAGCATGCCGCTGATAATCCTGAAAATCCAGATCCAATGATATGTACTTTACTCAATTAGTCTTAGGGTTTAGAGAGTTTACATGTCTTAACCGTAGTTCAACAGCTAGTCATCGTTATTGTTTAACAGTCTAAATGTAACCATTGGATGGCTTATAGTAGGATTGCTTCATCCCCAAATAAAAAAATCCCTGTCCATCTAGCTAAAGACGAACAGGGATTGTATATCCACTCTATCTAAAATTAAGCTTTGCCGCCTTTTAGATTGTCTTGCAATGTACTCAGCTCATCCCAATTACCATCAGCAGCCAATTTAGACTGGTCAGGCCAAGTCGTAGGATCGTGCATCTGGTATCTTGGTCCAGCTCCAGCTAAAATTTCTTTTAGTTTATCTGGACTAGCCTCAGCCAGTTCTGCAAAAGTAGCTACGCCATTATTCGTCAATAACTCAGCAATCTTTGGTCCAATACCCTCAATTTTTTTGAGATCATCAGGTTTTGCTTTTGACTTGGATGGCGTCGCTGCCACAGGTGTTGCCTTCGCTTCTTCTTTCGCTTTAGCTTCTGCTTCCTCTTTTGCTTTAGCTTCCGCTTCTTCTTTTGCTTTGGCCTCTGCTTCTTCTTTTGCTTTGACCTCTGCTTCTTCTTTTGCTTTAGCTTCTGCTTCTTCTTTTGCTTTAGCTTCTGCTTCCTCGTTTGCTTCTGCTTTCACTTCCTCTTTAGCTTCTGCTTTTACTTCCTCCTTTACTTCCTCTTTCACTTCAACTTTCACTTCAGCTGTTACTTCTTCTTTCACCTCAGCTTTAGCTTCCTCTTTTGCAGGTGTAGCAGCTGCCTTTTTCGTTGCCTCTCCAGCTGCAAACTGATCTTTCAATTGACTAAAGACATCTAATTCTCCAAGCGTTGTCTTCTCGACTTTGCTTGATTGAGACTTAATTGTATTTCTGACCTGCTTACGTTCCTGTGTCTTCTCTCTTCGCTCTGAACTATCAGCATCTCTTTTCAAATCCTCATGGAATCTAGAGTGAGAGACTAATATTCTCTTATCATCACGATTAAATTCGATGACTTTGAATGTTAAAGACTCGTCCAAATTAGCCATTGATCCATCTTCTTTTCTCAGATGCTTACCTGGTGCAAATGCTTCTAAACCATAAGGCAGAGATACAATTGCGCCTCTATCATCTTTCTTAACGATCGTAGCCTCATGCGTAGAACCAATTGGGAAGACATTTTCGAATGTATCCCATGGATTCTCTTCTAACTGCTTGTGTCCTAAAGAAAGTTTTCGACTATCCTGATCAATTTCCAAAATTTGGATTTCTATCGTTTCGTCTACTTTTGTAAACTCAGATGGATGTGAATAACGCTTAGTCCAAGACAAATCTGAAATGTGAACCATTCCGCCAATACCTTCTTCAAGCTCTACAAATACACCATATGGTGTTAAGTTCTTAACAACACCTGAGTGCTTAGAACCAACAGGGAATTTATCGCTAACTTTTGTCCATGGATCTTCAGACAATTGCTTGATACTTAAAGACATCTTTCTGTCTTCTCTATCGATTGTAACAACTTTAGCTTCAAACTCCTGACCTAGGTTAAAGAATTCTCTCGCATTGACTGGCTGGTTACTCCATGATACTTCTGATACGTGGATCAGACCTTCAACACCTGGGGTGATTTCAAGGAATGCACCATAATCTTCAATGTTGACAATTTTACCTTTGACCTTAGATTCTATAATGACTCCTTGATCAAGTATATCCCATGGATGTGGCTGTAATTGCTTCATACCCAATGAGATTCTCTTCTTATTCTCATCAAAGTCTAATACAACAACATTCACTTTCTGGTTTAATTCAAGAATTTCATTCGGGTGGTTGATTCTACCCCATGAAATATCTGTGATATATAATAGACCATCTAATCCACCAAGATCCATAAAGGCTCCAAAGTCTGTGATGTTTTTCACGACACCCTCTAAGACTTGTCCTTTTTCAAGACCTGCTATGATTTGCTCTCTTTGTTCAGCAAGATCAGATTCGATCAATGCTTTGTGAGATACAACTGCATTTTTGATCACTTCATTAATCTTGACCACTTTAAACTCCATTGTTTTACCAACATAGGAGTCATAATCAATGATCGGTTTGATGTCAATCTGTGATCCTGGCAAGAATGTTTCCAATCCGCTAGAATCTACGATTAGACCACCTTTTGTTTTGCTAACTACAGTACCTTTTATAATTGTACCGTTCTTATAAGAATCAACCAATGACTCCCATGCTTTCAGCAACTTGGCCTTTCTTCTTGATAAGACCAATTGGCCTTTATCATCCTCTTGTGTCTCTACATAAACATCGACCATGTCTCCAATTGCCAAATCTGGCATATCTCTAAATTCTGATAAAGAGACTAGACCATCAGACTTATAGTTAATGTCTAATACAACATCGCCTGCACTGATAGAGCTTACGCGCCCTGATACAACATCACTCGTTGACAGAGAACTTAGGGATTTTTCATAATCCTTTAAGTAGGCTTCAATTTCTGATTCTGTGTATTTGAGTTCGTTCTTATTACCTAGACTCCAGTCAAAATCGTCATGTGGAGTCTCAGGTTCTTCTGATTCTGGATTTAATAATTCATCCAAATCGCCTTCAACTTCTTCTTCGTCTACTGCTTTTACTTTTTTAATTGGCTCTGATGATACAACAACATCACCTGATGACACAACCTCACTGGTTGGTGCTGGGGGTTCTGGTGTTGGTGTAGGAGCGGGTTGTTCTGTAGTTTTCTCTTGAGTTTGTTCAAGATCCTTTTCGTCGGACATAGTGAACTTAAATTTGTATCCTGGCAGCCTGTGTGCCAAGAGGGGTTAAAAAATTAATTGAGCGCGCAAAGGTATGTAATTTTTATGATTGTTGTTGAAAAACATGGCAGTTGGGAGAAAGTGTCTTTTAATTCTGTGAATCAATGCAAATCTCGTTGAACATGATGTCCTCTGTAGATTGATTTAATATTCTTAGCTTCCTAGTCATCAAACGATCTGTGGACTTTATGATATAATTTCTGATACAGCTCGATACGCCTGCGTAATTGCTGCATTCGTATCCGCTCTAGCACCAGCATCCGAATTCGCAATATGGATATTCCCAAAAGGCTTGCGCCCAATCACCCAAGGTTTGTCTTCTTCTGTATCGTATGATTCTTCCCATAGTAATTCGGGATTATAGGAATAGCCATGCGGCCACCGATTGACAGTGATCGCACTAATGTCTGTATCGGCATTGAAGCCCGTGCTTGACAAGGCTTGATTGAGCTGGTCTTTTGCTTGAGCCTCAAATGTCGCATAGGGTGTTGTCAAGACTTTGTGTCTTCCGGCGCGCCACTGCTCGGGGCCTTGGACATCCGACACCCAAGGTACATGACACATTTGTAGTATCATGGGGTCTTCTGGCTTAGTAGCACCTTTATAGTCTCCAATAGAAACTGGATAGGCTAATTCTACTTGTTTGTAAAATCCGCCTGTATAGTAAACGAAGTCTATTCCTAACTCAACAAACGGCTTCCAATTGGGCACCATGACTTTAGTGTATACAAGTGGGGCTTTAATCCCTTTGCCTAAGGCCTGCTTTTGTGATTCAGGTAATTGTGGACACAGATAGGGTATCGCCATATTGTAGCAAGCCATAATGCATTTACTGCCTGTCGCTTTATGTGTCTTTCCGTCACGGACATAGACAACATCTACTTTGTCACCGCTTTCTCTATTCTTTACATCAACGACTGTACTATTTAATCTGATATTGATAGCCTGCTCCTTTCTGTCTAAAGCACTATACACGGCCTTGGTCGTCACGACATCCTCCATTGTGGTACCTGGCATCGCATCTGGGATCATAGCTCTCACTAATAAGCGCGCAACTGAAGCGTTGCCATCAGGAAAATGAAAAATATAGGGCTCATCATTGCGATTGCCGGTACGCACCAAGGTATGCTCTACGCCAGGCATACCCCCATCATAGGATTGGATTGCTGTCGTCGGCACCTCATCAATGCCTACTGTCCAAAAACTCATTCCCCATCGCTTATAGATCCCAATCACTTCTTCGTGCACTTGGCAATACTCTCGAAGAAAATCTTCATAGCTGGTCTTGCTAAGAATTTCAATCTTCTTTTCCATAGACAGGCCTGGCAAATAATCCTCTTTACTCGTGTGAACCCGAATAAAATCTGCTTTCGCTTCATCGCTCATTGGTGATTCGGCTGCAAAATCTGCCCATGATTTTTTACCATAGCCTCTTACCAATGTCTCTTCGCCATAGGTTTCTTTGTCAAAGACAATTGCTTTTGAAAGACCTAGAGACTTATACAAATCTTGATCGTAATACTTATAAAAGCGTTTTGTTTCAATACCAATATCTTCAAATAACTGCTTGGCTTCATTCGTATAATGCGAAGGCGTATCAATCGCTTCGGTGCCTCCATAACCTATGCGCGTATCTCCATGATGATCAAACTCATTGCGCTTAGCATGCCCGCCAAAATCATCATGATTATCTAGAATCAAAATCTTGGCATCTGGATGTTCTTGTCTATAGAAATAGGCTGCAGCTAATCCGCTGATGCCCGCACCGACAACTACTAAATCGAATTCTTCTGTTTTAGATGGACTCCTCCATGTCTTGCCCATTATCTGAGCATGCATAGTCTCCCACGATCCATCATGATTCCCGCGCATCCCTGTTTTAATTGGCGGATAATAATCCTCAGCTAAGGTGAAATTCATTTCTTTAGCTGCGCAGGCACTGAGTGTTGGATATAGCAGAGAAGCGCCAATCGCTACTTGGGTGCCGTTAAGAAAATCGCGGCGGGTCATTTTTGATGTCATGAATCTCGCCTTTTTGTCATGATGTTATGTTGAGAATGGATATATTAACTGAAATTCCAGAGAGCAAATATGTCGCATAATAGCTTCATTAAGTAGATGCTTTTACAACACGTATTCAATTCATAGAATTATTACTGTCTAAAATTAAGGTTTTAAATGATAATAGTAGATTTAGCATGTATAGTGCTATGTGTATTTATTACATTATGTCCTTTGAAAATAAGGAATAGTTTGTAAATCCACTTTGATTTTAATCGCACTGTTACCTTGATACAGCCGTCCGTTATGTCCAGTCCATTGTCCATCTGGAAGTATGACGATTCGTTCATGTTGATTATTATGTAATATTGGTGCCACCAAAATATCATCTCCTAAAAAAAACTGATCCTTGATGTTTTCGTAACCGGCATTCGGATACACGTATTCCATCGTGCGAACAATTGGCTCTCCATTCTGAGCAGCATTTTTTCCTAATTCCAGGATTGTCGGTGTAAACTGTTTGCGTAATTCAATTGCGTTTTTTACTGCACTCAAATGCTCATCATCTAATATTCGCCAAGGTGCAACTGAAAACTGCATCATTGGCATCAAAGCATGGACTTGAGCAGATCGAACAATTAATTCTTGATCAATAGTCGCACTGTTTAAAAATGAATTGAACTCACCGGCGCCAATCATATCTGGGCAAGTAAATGCATAGCCCATCAGACCTTGTACTGTAATATTTGGAATCAATGTTTGAAGATCATCCCAGTTATGACTTTTATCACGCAATCTTTGAACAAGCGGCTTGCCTGCCATTTTCCACGTTGCGCGATATTCATTTAATGGAAAGTCAAGTCCGATTTCAGCGAATAAGGCTGTGTGATCATTTGGTGTCATAGCTTGCTCAAAACTATTTAACCATGAAGGATACAAATCCGCATCACCTGCATCTAATTTAAAGCCATCCACTTTATATTCATCAACTAAATATTGCAATTCGTCCTTAAACCAATTAGAGGCTTTTGGATTGGATAGATCTAATAAGGCACTATATCCGTTCCACCAACCGACTAATGCAACAGTATTAAAATAAGAAGAAGGAGAACCTGCCGTGCGGTGATCATCAGGATAGGTCAAAAACATATTGTCCTTTGCTCCAGCTCTAAACACCTCTGTATCAGGACTAACAAATGGACATACCCACATCATGACCTTAAAACCCAACTCGTGCAATTCGTCAATCATTTTTTTCGGAGAAGGAAATCGATCTGGATGAAATTTCCAGTTACCATATCCTTGTTGCCAATTATCATCAATCATTAACACCCCAGGTGGAAACCCATTATCAATAATGTCGTGGGCATAGCTTAGAATATCCTTTTGATTCTGATCATACATTAATTCGATCCAAGTGTTATACTGTGGCTGCTCAAACAATAACTGATCGGGCATATTGCCATCTGCCGGAAAATACTTTTTAGAAGCGAATAAAAAAGCATCTCGGAGATTTTGATTTTCATCAGTAATAGTCACTTTTTCTATCGACTCGATTAAGATTTCATTCGGTGTTATTGTGAATTTAAACGGTTGTTCGGACCAGATGACTCTACCTTGATTTGAAAGCAATAAAGGTTGAGCTTGATTGCCTTTTAAATTTTCATACATATCGTATGAATAATTATTTTGAAAAGGCATATCTACCCCGTCATTAATTGCCCCACCCCACCATTTTTCTCCGGGATTAATGTTTATTTTTTCCTTATGAGTATAAAAATCATTTTTAAGTCTAAGTTCACTATTTGTGCATAGCATGAATACGATTAATAGGCTTAACAGTTTTAGCATGAGTTTTAATTTTTGTAAGTTAAGTCATCTAATAAGGCTTAGGTAAACTTTACATTTAAAAAGAAGCTGCCACTTTACTGACAGCTTCTAGTGTTAATAAATGAATGCGTATTTCAACAAATTTAGCCACAGAGATTTTTTATTTTTTAATAGAAACACGAGCATTTTAAATTTTATCAGACTATTCAAATTAATTTTGATACTTAATTTGGACAGACTATACTTGAGCTATTGAGAACACCATTATTATCTGGTTTAAATCTTAAGCATTCGCCAGCTGAATTTTTCATAATCAAACCATAGCCTACAGTTTCAATATATATATCACCTTCGGCAACTTGAAACATTGCTTTGGGATCATTTTGTACAAATGCACTATTTATAGATTTTGAATCAGCACTTAGAGTCTTACTTATATCACTGTTTATTTTTGGCTCCACTGATTTATTTTTTTTATCAGATGCATTGACGTATGATTTAAACGATGTATCAATAGCAGTTTCAAAAATCAAGGAATTTAATTGGTTTTTAATGAATCCATCCATTAATAAGAAACATGGCTTAACAGTGTCATTAGCAGACATATTTATATTGAATAAACAAAAGAGAAAAACGATGCTTATATACTGTTTCATAATTAGTTTATTTAAAGAGTTATAATAATTAATTTGGGCAGCTTACACTTGTTCCGACAAGTGCACCACCGCTATTGGGAGCATATCTCCAGCATTGTCCATCAGGACTTTTCATAATCACTCCATATCCTATAGTTTCTATATCTATATCACCACCAGCAATAGTGTGGATTGGATTCGGATCCTTTGGTAATGCAGAGTTTGGATCAATTTTAAATTCAATAAAGTTTAGATTATAAGGATTATCTATGATGTCCAATCTTATATTATGATATCCAGCAGCTAAGGTAAAGGCAGTCGATTCATAATCTGCGTACACATCAAAGTCACCAGTTGCGGGACTGAGTGTCACCGTCGTTAAAACATCACCATCTTCGTTTAGGATATCGATAATACCATCACCGAAATCTTTTGAGCCTCTTAAATTCAGAATGTAACTGGCTCCTTGATCGACATATACCGGATACTCCATCCATGAGCTGTTATCCATATTGGTCAATACTTTCGTGCAGCCCTCAGCAGCTGGTGCTTTTATATCTCTTCGCGCATTAAATCCTCTATAATAGTTTTCTGCTTCAATTCTCACTGTGGCAGGCGACTGGCCAGGCTCTGGCAAGATTGTAAATGTATCTATAGGAATTCCAATACATTCACATTGCACATAGGTATCAACTTCGGTATTGGCGTCTCCATCATCACAAGCTGTACCTTCTAATGTAGGATCAAAATTTTCACACGGATCCAGTTTAAAATCGATCCAATTTAAATTAAAGGCACTTTGATCCACATCCAATCTTATCACATAGGTCCCAGCAGGAAGTGTAACAGCTTCACTTCTGTATGTTCCGTACACATTATATGCTGCATTATCATTATTTTCACAATTATCATTTAAAGGAATTGGGGTTGATGGAGAAAAGGATATGGACTCTAGTACATTACCATCTTTCATAATATCCAATGTTGCATTCCCAAATAATCCAAACGGCGCAGAGGCTCTAAAATCCATTACATAACTGGCCTGGTTTTCAACCTTAACGGTATAATCCATCCAAGAATCTGATGATAGGAATCCCAAAGCTTGTCCTCCCTCAGCATCCACTAAGCCGACATTAAAAGCATCCGTATAGCCCTCAGCTTCGACAAGTGTCGGTAAAGACCAAAAGGGTTCAACAGAAATGGTAGCTACACTAAGAATACCACCATCTTGTGTATAAGCAGAAATCTCAACCTCTCCACTTAGATTGTATGTGCTGACTAAACCATTTTCATCAACTGAGGCAGTTTTTGGACGATTAGAAGACCACGTGACTTCACGATTTGTCGCAATTCCAGAAAAGACTTGAGCAGTTAATTGAATCTGATCTTGCAAGCCCAACACAGCCGAGGAAGGTATTACAAACATATTACTGACTTTAATGGGTATTGTCCCTAAGTCACCTCCAGTAATTGAAGCTTGGCCTAAAGTCAACCAACCCAGCTCATCTTCATCTTGCGTCGAATTGGCAAATCTAACTGGTTTCGCTTTTGTAGGATCTTGAATAATATCTTCTAATGGATTTATGATTCTCAATAAAAATGTGTGAGTACCATCTGGGACAGCGACATCAGAAATAAATGATCTGTAATTATCTTCAACATCAGGTTGTATCACTTTCAAATTCCAATCGCTGGCTGTGCCTAAAGATTCAACATTCCCATTTGCATTTATGTACGCAAACTCGACATCCCAATTCGCATACATGGGAGCGATACCCTTATTTTGAATATTGACTTCTACGGCTGGTTTTCCATCTTCAGCTGACAACCTATATTCATTTACATGGAATGTGTAGCCCATCATTTTAGTCGCTTTAATGCCGTTGGCCCAAATTTCTGGTTTGTCGGCTTCACTAAACCCATTAAACATCCAATCCTGAAAAATAAACGTTGGATGTGTCAGATTGAAAATATCTTCTGTAGACTGCGGTGGAGCTGGACTGCCAACGAGATCGCAGTCTCCAAATACAACATTCGGAAATTGTTCCCACAGCGTTGGTTGTACGTGCGGATCAACCTCTCCACCAATGGGGTGATTCTTCCAATTTTCATCAGCATTGTTTAATATAAGCTTTGGATGAAAAAACCAGAAGTGACTTGGATCGTCAGAAATAGATGCTCCAAAGTATAAGCCATCACTGTATCCGACAGATTGAGATTCTGGAACATTTTCTGGGAAACGTGCCAATAAATTTATATTCGAAAAAACGGCTTCGTAGGAAGAAGTGATCCTCAATTGATTAGCTGGACTCATTTCCCAGTCTTCGGCATCCATCATCCCGTTTGTATTTTGGGATATAAAGTTTTTACCAAAGCCTAAATCCCATTCTCCAAATATGCCATATAGTCCATAGTGTACCAAAAACACACGCGGGTTAGGGTTATAGCGCTCACCAAATCTCTGTATGAAATTTTCCAAGGCAAGCATCAAGGTTTCATTGTTATAATTAACAACAAGTGAAGACACGCCATTATCTCCTGGATTTGTACCTCCTTGATATTTGAAATGTTCGACATCGTTTTGTAAAAATTCTGGTAAATCAACATGAGCCTTTCCCATGTCAATATTCACTTGTAGATAACTGAAGCGTCCTTGTTCGGCTTGCTCCTCGATAAAGTCATCGAAGATATGCCAGTTAAAATCGTCAATACCTTCCATGATAGAGTCGAGACTAATGATGCTGCCTCTGATACTGTGCGGGAAGCCATTATCTTCATTATATAGTGGTGTTAAACCCTTGAGCGGGTTTTCTTCTAGATCAGCTTGATCTGGATTGTATGTTAATGATTGAAAGGTTTGCGTATTTGCGATAAGAGCAGTTAAGCATAAATAAACAATTAAAATGTGTCGCATAATAATTTAGTTTTTTAGGGTTATTCAATGATTAGATTGACTGACACAAACATAGGCGATAAGGACACTCAATACAGGGTACGTTTTGGTTGAATGTGGGTGAATTTTTGTCAACTTAGGGGAGAATTAGTCAAAAAAGGGAGGAATAATTGTTTTTGGAGCAGATCAAATATGGAACTTAGGCTTGGATTTGCGAATTGCTGAAGGGTATATCAGACTCTAAAACCGAACTAAGCATCTGTCTTTTATAGTTAAAAACATTCCTCTTCTAGCCAAATTATGAGGAAGCGTAAACCAATTTTATGACTTCTTTGTAAAACCAGACGGTGTATCCCCGAAATGTTCCTTAAAGCGTTTACTGAAATACTTGGGATCAGTAAAACCTACCATATAAGCAACCTCAGATACACGAATATTAATCGTATCCTCCAAAATTTGCTTTGCACGTTTCATCCGCATCGTAAACACCAGTTCTTTAGCAGACTGACCAGTTAAGCTTTTTATTTTATTATAAAAACTCGAATGACTCATGCCGAGTTCTTGTTCTAAATTTTGAATCGAAAAATTAGCATCTGGAATTCCATTTTCGATTTTAGACAAAAGTGTAGCCAAGAACTCTTCATCAATTGAATTCACTGCAATTATGGAAGGCTCAAAATGTAGGCTAGTTTGAAACATTTTTTGTAAGCGTTCTCTATTGCCGAGTAAATTCTTAATCCGGAGGAATAAATAATCAATTTCGAACGGCTTTGATATATAGTCGTCAGCTCCAATCTCTAATCCCTTATATTTTGACTCCTTATCCACTTTTGCTGTTAATAGAATGACTGGAATGTGGCTTGTTTTAAGTTCAGTTTTTATTTCCTTGCAAAACTCCATGCCATCCATCTTAGGCATCATCACATCGCTCACAATTAAATCAGGGAAGTGTGTTTTTGCTAATTCAAGACCTTGAAGGCCGTCCATTGCTTCAAGAACGGTATACTGCCTACTCAATTCTTTACTTAAAAATTGTCTTAGGTCCTCATTGTCTTCAACTAATAAAATTGTCTTTGAATGACTTTCTAAGCTTAGGCCGGGCGTCACAGGATCAACTATCATTTCGCTTGTTGATTCGGTCACACCATTTTTGATGTTAGGAATGCTGGTCTCAGTCGATCCTATAGGTAAGGTAGCATAAGGCAGATATACATTGAAAACGCTGCCTTTCCCAATGCTACTTGTGACATCAACACAACCATTATGGGCTTCAATTAAATCTTTACAATGAGACAAGCCGATCCCATAGCCTTTTTTACTTTGATCTTTACCTTGATAAAATCGATCGAAAATCAATGCCACATCTGTCTCTGCAATTCCAAGTCCTGAATCCTCAATTTTTATTTTGATAAAACTTTCATATGGATATGAAACTTTATGTTTAACCGGAGACTTAAGCACTTTTGAGATATGAATACTAACGCTTCCTTCTTGAGTATGTTTTAGTGCATTTGACAGCATATTAAACACCACTTTTGATATCATGTCAGGATCAAAACTAAAGAGATAAGACTCTTCATCACTCGAGATCAAGAGATCAATATTTTTATTTTTAAAGGCTTGTTCAAAAAGTAAAGCTTCACTTTGTACAAACGAAACGATGTCTACATTTTTGAGCTTTGGAACAAGGCTCCCTGTCTCTGCCTTACTCAAGTCTAGTAGCTGCTCTGTCATGTCTTTCAATTTTTTGACATTTCGCTGTACCAAGTTTAATGTACCTTTTAGTTCAGGTGGCAAAGCACTATCTTTTTGAATGACGTCTAATGGACTGCTAATTAATGTAAGCGGAGTTCTCAAATCGTGAGATACATTTATAAAAAAGCGCGTTCTTAATTCCTCTAATTCTCTAAGTCTTTTATTGTGAAAATTATCTAATAAGATTTTTTCTTTTGTCGTCGCTCTTAGCACAGAATAATTGGCAAAGAAGATAAAGGCAAGAAATGCCAAAAGAGCATACAATACCAAAGCCAAGGGTGTATAATAAAAAGGAGTTTGGATTGATACAAAAATGTGTTTTGGTGTCTTCTCCCATTCGCCATCGTTATTGGTTGCCTTCACTTTAAACACATAGTCTCCATAAGCTAGATTGGTATAATTTGCCTTTCGATTATTCGCATCAGTTACATTCCAATCTATATCAAATCCGTCCAACATATAAGCATATCGAATTTTCTCTGGCGAGTTAAACACCATGGCCGAAAATTCAAAACCAAAGCTATTCTGACTAGGCTTTAACATAATGGAATCGCTTAAGGAAATACTTTTACGTAAAGGTGTATGATCGCTATCCGCCGTTTTTTGCTTAGCTCGAATTCTTTTATTAAAAAGATAAAAATCAGTTAAGGTTGTGTTTGGAGTATTTTCGTGAGATGCGATTTGTTGAGGATAGAATAAATTGATTCCATTGATTCCTCCAATAATGATCTCATTATCCGATTTTTTAAAAATGGCGTGCTCAGAAAATTCGTTACTTTGTATGCCATCATTTACACTAAATAGAGTAAAGACTTCTGTTTCTGGATTAAATTTGCACAATCCTTGATTCGTACCGATCCATAAATTTTTCTGCTGGTCCTCGACGATTGATTGTATCGTATTGTTGGGCAAGCCTTCATTTTTGGTGTAGCTCTTAAAGCTAGCTTTTCCAGTATTGGGATTAATATTCATTTTATTTAAACCCTCATATGTACCTATCCATATATCTGCAGAAGAACTTTTAATTATTGACCGAATGTAATTATTACTCAAGCTATCAGCTGCATCAGCTTTTGTGTACACATTGCTATGTATTGGGTTTTGATTGTCATCTAGATGCACTACCGTTAAGCCTCCTCCTTCGGTACCAATAAATAGCTCACCTGTGTCTTTACTAAAATAAAGCACTCGACAATTATCCAGAGACACAGAAGGATTTGTATTTGTCGTAATTTCTTGTTCTATAATAATTTCATTATTGGATACTCTACATTTTTTTAAGCCATATAGAGTAGCTACCCAAAAAATGCCATCCTCAACGGCTGTTGTATAAAAGCTTGGCCCAATTAACTTAGTACTGACTATTTGTAAAGAACGGTTTGTTCTTTTGACAAGATGAATACCACTCCCAGCACAAACCAAGCTATTCCCTTTTCCTGCATCATTGATATGAAAAACGGGTTCTGAACCGAATCCAACTTTAGTTATTTTATCTTGCTGTCCTCTATTGAGAATAAATAAGCCATTGTTGTGCGTGCCGATCCAAATATTGTCATCAAGGTCAGCATAAACTGCTCTTACAAAATTTGTACCCTGTAATGACTGTAAAGTGGCATTCTCAAGATTATAGTATTGGAATGGCTTTCTGTTGGGATCATAAATATTAATGCCAGAACCAATTGTACCGATCCATAACAAATTATCTTTTGAAACATATAGAGAATAAATAAGATTGGAGTTTAAACTTCTATCATTATGTGGGTCGTGCTTTATACGTTGAAATTTTGGTGATTCAGTATTTAAAAGATCTTTATCCAAATACAATAATCCTTTGTCATGTGTACCAATCCATAAATGGCCTAACTGATCTATTGTGACACAAGAAATTTTATTGGATATCTGATCATTGTTCACTGACTCGGTTGTAAAGTGTTTCAACTTTTCAGTCCTTGGATGATACCTCATAAAGCCATTATCGTGTGATACGACCCATAAATTGCCAAAACCATCTTCTTCGATATCTCGAAGATCAGGTAGTATATCTTCTAATTCTAAAATGAGATCCAACTCTGGAGCACGATTCTCTTGTGCATAACTGAGCTGGTACACATTCTTAGATGTTGTCACCCAAACATCTCCAGACAGACTTTGTTTACAAGCGACTACATCACGATCTGCTCTATCATTCGGTATGTTAATATTATAAACACTTTCTTCGATCTCTATCAAATCAGTCGGTTCAACATCCAACATTAACAATCCCTTCGAAGTGCCAATATAGAGCTTGCCGTTGTCGACTAGCGCGGCATTTATCGATAATCGAGTATCGGTATAGCTTTTTAAATGTATTTGATGTATTTCTTCTAATTCTTCATCATACACACTTAATCCATCATCAGTCCCAATCCAGATCCTACCTAATTCGTCTTCGGCTAAACATCTTATTGTGTTGTTTGTAATTGAGTTAAGGTTATTCTTATCTGTATGAAATGTGGTCACTTGATACCCATCGTATCTATTCAATCCATCTACTGTCCCAAACCAAATAAAGCCATGCGAATCTTCTAAAAAGGAATACACCTCGCTCTGTGAAATGCCTTCATTTGAAGTGAGGTGTTGGAATTGTCTTGATTGAGCGGAACAATGAATCGTAAAACCTATCAAAAAAGCAAAGAGCAAGCACTTCCTTAGCCGTATTGTGATTGCCATTAATTGCAGATAGATATTTGAATTCATATGGAAGTAAAAACATATAAGACTGTATGCTTGAGTAGCTTACATTCTTAGTTCATGCTATTAACACAAGAATCATGTAAAAGCTTATCTTTTCATCAAGATTTTTGATTTTACAATTTAAGAAAATTAAGCATAAGACATGAATCACATATATGATGTCATCGTAATCGGCGTGGGCTCAATGGGTTCGGCAAGTTGCTACTATTTAGCAAAATCAGGTTTGAAGGTACTTGGTTTAGAGCAGTTTACTTTACCTCATGAAAAAGGTTCACATACTGGAGAAAGTAGATTTGTACGGATGGCCTATTTTGAAGACCCCGATTATGTGCCTTTACTTAAAAGAGCTTATCAAAACTGGGATCACTTAGAAGAGGTGTCAGGCAAGAAGCTGTTTCACAAAACAGGCATAGTCTACTTTGGAGAAACAGACAGCGCGCAAACTTCAGGAGTTCGAAAATCATCACAACTCTATAATCTACCCATAGAAATCGTTTCGCCAAAAGACAGCCAAGTTCGCTTTACACCTTTCACCATACCCGATCATTATGAATGTCTGTTTGAGCCAGATGCTGGATTTGTACAACCTGAACTCACCATCAATTGCTATGTTGATCTTGCTACACATCATGGCGCTGACATCAAAGAACAAGAAAAGCTACTCAGCTGGAACCAGAAAAACGGGATTGTCGAATGTATAACAGACAAAGGCACGTATCAAGCAAAAAAAATAGTCTTCACTTCAGGCGCCTGGACACAACAACTCATCCCTCAACTTACTGGCACACTGCAAACGACTCAACAAGCTCTGCTATGGTACAAGCCAAAACACGCGAATCAATTTAAAAAAGACAAGTTTAGTTGTTGGTCTATTACTGATCCGGCATATGACGGTATGTTTTACGGCTTTCCTCTCCTTGATAGCCCTGATCCAAGCTTCAAGATTGCCTACCATGCGCATGGCCTTGACATAAAGCCAGAGCAAAAAGCGAAACAAGCCTCGATGGAAGAAATCGAACCACTTCACTTCTTTCTTAAAACCTATATGCCTTCTTTGGAGGGAGAGATCGCCTATACTAAAACCTGTCTGTATAACTATTCTCCAGATGAAGATTTTATTATTGACTTCTTACCTGATCATGATCAATCCGTTATCGTAGCCTGTGGGTTTAGTGGGCATGGCTTTAAGTTTGTGCCGATGGTGGGAGAGTTGCTGAAGGACTTGGTCGTTGCAGGCAGCAGTGACTTACCTGTTGGGTTTTTGGGGCTTAGATGAAAGCAATGGCGTTGGTTCGGAGACCAACAGCGGCATTGATTGGGGAAGAGCAATTGATTTCAACATACATTATAAAATCACTTTTAAAATCTGTAAACTTGTAGATAACAATTAAAGTCATACGATGAGTACAGAAAGACCGTGGTTAAATATCTATCCTGGGGGCATTCCTGCCAACATTGATCCTTCCGCCTATCAATCAGTTGTCGATTTTGTCAGTAAGAAATGTGAAGAGCATAAGAAGAAGCCTGCTTTTTCGCTGATGGGGACAGAATTGACCTATGGAGAGATTGAAAAGCTGAGCACTCAATTTGGTGCTTACCTTCAATCCAGAGGCCTTGAGCGAGGAGACAAGTTTGCGATCATGATGCCGAATTTACCGCAATACCCCATTGCTTTGATTGGTGCATTGAAAGCAGGATTGATTGTCGTGAATACCAATCCATTATACACGCCAAGAGAAATGGAGCATCAATTCACGGATAGTGATGTCAAGGGGATTGTCATTGCTGAAAATTTTGCGGCTAATCTTGAAAAGATATTACCAAAGACAAATATTAAAGTAATTATCACGACGACGATCGGCGAGATGCTTGGCTTAAAAGGCAGCATGGTCAATTTTGCAGTTAAGAATTTGAAGCGGATGGTGCCAAAATTTGAATTGCCAAATACAGTAGAATTTAAGGCGGCACTAAAACAAGGGAAAAGTTTTAAACTAGCAGATATTCCACGAAATCCTGAAGATGTGATTGTCCATCAATATACTGGTGGTACAACAGGCGTAAGCAAAGGTGCGATGTTAACCAATCGAAATTTGGTTGCCAATCTGTTACAAATCAGAGCGTTTCTGGATCCGTATGTCGATAAGAGTAAGGAAACAATTGTCCTGGCTCCTCTACCCTTGTACCACATTTTCGCCTTTACGTGTAATTGCCTAGCGATGATGGATCTGGGTGCTTTATCTGTGCTCGTTGTGAATCCAAGAGATTTGTCAACTGTTGTCAAAGAATTTACTCGCTATAAAATCACAGGGCTCACTGGAGTGAATACCTTATACAATGCGCTAAATAATAATGAAGACTTTAAGAAGTTGGATTTTTCACATTTAGAATTTGCCTCAGCAGGAGGGACGGCATTGCAGTCAGCTGTAGCGAATGACTGGAAAATATTGACTGGAAATTTGATTGGAGAAGGCTATGGGATGACAGAAGCGTCGCCTGTGATTACTTCTAGTCCTCGAGATATTATTAAGCTTGGTACAGTGGGCATACCTGTTCCGTCTACCAATGTGAGAATTGTATCCGATGATGGTGAAGTGATGCCCATTGGTGAGCGTGGTGAAATACAGGTCCAAGGTCCTCAAGTGATGAAAGGCTATTACAATCGGCCTGAAGAAACTGCCAATACGATCACAGCAGATGGCTGGCTGAATACTGGCGATATTGGGATTATGGATGAGAGTGGATATTTGCGCATTGTCGATCGTAAAAAAGATATGATCCTTGTCTCTGGATTTAATGTCTATCCTAACGAGATCGAGGATGTGATTTCGATGCATCCGAAAGTGTTAGAGGTGGCTGCCATTGGCGTGCCTGATGACAAATCTGGTGAAGTCGTCAAAGTCTTTATTGTCAAATCAGATAAGTCATTAAAAGAAGATGAGGTGATTGCGCATTGCAAAGAGAATCTTACTGGTTATAAAGTGCCTAAGCAGATTGAATTTAAAGATGACCTGCCGAAGTCGAATGTGGGGAAGATCTTGCGGCGCGAGTTGAGGGATATGTAGTTGATGGTATTGGGCACTTAGGTTTTTTGAACCACATAGGCACATAGGGCACATAGATTTCTTGAACCACATAGGATGATAGGGCACATAGATTTCTTTTGAAACACATAGGCACATAGTGCACATAGATATTTTCAAACACATAGGATGATAGAGCACATAGTTTTATTCTTATTTGTCTTGTCCAAGTACCACAGGTCTAATGTGTCTTATGTGTTTAATGATTTTAATTCCCCTTTTTGTTCCTGATTTCGCTTTGCCGCATCGGCATTGAATCGATATAATCAAATATCCATTCAGGACTCTTTATTGATGTGAAGCGCTTCTTAATCGATCCATCGAGACCAATCAATATCATTTCATAATCGTTGTTAAAACTTAGGCCCAGTTCTTTAATTTTTAGTTCCTGTTTATCTGGAAATACGGTTTTGAGTCTAGCACCGTTATATCTGAATACGCTGAGCTTTCGTTCTTCTAATTTTGATGTATTGAATACTAATGTTCGTTCTTGAATGTCTCCTTTATCAGACAATTGATCTGATTTTTCATAAATGATGATCAATCTATTTTGCCATTGAAAATCATTTAAGGATTGCGCTTGTCCAAGAAAGGCAAATCCTATACAGAAAAACAAAAGTGAAAAATAGCTCATTGACAATCTGCTTTTTTTCTGGTATCTCGAATCTGTCTGATTTTCCATTCACTTCCCTGCTTGATAAAGGTAAATACATTGACACCACAATGGGATAAGGTATCATCCACATAAAAAGAATACGGTGTCCAAGCAACGGCTAAGGGACCATCAATATTGATATCGTAATGATGTATGCGCTCATCCCACAATTGCTCTCTCGGTTGGCCAACAGCGGTGATAAATCCTGCTATCTCTGATGATCGACTTTCTGTTTCTCCATTTTTATTAAAAAATACAGATTCTAATTTAGCATCTGATTCAAACAGAGGAATGAGCATCGTAGAATCCACCTGTCGCATCCCTTCAAACATTTGTTTGATGTTAGCAATGATTTGAGATCTATCATCGAATTGAGAATAACTATTGACACTCATTGCAAGGATGAATATCAAGCTTAGTATCAGATTATTTTTCATACATTTTATTTTATTCTGCCAATTATTGATTGCCTAATATCCAAGGAAATGCTTTCTTAAACCCTTTGCGCCAGGTCATATGCCAATGTCCCTCATCTAATTCAACATCCATATTTAAATTATCATTTGTCATGCCACGATCTTTCAGAATGGCATACATTTTCTCTACGGATTCAACAGTTGGTTTCTCTATTTCACCAGCATTTAAAAATATGCGTTTTGAAGAAAAATCAGTTACCTGATCATCCAATTCGTAGACTTTATCATTAACCCAAAAAGAAGGAGAGAACACAATCGCACCACCATAGATATCTGGAAATGTCGTGATCATATAATAAGACATCAAGCCACCCAATGATGCCCCTCCAATATATGTATGATCGACTTCATGCTTTGTGCGGTAAGTTTGATCTACCCACTGCTTGACATCAGTTGCAATCCATTCAGCATGCTCGACACCAGTCACCACTTTTTCTTTTGGTAGATGTGGCGATAAGAATGGCTTGTACTCCGTCAGTCTATCTTCTGCACTATAAATACCTACGACAATCGCCTCTGGGCCTCCCGCTGCAGCAATACTATCTAAGACTTCATCAATCTGCCATTCGGCACCTTCTAATATCTTTTCATCAAATAAGGATTGACCATCAAGAAAATAGAATACTGGATATGAAACTGTATCCTGATGATAATGTTTAGGCAAATACAGACTCAGAGTTCTAGTCTGATTTAAATAATCAACTTGAATTATATCCTCTAGAATCTGAACTTGCGGCGATGCTGTGTGTACCAAAGTGGCAACATATGCTTCATGCTGTTTGGCTTTTTGAAATTGTTTTATTTTCTCATAGCCATATTTCAATAAACCCATGATCACAAGGGCAACAATAAATTGGAGTATTCTTTTCTTAAACATGAAGAATTTATTTAATCCTCAAACAACGAAGCATCAAGTCCAGGGATTACCTTTAAGGCGTTCTGATAATACAATTTTTTTAATACCTCGTCTGACAAATCCAGACCATACATTTTCCAAAATGCGTGATATCGCTTGTAGTAAGGGAAATACTCGTCATCCGTTTCTAGCACTCTAAAGTACGTTGGAAATTCTTCAGGTCTGTAGGAGTCTTTTCCAAACATGACTCGATCCTGATATTTAATAAAGAATTTCTTGGCATTTCTCGGTTGGCGTCCAAGCTCGGCAATGACTGCTCCTATTTCGACATACATATTCGGAATGTCATCAAGAAGCTCTCCTAATTTTTGTAAATTATTGGGATACCAGCCCATATGCGCATTAATAAATGTGGTGCCAGGATGTTTTCTAAACATGTCGTGTTGCTCAGCTATAATTGTTTCCCAAGAGGCTGGATTATTGGCATCTCTTTTTCTACCAGGTCTTAGTTTTAATTCAAGCCATCTTTCGTTTAGGCTATCATGTGGATTCCAAAATGATTTAGGATCTGCCGAATGAATCAACACAGGAATACCTAGCTCACCACACTTTGCCCAGACAGGATCAATCCGAGGATCATTGATACTTATCCGATTGCCCAAACTATCCGTATTAGTCATCCCTTGACTCTTATAAATTTTGAGCCCCCGTGCATCACCCTGCTTGACATCAAATTCTAATTGTTTAACCGTCTCCTCTGCCCAGTCTGGTTCGAGTATACTTCTCAACTCAATATTTGTAAAATTGATCACTCGATTCTCGTAGCCTTGTTTGACGATATTGTTTTTCATCTTCATCAATCGTTCAGCGCCGCGCCCACTGAGGTTCACAATAATCTTCATATTCATTGCATCCATAGTGCCAATGAGTTCTGAAATATCCATATCTCCCAATCCCCAATGGTGACTATGCACATCAATAAATGGAAACTTAGCCTGCGTGACTGGATGCTCAGGTACGACGAGTGTTGAGGGTGGATCATAAGATTCAAAATCAACAGTGATATCGAGTGGCTCTCTACGCTGAGCTGATAGGTCAAACATAAAGATCAAGGCCATCAAGAAATATAAATGCTTCATATTGTCATATTTTATAAGAACTAAGTTAGTCAGTCATTTTGAATTTTTGGCTATTGATGGCATATTGACAAAACAATAACAATAGAATGTTCGGATTAAACGCGCCGTATGGGTTAATCAAGCGAAAGTATGAAGCTGCCCAATTAACCGCTTAGCCATCATGAATGTCATTTTCTATTCAACTAAAAAAGACCATTCTGAATAAAAAGAAAGAGTTGCTTACATTTATCATAGACTTACAAAATGATCTAAGAGAAATATGAATACTGCCAAACCCTCAGACTACATAGCTAGAAAAATAGAATCGACAATTCAAGTAGATGGCAACACCCAAAAAGAAATTTGGCAAAATGCCACATGGAGTAAACGCTTTGTGGACATGGTAACTGGAGATCCTGGCATGTATCATACTCATGTGGCAATTTTATGGAACGATACACATCTCTATTTTGCTTTTGAAGCAGAAGAACCCGCTGTTGAGGCTAAGCAAACAAAAAGAGACAGCATTGTCTTTTTGGAAAACGATTTAGAATTATTAATCGATGGTGGAGACTGTTATTACGAATTAGAAGTCAATGCTGCTAATACGATTTATGAAGTCTTTTTCATCTGGAAAGATGCCTATACGAAAGGTGGCAGATTTGACATACCTCAGTTTGACGTCCATCAAGACCAAGCGTATACCTTTGGTGGAGATTATGATCGAAGCGGCGCATCATTCTGGAAAGGCACTCATCCTAGAGGCATTCGATGGGCATTTACTAATTATGACTTAGCTGATTTAGAAACTGCTGTACACATAGACGGTATTTTAAATGACAAGAGTCACGTTGATAAAGGATGGAGTTTAGAAATTAGTATTCCTTGGAGCAGTTTAGGTTTGTTAGCAAATGGACGAAGTCTACCTCCATCTAGTGGAGATGTTTGGAATATGCTTTTAGGCCGATTTCAAAAATTGATCGTTGGAGGCCAGGAAGTCCAGCCTCATCCTGCCATGGTGTTAAATAGTCATGGCGTTTATGATACACATTTGCCTGAAAAATGGAGCCGGATTGAGTTCATCATTTAAGCAAAATTCTTTACATTTTAAAAGAATAAATGGGATTGCTGTATGGTGATTTTATGCTAACCATTGCCATTATTATTTATTAATCAGATTTTTAAATGTCACAAAAAGTGAATTTCCTCCTTATAGTCTATACGTATAATCAGTATATCTGCCTAACTTAATTCAAACAATTTTTAACCGTACTTAAATTTAACAACATACGAATATTTTTGACTGGCGCGCTGATCATTTTGGTGCCGCTATTTTTTATATGAATGCCGTCACGAGTAAATTAAATCTCTGAACACCGCTTGGATGGAAAGCAATTGCTTTAGAACAGTA
The DNA here is from genome assembly GCA_937959275.1 of uncultured Saprospiraceae bacterium. Taxonomy (GTDB): domain Bacteria; phylum Bacteroidota; class Bacteroidia; order Chitinophagales; family Saprospiraceae; genus CALFUK01. Next base: position 42,484 of record CALGLU010000045.1, on the reverse strand, counting down.
AGCTTCTCGTCTCTCAACCTTAAAATCTAAATACATTTTTGTGAGCCTTGTTGCTGTTTGTGCAACGAGGCTTTTTATAAATTCTGACTGCCAATAAACCTCATCGCTTTTTGAAACTATGTGGTTTTGCTTACACCAATTCCTCCTCGAGTTTTTCCAACTTCACGCGTACATTTTTATGATAGGGCGTTTTCGCAAGTGGATCACAATAATCTGCAGTTGTTAATATATTAGGCATCGCACCGACCTCCTTATAACTTTGCGTTTCATTATATGTAATCCCATGTCCATGAGGCATTGAAATCACACCCTTCTTGACCTCATCAGTTATTGTTGTCAAAATCTTAATACTTCCGGTTGGGCTGGTCAACTGAACGGCCGCACCTTCCTCCAAACCATGTAAAGCTGCATCAGTAGGATTTATTTTTAAAAATCCTTCCTTGTCAGTTTTCGCCCATTCAAGATTGCGAATCACGGCATTCGCGTTATAGGTCCGTCGTTCTCCAGCAATTAAATTAAACGGGTAGTTTTTCTCCAACTTTGCTTGATTCTCTAACACCTCTGGTAATTTGACTAACCAATTGTCTAACAACTCGGGAATACATAAATTGACTCGTTTATCTGGTGTTCTCATTAAATCCCAAATGTCTTCATATTCATGATGACTCACTTTAATACCTGACGGGCTATTCATGATTTTATCAAAAATGATTTCGCCTAGCTCCGCACCTTTGCCCTCGATGCCGGCATTCCGAATCGCCTTAGGATATTTAGAGGCATAGAGCTGAGCCGCAAACCAAATGAAGGCAGCATTCTCAGCACCTTTTGGTAATGTCTTACCCAAGGTTTCTCTCAAGGTAATTGCAGAATATTGATTGAGCTGTGGCTTCTCTAGGCTTGCTTTCATAAATGCTCCCTGAAATACGCCTTGCCCAGGATTCTCTTTCTCTTGCTGAGCTGCCTTCTTCAATTCTGATAAATCAATATGATCAAGTGTTCCCAAAGCCTTGATCAGACGTGTGTATATTTCTGGTTCGCTTAAGGTCCCTTTTAAAGGCGGGAAAATGGGTCGGCGCACATGAAAAATACTTTCAGCAAAAAAAGTTGATTCATATTTTTCAAATTGATTAGAAGCAGGTAAAACATAATCTGCTTCTGCTGCTGTTTCCGTCATCGCAATATCAATGACGACCATGACATCCAATTTTTTATAAGCTCGCTTTTGAGCATTCGTATCGACCCAATTCAAAACAGGATTTGCGCTATCGACAATTAATGCCCTTAAGCGATCTGGATGATCAGTATCAATTTCTTGTGCTAATACATTTGGTGGATATATTTTGGCGATCTCTCTAGAGTTTGTCACCATCGTTGTTCTACCCCCTTCATCGATATCTCGGGAGTGCCCAATCAATGGCATAAACCAGGTCGACAAGTGATTCGTCCCAAACTTATTAAAGTTGCCTGTTATTAAAAACAATAACCGTTTCAGATACGCATTCAATGTGCTATTTAAGCTCATCTCAATACCGAGGTCGGATCGAATGGCAACTGTTTTAGCTGCTGCCATTTTTCTGGTCACTTCCAGAACCATGTCATAATCTACACCTGCTATGTCAACATACTCCTGAATAGGAATAGCCATAAAGTAAGGCTTGATGTCATGAAACCCATTGGTATGTACGTTAATAAACTGTTTATCTTCTAAGCCTTCTTGGACGATGATGCCTAGCATCGCAGACATCAGCCATGCATCTCTGCCCGGCTTAACTTGCAGAAAATAATCGGCCTTCATAGCTGTTTCTGTCTTACGTGGATCAATGACAACTAGGGTTCTATTTTTGTCTCTTGAGATCTCTCCTATAACGCGCCGGGCTCTGGGGATACCGTGAGATTGCATCGGGTTGGCCCCAATGATCATCCCGAAATCTGTGTCAGCGATGGGCTCTCCATAATTGACATTTTGTCGACCAAATAATTTTCCGTGCACCCAAAAATTCCCTGTTTTTTCTTGCGCTATCGAAGAGTAGATATAGGGTGTCTCTAGGGCTTTTCGAAAAGCAGCTGCATACATTTGGGCCATATGATTACCCTGACCGCCTCCTCCTGCGTAGGCGATACTGGTGCCTCCATAAGTATCCCTCACATGCTTCAACTTGTCAGCAATTTCTTGAATGGCCGTATCCCAACTGATTTCCTCAAAGTTCCCATCAGCCTTTTTTCGGAGAGGACTTGTCAGTCGTTCTTGACTTTGATAATAATTTAACCGTGTTGCTTTTTGGCAGATATAACCCTGAGAAGTTGGATGGTCTTTATCACCCGTAATTTTGACAAAGGCCTTGGTTTGATCATCAACTTCGATATTAATTCCGCAATTTACAGAGCAGAGGATACAAGCATTTTTATGGATGGTGGTGGACATAATAACAATTTAATCAATGGAAAAAAGGTAAGCCTTACTGATAGCAATCCTGCAAAGACTTATCTTATGATTTTGTCGATATGTAAAGTAATCTTTTAATGGGAGCATCTCAACCGCTAATTGGGAAAAACGCTTGATCTAAATCAAATTATAGAATTTTTGATTTGAGATATCAATAAGAATAATGGGATTTATATTTGTAAATTTATCAATCTATGTGACAATAGATATTTAGTGCCTTAATAAGCGGATGTAATATCTACAGCTCCTTAACATTCACCAAATCAATTCTAGACAACTCTTTTAATGCGCCGCGCATAAACGCATCGTCCATTTGATCAACAGGAAATGTTTTATTGTCGTGTTTATAATTGACATAATCTTGAAAACGAATCTTACCTTCGGTTCGTTGATTATAGGCCTCTCTAAATCGAACGCCACCACCATTGACTTGATACGAGTAAGCTAAATAATCCAAAGTGAAATCTCCGTCACGAAACCAATACATAAACACATCGTCGTGATCAGTACCTCCACCCTCTTGAGCAAATGTCACCTGTATCTTATGGTATGAAGTATCTTTAATCTTTTTTAATCCAAGGTATTTTTTATTGGCAGCTTTATCATTTAAAAAATAAGGAAGAAAAGCAAAGTAATGAACAGAGTTTAAGGCATCGCTATACGCTCTCTCCTGTTTAGCATCCAATTCAATATGCTCACCATTGACTTGTCGAATAAATGCCTGATTCGTTAATTGATCAGTGATTTTTGCTCCAGTTTTGTCAACAAAGCTTCGCGTATATGTATAAGCTTTCTTATCTCGCTTATACTCATACGATTTATCTCTAAAATCAAAACTAAAATGAGCTTTGTCAAATGCCTTTCCACCATGTACTTTAATGGATTCATCTATGACTTTTTGAGAAAAATCGAATACATCATTCTTTTGCTTAGCGAATGCTGTTACGAATAAAAACATTGCACCGATAATTAATAAATAATAAAGAATTTTCATAGTTGATTAAATAACTAATTCGGTTTATTTGTTTTGAATTTTACGCAGTTATATTGTCAGTCGATAGACACTCCTATTGGAAAACAGAAATAAATTTTCCCTTGAAATTTAATACATAGAGCTTGCCATTATGAATCAAGGCATCCGTCGGACGATGAAAGCCTTCTGCCATCACATCCAATTGTTCGCCTTCATGGGAATACGTTAAGACCCGATCATTTTCAAAATCTGTGACGACAATATAATCTGCGTTGACATAAATACCAGTCGCTGCATTCATATTTGCATCAGCGCCGATTGTCTTTATATGCTTACCGTCCAAATCAAATACTTGGACACGATGATTGTATGCATCAGCGACAAAAATCTGATCACCAAAAAACTGCACATCTGTAGGATAATGAAATTCTCCATCCTGATCACCTTTCTTACCAATATGGTGCTCTACACCATCTATTTCATAAATCACGCGGTGGTTATAAAAATCAGCTACAATGATTCTGTCACCTAAGACATCTGCACTTGCAGGCGCATCGGGTTCAGCCGTAATAGCAAAGGTATCTAGAACACCATTGTTCAACACGCGTATGAGATCGGACCCATACTCCGGCACGAGAGGCATCCCATTGACCTGATTGATGTGCATCGGTCTTTCTAACTCTTCAATTTGTTCAATAATACCTCCTGTCTCATCAATGCGCACAAGTCGATTATTATCTGTGTCAGCAATCCACACCTGATCACCTATTATTGTGATGCCATTAGGAGAAATATCTTGCTCTTCTAACAGGATATCGTGATCAAAGGTCCATAGAGTATTTGGGCCGCAGGAAGAAAGGAAAATGATGGCAATAATAGCTAGTAATTCCACCCCCTTAATCCCCCTTAAGGGGGACATTTTAATTATTTTCATAAAAAATTAATCGTCAACAAGTTAAGAACTGAGCCTGCCATCAGGCAGGCTTTACTATAATTTTAGTGCGTGCCTTTCTTAATATCGTTTCTATCATACAGACAACAAGCTGGTAGATTATCATACTTCTCTTCACTCGCCTTGACGTCCTCTGTATCATGTCCAGCACTAGCTAAGGCATTTTTTACTGCCTCGACATTTGTTTGCTGTGCATCGAAATCAATTTTTAATATTTTTGTTTTCTTATCCCATTTTGCAAAACCAACACCAGGGACTTTTTGAACTGTGCGCTCGATACGAGATTTACACATATCACATATACCCCACACCACAAACTCTGCAGATTTATCTGTTGCTATATCTTGAACTTCAAATTTTGTTTCCTCGATCTCGCCTGAGAAACGTGTGATTTTAACTTGCATTGGGGTGTATCCCGCATCCACAACTCTTGTATCTACTTCTTCAAGGGTCATTTTGGTATCAACAGGTACAGTAAAACTGAATAGACCTTCTTCAATATCAATTTCAATATTTTTAATGCCTTTGACTTTTTTGAATTTCTTCTCAAGGCCATAAGCACAAAATGGGCAACCGAGGCCTTCTACAACAGTTTCGACTTGGTCTCTTTCTTTGTTTTTCTTTTTCTTCTTCTGTGCATCGACATTTGTTGTGAAGGCCATGCTTAGGATAAATAATAAGATTACATGTTTCATAATGTTTATTTTAAAACCCTTGCTGAGTGTGACCACTCAGCAAGGGTGGTTTGTTTAATTTGTTTAATTACCAGACGTATCTGGTGCCAAAAAGTAATTTATATTGTCTATCAATAGCAAAATTGCCAGACTCAAGTAAAGGGACCTGTACTGACATCTCAATCGTCACTTGATCTCTAGCGTATTGAATCCCTTGAGCAAATAAAATCAGTTTATTTCCATTCGTATACCATTCGGAACCATATTCAAAATAGAAGTTTAATTGATTTACAGGATAAGTCGGCTTCAAAACAGGGAGCCCAAAATTGGCATCTATTTTAAAAAAGTCAGGATTATCTCCTCCGACATATCGATACCCCACTTCAGCACCTATACCGTGTTTCAGTGTTTCATAGCCACTGATGAGAGTGAGCTGGGTTTGGTACTCATTAATGCCATAATCTTCTATTCCTGTATTGATACCCGTTGGTAACCAATGGACAGATTTTAATGCCATCCGATGTGTTTTGGCCTTTCCATCTTTTCGGTATACTTGATATTTCCCTCGTACGACAATATCTGCCATTCCACTTTCAGTTGGTGTCGATGCATAAGGTAAGTGCACAGCGACCAATGAATTTGAAGTTGGGAGATAATGGACCATTAAAGGATAAAAATTGAAATTACCTTGATCTGTTTTCAAAAATTCACTTAATGTCTTTACAATAAGTGTTTGCTCACCAAGCATTATGGCTTTGTCTCCTGTAATGGGAGGACCTTGTGCGAGGCTTGTTTGTATGATAAAAATGTTGAATAATAGTATTCCTAAATATTTCATGTTTGTTTTTGCTAATTCAGTTACATAAAAGCAGTCATATGCTTAATTGAACTGGATTGGCTAACAACGAAAATTCTGGAAAAGGATGGTGTGGTTCTTAATTAATGGTGGTGGTCTATAATAGACATCAGCTAATACTTTAGAGCTGATGGGTAGATCGGATGTAGAGCTAGCGTGTAAGATATCTGCTATCAAAAGATCGAGATCTGTAAACTCTGCACCAGCGTAACTGACTTGATCAATATCAATCTGAAAAAACTCAGACTCTGATGTACAACACTTCTTTTTGCCTTCTGCTAGTTTACAACAAGCTTTTAACTCACTGCTGCAGTCTGTAGGAGATAATAATGATAGTCCACTTAGATGATCACCACAAAAGTACGCAGTCACTGTCACTCCTGATGTGCTCAGTAGCAATGTCGCTGCGATGATGATATGTAAAAATCTAGTAGTCACTATTAATTCAAACACAAAGGTAGGTGAGTTTGACTAAATAAACACATGGATTAACAAATAATTAAGGTGTCAACAAATCTGAGAATCAAGTGTTTATGGTATATGGCAATAAAACTCCCCCCAGGTCAACAAGAATCTTCGATTTTCCCTAGGTTTGGCCTATCACAATATGCCAATCGATTTCCAACAGTTGTTGAAACAATTAAACTGCACATTTCAGGCGATATGATGAGTGAGTTTGATTTAGAATCAGAATTAGCAAGTCTAACAAGAGTCTCTCAAGTCTCAGATTTTCATTGCGTGACAACCTGGTCAAAGACATCATTAGTATGGGGCGGCTATCGGTTTAAGGACTTTTATGAGCAGCTCATCTTACCTAAAACAAATCCAGATCAGCCGATCAGCTTTGTCGTCATCAAAGGGCAGGATGGCTATAAGACGAGCTTGCCGCTAACAGATTTACTCGAATCTGATGTCATGCTTGCAGATACCTTGAATGAGGAGGCCTTGACGATTGCGCATGGTGCACCAATCAGGTTGATTACACCTCAACATTATGGTTACAAAAACCTAAAGCATCTTGACCGCATTGAATTTTACAGTTCTCCTCAGAAAGTGAAGCAAGGGTTTTTGAGTTTTATGGATCATCCTAGAGCTCGTGTTGCGTTAGAAGAGCGAGCTAGTTATGGACCTGGATGGTTTTTCCGATATTTGTATAGACCTTTGATTAAGTCTACGGTTAAGGAATTTCAAAACGCATTGGATAATTATCATTCATCGAGTGAATCATAAATGGAGCCACCCTCAAGTCCTCACCCAAGACAGATGCGCTACGGCGAAACGTCTTGCGCTAGCGGATAATGGATAACTTTAAAACATCTACCAACGCTAGCTCTAAAAGTTAGAGTCTTTAAGAATAATAAGCTGTATGATTTTTCCTAATCATTAATAAATAAGAAGTGAAATTTATAATCATGGTGCCGTTGTTATGTTTGTTATTGATATCCTGTAACAAGCTTGATTGCACAACTGATGACCCCATCTTCCGAAGCCTGTTTATAAAACTCGTAGATACAGATGGTCATAATTTAATCGAGAACGATACATTTGATAGTGAGGAGATTGTTATCCGGGTTTCTGATACAACCATCACTGGGGTGGTTTTTAATGATGTGCAAGGCATTGAGAATCTCATCGCATTAAATCTGTTAGGACCAGAAGGGACAACCAGCTATGAGATCCAGCTTTCAGAGAGTCGGATAGATATCTTGGAGTTGTCATTAATTGAAATCGGCAAAGATGATCCTTGTGGGTTCTCCTATTTTATTACAGACGATGCCGGCTACAATGGAATTGATCAAACGATTGAGGATTTTGGTGATGACTTTTTGATAACGGTTGTCATCTAGTAAAAATGGTCACGTCAATGGGTATGATTTTGATAGGCAATAATTCACAGAGAATGACCACCCCATCCTCCGTAAGAGACGAATTCTCCTCGTCAAGCACTTAATGCGAGAGCGAGCTGGTCTCTCCTTTATAATTTGCTAAACTTCTTTTATTTATCTCTCCAATTTTAAATTTCACATCTCAATTCTAAAATTACTAATTGAGCTTGGTAGGGTTATTCTAAGTTAATCCGTTTACTTGATATAAGCGGTTTGGTTTTTAGTCATCAAAATGAGAAATCATGTCAAACAATATGTTATCCAAAACTCTATCTAGTTTTATAATCGTTTTCTTTTCCATTTCTATTTATGGACAAATCATTGAAAGCCCAACAATTCTTCAGATCCAAGAAGATGATCGAGTCGCCACAATTTCATGGAATTCACTAACGACTATTTATGATGACGAATATGATCCAGACAAGCAAAATGGCATCTATAGCTATCGCATAGAATGGGGACCTGTTTCTCAAGGATTTATCCATTCTGCTGTGACGCCTTATCGTTCGCATATGATACAACCATTAGAGCCTAATGTTGATTATCAAGCAAGAGTCTACGCATTAGATGCCTATGGAAATGCGTCTGATTATACTGAAACTTCAATTATCAATCATGACCCAACAAGAGTCAATGATATGAGACAACGACTCAATGGTTTCTTTGATGACATGAATGATCCTATGGGACCTTTTAATGAAAAAGATTGGAATCAATCCTACTCTGGGTGCATGGGTATGGGTAAGGTGAGTCAGCATAATTAACAACCAATATCATGGCCACAATGTGCTCGCATCGGGTTATTGTGATCGAGCAATTGCTTCATCACGTGTCCGGCATCACTTTGACTTCACAGATCGAACTGGAGTTATCGAATTTGATTTGGATGGTTCTCAAAAGAATCGACAGTTTTGGTATTTAGATTTGACACCAGCAGATCGCAAAAGAGATTTGACTGGACATGTTTCACTAGATAATGTAAGTCCACCTCCAGCCGATCCGCCGTTCATGTTGAGAATTGCAGAGATCGGCCCTAATGTTTTAGTCTCAATTGGAGACGAATTTGGTGTGCTAACTGAATTAACTGGTGTGTATGAAAATGGTGCTTGTGGAGATTTGATGGAATATTGCCCAGGTAAAAATTTGGTGCCATTGATTAATGTGAGAAAACATTGGCGGATCGAAGTATCAAAGACACATATCAAAATTTTAATTGATGGGATTGTTGTGATTGATGGTAGTTTAGTAACGAGTCATACGCCTACCGGATTAGAATTTGAAATTGCTCAAGTCAATTGGTTGCTTTTTTCCTATAATACAACAAAGGAAAATTTTTTACTCTCGATGATACATTGGGACAATTTCGGATTTGATGCGCCTGCTAACTATCAGCAATCAACTGTGATTCATAACTATACGGATGGACAACTCGGTAGTGAAGTCGGAAAAACAGGAAATGAAAGAAGCATTGGAATGGTGAGCTCGTTAACAGAAGGTGCCATGAGTATAATTCCCATTCCGGATCAACTGGAAGATATAAATGGAAATCTCCCTATTTCAGCAGAGCTCATGTTTACGATACAAGGCGGTGATTATAACTGGCAAACTTCAGAAAAAATAGTTGTTAATGGTACGGAATATAATTTTTCAAAACCAGTTTCGGCAATTGCATCTCTTCCTGACATCCAACTTATCAATTCAATTAAACCTTATTCTGCTATTCTTAATATCGATCCAGCTGACCTCATCACCGGCAATAATGAAATTGAGTTTTTCTTAAATAATCCACGACTATTGAATATTCACATTGAATTGACTTTCCCGATCAATGCAGCGCCTAGCTTTACGCCACCTCAATTGATTCACACTGGCTATACTGGCAAATTAATGGGTTTTTTGGACTTAGCGAATCAGGTTGGCCCTGGTATTGTTTTCCAACAAATTGGTGACATCCCATTTTGGCAGTTTGACCAACATTATAATGATCAATACACAGCATGGTGGTATGTGTATGATGAAGTCGTCACTGATCATTTAGATGTTTTAATTAAGGGCAATTCCTTGGCTCAGCTAGCGGCCACTGGAAAAGCAAAGGGCATTACACATTATGAGATTTGGATTGACGAAGTTCCTATCCAAACAATTTATGTGAATGAGGATAGCCCCACAGCCTATTTTTTACATGAGCTAAGCATTGACCTCACAGGAGTCTCAAACGGTACCCATGAACTGTTTTTAAAGGCATTTGATGTCGAAGGAAACCCTTCACATTTTGATGCCTCTGGGCACACTATTAATGGAGAATATGCACCAGTCATTATCAATGTGCAAAACGTAACAACAGCTTTGTCTGATGTATCAACAAATGATAACAGCATCACCTTATATCCAAATCCGAGTCCTGGAGTATTTACGATTAGAGGTGATTTGTCCAATTATGATATTGATGTTTTAAATACTGTTGGAAATATTCATCAAAGCTACAATGCAGCAGATGGTGAGCTAACAATTAATTTGCAAAACCTAACTAGCGGCATGTACTTTATTCGGATTACGAACAAGACGAATCAACAGCTAAGTTTAGAAAAAATAATTAAAATATAGGCTTTACATTTTCCACCGCGCGCCTTAAATTCCTTAAGGATACTTGCGCTTTGTATCTTTTAAGAATTTAGTGCTAGCCTAGTGCTCTGTCACAATTAATTCGTATGCCTTGTAAGCAGGTAGACTATCAACTTTCGTATACCCATTTGCCTCCCACCATGGTTCGCTCTACTGGAGTCTCAATTAATTTCATGGGATCCACCTGAGTGGGATCATCTCCTAAGACGACCAAATCAGCCAACTTGCCCACCTGTAAAGAGCCTTTACTATGCTCCTCATAAGAGGCATATGCTCCGTTTAGGGTGCCGATTTTAATGGCCTCTTCTACAGTTACTTTTTGACTTGTGCCCCACGATGTGCCTTGCCAATCTGTACGCGTTACACTTGATTGCAATGCCATCATTGGATCAAAAGGCCCAGGTGGGTAATCCGAAGTTTGAGTGACATTTATTCCAGCATCTAAAAAACTACGCAGAGCAAACATATTTTCCAATCTTTCTGCTCCATAGTTAATCATTTTTTCTCCATGGAAATACACATAGGTTGAAAAGGGATTGGGTATGACATTCAGCGCTTGCATGCGACGAATCAGATCCTTGTTAATGACAGTACAATGCTCTAATCGAAATCGCGGGTCAGGTCTGTAATATTCTTTTTGCAATCGTTCGTAAACACTTAGAGCGATATCAATCCCAACATCTCCATTAGCATGAATCCCAATTTGCCAGTCTGCTTTATGTGCTTTTATCGCATGCTCATATAAGGCATCTTGATCCATCACGATAATGCCATAATCATCAGGTCTACCTGTATAGGGTTCTGAAAGTCTAGCTGTTCGTTCAGAAATTGATCCGTCACAGGTTAACTTCATGCCGCCTACTTTCACCCAATCATGACCAAAGCCAGTCCGAATCCCTGCGTCCAGCATGTCATCAATAGAGAAATAACCCATCATACAATAGACTCTTAATTTCAATTCGTCTGCGTGGTAGGCATCTTGGTACGCACGTAAATCTTTGGGACTGCCATAGGCGTCAGTTACACTTGTCACTCCTGTTTTCGACATCATCTCTGAGATCAGCTTTGCGCCTGCTTGGTAATCTTCAGCGTCAAACGATATCGGCATCAATCTTTCTAAGGCGGAGGTCGCTGTTTCTTTTAGTAGTCCGGTTGGCTCACCAGTCGCAGGATCCCGATCGATTTGACCACCTGCAGGATCCTTGCTGTCTTTAGTGTATTTGACAACAGCTAAAGCTTTGGAATTGACATAAGCCGTATGTCCGCCTCGATGGCCGATGTAGACGGGATGATGTGGTGCCACTTTATCCAAATCGTAGCGATTGATAAATCGGCCTTCGACAGCCTTAGTATCATCATATAAAAATCCGGAGACCCATTCACCTTTTGGCGTATTATCTGCACGTTTTTTAATTGCTTCCTGGATGGCAGAGATAGAGCGTAGATCACAATTTACATTTCTGAGATGGCGTCTACCTGAAGAAGCGGGGTGAGAATGCGCATCAATAAATCCTGGCGTGATCGTTTGACCCGCTACGTCGATTTTCTTTGTAAATCCATTGGCCATCTTTTTAATCGCAGTATTTGAACCAACCGCAAGAATACGATCATCTAAAATCGCAATGGCTTCGGCTCTTGGTTGTTTTGGATTAACAGTGATGATGTTTGCATTATAAATAATCGTGTTCGGGGAAACATTCCAAAACGGAAGAGATACAATTGGGGGAAGAGATTTTACAAAATGTCGGCGTTTCATGATTTGAATTTCTACTAAAATAGAGAATTCAAATCATAATAAAAAAGAGCATAGCTCTAAAACCAACATTGACAACATGGACAATTAACGCTATATTTACGACAAATACACATCGAGCATGTCAATAGCCCAATTAAATTTGAAATTAGCAGACACTGTTGAGTTAGTCAAGTTATCAAGAAAAGGCATTCCATATAAATTATTTGAAGAGATTGTAAACACAAACTCATACAGTTTAAAGGACTGGAGTAAATTTTTACATCTCACTGAAAGGACAATTCAGCGTTACAAAAAAGAAAAAAAGAAATTTGAACCGATCCAATCAGAACGAATTATCGATATTGCAAAACTACAGTTAAAAGGAACAGAGCTTTTTGGCTCAAACGAAATTTTCGGAGAATGGATGAATTCGAAAATTATAGCTCTGGGTAATATTAGACCGATTGAATTATTGGACAACAGTTTTGGTATTGAGATGCTGATGGATGAATTAGGTCGTATCGAGCATGGTGTTTTAGCATGATTGTCTATCGGCTAGCAAAGCAAAAATACAGTAATCAGATAAGTGGAATCGGTGCTGAAATCAATGGAGGAAGGTGGAACAATAAAGGTTTCAGAATTCTATACACAAGCGCAAGCAGAGCATTGTGTACAACGGAGATTGCAGTTCATACTCCTTTAGGCATTGTACCTAAAGATTATTATTTACAGACAATCAAATTACCAAACTCCGAAATTTTTGAAATTTCAATAAGCCAACTAAATATAGATTGGAGAAAATTTCCGCACACAACATCTACAAAATTAATAGGCGATCACTTTATAATAGAAGGAACATTTCTTATATTAAAAGTCCCTTCTGCAGTTGTTCAAGATGAATTTAACTATTTAGTTAATCCATTTCACAAATTATTTAGCAAGGTGAAATTGCTAAAAATAGAACCATTTACTTTTGATAAAAGACTTTTTGTCAAATGACCTCGAATTACTTTGTTGTCCTATAATCGCTTCACAAAAAAAGGAATATTACTATAGCCCAATTTACCTCCTGCATCATGTGCATAAATAAATAAATAAACGATAACCCACCTCCTCCTCCGGTGCATTAAAGTCAATTCGCTGCTCTCACTTATGGTGCACCTAAAAGCTATGACCTAAAGTTCCCTTTCGTTAGCCTCAAAGATTCAAGTCATTTAAAAATAAAAGTGTTAATCCAATGGTATTTGAGATTTAACAGATTCACATGAACATTAATATCTCCTAATTTCATTTTTTTATATATTTGATCACTTAAACTACTTTATGAAATTCTTGACAACATTACACCTCCTTTTGATCTCTATTATTGTTAGCGCTCAATGTTTAGTGCCAATAAGTTTTTCTCTTGACTGCGATAATGATAATTCTGATTATGGAACAATTACAACGTCTATCGGCGGTAATTTTAATGCAGATGTTTCTCTAGGACAAGGAACAACAATCATTGAAGGTAGTTTTTTTGAGTCTGTTCAATGGACCTATACATCAGAAGCCCCATGGAATTTCTGTAATCAAACATCAGGAGAAATAGCACCATGTAATGCTGACATCAATAAAGATATTGTTGAAAATATTGTTGATTGTGAAACAAACTCTTTACAGACTTCTATAATACCTTCCAACTCAGATATCAGAGTTCTTGATAAAATAACTTCTAGTGCCACACACACTAATTTGAGTACCAATCAATACATAGCAGGAGAGTCGATTTGTTTAGATTCTGGTTTTGAAATAGAAAAACACACTTCCTTTCATGGACTTATTGACGATTGTACTTCTACTGTTAATGTTTCACTTGAGTGTAGCAATCAACAAGGAAGTAGTTGGTTTGGTGGAGATGATAGGATCAACTCTTCAGGTAGAAATGTTGGCTCAGGACGAGGCGTTGTGTTACCTAGCAATACACATCTTGAAAGTTTTGAAATCTTGTTGACAGGTGGGTTTGAGTATTATTCTACCCAAACACCTTACAATGGTGATGTTGAATTAAAACTTGATATTAGAGATGGTCAATCAAGCAATATAGCCACAACTACGACAATTGTTAATGCTTCATTTTCAGGGGGCTGGGTTACTTTTGATTTATCCGCATTGGATTTGATTCTTTTAGGAGATCGATTATACATTTTCACATGGTACTTAGTGGACGGTCAAACATTACAAGTGTCTTCAGGCACCAGTGCATCAGTAGGTCCTTATGTGAATAATTCATTCTGCAATAGCTTTGGGTTTGGTGCAACTTCTAACATTTCTAATAATACAACATTAGACCAATGGAATATTTGGTTTTCAAGGTCCAGCCTAATCGCTAATTTCAGGATCAATGGACATCGTTAAATTTCATGAAGTGGTTTGATTATTATAATATTCCTCTATTTCACAAAAAACGGAATATTACTATACCCCAATTTCCTGTCTTTATCATAGGCGTACACAAATAATCTATAATCTCCTTCTTCCGCTGGCGCGGTAAAAATTAATTCTCCTTTTTCATTTAATTGATGTTTGAAATCAACTTCTTCTGGCTCTTGTTCGAATGCGCCGCCATCACTTTTCTGTCTGACTTCTGACATGATCACGTAGGTAATTTCCAGTTTATCATTTTCGGGGTCTGATATCTCTACGCTAGCGACATGCTGGCTAGACGGGCTTAGTGTCAAATTATCCATTGGTCCGTTACCATCAATAAAAATTTGATTGACTGCAGGCGCGCGATTTGGAGGATATGCGCCTGTCCATATTTTAGTTAGTTCATCGACAGTTGCAGTGGATTCTCCATTCTTGCCTAACATACCATACCAAGTCGGTGTCCGCTCTTGTTTTTGTCCCCATAAGAAAGCAAATCCGCCAAGGCATAATCCATCAGGGTTCTCTCCAAAGGCAGCCTTCATCCGGCCCGCATAGCCTTTTGCTTTGGCAGCGCTAGGCTCTTCGATTTCTCTACCCCAATTTGTAGATGGCATTTCCCAATGTCCCATGGGACCAAACTCAGTAACAGCAAAAGGCATATCAGGAGCTGCAGCTCTAGCCATGTTATGTATATCTCCAAGACCTCCATATACCTGGTACGACAAAAAATCTAAGTCTGGGCAGTGTTTTCTGCACAAGTCAACATGTTCCTTCATTCCACCTGCAAAGGTCGTCGTGACTGGATGATAAGGATCTACTTCATGGATAAATTGGACGATTTCATTTAGCGCTACATAGGTCTTAGGATTTACCAAGCGCAAGCTACCGTCGTCATTAATCAATAAATTCAATTCATTCCCTGCAACCCAACATAGCAAACTAGGATGATCTTTAAATTCTAAAACTTGCTGCTTGATTTCTTTTAACTGTGCTGCAACCGCTGCTTCATCATTATAATCGAACCCATGGAGCTCTTTGTCGATATCTAATCCTAGAGCGACTTTAAACCCATACTTAGCAGCAGAATCTAATTCCATTTGTGCCTTATCGGTTCGCCAAGTTCTGAATGCATTACCTCCGGCTTCTTTTAGTTCACTAAATTTATCTGTTTCAAATCCGACTCCTTTTATGGTAAATGGCTCACCGTCAACATAGAATTGAAAGGCCCCATCTGCATTTTTTTCAATGCTTACATGTTTCTTATCCTGACTGTTGGATGTGGTATTTGAACATGCTGAAAGTATTAATAGCACGCTCAAGCAATATATGAATCTATACATGCCATGAAGATAGGAAATCCCTATCAAGCAGCTGAGTGATTGCCATTCGGAATATCAAAGATTGTGACGCAATATGGTCTATTCTTAAGAAACTAATTAACACTGAACTTCACAATTCGATCATGCGTCTCAACCTCATCTCCATTGAGCAAAGCCTCCCACAAATTGTCTGTAAACGTGACTCTATTGCCATCGATGAGGGCCGTGCGATCGTTTGTGAATTCTATATCTCCGGGGAGATAGTAAATCGTCTTTAAATCTGTATTAAGCATCTCTTTAAAAAAGGTCAAGCCTTCTGCATCATCACCCAAATATTGCAAGGAATCCAATTGCGCTTTTGTTTCTTCATCAAGTAACCCTTCCTCTTCCATGTCTGACAAAAGATTACTTCTTGGAATTCTCACAATCCCATTTTTATAATCAACCTGTTGATTCGCAAATGACTTCTCTAATTCCTCGCGACTCATCCCGCCACCCGCAGCATTTCCTTCTTGAAGTGAACCGAGCTCAGTTAACAAATCCATTAATTCTCTTTCGTCTCTATAATCAATTGAAACAGCTAGCACCATTTCTTCTTTATCGGCATCTCCTTTCATGGTGATGATCATATTCTTTAACAATTCAGGATTAGACATGTTTTGTAGAACTGAATCTGGAGTCATATCATACATAACGATTGTAGAATCTATCTTTCCTGTACCAAACATGGAACCTTTATCCTCTTCCAATTGATCGTTTTCTTTTTTAGGATCCATTTCTTTTAATGCCGATCCTACCATATCAATCGCTTCACCCATGTCAATTGACATCTTCACTTTCCCTGAGGTGTCCTTATTCACCCATACTTCTGTCATCGAATTTGCGCAACTAAAAAATATACACGCGAAAAACAATATTGCTATTTGTTTCATAATAAATGTTATAATGTTGTTAGTAAAGTAATTTATCTTCTTCGTTATTAATTCATGTAAAGTTTGGCAACTTGCTAAATAGCTTATCTCATCTTAGGTCGTCTTCTCTTGCCACTCATGCCGCCTTGCATCATCTTCATCCCATCTTTACCCATGCTTCTGGCCAGTTTAACCTGCCCTTGATTCTGTAAGGCTTTTTCAAATTGGTTCAATTGATCCTTGATTGGACCTTCAGAAACTTTAAGGCCTCTAGCTTCCTTATAATAATTTTTGGCTGCCTTCCATTTGTTCTTCATCGCATTGATATTGGCCAACTGAAGTAAAACCATTGCCTTCTCATTATCACTAGGCAGCTTCATACTATTCGCAGTTTGGAATAGCTCCTCTGCAGCTACAGTGTCCTTTCGGTCCATCGCAATGGCTCCACGCATAATATAGTACACAGCTCTATTCGTCACATACAACCACTTTGGAAAAAAAGTCAAATCTAATCTCTTCTCTGCAGCCCCAAAATTGCCATCTTGGATCAACTCAGCAGCTGACGTAATCGTACCCAGCAAAAAATAGCTCACCAGTAATCCAATCCCGATCAGCAAAACAGGCAATGAATACCAAAAGCCTTGAAAAACCCACAACAGTACGCCTCCACCAAAAAACAACGCAATGAGAGCAAACTTTAGGTATATGTTGATTTTAAACATGTCTTCCTATTTGAATGGCAAAGATATTATTTAAAAAGGAAAATCAAACTGATATGTATCGAAGACAAAAAGACAGGCTTATAAACACCTCATTGGCGACTTTGGTAATAGATTTATACCGACCAAGCTAAGAAGTGCAAAAAGTATACGCCCGAGGCAAATAGGAAGTATCTATATGTAAGGATGATGTTGTCCAACTCATTGTTTGATAACACGCCTCCAGCAATATCTAAACACTGACCTGCAAATCAGAAATAGCCTCTTTTTGTTGAGAGCAGTTTGTAGCTTCATTTACGTTTCAATTAGGATTATTTCTGTTCGAAAATGGCTACATTTAGTAACAAAACTTGATTTGATGGAGCTTGTTTGTTGACGAACTTCATATTTCAATTAAAAACCATAATCATGAATGCTGTGACAAAACAACCAGAAGTTAAAAACTTCATCAACGGAAAATACTCCAGAAACGGACAGAAATCGATGGATGTGATCAGTCCATTAGATGGCACTGTGATTTCAAGTCTGCCTTTAAGCGGGATGGATGAATTAGAAGAAGCCGTCAAAGCTGCTGAACAAGCATTCGTTGCCTGGTCAGGGCAGACACTCAAAGAACGAGTGCAAGTCTTTTTTAGATATAGAAATCTTCTGGAAGAGAATCTGGATGAACTCACACAGCTCGTAACTATTGAAAACGGAAAGACCTATGGCGAAGCAAAAGCAGAGGTTATGAAAAGTATTGAGTTGTGCGAATTCGCAGTATCAATGCCGCAAATTGTCACCAATGAAATTCAAGAAGTCAGTCGAGGCGTTGAATGTAGAATTGAACGAAAACCTCTTGGAGTGGTCGCGTGCATCAGCCCGTTTAATTTTCCAAACATGGTGCCACACTGGACTGTACCAAATGCACTTGTGTTAGGAAATTGCGTCATTCTCAAACCTTCTGAAATGGTGCCTCTCAGCGCTATGCGGATGGCAGAATTGCTGAAGCAAGCAGGATTACCCGATGGTGTCTTCAATGTTGTGAATGGTGGGAAAGAGATCGTTGAAGCCATTTGTGATCATCCTCGAATAGAAGCTGTCTCATTTGTGGGCTCAACGCATGTTGCTAAAATCGTGTATAAAAGAGCAAGCTCAAATTTGAAACGTTGTGTCGCTTTGGGCGGAGCAAAAAACCATTTACTCGTCCTGCCTGATGCTCACCCTCAAATGACAGCTGATAATGTCGTCGCCTCTATGTCTGGCTGTGCTGGCCAGCGATGTATGGCTGCAGCAGTGATGGTTGGCGTCGATGCTGTCCAGCACATCATCGATAAAATGGTGGAGGAAGGGAAAAAAATTATTCCAGGGGAGAATTTAGGATCTGTCATCAGCCAGGCAGCTAAAGAAAGAATCGAAGCCTACATTACTGAGGCAGAACAGCAAGGCGCTACAATTTTACTTGATGGTCGAAATACAATAGTTCCAGGAAAGGAAAACGGATCTTACGTTGGCCCTACGATAATAGATCATGTGACCCCTGATATGAAGATTGCAAAAGAAGAAGTGTTTGGACCTGTAATCTCAATCATCAGAGCCAAAGATCTCGACGAAGCTATCAGTATAGAAAATGCATCTAATTATGGGAATGCAGCGGCCGTCTTTACGCAAAGCGGTGGCCTAGCCAAGAAGGTCATTGAGAGAGCAAGTGCAGGCATGATTGGTGTAAACATAGGTGTCCCTGTCCCTCGAGAACCGTTCTCATTCGGCGGGTGGAATGAATCAAAGTTTGGCGTTGGAGATATTACTGGAAAAAGTTCTATCGAATTTTGGACACAGAATAAAAAAACGACAACCAAGTGGAATCCAGAGGATAAGACTAACTGGATGAGTTAATATTAGAAGCGATTTAAAAATAAACCAAAATATAATACATGGAGGCTGTCATAGATAAACAACAGATTGTCGATAATTGTAAAGACTACACGTTATTCTCTTGGGCTAAGCAAGGAGGCTTACATCCAGTGAATATAGATACTGCGGAAGGTTGTTATTTATATGATCGTGATGGTAAAAAATATTTAGACTTCACCTCGCAGTTGATGAATGTCAACATCGGCCATGGCAATCAAAGAATCACAGAAGCTGTTGCAAAACAAATGCGAGAAGTGAGTTATGTGTACCCTGGAATGGCAACACAGGTGCGTGGCGAGTTAGGCAAAAAACTTGCTGAGATTACGCCTGGCAATTTGTCAAAAACCTTCTTCACTCTAGGCGGTTCAGAAGCGATAGAAAACGGCATCAAGATCGCCCGCATGTATACAGGTCGACACAAAATCATTGCACAATACAGATCATATCACGGTGCCACATATGGCTCAATGTCTGCTGGAGGTGATCCACGCAAACATGCTGTTGATGCTCAAGCTGCACCCAATTATGTGCAAGTTGAAAACCCCTATTTTTACCGTTGCCCGTGGGGAACGTCTTCCTTAGAAGAATGCGGTGAGATGGCTTTGCGCAATCTTGAACAAGTTATTCTTTATCAAAATCCCGAAAGTGTCGCCGCCATTTTAATGGAGGGAGAATCTGGCTCTTCAGGATGCATAAAATATCCGCCGATGTATTTGAAGCGTGTGAAAGAAATGGCTGAGAAGTATGGGATTTTATTAATCTGTGATGAGGTGATGAGTGGCTTTGGCCGCACAGGAAAAATGTTTGCGATCGAGCACCATGATGTGACACCTGATATCTTATGCATGGCCAAAGGCTTGACTTCAGGATATCTGCCTTTGGGAGGCACCATTGTTACAGATACGATTGCTGCTTATTTTGATGAGCACCCACTGGTCATTGGACTCACATATTCTGCTCACCCAACTTGCTGTGCAGCTGCTTTAGAAAATCTAAAGATTATTGAGGAAGAAGCTATGGTCGATAATGCAGCAGTGATGGGCAAATACATCGAGATGAAGCTTGCTGAACTCGCAGAACGACATCCCTCAATTGGTGACTTTAGAAATACGGGATTATTGGGCTGTATTGAGTTAGTAAAAAATCGAGAAACCAAGGAGCCCTTCGCACCCTGGAATGCCAAAGGCGAAGCTGCCAAACCCACGATGGAGTTAGCGGGCCGAATTCGAGAGTTGGGTATGTTCACCTTTGTGAAATGGAACTTTATTTTTATTGCGCCGCCATTAAACATAACGAAGGATCAGATTGATGAAGGGCTTGGCATTATATCTGAAGCATTAGAAATTGCAGATGCGCATTGTGTCTAATAGCAGATAAGATTTATCTAAGCCCAAACCTTATAGATTTTTATAAGCAATAAGGTTTCACATCAATGATTATTGTCGAATTAACTTCTTCACAATAGGTAGTATTTCATCTGCCCATTTGCCGTACTGCAATCCGCTAGGATGAAGATTATCTGGTGCGAGCGAGCCTTTAACTCCTTCTAAATCTCTCGATATACCTGTTATGTCAATATGTGGAATACCCAATGATTTACATACTTGTTTTGTATAGTCGTTATACTGATTCAATTCGGCTTCAATCTTAGTCCTATTTGCCGCACCAAAGGGAGTCACACCATAATCAGGTATGGAGACAACAAATACTTTCTTCTTTTCTCCAGCTAGCTTGAGTGCTGTTTGCAGGAGCTCATCTAATTCTTTTGTAAACGCCGAAAAAGCAATGCCTTGATATTGATTATTGACACCTATTGACAACGACACCAAATCATAATTGCCGGGCTTTTTTTCTGCAATTGCTGCCAGTAAATCCGTGGTTGTCCATCCTGATGTTGCAATAATATCTGTTTTAGATATTCCTATGCCATGTTCAGCAAGACCTTGGCTGAGCTGTATAGGCCAACGCAATTCTTCATCAACGCCTTCTCCGATGGTATACGAATCTCCTAAAGCCAAATAACTGATTGCCTGCGGTGCTAAAGAGTCAGTGTACAGTTTTGAACAAGACACTGAAACTACACCAAGGCTGACTAAAAAAACGACAAGTCGGATCATTGTATTGAATGAATTATTGATTCAATGATACATAGTTTCTTCCAATAGTTGAGGATTATTAGTGCTACTATTTGTCTTAGAAAGTCGGACTTTGCAAAACGGTCTGCTAAGTCCACATTTTCTTGGTAACTTTAAGAATACATCTGTACTACTTTAGAATAGGCGGTTCACACTCAAACACTAAATCATAACCATGAAAAAAGGATTTCTTTTCATAATCGTTTTGTGCTCTTATTTGCAAGTCAACGCAACAACGCATTACGCTTCACCCACTGGCACAGCCGCTTACATTATATCCAGCCCTTCCAACCCTATGACTCTTGATTTTGCCCACAATAGCTGTGCACCAGGAGACAGCCTTCTTCTGGAAGGCACATTTACGATGACACAAAATCTGTATGTCATTGTCAATGATCTCTACATTGGGGAATATGGAGCTGGAGGATCACTACAAGGTGACTATGATAATACGACGGCAGGATTTCCACTATTCACTCTGCGATATCCAACAAATGTGACCGTTGAGAACTTGACGTTTAGCAATCACTTTGGAAATGATTCTAGGGGGATCTTAATCTGGGGAGCAGGTGATAATATTAATATTAGAAATAATATATTCACTAATATCGGTTGGAATACTGACCCAACGCTTATTGCAGGATCTGCTGAAGGCACAAATGCGATTATGGTTTTAGGTAATGTTAATTCTGGCAGTTTGACTAATGTTAACATCACTGGAAATGCCGTGACAAATTGCATTTTAGGCAGGAGTGAAGCGATCACCTTAATTGGGAATGTAGATGGTTTTTTAGTCGCTGACAATTACGTGTCTGATGTGACTAATATTGCCATTGATGCTGCAGGACACTTCTCGTGGGTGGCAGATTATGATACGGGAGTTTTATTAGACTCTGCTCTGAATCAAGCAAGGAATGGAATTATTCGAAACAATTCAGTCATCCGCGCTATATCGCCTATTGCTACTTCTGCTGGCTTGTATTGTGATGGCTGTCGAGATGTTGTCTTTGAACGAAATATTGTGAAAGAATGTGGGGCTGGTATTTCCATTGGTTGTGAAGTCGGTGGTAACAGAACAGCCTCCAATGTTACAGTGATCAATAATATTTTTGCTTATAATCAAGAATCAGGCATGTTCATAGGTAGTCTTGCCTCTGAAGGATCAGCTAATGGACCAAGCTCCGTTGATGATTGCATCGTTAGGAATAATACTTTCTACGCCAATTGTCAAAATGATGGAGTCGGTACATTTAACGATTATGAAATTTTTATTCAAAACAGTAAGAACAATGTGTTTAAAAACAACATTCTTTATATGCTCAATACAGCTAGAGGAATTGTTGCAGGAGGCACTTCCGAAATAACTAATTTTGACATGGATTATAATTTGTTCTACAGAGCTGATTTATCTGAAGCTGACTTAGTGATCTCATCAGCGACAAGTACATTGATTGGAAATGCAAATTCTCAATATGGAGATCCAGGATTTGCTGGCATTGCCACAGACTTATTTGATATATCTATTTCAGGCAGAGCAGCGAATACTGGCGATCCATTGACAAGCATTATTACAGGAGAATTAGATAGAGACGGCGGCGTCAGAATTCAATCTTCTATTGCTGACATTGGAGCGCAAGAATCTGCTTCGACCCAATCACCACCTAATCCTAATACGGAATGGGCCGTCTGTCAAGCATTCCTTACCCAAACAAACAACCCAACTATCATTCAATCAGAATCTTATGGTCAATATATCGAGACGAATGGAATTGTAGAATCAGGTTCTGTCATTGATTATTCAGCTGGAGACTATCTATTGATGACTGAGGGATTTGAAGCCATGTTGGGGTCGGTTTATCATGCGTTTATTGCTGCGTGTCAGTGAGAGTATTTTTATATTCTAGATAGCCAGTATTGTAAATATTTCAGAGACTTATGATAGTAAATAGTTACTAAAATGCCTTTGGTTCGGAGACCAACGTCGGCACGTGCTTTCACCATTTATTTTGCTTTTAAAAGATTCACTAACTTCATTGTTATAACGAATCGTATTAATGACTGCAAATAATGAGATTTCAGACATCGTCGAATTAAAAGAAGACCTCTCCGCTTCGCATCTGTATAGTGACGATTTAGCTCCTGTCCCAGCAGAAGAGCGCACTTGGTCGATGTGGCATCTCGCTGCGTTGTGGGTTGGTATGGCGGTTTGCATTCCGACCTATCTCTTGGCGTCTTATATGATCAAGGGTGGGATGAGCTGGATTGAGACTTTATTGATTATTGGTTTGGCAAATATCATCATTACACTACCAATGGTACTAAATGGCCATGCAGGTGTCAAGTATGGCATTCCTTTTCCTGTGATTGGCAGATCTTCATTTGGTATTAGAGGTATCCACTTGCCAGCTATTGTCAGAGCTCTGGTTGCCTGTGGGTGGTTTGGGATTCAGACGTGGATTGGAGGGCTAGCGATTTATGCGATATTCAATGCAGTTACAGGAGCAGAAGGGAGCTTAGGCTTATCGATGGGTAAGTTTGTTGGCTTTGCTATTTTTTGGTTAATCAATATGTATTTTATTTGGAAAGGCACGGAAAGCATAAAATTTCTAGAGCAGTATTCAGCGCCAATTTTGATCTTAATGGGTGTCTTTTTAATTGGTTGGGGAGCAAGCAAAGCAGATGGGTTTGGGATAGTATTAAAACAAAGTAGTCAACTGTCAAAACCTGCCGCGACATGGTATCAAACTGATGCAGGGCTCCAATTAGAATTGAATCCATTGACGTATAAAGACGGGACTGTCAAAGCAGAACAATACAAAGTCACCGTTGATGGAAAGGAAGGTTCGTGGCAAAATTATACAAGGTCTACTGTGCCCATTTCAAGTGCGAACAGCAATTCAACAATCCAACTACAATTCAGGAAGAAAAGTGAAACTGGTTTTGATGAATCCAGTCTTGTCACGGCAAGTCAACAAGTAGATGGATCAAAAAGTGTCGGATCTAAACTGTGGGATTACATTTTATGGCTGACAATCATGGTAGGGTTTTGGGCAACTATGTCTCTTAGCATAGCAGACATTACTCGGTATGCCGCAACGCAAAAAGCGCAGGTGTCTGGCCAGTTTATTGGATTACCTGGTACTATGATGCTGTATAGTTTTGTTGGTATTTTTGTGACCTGTGCCGCCATCATTAATTTTGATGACATCCTTGTCGGTGATGATGCGCCATGGGATCCTGTGAGTTTGATTTCTAAATTTGATAACCCAATCGTTGTCATTATTTCACAATTCTTTATGTTGATCGCAACGCTCAGCACCAACATTGCGGCAAATGTCATCGCGCCGTCCAATGCCTTTTCAAATCTAATTCCTCAAAAGATTAGTTTTCGATCTGGAGGTGTGATTACGGCGATCATAGGGATTATCATTTGTCCTTGGATCTTAATGGATTCAATCAGTACTATTTTAATTTTTGTAAGTGGTCTGCTTGGCCCTGTGCTAGGCGTGATGCTAAGTGATTACTATCTAGTTAGAAAGACCACGATTAGTCTAGCTGACCTATACAAAGAGAACGGGCTCTACTCATTTTCTAATGGGTTTAATCCTGCGGCAATGATTGCTTTGGTCGCCGGTGTTTTTATTGCCATCATTGGCTATTTTATTCCTGCATTAAGTGCGTTGTATTCTTTATCTTGGTTTTCTGGTTTCTTTGTTTCATTTGTTGTTTATTATATTTTGATGAAAAATGAAAAGACTCAAATTAACCACTAGAAAACCTGCCGTAGGCAGGTTTAACAAATATTAAAACCTGTCGCAGACTGGTTCAACAAATTAATTGAAAATGTCGATTTTAATAAAAAACGGACGGATTGTAACTGCAGAGTCAGACTATATAGCTGATTTATTTATAGAAGGTCAACAGATTTCTGCAATTGGAAAAGATTTGCCTTACACGGCTGATCGTGTAATTGATGCTTCAGAAAAGTTAGTATTCCCAGGCGGCATTGATCCACATGTGCATCTGGACATGCCATTTATGGGCACCTCTTCTAGTGATGACTACGAGACAGGGACACGTGCTGCTATGCATGGCGGGACGACTATGGTGATCGACTTCATTTTACAAACACAAGGAGACACCTTATATAATGCCTTAAAAGAATGGCAAGGCAGATCTGAAGGGAAAGCAATTGGTGATTACTCGTATCACATGGCGGTCACTGATTTTAATGATGAGGTGGCTAAGGAAGTTGTTCAGTTTATACAAGAAGAAGGCATTAGTTCTTTTAAAACATTTATGGCGTATAAAGGCGCCCTGATGATCGACGATGGACAGATGGTCCAACTCATGAAAGTCGTGAAAGAGCATGGCGGTCTGGTCACTGTACATGCAACGAATGGCGATGTGATTGATTCGCTGATAGCTAAAAATAGGGCCGATGGTAATCTATCACCATTGTATCATTATTTATCTCAACCAGAAGTCACCGAATCAGAAGCTTCGGCAAGATTCGCAGACATGCTTCATTATACAGGCTGTCCGGGATACATTGTCCACATGACCTGTGAAGGAGCCTTAAATGCAGTTCGAGAAGCCACGCAAAGAAATCAGAAAGTCCTCGTCGAAACCTGCACGCAATATTTAGTTTTAGATGCGTCTCTTTATGAAAAAGATTTTGAAGGCGCTAAATGGGTGATGAGTCCACCTCTAAGAGAAAAAAAAGACCAAGTTGCACTATGGGCTGGTATCAACCAAGGCTTAATTCAAGTCGTGGGTACAGATCATTGTCCGTTTAAGTGGGAGCAAAAATTAATGGGTAAGGATGATTTTTCTAAAATCCCAAATGGCCATCCAGCGATTGAGCATCGTATTGAATTACTCTATTCTGAAGGGGTCAGGACAGGAAAAATATCTCTGAATAAATTCGTTGAGGTGTCTAGTACAAATGCAGCAAAAATATTTGGCATATATCCTCGTAAAGGAACGATAGCGATTGGTGCTGATGCAGATATCGTCATTTTTGATCCACTTAAAAAACATACAATCTCTGTCGACACACATCATATGAATGTGGATTATTCGGGGTATGAGGGATGGGAATTAACTGGCAAAACGGAAACAGTTATTCTAAGAGGGAAAATAGGAATAGAAAACGAAGAGTGCCTATTGCAACCAGGCTATGGACAGTTTGTAAAAAGAGGGAAGACTTCTCTTGTTATTTAATATTCGATTACCTTTAATCAATGCATGATTCAAAACCTGTAAATCGGCAGGCAGGTTCAATAATTAAAAATTAAAAAAAATGGCTAGAAAAATCAAATCTGGACTCATCCAAATGAGCCTTCCTATGACAGAAGGAGAAGGAACCATACAAGAAATTATGGATGCTATGGTCGACAAGCATATTCCTTATATTGAAAATGCTGGCAAACAAGGCGTGCAGATTTTATGCCTTCAAGAAATATTTAATACACCATATTTCTGTCCTGGACAAGATAGACAATGGTATGCGTCAGCAGAATCAGTGCCTGGCCCAACAGTAGAGCGGATGCAAGAGTATGCAAAGAAATATAACATGGTCATGATTGTGCCTATTTTTGAGCGTGAGCAAGCTGGAGTGTTATATAATACAGCTGCAGTAATAGATGCAGACGGATCTTATTTAGGCAAATACCGTAAAAACCATATTCCACATACAACTGGCTTTTGGGAAAAATTCTTCTTCAAACCAGGCAACCTAGGTTATCCTGTATTTGAAACAAAATATGCTAAGGTTGGCGTTTACATTTGCTATGATCGTCACTTCCCAGATGGAGCTAGAATACTTGGCTTAAATGGAGCAGAGATTGTCTACAATCCATCGGCAACAGTTGCTGGTCTATCTCAATATCTCTGGAAATTAGAACAGCCAGCACATGCAGCTGCG
Organism: uncultured Saprospiraceae bacterium; assembly: GCA_937959275.1. Taxonomy (GTDB): domain Bacteria; phylum Bacteroidota; class Bacteroidia; order Chitinophagales; family Saprospiraceae; genus CALFUK01. Next base: position 15,028 of record CALGLU010000045.1, on the reverse strand, counting down.
AATGGCTATTTCATGGGTTGCATTAATCGTGTCGGCGAAGAAAAGCCTTGGGACCTAGGTCGGTTTTATGGCACGTCTTACTTTGTAGATCCTCGTGGTCAGATTATTTCAGAAGCATCAGAATATGATGATGAATTGCTTATCGCAGAATTTGACTTGGATCTAATCGATGAGGTCAGGTCGACTTGGCAATTCTATAGAGATCGCAGACCAGAGACTTATGGCAAGTTGACTGAACTTTGATGTAGTGGACAGTGAACAGTAGACAGTGGATAGTGGATAGTGGATAGTGAACAGTAGACAGTGGACAGTGGATAGTGAACAGTAGACAGTGGACAGTGGACAGTGGATAGTGGATAGTTGGAGCGAAGTGGCAATCCTCGTACTGAGCAAAGCGAACGTTGGGATGGATAGTAGGAAGTAGGAAGTAGGAAGTAGGAAGTGGGGAGTGGGAAGTGGGAAGTAAATAGTGAATCGTTTTATAACACCAATTATGTAATCCAAGGTAATTCAGTGCCTTGTGCCAGTGAATAGTACATTTAAATAAACAAGATGGCAGAATATACACGACCAAAAACAGAGGCAGAATTTGAAGTAAACTTCTCTCAAAAGAAGCCGTTGATGAATGCGACAGAAGCTTTTTATGAAAGCTCGAGATGTCTTTTCTGCTATGATGCGCCTTGCATGCACGCTTGCCCCACTCACATCGACATCCCTTTATTCATTAAGCAAATTCACACAGGCAATACGATAGGAGCAGCTGAAACAATTTTCGAAGCCAATTGGCTAGGTAATGCCTGTGGAAAGGTTTGTCCAACTACAGAACTGTGCGAAGGCTCCTGTGTCTACGAAAATCAAAATGTCCCCGTCATTCAAATTGGTCGGCTGCAAAATTTTGCGACAGACAAGGTCATTAAAGAAAATAAAAAGCTGTTTTCTCCAGGTAAGTCAACTGGTAAAAAAGTAGCCATCGTAGGTGCAGGGCCTGCCGGCATCGCCTGCGCCTGTGAATTAAGAGTCTTGGGTCATGAAGTGGATATATTTGAAGCTAAGGAGAAACCGTCAGGACTGACAGTCTATGGCATCGCTCCTTATAAAATCACAAATAAAGAAGTCTTGGATGAAATGGAATATCTGCAAGAACAACTTGACTATACGATTCACTATAATCATGCGATCACAACCAAGGAGCAAATTCAAGAATTAGAAACAAACTATGATGCAATCTTCCTAGGAGTCGGCATTGGACCTACGGCTACCTTAGGTCTCCCTGGAGAGGACAAAGATGATGTCATCGGCGCTGTTGAATTTATAGAAGAGCTCCGCATGAAGCATCATGAAATACAGATACCTGATACTGTGATCGTGATCGGTGGTGGCAATACGGCTATGGATGCTGCCTCAGAGTCAGCTAAACTAGGTGCTAAACAAGTGACACTCGTATATCGAAGAGACAAAGACAGCATGGGTGCGTATGCATTTGAATATAATTATTCCATCGCGTCTGGTGTAGATTCATTATTTAATGCGACTCCTGTCGAAATTGTAGGGAATGGAAAAGCGACAGGTGTCAAATTTGTCAAGACGCATGTAGTAGATGGAAAACTAGAATCAATTGATGGTTCAGAGTTTGTCTTGGATTGTGATCTCGTGATTAAAGCGACAGGTCAAGCCAAGCAAGGCAATTTTCTATCAAACATTGATGGTTTGACAGTTGATCGCCGCACAAAAATTCAGGTAAATGATCAGTATCAGACGACCAATCCAAAATATTTTGCTGGTGGTGATGCTGTCAATGGTGGTGCGGAGGTTGTGAATGGGGCTTATGAAGGGAAGATGGCAGCGATAGGGATTGATCTATACCTTAACATTGTTTAACTTTAAATTATGGACCACAATTATATGAGTTATATAGAAATAGATTCAACAAAGAGATTTGGCAAACCTCGTATAAAAGGAACTAGGATTACTGTCGCTGATATTCTACATTGGTTTGCTTCTGGGATGACAATTCATGAGGTAATTTCTGATTATCCAGAATTAACAGAGACTCAGATTAAAGCTTGTTTGACTTATGCTGCAAATCGGGAAAATAATTATCGAGTTGCAACATGAAATTACTATTCGATCAAAATATCTCGTTTCGAATAATAAAATTGATTGAAGATAAAATTCCCAATGCTATACACATTAATGAAGTTGGATTGAAAAATTCTAGCGATTTAAATATTTGGGAATTTGCTAAGAAGAATGAGTATTCGATTGTTACTTTTGACTCAGATTTTGCGGAGCTTGCAAATTTAAAAGGGATTCCACCAAAAATTATTTGGCTCAAACTACCAAATACACGAACCTCAGTTTTAGCAACTCTATTAAATAATAAATTTGATCAAATCAATGACTTTTTAATTAGCGAAGAGATGAGTATGATCTCAACATTAGAAATTCACTCACTACGTAAAATTTAAAAATCTCAGAAACATGCCAGATTTATCAATTGACTTTGCAGGAATAAAATCTCCAAATCCATTTTGGTTAGCCTCAGCGCCACCCACAAATTCGGGTTATCAGGTGATGAAGGCCTTTGATGCAGGATGGGGCGGAGCAGTATGGAAGACCTTGGGAGTGCCTGTGATCAACGTATCGAGTCGTTACGGTTCCATTAATTATCATGGGACTCGGATGGCGGGTTTTAATAATATTGAGCTCATCACAGACAGAACCCTAGCAGATAACTTAAAGGAGATTGAAGAGGTTAAAAAGTACTTTCCTGATCATGCGGTGATTGCATCCTTGATGGTCGAGTCTAAAAAAGAATGGGAGCAAATTATCAAAGACTCAGAGAACGCAGGAGCTGATGGCATCGAATTAAATTTTGGATGTCCGCATGGGATGTGTGAGCGTGGGATGGGGTCGGCAGTTGGGCAGGAGCCGGCGGTATTGGAGACGATTGTGCGTTGGGCGAAAGAGTTTGCGACGGTACCGGTGATTACAAAGTTGACGCCGAATATTTCGCATATTGTTGATCCAGGCTTGGCGGCTGTGCGTGGCGGGACAGATTCGATTTCGCTGATTAATACGATTAAGAGTATTGTGGGGATTGATCTGGATACGTATGCACCCTACCCTGTTGTGGATGGGAAAGGGACGAACGGTGGCTATTGTGGGCCGGCGGTTAAGCCGATTGCGATGGAGATGATTAAGGAGCTAGCGAAGCATCCTGATATTATGTCGACGCCGATATCCGGGATTGGTGGTGTGGAGACGTGGCGGGATGTGGTGGAGTTTATATTGCTGGGCGCGGGCTCTGTGCAGGTGTGCACGGCTGTGATGCATTATGGCTTTGGGATTGTGCGTGAGATGGAGAAGGGTGTTGTGCGCTTTATGAAGGATAAGGGTTATGAGACGATTTATGATTTTAAGGGAAAGGCATTGCCGAATGTGACAGAGTGGAAGCATTTGAATTTGAAACACAAGGTGGTTGCAGAGATTGATGAGGAGAAGTGTGTGGGTTGTGATCTGTGTTATATCGCCTGCGATGATGGGGCGCATCAGGCGATTCGGATTCCTGAAGGCAGTGAGAATCGGATCCCAGAAATAATTGATGAGAATTGTGTGGGTTGCAATTTATGTTCGCTTGTTTGTCCTGTGGAAGAATGCATTACAATGGTGCAGCGCGATGATGGGACACAAAGTGTGACATGGGATGAGCGGACGCAGGCGGGGACGATACCGACGACATTTAATGATGAGCGTGCTGGTGGGAATGGGCATTTTGTGCCGACTGTGGCGGATGCGTTGAAGTTTAGGAAGTAGTGTAGCTCCCTCTGGTCGCAGTGTTGAATGTTGAGTGTTGAGTGCACAGCAAATGTGCAATCCAAGGCACTTCAGTGCCTTGAGCCATTATACAACCAAGCAGATCTGATAGGATTATCATTGATAATTATCAAATTCAACTAGTCAATATTGACAAAGAACTATCTGGCATCCAATATATTTGAAGTGGCTTAATTTTTTCTATTGCATTAACTCTTAAGGTCTTTTGTTCATACTTTTCCTCAACACCTCCCCATTCCTCACATCAAAAAACTCACCTGCCTTCAAAGCAAATTTCCCATTCACCAACACATGAATCACCCCCTCAGGATATTGATGTGGTTCTGTAAATGTCGCCTTATCAATTATCGTCTCTGCATCAAACACAACAATATCCGCAAAAGCACTAACACGCAGTTCTCCCCTATCCTCCAAACCTATCCGCATCGCAGGCAACGACGTCATCTTCCGAATCGCCTCCTCCAAGGCCATCACCCCTTTATCCCGACTATAATACCCCAACACCCGCGGAAACGTCCCATGCACACGCGGATGCGGAAAGCCTTTCTCAAACTCCGTAATCCGCCCATCCGACGCAATCATCGTCATCGGATGCGCCATAATTCGCTCCACATCCTCCTCCGACATCGCATGATATATCGCACTCGCACCCCGATGCAGCTGCGCCTCAATCACCAAATCCGCCCCCACCTCCGCAGTCGGCTCCAAGCCCTCTACCAACGCCCAATCATACAAGGTCTTCCCCTCCAACTCCGGCTTCCAATTAAACCGCGCCAACTGAATCCGCCGCAAATCTCCCCCGCCACGATCATTCATAATATTATAGACGATCCCTGCATGAATACTATCCCGCAATACCGGATCCTGCACCCGCTCAGCAAATTTATCATAGCGACCTCCCTCCATCGACCACGGCGGTATCAACACAGATATACCTGTATAACTCGCCGTGTAAGGATATTGATCCACCATCACATCCAAGCCCTCAGCCCGCGCCTCATCCACCATCCGCAAAGTCACAACACTCTTCCCCCACATCGGCTGACCAATCGCTTTGTGATGTGTCAACACAACTGGAATATCAGCATCCCGAGCGATACGAACAGCCTCCTCTACTCCTTCAAATAAGCCCAAACCTTCTTCTCTCAAATGTGATGTATAAATACCTCCATACGATGATGCCGTACGCGCCAAAGCAATCACCTCTTCCACCTTGGAAAACGCACCAGGCAAATACTTCAAGCCGGTCGACATACCGAACGCTCCATCCCGCATGCCATCTTCTATCAAACCCTGCATCTCTTCTAACTCATCTGTCGATGGCTCTCTCGCCTCCATCCCTAACACCTGCGCACGCACAGAATTATGGCCAATCAAATAGCCAACATTAATGCCCATACCAATCCCCTCCAAACTATCCAAATAGGCACCCAAGCGAATCGGCGATGATCCATCAGGACCACCTAAGGCAGTCGTCACACCCATATGCAAAGCACTCGCCGCATCTGGTAATAAAGGCAAGGGCTCCAAGTGCGCATGCAAATCCACAAATCCTGGACAGACGACAAGACCTCTTGCATCAATATCCTGAACAGCTCGATCTTTTGTACAATCACCTATCTTGAGAATGCGATCAGCCGTAATGGCAACATCACCAATATATCCAAGCTTACCCGTACCATCTATAATGGTTCCTTGTCGCAAAATAATATCATACTGCCCTCTCTTTGAGCAGGATGAAAAACAAACTAACAAAAGGAATAAACAGAAAGGAAATTTAAATACAGTCAAGGCTTTTATAGTTTGGTACAAATCAAGATACAAATAATACATTCCAATTATAAAGACAAGGCATGCCAATTGTAAAGACAAGGCATACCTTGTCTCTATATAACCCCACCATCACTAATCAACATATAATTAGTCCCCGTATGAAATAAAGTTGACTGCGGAAACACTTTAGAAAAAACATCTTTGTGATAAAGCTCCGCTTTCGTTTTATCTGATTGATAATCGCCAAGCATATTGTACAACACACAGCCATCAGGATTTAAAGTTTGCTCCAGTGTTTGTAAAAATGTCACCGCTTTGAACTGATCTGGAATAACATCATCAATAAATAAATCAATACAAATTAAATCAAATGTCTCCTCATTGCTGTCAAGAAAAACAGAAGCATCTGTATGGACCAATTGAATGGAAGACTCTAATTCTGACACAACATAATCACTTACTAAATCTATGATGACATCATCAATCTCAACACCCGTATAGTCTAATCTTAGCTTAAAGTTGTCTTCTAGCATTTTTGGTATGCTGCCCATTGCAAAGCCAAGGATAAGTACCGATTCATATCGCCAGCCCACGGCAATCATTTTTTCAAATACCTTATAAAAATTATCATATTGATCTTCGAAAGAGTAAATCGAGTTATCCGTACATAGCTGTAATCGGCCTCTGACTAAAAGAAGATGCAGTGCCGGATTAATAGAGGAGGAATGACTTTCAAGATGTACATCTTTAAAATAACTGAAATATCGTTTCCAAAGTGGAATTCTCATTATTTCCGATATTTTGACGCATCATGATATATCGTTTCAAATAGTGCTCTGTCTTCAGAAGTAAATTCTTTTTGACGTCGAGCCCAAACAAGCGTAGCAACTTCGATTGCTTTTTCTAATTTATAACTTTTGTAATCTTTAGGTCCTCCCCATGAAAACGAAGGAATAAAGTTCTTTTGGAAACCTGCACCAAAAACATTACAGGAAACACCAACAACTGTTCCCGTATTAAACATCGTATTGATTCCAGTCTTACAATGATCTCCCATAATAAGACCGCAAAACTGAGTGCCTGTTTTCCGAAATGTCTCACTAGTAAAATCCCAAAGTTTAACCTCACTATAATCATTCTTCATATTGGACGCATTCGTATTCGCTCCAAGATTACACCACTCTCCGACTACAGCATTTCCCAAATACCCATCATGTGACTTATTAGAATTTCCAAAAATCACAGCATTCTTGACTTCACCGCCTACCTTACATCCAGGACCAATTGTTGTTGGACCATAGATTTTTGCACCCATTTTTAAGACTGTTTTATCGCCTAAGGCTATCCCATTTCTCAGCATGCAACCATCAAGTATTTTAGCATCTTTGCCTATGTAAATGGGACCATCTTCAGCATTCAGTATGCTGTGTTCTATGACGGCTCCTTCCTCTACAAAAATCCGCTCAGCTCCCTTTATTCGATTCGATGAATCAATACTAGCTGATTCTCTACCCTGAGTCACCAAATCAAAGTCCTGCAATAATTCGTCTTCATTGTACAAGAATATCTGCTCTGGATGTCGGATTATTTTAACAGCATTGATGATTTCAGAATTATCTGCTTGTTGCTTATCTGAGCTAAAGTTAAGAGCTTGTACTTTTGAAAGATATGCTGCAATCAACTTGCCTCCTTGGTACAAATGTTGACCAAGGCTAAGACCTTTGATTTGCTCGACAAGCTCTTGAGTAGGGAGTACGTTACCTTTTATATAAAGATTGGATTCGAAAGAAGCATTTTTGAAAAGCCGACCAAGAATAGGATTTGTATCATAAGCGTAAGAGTCGAGCTCTAATCGTTTACACCATTTTTCTCGTATGGTAAGTATACCTATTCTGATTTCAGACATTGGCCTTGTATAGGTCAACGGTAATAACCCATTACGATCAGCATCATCAAAAAAAACGATGCCTGATGGAGTCATTATCAGAATTTAAATTAAACTAAATCTAAGCTTCCGCTTTATCCGCGGCAGGGGCATCAGCTGCTGGAGTTTCCTCAGCCGGTGCTGGCTCATCATCTTGTTGCGTTACAGGATTCGCTTTCGCAAATTTTGCAAATTTCTTATTAAACTTATCAATACGACCTGCTGTATCGACAAATTTCATTTTTCCTGTAAAGAACGGATGAGACATATTTGAAATCTCAAGCTTTATCAACGGATATTCGCTTCCATCCTCCCAAGTGATCGTCTCCTTAGAAGGAGCACAAGAGCGGCAAAGGAATGCTTCGTCACATGAAAAGTCCTTGAATACAACGACTCGGTAGTTATCTGGATGAACATCTTTCTTCATGACCTAAGATTTTTAAGAGGCGCAAAGATAGTCTTTTATTATCGTTTGTGAAAGTCTATTTTGTGCAAAATGGAATGAAATAGTCTGCAAAGATAGTCTTCCAGCCAGATTCTAAGGATTTTAAGCTCTTTTCTGTGATATCTCCTATAAATTCTACTCGATATGTCAGCGTTGTTGTCCCAGCCTCCTCATCAAATGTGAATTTTTCATATGAGAGTGCCGGACCTCCAAATTCACCACTCAACATCCCTCTGACCTGCAGGGATCTAGGATAATCTACCCCAATGACCTCGCCCCAGACCAAACCTTTACCGCCTCCAAAATCTTCATACATTTTACCACCTAATTTCGTTTCAATATGAAAGCTCTTTGTCCGACTATTTGTATGAAAATCTGAAGTCCACCACTGATTCAGCTCATTAAAAAAGGCTTCCCATACCTGTTCTTTTGATTTATCAAGTCTGTATTCTAGCTTAAATGATTTCATTCTTCTGGTTTTTGAATGAGAAAATAAGCACAAGTCGTTAAAAAATTTCGAACATATGGCAGGGATTTGACGACTGGCAGTTGTGCTCTGACTGTCAAGCCAAATTTATATTTGTAAATCGGATTTGTCAACCACAGTTTGCGCTCCAGAATACTAAATCCGCTTGCCAGACTATAGCCTTCAAATTGTTCTACGGATAGTCCTGTCTCTGCAATTTCTAATAAGCCATCTCGTATCCCTGCAGATTCTCCAACCATATTGATAATGCCGCGGTACATAAATCTAGGTAACAGATGGACATAGACCCATTTCGATAACAGCTTGCTTTTTGCTAATTGCTGATGACCACCAAAAGGCATTTGCCAAGGCGGAAACGCAAAAAAGATCACACCGCCAGGCTTCAAGAAAGAATGCACCTCTTTAAAAAAGCGAGCGTGATCATGAATATGCTCAATCACATCTTTTAATATAATGATATCAAATAGAGAATCAAATCGAGTCTCTGGGTTGATATCATAAATATTTTCTGTGATTAACTCCAGCTTATCTGATTGCGGATGATCCTTAAAGAACTCACGCGCCAGCTCTACCCTTCCCTCCGACAATTCGATGCCTACACAATCGCTTCCCCGTTCCATGAATGCTTTCAAGACACCGGCCTCAGCACATCCAATTTCTAACACCTGTTGGCCTTCTATTGCAATGTTATTCTGTTCTAAAAAAGGTATCACATACTCCTTAGATGTCTTGTATTGAATATCAAAATAGCGGCCTTTGTCTTTGTGGAAATCAAACATAAATCTGAGAGCAAATATAATCCTTAAGTCTGGTAAATCCACTTATTCAGGCAAAGAGGTCAAAGCCCAATGTTGTTTAGTTAAGAACTAGAATTAGAAAAAGTAAATCCAGTTCTCGTTAAAATTATAGATTTACTTACTGAGCTTTTATCAAGTTTTATATGAATTGTTTTAGTTAAAATATAAACAGATTTCTGTTCGGACTGCATGGTCATGGGGTTTGAGCGCAGATATTCCCCTTGAGGGGACTATGGGGTGGAATTGACATTTATGCAGATTCCACCTCCTAACCTCCCAGCGATAGGCAGACAGGCTCTAGGAGGATACATGTGTTTCCCCGCAGAGCGGGACAGGCTTTGTTCTTTCCTGAAGAAATTCCTTGACTAAGCAACATTGGGTCAAGACCCATTGCTTTACAGAACAGTTGCAATGGGTCTTGACCCATTTGAGGAAATCATGAAAAGTCTTTATAATGTAATATTGTAAAATAGACTCGATAATCAAATAACAAATTAATCCAGATTCCATTTTAATCTTTATTATCAAGATTGGTAAGCATTATTTCTATTCTATCCATTCTAGTTTTTAACGCTGCATTGCTTTCTATTAACGCCTGATTCTCTTTCTGTACGGATTCATTTAGTGCAGACAATTCTTGCACCGCTTTTACAAGAGGTACGACAAATTCTGCATAACGTATTCCATAATAATCCTTTTCATTTTTAGGTGCATCAACACCACTAAACTCAAAGCCTAAGGCTTGAGCAGTGGCATGCACTTCCTGAGCGATAAAGCCTGTCTGTTTTGACGAAACCTTTTTTTCATATTTTGCTTTTTCTGCTGTGGATGCGATACCCAAAGATTTTCTTTGTGCATTAAGATCAAGAAGATAACTAACCGGCCTCAGTCGATTGATAAATTCTAATCCATGAATGTCTTCTTTGACATTGGACATAAACCTTCCGTCTGAAAATGTTGTCCAAGACACTTGGCCTCCAATAGACAGCACGTTTACACTTCCTATTCTAACTTGATTATTTGCCGTTATTACAGCATTCGACCCAATACCGGTTGACCCAAACGATGGCGCATTTAAAATACTTACATTCCACCCGATAGCAGTGTTATCGGCCCCACTATAGTTGAGAACTGCATTCAATGTACTATATCCAACGGCTGTATTTCGTGATCCAATGGTAGTACTATTTAGAGCATTTTGCCCAACAGCAGTATTTTGTGTTCCACTTATATTAGATTCTAATGCGCGATGACCTATAGCTGTATTTTTTCCTGTCGTATTCTTTTTAAGTGCACTATATCCGATTGCTGTATTTTCGTCTCCTAGCGTATTGTCTCTGAGTGCCTGGAACCCGATTCCCGTATTTTGAAATCCCATCGTATTTGACTTAAGTGCACTGTTTCCTAAAGATGTGTTTTCATATCCTGCCGTATTATTAGCAAGAGCATCATCCCCTATAGCTATATTATCACTTGCAGTAGCATTAAGTAATAAGGCACTCTTACCCACAGCCGTATTTCTTTCTCCAATTGTATTGCTACTAAGTGCTTGAAATCCAACAGCTGTATTCGAATTCGCTGTCGTATTATTAGCAAGAGCTGAATCACCAAAAGCTGTATTTTCTTTTCCACTTATATTTTCAGTGAGTGACTGGTAACCTGTAGCCGTATTACTGATTCCATTATTATTTTCTTTAAGTGCATCCTTTCCTACAGCCGTATTTCTTGAGCCTGTTGTATTGGTCGTTAATGTAGAATGTCCAAGTGCCGTATTGTTATCACCTGTTGAATTCTTAGACATAGATTTATGGCCAACAGCTGTATTTAGATTATTAATGCCATCGTCATTTGTACCAGCTTCTAGGCCAATAAAAAGGGACTGCCCAGCCGATTCCAAATGAAATGTCTGACCATCCATGGATGCGAATTCTATGCCTGCAACTGTATATCTGATAATGTCTTCGTCTGCGATCTTTTCTGTATCAATATTCGTATCACTATCAATGTCAGCAATAAAAGTAGTCCCGCTTGGTATAGCCTGTGTCATCAGATCACCATTTGGACTGGCGACAACCATCCGTGTATCAAGACCTCCTAAACTCGTAAATCTACCTGTACCTGATACATGTAATTTTTGTAGCGGATTAGCAGTGCCAATCCCTAAATTCCCTCCATTCAAAAATGAGTTTCCACTAGCATGAATTCGCCCTGTTACGCCACCTGATCCATAGACATCAATGACGCCATTATTAGAAGAGTCATATAACCTTATCAAATTTTGCCCTGTTACAGAACCATCCCTTAAGAAAAGATCATCTGAATAATACGACCTACCTGTTACATTAAATGCTCCAGCATGATCAGGACCACCCACCGCAACTCGCCCATTATCCAATACAGTAAACTTATCGGCACCACCGTCCTGAATTCTTAATTTTCCAGCACCATTAAGATTGTAGACAAAATCTAATCCGCCTAGGGTCAGCGTTGTTACTCTTTCAATCATTCCTCCAAGGACTAATGTATTATCCGCGGCATCAATTTTTAATCCATTGGCTACATTTGCAGTGATTGGAGTTAATGAAACCCAATTGCTGCCATCATAGCCTTCGAAGTCGGTTCCTGTCCACCGGATTGTGCCAGCAACGACTCCCGTATTGTTGCCGACGATGACTCCTTCTGTAGCTTCAAGGGTGCCATGTTGAGCTATGATATCTGATTCAATACAAGCTATGCAACAAAGGATAAGCACTGCTGTTTTTACTCTTGTTTTCATAATGAATTATTTGAAATGGTTTTATGGAGTGCTTTCTTTGATGTTTGTATTTCTGTTGGAATTTGTCTTTAAATATGACTCTAGCTTATTATCCACTTGTCGCAGATTCTCATAAATAGCTTGAATTAAATAGACACTTTTATTTTTAATATCTGCGGGCTTAGTATTCTGTATATTTCTAAATCGACTATAGATTATCTTCATGACCCGTTCATTGTGTAATGACCTAAAATTAAATCTACAAGTATATATATGACCTGTACTTTAGTATAGTTTTGAAGGAAATTAAATGAAGGGTACGTGGTTGCTTTGAAGAAATAATGTTTTTAGATCTTATATTCCCGTCACTTTTCTGATAGCTGACGTACGGTTTTGTACATCCAGTTTATTATAGATGTTTTTTAAATGGAATTTGATCGTACTTAAACTTAGATATTGCTTTTTGGCAATTTGAGCATTGGTCAAGCCATCTTTAATATCTAATAAGACTTCGTACTCTTTGGGGCTCAATGGATGTAGTGCAATACGGTTGACGTTAGCTAAATCCAGCTGTTTAGACTGCTTCATAAAATCATAATTATATAAACCGATAATAATGCTAGATATCAGATCTTTAGTGTTAAACGGCTTGACGATATATGAACAAGGGTTGACTTTCTTTGCTCGATCAAGGGTATGCAGATCAGATAATGCTGTCAAAAAAATAACAGGGATATCATATTTTTCTTTGACAATTTCGGCTACTTCAATACCGTCTTTAGAGCCATCTATATTAATGTCTAATATTAATAACTGTGGTTGCCGAGAATAAATATAGTCTAATGCTGTTTCACTGTCGTGAGCAATGCCTACTGACGAAAAATCATTCTCAATCAAAATGTCCTCGATATGTTTGGCGATGATTGCCTCATCTTCTATGATCAACACTTTGGTTTTTAGATTTGTCATTCAGCGATTTTGTAGTTGAAAATAGTTAGCTGTAGATTTTATATATGTTTTGGAAATTGATCATATTCTTTTCTAGGTGCAGTTCTAAAATACTTAAATAATCATAGAATAGAGTGCAAAATCGTAAAAGGATATACTATGCATCTAACATCCTAAAATCTATCCTTCAAAACAGTCCTAATTCAAATAAAATTGATGGATAGTTAATATGGCGCAAAGACTTAACTCATTTTATATTAGCCTAACATATCTAATACTAATAAATCATATGTGTGTTTTTATTGCTACAGCACTCATTTTCTATATATATAACTATATTAGGAGTCCAATTAGTAAACTAAATTTAGTAATGTGTTTCACCTTACGACTTCGAATATCCTTTTTGCTTTTTTTGTGCTTCTACTGAGTACTCCTTTTGCTTATACTCAGCAAGAATTACCTGCAGATTTTCCCGTTATGCAAAACACTGGAAACAAAGCTGTTGATAATGAAAGCTATAACAATGCAAAAAAAGCGTGGATAGACGCAAACCAAGACAAGTACCGGCAACTAGGTGGCCAGATTCAGCCAAAACCAAGCACAAATCCAGATCCAAATGAAGTCATTAAACCTGACTGTATAACAATCAAGGATCTAACAATTGAAGTTCCGGCTGATGTAGCAACTTGGGCTGTGACTGATGCAAACATTCTTGATCCAGATCAGCAACTTACCCAAAATGAATTGGCTGCTCAAATAGATGATTTCAAAAATGAAATGATGTCTCAAAAGGTAACATGGAAAATATCTGATGACAACATGCTCTACATGCTCGAAGGTGGCAAACATGCCAATCACTTTCGATTTGAGAAAGTCGATGATCAACTGAGATTATTCCCACCATCAGAGGAGTTGTGCAATAACAAAATAAAAACATACTTCTTTAATACATGGACTGATAGTCAAATCGATATCTATATCCCTGCTGAAGATGAAGGCAGTACTTTAGTTTATCAATTTAGTCTGACTCCCGAATCGGAGTAATCGATCTACACCTTCCCTATGAAAAAATTATACACTCTTATACTACTATTAGCTTTAAATACAGGGATGTTGTCTGCCCAAGCTGTCAACTATACGGTCAACGTTACGCAGATAGAGTGGTTTGAAGGCGGCATCGGTGGTGATTGTCAAGAAACAGGTGCTGAAGAATACTCGGCCTTAGTCTGGTTTGATGACAACATCAATGGTACAGATGTCGGAGGTAATTGCTTTCAATGTGATAATAATGGTGACTGTACCATTAATCCAGCTGCCACACTGGGTACGCGGAACAATACGTGCGCACAAACTGTAAACATCTTATTTAGCGCTTGGGAAGATGACCGAGGTGGACGATGCACCTATGATATTAATGGTGGTATTTTTGATAATGATGATGATTGTGGATGTGGTCAAACACCAGTAGCCAATATTAATTTTAGAAACAACGGTCCAGGCTGTACGACATATGGTTCTTTTAATTGCAATGCAAGTCATACTGTACAAGTTGAAATTTGTTGGGATTACGTCACCCCGCCAGCTACTAACACCGACTGTAGCGGAGCCATCGCAGTAGGTGCCGGATCAACACCCTTCACCTTATCAGAAGAATGCAGCGGCCCAGATATCACCTCATGTACGTTTAATGATTACAATGATATTTGGTACGAATATACTGTCGGTACTTGTCACTTGGAAGGTGTCATTTTTGATACCCAAGGCAGTGGATTTGATACTGCTTTAAGTATTTGGGACTCCTGCGGTGGCAATGAAATAGCTTGCAATGATGATTCGGGTGGATTACAATCTAGCATAACTATTCCAGGTTGTATCGCTCCTGGCACGACATACCTTATTAGAGTCTCTGGCTATAATGGTGCAGATGGTACAGGCACACTCAACATCACCGAGACGCTTGACGTGACATCTCCTATGTTTACGCTTTGTCCTACCCAAGCCGATATCTCTGCAGATGTTAATTGTATGGCAGCCGTCCCTAACTTCACATCAACCGCCACAG
>CALGLU010000044.1 GCA_937959275.1 uncultured Saprospiraceae bacterium | reverse complement strand
TCCTTAGATAATCTGAATTATAGTACAGGCGATCCAGCAGGAGCAGGTGCGTGTGCTGGTACGGATAGTGCAGATGATAGTGCTGCTAATGATGGGACGACAGGATGCTATGACCCAGCCGATCCAGCGAGTGGAGATGATGGTGATGAGGATATCGACATAGGTTTATATCCATGCGAAACCGTGGCAGGAGTTGTCTTTGTAGACGCAGACGAAGATGGATGTCAAGCCTTGGCGAGTGATGGGATTGCAGGCGTAACTGTTGAATTGTATACATGTAATGCTGATGGGTCATTTAGTCTTGTCTCTATGACAACAACAGGTGCTGATGGTTCCTATGCATTCGGACCTGATGAAGGGCCGGATAATATTTGTTTAGATCCAGCATTGGCATACAGGACGCAAATATCAGCACCCTCAGGTTTCAATTTTACAACTGGTACAGCAGCTGCTTGTCCAGGAGATGAAGATGACTCACCAGCTAATGATGGTATATCAGCTTGTTATAATCCATCAGACACTGACCCGACAGACATGGATACTGATGAGCATATTGACTTTGGGATCTATTGTGGAGTGAAGACAGATGCTATTATTACTGGCAGTGGGAATGCTTGTTATATTGATGGTGGAAATGCAGTGTTCAGAAATATTATTACGGATGATTCAGAAATTCTTCCAGCGGGTTATCAAATCGTATACATTCTTGTAGATGATACTGGTACAATTATACTTTTTAATAGTGTATCAGAATATTTTGTTGCTCAAGCTGGGATTTTTCAGGCATATAGTGTAGCCTATAACCCCAATGATTATGATGTGACAACAGCAAGTACTATTGCAGATATTACGTCCAATTGGACCTGTGGTGATATATCTGCTCCTGCAGAAATCAAAGTGACAGCATGTTGTTTAGCCACATCAGGTTGGTTGACAAATGCAGTAGTGGATGGATGTGCAGATCCTGCCAATGGCACGACAGCAACATTAAGTGTTACCCAAAACAGTGAGCGTATACCTGCAGGATATGTCATAGCCTATTTATTAAGAGATGGAGCAACAGATATCTTATTAGATTATAGTTATACACCCTCTTTTGATGTGGATCAGATAGGATCGTACTTTATCAGTCCAATTGTCTATGATCCTGCAAATTTAGATATTACTGCCATTGATTTTGGGAATGAAAATATCTTCGATTTCAATATTATGGTATTTAATCTAGGCGTTTGTGATCATTTCAATTTATCAGGTATCGAACTTTTAGTAGAAGAGTGTTGTCAAGATAACTCCTATATTCCAGGTGTAGGAATTGGAGTGAATGGTGGCTTGTATGAAGTCAGTCAAAATATTACATCAGACGGAACGATCAATTCAGCAAATGTGGAATATTCAGCAGGTAATTCTGTTGAGTTGATGCCAGGATTTGAAGTGGAGATAGGATTAGAGTTTCACGCCTTTATAGAAGGATGTAACTAAAATGAAGGTCTAGGAAGACTTACGTATATTAAAATCTATGTGTAATGCAAGGTAGCCCTGAGACTACCTTGCATTTTTTTTGTCCAGTAATTAGTATTTGGTATTCCTGCTTATTGATTATTAACAATCATGCGAAATGTCAAATTAACTCTTGGCGTATGTATTTTCTTTGTCGGCGGCAATCGATGCAGCCAATGTGTTTGGCATGTTCCGGCCATTAGGAGTAAGCTACCATGTTCTAGGTGTAAGGAGACCGTTTCTTTTGATTTTTTATGCTTGAATGCAAATTTTCGCTCTGCCCCAAAACTCATCGATGCAATCGCCCCGTCCTTTTTTAAATCCTTTTCACCATCGCTGTGCCATGCCATGCCTTCGCTGCCATCGTGGTAAAGATTTAATAAACAAGAATTAAAAGTTTCTCCAGACTTTTGCTCGATTAGTTCTTTTAATTGTTTGAGTTCATCTGTCCAAGGGAGGGCATACTTAGTGTTATTAGAATAGGTATAAGAAAATGCCTGATCTCCATACCAGGCAACTTTTCGTTTTGTAATTATTCGCTTTCCAAACATGACTGCAATATCATTTTTCCATTCTATGTTATTGAGAAGCAGGTTCAAGTATGTATTTGATTCCTCAACATCGAGAATTGGTCCGTAGTAATTAACGATACCGTCAGCAGGCAAAAGATTTATTGTGGGATCAGCAGTGTCTGGAAACAATGTCATGAGAACATTTTTTTTGTTAATGCAGTGTAGAGGTATAAATCAATCAAATCAACACACCACTAGAATCTGCATTTTGAGATGTTAAAGCAAATTTAATAAATAGCTTCACTAACCAATTAAAATCAATAGTATAAATAGAAACCACAGAGCTGGTTGATAAATCGATTAAACTTTACGGATTGACTAGAGTCTTATCAATACTTATTCATTAATTTAATTACAAGAAATGAACCATAGAATAAATATAATATTGGTAGCGATGATGATTTGTATTGGTATGCAATCCTCAAGTGCGCAAAAGCAGAATAGATATAAGAATAGCTTGGATAAGCTAGAGCTAACAGAAGTTCAAGAAGTGAAATTAGAAGCATTAAAAGAAGAGCAGAAGACAGCCTTCGAAGCGTTGCCTTCAGATGCTTCAAAAGAAGACAAAACCGCTTTAAGAGACTCATTTAAGGAGAAAATGGGGGACATATTGACAACTGAACAAGTGGTAATATGGGAGGAGAATCGAAAACGTCATCCAAAGAGAAGAGGCTATAGAGCCGATGGTGAAAAAAGACATAAGATGAAAGGCAAAAGAGACAAATTTACTGAAGAACAAAAAGCTAAATTATCGGAAGCTCGTACCATTTTGGATGCAGAAATTTCGGATGAAGATAAAGCGGTGCTTGATGAGATAAGAGAGAAATCAAAGGCACTAAAAGCAACATTTAAAGAAAACAAAGAGACTAGAAATAAGGAAAGCTGGAAGACGATAAAGAAAGACATGTTTGCAATCCATGAGCCATTGAGGGATCTGTCTAAAAAGTATAAAGAACAAATCAAAGAGGTGCTTGCAAACCTTGATGATGTTAAGCGAAAGGATTCTAAAGAAGAAAGAGAAATAGAAAATAAGGGCAATCGAAAATCTAGGTATCATAAAGCAAAAAAGTTCGGACACTTTTTATTATTAGATCCTAACGCGATCAATGAAAAGAAAGTTTTAACCCAAATGCCAAAAGTATCTACCTTAAGTTTATCACCAAACCCAGCAATCAATCAGACTAAAGTTAATTATACGATTAACTCAGCTGGACCTGTTGTGATAGATATCAGAACTGAACAAGGCGAAGTGATCAAGACTTTGCTAAATGAGACAAAAGAAATTGGTACATATAGTCTTGATGCTGACTTGAACGCGTTTCAGAATAAATCTTACTATATCACGATTACCGATAAGTCGGGGACACAATCTGAACAATTGATCATAGTGAAATAGATTCAGATACTAAGTCATTTTATCCAATACAGCCAGAATGTCATCAATGTCATTCTGGCTTTTCTTTAACACTTGTTGAGAAGATCACCAATACCCAAGAAATTACGTTGAGAACAACGTCAACATGGTGAGTCAGTCATTCCAATATTGAGCCTGAAACTGATCAACATCATGTCAGAATTGATTGTGTATAAAACCTTGCACAATTATAATAATTGACTAATTCCAAGTTACTTTAGTGGCTTGAAAATCAAGCAATTATTTGTTTTCAAGTGGATAAAGCCACTTGGAAGAATAGTGTTGTGGTGTAATATGAATTTTACACTCGATTTGATTGAACCGTACATTAATTCCAATGATATGCTTACCTTTTAGCTACAAAACTAACGCGCATGAAAGAGTCGTCTAAATCTATGGTGCCTAAAATGATACCAGAAAATGCACATAAAGATATTCCTGGTAATCCATCCACAGCTAAAAGCAGTAAATCTAAGTTGAATCAGCGCCTAAATAATGAGCCACTTCATGTATTGACAGAAGAACAATGGGCATTTTGGCAACACAATGGATACATCATCATTAAAAATGCTGTACCTAAAGAACAAGCTCAGAAAACAGCTGACTTTTTATGGGAGTTTGAAGATAAAAAACAGGATGATCCAAATACTTGGTATTCTGAAGCCAGAGCTGAAATGCAAATGAAAGAACTTGCTGGAACTGGTATGGTCGAAGTGTATAACAATCAACATCTTTGGAATAATAGACAAATGGAGACTGTCTATAATACCTTCGTAGATATTTGGGGGACTGAAAAATTATGGGTGACCATCGATCGAGCGAATCTAAATTTTCCAATTAGACCTGGCTATGAATATAAAGGCTTTATACATTGGGATTATGATCCTGAGACAAAACCTCAGAATGTACAAGGCGTCCTCGCTTTGTCTGATCAAATGGATGAAAATATGGGAGGACTACAATGCATCCCTTGGTTATTTAGAAACTATGACGAGTGGAAAAAGACGCAACCTAAAGACAGAAACCATTTCCAACCAGATGTGACTGGCTTAGAAGATAAAATTGTAAAAGTCTGCCTTGAAGCAGGCGATCTTGCGATATGGGATAGCCGTCAACCACACGGTATCCGGCCCAATCACTCTGATGGTAAAGTTCGAATCGCACAATACATTTCCATGATGCCAGCGGAGGAGGATAACGAAGCTCTTCGAGAATGGCGTGTCAACAGCTGGCGCAATCGGATCGCTCCCGAAGGTTATGCTTTTCCAGGCGACCCTAGAAACTGGGAACAGACAAAATATGAGACAGCAGAATTAAGTGAATTGGGAGAAAAATTGCTCGGACTCAAGTCTTGGAACCAAATGTAAGGTCTCAGAGTCCTGACATATTTGAAATAGAATAGTACCGTATTTATGACAAATCTCACTACCGTCATTCCGAACTTGCAGGCTGTGTCACAATTACACTCGTACGTGATGTATTGGGGTACCTATCTGAGAACTTTTTCAAATACACTACTCTCAAGCTGAGCAAAACAATTGTGACACATTATTACTGTTGATATCTTTTCATAATTTCCGACTGAAAATATAGTACCTATAAGCCTGAAGGGCTGAGATTCCAAAGCTAGGGACATCGTCCCTAGGTGAAAAAACAGGATAATGCCATCAGCCTGAAGGGCTGAGATTCCTCAATGGTGCATCTAAGCTACAAAGGCTAGAACCATGTCTAAAATCATGAGCACCTTTCGGACCACCGGCGGATCTTGATTATCTAATTTACTCTTTGTCATCAGTTTAATTTTATAGCCCGCAGGGATTTTAAGGGTTCAGGATGACGGTGCACAGACTAACAACGATACACTCAATATAGGATGGCAATTCTCTTGCTACTTTGATCTTAAAATAAACAAGTTGGAATTAACATAAATCAATATTTATCCGCTAAGCCCATCTAAGTAAGTATCACTCTCAGTATTATATTACCTTTGCCACTTAATCGATAGAAGATATGGCAGATACAACAATGTGGACAGGTTCAGATCAGTATTTATGTGACCCAGAATTAGCGCAGGCATTTCATATGTCTCGTGTGCTAGGCATGCCACTTTTAATCGAAGGAGAACCAGGGACTGGTAAAACAGAATTGCCATTGCAATATGCTAAAGGCCTTAATCTAGATACATTTGTCTATCCAGTGGGGTCTAAAAGTAATGTAGAGGCCTTTGTTGCTAAGTTTGACCATGTCAAATATTTGAGAGATTCACAGATAGAGGTGCTCAACGCTCAGCGAGAAGAGAAGGGTATGGATACCAAGTTATCGACAAGTGGCAGAAGTACAGAAAAGCTCGATGACTATGTTAATCTTGGTCCCGCTGCTCAGGCTTATTCTACCCCTAACTCAGTATTGCTTATTGATGAAATAGATAAAGCGCCTAGAGAATTTCCTAATGATTTGCTGTATGCGCTGAGTCATCGCAAATTTGTCCTTCCAGAGTCAGGTAAAGTGATTGAGGTTTCTGAAACAGATATGCCAGCTATTGTGATTACGAGTAATCGGGAGCAAGAATTGCCTACAGCCTTTAAAGGCAGATGCATCTATCACTATATTTCATTTCCTGAACCAGAGACGATGAAAGAGATCATACTCAAGCATTATCCAAAAGCTGACAACGATATTATCGATACGAGTATTAATATATTTTATCAACTGAGAAACTTTGGTTTAGAAAGAGCACCGTCTACTCGAGAACTGCTAAACTGGCTAAAGTACATGAAACAATATGCTAAGGATGAGGCTATTGAGAAGATCAAAGGACTAGATGGGGTAGGTGCATTGGTTAAAACGCAAGCAGATCTTGATCGAGTCAAACGTCAAAGTTTGGGCGGAGCCGCCGATAAAGACAATTCACCACCATATTTAGGTGGATATGGTAATAACTATTGACTCTAAACAGTTAATTGCTGTATATACTTTTTTTAAACTATCTATGACAACAACGTTAAGATTGCCGCTGTGCATGGTAACAGCCCTTTTACTGATTTTTAGTGGATTACTTTCAGCTCAGGATGACCTTCAGACAACAAAGAGACCTAAGATAGGTCTCGCTCTTAGTGGAGGGGCCGCCAAAGGCTTTGCTCACATTGGCGTGATAAAATATTTGCACGAATTAGGAATCCATGCGGACTATGTGACTGGCACGAGTATGGGTAGCATTGTGGGCGGTCTACATGCCATGGGCTATGATGCTAAGAAGATGAGTAAGGTAGCTGCATCACAAGATTGGAGTTCACTATTGAGTGGCTATATTCCATTGAAAGACGTTGCGCCACTTGAAAAGCAATATCATCAAAAGTTTCCTTTTTTTATCTCTTATGAGAATGGCGATATCACGTTGCCCAAAGGTGTGATTAATAGCCAAAAATTGGACTTGTTGCTATCAGCCATGTTTTCGCCTGCCTATCATATTAATGATTTTGATGACTTGAATATTCCGTTTCGCAGTGTTGCTGTTAATATTGTGAATGGAGATATCAAAGTGTTTGATGGAGGAAGTTTGAGCCGTTCTATCCGAGCAAGCATGGCTATTCCAATGGTATTTACTCCAGAAGAAATTGATGGTCAATTGTATGTTGATGGAGGATTGATTCGGAATTTTCCAGTACAAGAAGTGATCGATATGGGAGCAGATATCGTGATTGGTGTCTTCGTCGGCTCTGAATTAGAATCCAAAGACGAGTTGAAATCGATGTTCGATATTTTATCGCAGAGTACTTTTATGATGAGCTCTTTAGATAGTGAATCACAGGCAAAGCTTGTGGATATTTATATTACTCCGGACGTAAAGGATATTCCATCATTTGGATTTGATCAACATAAGTATATAATAGAGCAAGGTTACCAAGCTGCCAAAGCAAATCACAAGGCGTTAAAAGAATTGGCAGATGTGCTTAATCAATTTGAAAAGCCTACCTATCTCAAACATCTACCGATTCCTGAGTATTTGGCTATGCGAAAAATCGAATTGCCCGAAACGGAAGAACCATTTGATGATTTGGCCTTATTCAAATTTGGAAAGTATAAAAGAGGGGGCTTAAGTTTGGATAGATTAGACGAAGGCATTACTCGGATTGCAGGTACGAAATTGTATGATAAAGTCTCCTATTCATTTCATAATAAGAAAGATAAAGTAGGTGTTGAAATTGTTGCCAAATCAAGAGAGTCTATTTTAATGGGGGGGAGTATTAATGCCTATGGAACAACCAATACCTCATTTATTTTGCACGCTGCGTTATATAATTGGTTAGCCAAGCCGTCGAGTCTCAAATTCACTGCAAGGGTTTCTGAATTTATTGGACTACTAGGTCAGTACCATTATCGAGTAGGGAAGAATAGAAATTTCGTGATCAATCTAAATGGGAAGTACGATAAAATGGAAACACCATTATTTCAATTTGGGCAGCGTCAAAATCAATACAATGAATTTAATGCTGAGTTGGGATTATATTTTGGCTATGAACCGAATAATAGTAGTTATGTAGAGTTAGGCGGCGGTATTAATAAAAGACGATTGCGTCAAAAAAACTTTGCCATATCTGATCTAAGAGATTATCAAAATTTTAATCAGTTCTTTCGACTGAAAGGTGAATTCAATAATTTAGATAGAACCCAGTTTCCTCGTCATGGTTTTCTTGGAGAATTTATCAATTCATTTACGTTTGGCCAAGATGTAACAGTTGATTTTATTGATGCCCAATCAGTAAGTGTTTTATCTATTCCAGAGGTGACGAATCATTTTAAGTCACAACTTAAGGCGATGGCAGTCTTTACTCTATTTGATGTCGTCACCAGTGAAACTAGAATAAGTGGAGGCTATAAGTCGAATGCCTCTCTTCTTGACAATTTTAAATTAGGAGGTTTAACGGCTACAACAATTGAGGGTATTTCCTTTGTAGGTATAGAAGAAGCACAAGTTCAGTTCGAAGACATATTTAGTGTCCGCCAAGATTTGAGATTTAATATCGTTGGTCCTCTTTACATCAGCGCCATTCTTAATTATGCAACAGGAAATCGTGCTTTTGTCCCGCAGCGTAATAGCTCTGAAATGCCAAGTTATTTTCTAGGTTATGGGGCTGGCATATATTATAAAACACCTCTAGGCCCTTTGTCATTGGAGGTTGGCAGAACAACAAAAAGTAATAATTTAAATTCAACCTTAGGGTTTGGGTTTAGGTATTTGTACTAAAGATATCAATCACATATGAGTTTTTGTTACTTCTTTTGTTATTCAGCATTAAAAGATACGTTCCTATTTTGATTTGAATTAAAATCTGCGTTGAATACCAAGCATCACGCCATAACTATTAAATCGATCTGTAGAAGCTTCACTTTGTTTAAAACGATTTGTGAAATCTTGCCTCAGGTGCCCACCCAATTGAATGTCTAGTTTTTGATTTAATTGGATTGATAAAGACAAGTTGGCTAAGCCTTGAATTAAGCCAATTGATCGATAGTTTAACTGATCCAATGATTGGTAAGTACCTGCAGATATTGTGGATTCGAAGGTGACACCTTTCGTCATATTTACAAGACTAATGCTTGCTCCAGTTGACATCATTAGGTTTAATTTTGGAGTTATCTTGATGTGAAGATTAGCATAGACAGGCACGCTTATATCTTGATATTGTTGAAACCGAGTTCGCTCTGTCGTAATGGTTTGTGAACCTACAAATCTGCCTCGCCGTTCTTCAATCTCACCGCCCTTGAATAAGCGTTCTAGCAGTACATCTTCAAAAACTACATTTTGAATAACGTCTTGGTTGACTTCGAATAATTTAACTCTGTATTGGCCAACACTCAAGCCCGATGAAATAGAAAAGAGAGGCGTTAGTTGACGAGTTATAAGGAGCTCTGTTGCATTTAATTCTTTAAGATCTTCTTGTGCGCTTCGTCTATTATTAAATAGTTCGTCATCTCCAGTAAGTGTTCTCGATGCGATGCCGTATATGTGTCTTGCTTGTACCGTCCATGATTTAGAAAATAAATGTTTTGTATTCGAAAGTTGATTATCCAATTGTATATAATCTTCTATTTGCAATATTGTTGAGGCAAAGTGTAGATTCGTGCTGATGGGAAGGGGTATTGTGCTAATTGATGTTTTTGATTGAGTAATCTTAGAGTCAATACCGATATCAATAGTTATTGGACTTGTATGGTCTGGTTTATGAAAAACAGCTGAGTATGAATCCTGAACTGTTTGTTCAATCGGATAGCTTCCCATGTTCTTGGTCATATCCTTTTGCTTCATTGAATTAGTCTCTACTGCATCAGCTTGCTGCGTTGATAAGTCATTCGCCATTTCTAGAATAAAGGATGTAGAATCACTTAATGCTGTTTCAGTAGCTGATGTGTTGTGAGTTTGGCCCAATTCAACGGTAGAGTTTTGAACCAAAGATTCATTGACTTCTTGCTGAGCTTGTGCTTGATAGATTGACGTTGTATTTGACTTTTCGACTAAGACTTGATCAGTTAGAGGTTTTGCTTTTGATTTTAATTTTGCTTTTAATTTTGATTGGAATTGAGATTGAGTTTCGTTGAATTCTAAATGGGGGTTTTGTCTTTGTTGCAAGGCTATTTGATCGAGTTTCTTTTCCTTGTCTAATTTTACATCTAAAGTCGTCTTGTTTTTCAAAGACGTGTCAATCATGCTCTCATCGGCAACAACTTCCTGAAGACTTTGATGGTGATCCTTAATAAAGAAAAAGCCGAGCAATAGAAATAAAGCCAACACACCAACCGCCCCCGTGCTCCACCAGAATAGACTACGTCGTTTGCGCCGTTCTGGTCTCTGCTCGAATCGATCCCATGCCGCTTCAGCGTCTAAGTCAGATCCAATGCTGTCTGCTATCTTTCTGATATGATTCCAATTATCATTCATACAGGTATGGTTACTTGTTTAGTAAGAATAGTCTTTAGCAGTTTCTTAGCTCTCGTTAATCTTGATCTCGAACTGCTCACTTCAATGTTCATCAACTGTGCAATTTCTTGGTGTGTCAAATTTTCAAATATAAATAGGTTCAACACATCTCTATATTTAGTAGGCAATTGTCTAATTGCCGTTAATAATTCGCTTGCCTGAATGTCTCTGAACAAGACTTCATCGGATTCCTCAGGAGCAACAGCCAAGTGATCAGTTAGCTCAGTTTGTAATTCTTGGTGTTTCATCTTGTGTTTTCTCTTATTGGATAAAATCGTATTCACCACGATTCTTACAATCCAAGCTTCTATATGACCCTTTTTGGCGTCATAACTTTTCAAATTAGAAAAGACCTTCATAAAACCATCTTGCATGTAATCCTCAGCTTGGTGATCATCATTGCTATACCGTCTACAGATACCAAATACTTGTTTAGCAAAATGGAGATAGAGCAGCTTTTCAGCAGCCCTATCTCTTTTTAAACATTTTTCTATAATTCTGTCTAAGTACACAAATGCTAAGAATTCAAATCCTTTTTTAATTTTTAATACCTTCCAAAATAATTTGTCCCTCGTATTCTGTACGGGTGTTTCCTACAAATTTACTAATAGGAAATCTGTCATTAGTCTTTATTACAACGACCTCGTCATTCTCAGACAATACAGTGACATCAGCTGGTACTACATCAAAAAAGAACGGAGGATTAGCTGACATTTCATCTGCGCCGTCCAAAGGTGTTGAGATGGGAGCAAATGGCGGAGGTAGTTCTCCTGGTAAACCAACGTTGACTAATATTTCATAGTGTACAAATTCACCCGCAGCCTCAGGTAAGGAGCTAAAGTTATCTGTAGCTCTGAATACATATTGATAACCTCCTGGGAAACCATCTAAAATAGAAATGTCTACAGTACAACCTGGAATAATATAAGGTTCTTCGCCATTTAGTTCTATACGTATTGATCCAGTTATTTCTTCTTTGCAAACATCTAATTCAAGATTTTCAGAATTCCCAGTGATAGAGACTTGGCTGCTTTGTTTGGATTCAACGGGATCATAACCTCGCAATTTTACATTTTGATTGTCACAATCTTCATAGAAGAAAGAAAAGGCACCAGTTTCGTCTGTCGTCACGACTTCTGAAAATTGATTATCATTAAATGTAAGAAGTACATATCCACCTCCAACTCGGTTGTCTGGCGAATCACAAAATATATTCCCACTCACAACAAATGAATTTTCTGTTTTTGTGATCTCTATGTCTTCCACCAAGTCAGCAGAAGGAGATTGTATGTCTTGAGAATAAATATGTTCGCCGCACTCATTAGAGACATCCAAGGTGATGCTTTCAAAATCAAAAACTCGAGTACTATATGAGCCATCACTGGCAGATCTAAATGGGAAGCGATACGAGAACACTGTCACTCCCATATTTGCATCTGCATAGATTTCTCCATTTCTCATGACTGTCCCAGAGATCGTGTAAATATTAAAATCTCTAGCAACACACCAGTCTGTGAAGTGGCTCACTTCTCCAATATACTCATTGCCAGATTTAACTGCCTGTCCATCAGCAACCCATAAGCCGGTGTCAGTATTTAAATACCACAATGTGATTTCTTCAGGTGCTTCGTTGACTAGCGCATCTGCTATATCAAAACTGATGCTTGCAGGGGCATTTATATCAAGCAACACGCCTGCTTCACTATACATTTCAACATTAATTCTGCCATAAGGGAAAAGTGATTTTCTCACCCCATCTTGATAGGTGTCCATTGTGCCTGGTGAATACAAGGCATAGTCTGGATCACTAACATCCAAAGACGTACCGACAAGCTCTACGATGCCATCATATTGAACTCCATTAGCAGTAAACGAATTTTCTTTAAAGGAAATCGTTGCTAAGTCTGTATCAAAATCAAAGGCTTTATTAGATCCTTCTTTTTTGGAATTTGTCTTACTGATTAATTTAAGCTTTGTATTAACGGCCACATCAGGATAGGGGATTAACAGACCTGAACCATCAAAATAGCCATCCATGGTGACTCGTATAGGCGCTCCATCAGGGTTAAAGAAACCAGAAATACTAAAATAACCATTTACATCTGTGGTACCGGATTCTGTATCGATTGCCACAAAAGCACCTTCAATAACTTGATCATCTTCTGTTAAGATTAAACCATTGAATGTTGCAAATATCTTCTCTTTCACTTCAGGGATGTTGTCAATAGAGTCAATAGGAAGGTCTTGATCCTTCGTACAGGAAATGGTAATGCAACAGATCAGCAGGAAAAGTGCACAAATTCTTAAGTGAAAACTCATTGGTATATATTTTAAGTTAAGAATTGATTTAAGAATATATTGTTAATTATTTTGCATGTCATTGATCTACATTACTTCTGCTTTTTCTCATCCCATAGCTAAGGCTATGAGTCTCCAAAAGAGCATCGTATTGAAAATCAAGCACATACAAACTAGTTTAACATATATTCCTAAATCACTTCTAAAGTTGAATAATAGAATGATGCATCTACACTTATATAGACTCCTCTTGTTTTAAAACGCTGCAAGTAATCATTACATTTTATTGAAATGACTTGTGATCAAGTGGGTACATCGTATTCCTATAATCGTAGTCTTGTTATTGATATGGCTTAATACCAGCTATGTTAACATATTTCTACATCCCATATAATTGTGCTATCTTAGATTTACCCTAAAAAGCCATAATACTTAAATACTATGGCGTTATTAGAAAACCACTTTAAAAGTCAATTTCCACGGTTATTCATTGCATTGATATGTTTTATGTCTCTGCAAACCAGTATTAAGGCTCAATGTGATTGCGCCTATCCAGTGCTCTTTGTACATGGATGGACAGGTGATTATACATCTTGGGACCCTTTATATACTGATGCTGACTTTATGTCTGCATGGGGAGGGCTGACGGATCGATTTGATGCAGTATTAAATGCGACTACGCAAAGTAATGCATTTGGTGTAGACGGAGCAGCTCTAACAAGTGATGATGATGCTTTATTTCAATTTGTCAATGATCCGAATGATTTATTGCCAGGTTGTGTCTATGCAGTTGACTTTGATTGGTTTTGGAATTTGGATCCTGCCAACCCTGGTCTCAATTTAAATAATCCTCCAAACGGTGAATCTGATAGCAATCAGTCAGCCATAGAAAAACAAGGCTGGGCTGTTGGTCAAGCGATCAAGGCAATCCTCCAAGCTAATCCAACGAAATCAAAAGTTATCATTGCAGGTCACTCGATGGGAGGACTAGCGGGTCGTGAATATTTACAACGATTTGAAAATGGAACACATACCTGGTGGGTAGATCCGTCTGATCCAATAAATGGTCATAAAGTTGCAAAATTAATCACAACCGGTACACCACATAGAGGGAGTAATGCAAGTCTTGGAAATTTGGGTTCAATTTTAAATTTTGATGAAACCTCAGAAGCTGTTAGAGATTTGCGCTTTAGTTATTCTACGGGTATTTTTGGACCTCGTGATCCTGCTCCCTATTTATTTTTTGGTCCTGAGGATGATCATGTTGATGATTCATATTTTAAAAGTGCAGACGTTGATTGCGATGGTGATTATGATACGAATCTAATATCAAGTTTGAATGTTGCAGGTAGTGGTGATGCCTGGGATGGTACATATGACAACCCATCTATGCCGCTCCCTACAAATGTGAAATATTCATATTATACATCGTATTCCGCACAGGATATCACTTTACTTCAGTTTAATGGAGGGGATGGTGTTGTCGCTGATGAAAGACAATGGATTTATTCTGGTGGGAATGGTAGTACAGGAGACTATCAAAATGGGAGTAGTGTGCCTGAGCCTTCCGATGGCGTCGATTATCGTTTGTCAGAAAGAGTGCATAGTGCCAATAATGTTTTTCATACTAGCCAGACGGGTGATGTGGATGATATATTAAGAGTGATGGATGAAGCAGATTACCCGTTTTTTGCCTACGAGATTTTAACAGGTATAGACTATTCTGGTTTTGCCTCGATTAGAGCAGATTTTGTCCCAACGGATTCAGAATATACTGGGACAGCAGATAATACAGTAGATGGTGATTGGTATTGGTTTGATATCAACGCCAATACACCTGGGCTTGATGTGACTGTCACACCACACTCAAGCCATAGTGGTAGAGTAGACGTGTATACTGTAGCGCCGACGGATTATGATAATGCTAACGCGCCTGTCCACTCTATGACTTGGGGTGCTGGAGCAGGACAACAAATCCTTAATGTCTCCGGCATGTGTCTAGCTGCAGGTAAATATTATCTAAGGATTACTCACGATGGACTAACGACATCGAGTTGGAGAGAACCATATAAAATGAGAATTGATGAATTGCCTTGTGAGACTCCGACTGGGTTATCTGCTAGTGTTACAGCATTGACAGCAGTATTAAATTGGACACCCATGTTATGTGCGACTTCGTATGAGATAACCTATAGAGAGATAGGATCGCCAATAGGGGCATTCAATATTGTGACGAATAATAGTTTTTCGGTTAGTGGATTACTACCTGATACAGATTATGAGTTTTTTGTCAGTACAGATTGCGGTTCTGGACTAACAGCTGTCTCTGCAGCGATGCCGTTTAGCACGACAGACTGTCCCTCAGTTCTCTATATCCCCTCTGAGCCGGCCTTAAGTTATGTGCCTGCTGGAATTTACAATGTAGATCAAATCATTACATCAGATGGCACTATCGATGCTGCTGCCAATGTGACATATTATGCAGGAACAAGTGTCGAATTACTTGAGGATTTTGAAGTAAAATTAGGAGCCGACTTCTTAGCTGACATTCAAAATTGTGTTGGGACTCCATTGAGAGCTGACATGTACGCTATCAAAAAAGTAGATCTTCAAGAACAGCCATTGCTTATTGATGAGCACGAAAAAGTTGAACAGTCTTCTGATGACCAATTCTTCATCCGATCAATTCCTCAAGCTGACGGCACTGTACTGGTTCAGTATAATGATCCTAATCATCAAATTGAAAAGATTCGGCTATTGAACCAGGACCAGAAAGAATTACAACAATATGAAACTGATAGGCATAAAAAATCTAGTAGTCGTCAACTCGTAATAGATAAAAAGATAATGGCCCCAGGAAAGTATTTAGTTGAATTTAATGTAGGCGGAAAACTTAAACATTTAAAACTTGTTAAACGTCCAGAAGGGGAAGAATTTAGAAGTCGGAATTAAGTTAGTCGATAGTTGATAGTTGATAGTTGATAGTCGATAGTTGATAGTTGATAGTTTGAAGCCCCATGATATACGTTGACAGGATAGTTTAAACTTTAAACCTCTTTGTTGGCAACTTTTCAAAGTTAATAAATAAAATTATTTCAATTTGCTTTTGGTCATATAAGCGGACAAGGGCTCTGCTGGGAAGCAACC
>CALGLU010000043.1 GCA_937959275.1 uncultured Saprospiraceae bacterium | reverse complement strand
TCGCTAGCATTGGGCTATTCGATATGTATGCTTATTATTGTTCAAAATTAATGAAACCGCCCAGTACGTAAGGCGTACGCTGGGTGGTGTGAGAGGACGAAACGACCAATTTTATTATTGCTCGTTTCTCCTACTCGATTTTATTAAGCCATAAAAGATATGACAAACAAGAATCTTGGCATAAACGATAGAGGATTTTGAATGACTATCGTCCTTGATTAACATTTTCTTTGACAATAATATCTAAAGGCACATACTGGGTTTTCAAGAGGTCTTGCCCTAAGATGACTTTATTGATAATCGATTTCACCGCTAAAAAGCCTTGCTTTCGTGGGTTTTGATTTATGATAAAGTGAATATTTCCTTTTTGCAATTCGCTCATATTCTCAGTGATCAAATCAAAACCAATGACTTGAGTTTTCGATAGGATTGATGTATCCATAATTTGAATCAGTCGATATGCTTTTGAATTCGGGATGAATATGTGATGCTTCTCCGCAGATAGATCCAAATAAGTCAATAGTTCTTCTTGCATATAGGATATATTGCTGTAATCATGCAATTCAATCGACTGAATGGATATAGACTTAACACTTGCAGCAAAGTAATCTCGGATACCTTGTTCTTTTTTAGAATAGTGTTCGGGATCTTCAAATTGTTTTCCAATTCGAATCATTAGGATGCTACTCTGATTTTCAATTGTGAGATCAAATAATTTGCCGGCAAGCAATCCACTTTTGTAAGAGTCTTGACCGACATAATAAACCTGATCCAAATGATTCCCTAAATCTGTATTGATACAAATGATTGGTTTATCTATAGCTTTATTTGTATCTAAAAACTGAAGTGATTCTTGTTTGTAGATAGGAGCAAGAATGATAGCATCAATTTCATCCCATTGAATTTGATTAACGGCATTTTTAAAGGACGCGGATTGTGCAAGATTAAAATACTGAGGAAAGATCTTTATGCCTAGGTGTGTATATTCTTCCACAGCTTCTTCAATGCCTAAATGGGGCAGAGTCCAGTAGATTTCTTCAGCAGGATGGGGTAAAACCAATGCAATATTAAGCGTCTTATTTCTAACTAACTGTGATGCGATTATATTTCGCTTATAGCCCAACTCAGTAATCACATTTTCAATATGTTGCTTTAAATAGGGTGCCACATTGCCTCGATTATGAATCACTCGATCTACAGTTCCTCTGGAGACTCCCGCTCGAGTCGCAATGTCTTTAATCGTTACAGCCATTAAAATGCCTCATTTTTAATCAAATTTACTAAAATTATAAAACTGTGCACGTGCACAATTTGGATTATACGAATAGTTAGAGTTTCTTTACTTAGTATAACATCCAAAAAAAGAGTCTCATTATGGAAATTCAATCTCACCTTCTAGAGCATACACACCTAAAATTTTTATTAAAGGACGTAGAAAAAATCCCAGTTCGCGTATGGGATGACAACATTGACGCTTCTAAACATTTAGCGAAGACAATTGCTTTGGCGATTAACCAAAAACAGCAACAGGGTACACATTGCGTCCTCGGGCTAGCGACAGGATCGACTCCAATCAAAGTGTATGAAGAGTTAGTGAGGCTACACAAAGAAGAAGGCCTCAGCTTTGCAAATGTCTATACCTTTAATCTGGATGAATATTTTCCCATGCAGCCTGACGCTGTTCAGAGCTATGTTTATTTTATGAATGATCATTTGTTTAATCATATTGATATTCCCAAAGAGAATATTCATATACCTGATGGGACAATAGATATGGATAAAATTCCCTCGTATTGTGAGTATTATGAAGAGAAAA
The DNA here is from genome assembly GCA_937959275.1 of uncultured Saprospiraceae bacterium. Classification (GTDB taxonomy): domain Bacteria; phylum Bacteroidota; class Bacteroidia; order Chitinophagales; family Saprospiraceae; genus CALFUK01. The sequence goes on along the minus strand of CALGLU010000043.1, from coordinate 63,127 downwards.
TTCAATCGCTAGGAGGCTTAGATATTCAAATTCTTGGTATCGGCCGAACAGGCCATATCGGCTTCAACGAACCTGGCTCTTGGGAAACTTCGAAGACTCGATTGGTGCGTCTAGATAATTTAACCCGTCAAGATGCACAAAATGATTTTATCAATCAGGAAGTGCCTTACAGAGCCATTACGATGGGTATCGATACCATCTTAAAAGCAAAAGCGATCTATATCATGGCGTGGGGTGCACACAAAGCCTCGATTGTCAAAGTAGCTGTTGAAGATCAAATTAGTTCGACAGTGCCATCCACATTTCTACAAACTCATGAAAACACACATTTTTTATTGGATAGATCGGCAGCTGCTGAATTGACTAGATTTAATACGCCTTGGCTCGTTGGGATTTGTAAGTGGAATGATGACCTGATCACCAAAGCTGTGATCTGGCTGTCGGAGAAATTAGCCAAGCCAATTTTAAAATTGACCAATGAAGATTATAATGAGAATTCACTTAGCGATTTAATTATTGAAGAAGCGTCAGCATACCAATTAAATATTCGCGTGTTCAATCGTCTTCAACATACGATTACAGGCTGGCCCGGTGGCAAGCCAAACGCAGATGACTCCACTAGACCAGAGAGAGCAAAGCCTGCGAAAAAGCGAGTCATTATTTTCAGTCCACACCCAGATGATGATGTGATATCCATGGGTGGTACATTTCTGCGACTGGTCGATCAAGGACATGAAGTACATGTTGTCTATCAAACCTCTGGAAATATAGCTGTCCATGATCATGATGCACTCCGCTATATTGAGTTTATGTCAGATCTTGGTCAGGAGACGGGCATCATCTCTGACTTGTCGATATTAGATGATGCAGAAAAAGCCATGCGGAAAAAAAAGCCTGGTCAAAAAGATACAAAGACTGTTTTAAAAGTGAAGGGCTTGATCAGGAAAGGAGAAGCCAGGGCAGGTGCCAGGTATGTTGGTATCGATGACGACCACATCCACTTTTTAGATATGCCATTTTATGAAACTGGCGGTACAAAGAAAAATGGGTTGGGCCAGATAGATATTGATATTGTTGTCGATATGATATCAAGTATAAAACCACAACAGGTATATGCAGCTGGAGATCTAGCAGATCCGCATGGCACACATCGCGTCTGCCTAGAGAGTATCTTTCAGGCCTTTGATCAATTGAAAAAAGAGAAGTGGATGAAGGATTGCTGGCTTTGGTTGTACAGAGGCGCGTGGCATGAATACCCCATTGATGAAATTGAGATGGCAGTTCCAATTAGTCCAGAAGAATTATTAAGAAAGCGAAACGCGATCTTCATGCACCAATCCCAAAAGGATAGCCCACCATTTCCTGGCGAAGATGTTAGAGAATTTTGGCAACGTGCCGAAGATCGGAATCGAGAAGCTGCTGATGGATTTAGACGGCTTGGTTTTGCTGAGTATGAAGCGATTGAAGCGTTTCGGCGGTGGAAGTTTGACTGGCAGTAGGGTGCTCCCGTTGGTCGCAGTGTTGAGTTTTGAGTGTTGAGTGTTGAATGAGCTCCTGTTGGTCGCGGTGCCGTTGTTGGTGTTGTTACCAACAACATTAGAAAAACCAAACACGAATCAAATCACCAATCACCAATCACCAATCACAAATAAACTAACCCACAAATCACTAATTAATCACCAATTAACTAACTTGAAGTCATGAATTTAACCAACCTAGACTGGACAATTATAGCGGCATATTTTTTATTCGTGCTGATTGTTGGGATTATTGTTTCAAAGAAAGCTGGCTCATCTGTCACTGAGTATTTTCTATCTGGTCGAAATACAGCATGGTGGATATTGGGGGTCTCGATGGTAGCGACAACGTTTTCAGCAGACACGCCGAATCTAGTGACTGACTTAGTTAGAAAAAATGGAGTGAGTGGTAACTGGGTCTGGTGGGCTTTTTTATTAACGGGGATGCTGACAGTGTTTGTGTTTGCCAAATTGTGGCGTCGCTCCGAAGTATTGACTGACATTGAGTTTTATGAGTTGCGTTATAGCGGGAATATGGCAGCGTTCTTGCGTGGGTTTAGAGCTCTCTATTTAGGGCTGATATTTAATGTGCTAGTCATGGGAGCAGTTGCTTTAGCTGCAGTTAAGTTTGGTGAGATCGTGTTAGGTTGGGATGGATGGGTCACATTATTGATTGCAGGTAGCATTACGATTGCCTATAGTACCTTTGGTGGTTTGAAGGCTGTGGTGATGACTGATTTTGTTCAGTTTTTCTTGGCGATGATTGGGTCGATTTGGGCCTGTATTTATCTCCTTGGGTTAGAAGAAGTTGGCGGTTTGTCAACGTTGTTAGCGCACGAAAACGTAGCTCCAAAATTAAGTTTATTACCTGATTTTTCTGATCCCTCATTGTGGATACCAATTATGTTTATTCCGCTTGCTGTTCAGTGGTGGGCTTCTTATTACCCAGGTGCAGAGCCTGGCGGAGGCGGCTATATCGCCCAGCGGATGTTCTCAGCTAGAAATGAAAAAGGGGCGATCAAAGCCACCTTGTTTTTTAATACGGCACACTATGCTTTACGGCCATGGCCATGGATTTTAATTGCCTTGACATCCTTGGTGGTATTTCCAGAACTATCTGATATACAACGTGTGTTTCCAGATTTGCCAGCAGACAAACTAGGAGATGATGTCGCCTATCCAGCCATGCTGACTATGTTGCCTCCTGGCCTGCTGGGCTTGGTCGCAGCATCACTCATCGCTGCCTTTATGTCAACGATGTCTACCCAGCTCAATTTAGGCGCATCGTATTTGGTCAATGATTTTTATCATCGATTTATTAACCGGACAGCTACGCAAAAGCAATTGGTATGGGCGGGCCGATGGTTTACTTTGGTGTCAGCATTTTTTGGATTAGGTTTAGGCTTGATCCTGACAGATGCAGGGCAAGCTTTTAATTATTTATTGTTGCTTGGAGCAGGTACAGGAGCCATTTATATTTTGCGATGGTTCTGGTGGCGGATTAATGCCATGACAGAGATTGTTGCGATGATAGCGTCTTTGGTGATTGCCAGTATTTTTACATTTACAGATCATGGATTGGAGAGTTGGCAGACTATTATCATAGGTGCAGTTTTGACAACTGTGATTTGGGTGATTGCCACCTTCGTGACAAAACCTACAGATGATGCCACCTTACGTAGCTTCTATCAAAAAATAAAGCCAGGCGGATCAGGTTGGGATGCTGTCGTTGACAAAGCAAACGCTGAAGGTGTTGACATTAGCCTAGGTCAGAAAAGTAATTTACCCCTAGAGTTGTTGTGTGTTGTGGTTGGCTGTACGATGGTGTTTGCAGCGCTATTTTCGACTGGACATTTTATCTACGGTAATTTAGGTTTAGGGTTTGGCTTAGCCATCTTGAGTACACTATGTGGATTGTTTATCATGAGATCTTTTAGTAAAATTCGTACCGAAGAGTAGGTCTGATTAAACATATAAATCACTAATATCAGCCTCCCCTAATTGCTTGATGAATTCAGCTAGTTTATCACTGACATCATCATAGAACCGTTTTCCTTTCTCAGCAGTTGACTTGCTTGGATCGCCAACACCTGTATCTTTTGTCACCTGCGACCAGCGCCGCTCGGCAGATGCCCAGGATTCGTTAAGTCCATCGACACGCCACTGCTTAGCAGCACCATCACCAGCCGTATCGAGATCTGCTACCAGATCAGCATGAAGATATAAGACAAGGCTCGTCTCCATCTCGTCAGCATGATCGCCCTTTTCTTCAAAGTACTTCGTTTTGTCTAATGATTTAAACCAGTCGCAGCTGACCAATAGCATTTTTGGATATTTCACACCCAATTCACGCAGCATCGCCTTGAATGAATTACCCCCATGGCTATTAAAGACAAGGAGTTTATAAATGCCTTGTCGATTGAGGACTTCGATCACATCATTTAGGATGGCAGCTTGCGTAGAAGGGTACATATTGATGTCTAGCGTGATATCCGTCTGGCCTGTATTGACTCCAAAGGGGATGGTTGGCAGTACGATTGGCTTTGCGCCGGTTGCATAGGCTTTGCGCGCGGATTCTGCAGCGAGAGCGTCGGCTTCATAAATATCTGTGCCGTAGGGTAGGTGATAGTTGTGGGCCTCACAGGCTCCCCATGGAAGGATGGCTAAGTCATATTGAGAATCTTTAACCATTTTCCAGTTGACTTCTTTTAGTATGTAGGGTCTCATGGTGTAAAGATAAGGCTTAGTTAGTAGATAGTTAGCTAGTGGATAGTGGTTAGTTTTGTCAATGTCAATGTTAATATCAATATCAATTTCAATTTCAAGGAAACGCTATACTTCCAACTATCCACTATCTTTTTTAAAGGGCACAAGGGACTGAAGTACCTTGGAATGGACAATTGGTTTTTTATCCATCCAGACACTCATTTCGTTTATCAAGAGGATTTCTGCTCCGCCCCAACTATCCACTAACTATCTACTAGCAAACTATCCACTATCTACTACCTAAACCTTATCTTGCACAAAAAAAAACAGAAATATGGCACCAGGAGAGATTATGAATATTTTGGTTATGCTCATCGTAGGCGGAATTGCAGGGACACTTGCAGCCCGGATTATGAGAGGGACGAATTTTGGTTTAGTTGTTAATGTATTACTTGGGGTAGCTGGAGCGATCGTTGGCGGATTCTTGTTTAAGATGATAGGTATGACACCAGGAAAGAATATTGTAAAAGTGATCGATGATACCTTTGATGTATCGTTGCCTCAGGATATTATAGGTATGATTGTTTCGGCAACTATTGGGTCAATAATTATTATCTTCTTATTTGGCTTGTTGAAGGGCAGACGCAATAGAGCATGAGCCAACTCAAAGAAGTAGTCGTTTGTATCACGGGAGCGTCTTCAGGAATAGGTGAAGCCTTGGCCTACGCATTTGCTAAGCAAGGTGCCAAACTGATTTTGTGTGCTAGAAATGTCGAGAAATTGGAACAGGTATCTGCTAACTGTGGAGCTGCTGCAGAAGTGATCATACATCCCATAGACTTATCGGATTACAAAGACATTGAGACTTCATTTACCCCTGTACTCAATAGAGTAGGGCATATAGACATTCTCATTAATAATGCTGGCATCTCACAGCGAGCGACAGTTGCTGAGTCGACGATTGCAGTGGATGAGAAGATCATGAATTTAAATTATTTTGGCGTTGTTGCTTTGACAAGATTAATCCTGCCGACTATGATGCAAAGACGGTCTGGACACATGGTTGTCATCAGTAGCGTGGCAGGATATGTCTCCACCTCTCATCGATCTGCCTACGCAGCGTCTAAGCATGCCGTAAGAGCCTGGTTTGACTCACTGCGTTCTGAGGTGTTTAAGCTTAACATTCATGTCACAGTGATTTGTCCTGGTTATATCAATACAGATATATCTAAGCATGCCTTAAATGAGACGGCCTCAAATTATGGCAAAATGGATGAGAATCAAGCGAAAGGGATGTCTGCTGAAGAATGCGCTAATAAAATAGTGAAGGCGATAGAGCAACAAAAAAGCGAACTGATTATTGGTGGCGCTGAGACAAAAGCTATTCTACTAAAACGATTTTTACCAAGCGTGCTAGAGAAAAAATTAAGGACTATTATACCAAATTAAAGGTGGTTCATCAATCTGTAAAGACAAGGTATGCCTTGTCTTAAAAATAATTAAAATTTTAAACCCAAACTCAAATTTAAAGTCCGTCCTAATAAATCACTATTTGTCCCTAAGACTACGTTCTTTAAAGGTGAATTAGCATTTGGGTCTCCACCAAGTATCTGTTGTTGATACTTGATATTTTGTCTGTCAAATACATTGAAAATACCCAGGCCTACAGTTACGGGAAGAGCTAAATTTTTAATGTTATAATTAAGCGACAAGTCTAGGCGGTGATAACTCGGTAACTGGCTTTTAAACCTTGAAGGATTAATTTTATTGCGATCAAAATTTTCAACACCAATTAATTTGTTGAAATCTGTATAGACTCTCCCAGAGGTAAATGTATAATTTACACCTAAAGTTAAATTTTTGAAATCGTATTTATTGACAAGTTTTAATTGATGGGTTCTGTCATTGGGCGCATTAAAGTATGCCCCTCGATCTATAGACCGAAAGCTTTGTTCTACCTTACTCAGTGTATAGGCGATTTGGCTAGTCAAGTTCTTGTATTCAGTGCTAAGTAGAAGATCAATGCCGTAGGATCGCCCTTGTCCAACAAATAATTTATTAGTATTCACAGGAGTCATATTCATTGTTCTTCCATTCCTAGTCGTGGCTAGACTTAGCTCTGTGACATTATTCATTTTCTTGTAAAAGAGCTCTACGTCAAAAACAACTTTATTCTTTTTATACGTTAAACCAATCATCGAATTAACTGAATTGCTAACAGGAAGTTGATCACCATCTGCTAAGACCCAACGATCTATGATGTTGCCAAAATTAGACTCAACAGTTAGTTCTCTGAGAAATTGATAATTTTTCCCAATGGATGCTTTTAGACTTGTTTCTAGATTGAATGCGTAAGACGTAGCCACTTGAGGAGAGAAGTAGGTTCTATTTGTACCTGTATAGTAATGGCCTCGAAGACCTCCCGAAATAGAGAGTCGATTATCAAACGTATGGTTGAGTTCGGTGTACGCTGCCATTTCGGATGAGTTTGCATTTTGTTCGATTTCCAAATCCTCCGAAAAGTTTAATTCAAATGCTGTTGTGTGGTCTACGAATTTTATACCTGACAATAATTCCGTTTGATTGTAACGTTTCTTGAGTTGAATATTAATACCTAAATCTTGTACCTTATTAAATTGTGTCTGTTCATTGATTATCGTTTCTTCTAGGTCTTCATTATTGCGGCTATAAAATTCTGATTCTGAAAATGTAGAATTTAAAATATCATAGCTAGAGTAGTACGTGTTAAGTTCTAGTTGTAATGAACTTGTAAGGTCACTTTCCCAATGAATACCAGCACCCAGATTGTTCCAGTTTTCAGAAACTTTATTGTCTTCATCGGTCAGAAATTTAACTCCATCTTTATTGATGAAAAATCGATTTTCTATCTCATTTAAATAATTGTCTTGGCTTTTAAATAGTGTAAATTGAATATTGTTTTTTTGATTGAATTGGATTAGATATTTAGCTTGGATGTCCCAAAAATTAAATTCAGGATCTGAGTCAATCACGTCTTTTCGATCAAAATAATTTTGAGTATTAGTAATCCCATTATCTACGGGACGGTTATTCCTTTTACCAATCGAGTTAAATGTTGTATTCGTAATGTCACGCAAGGTCTTTCTACCACTAATGGTCAAGAAACTATTTTTGGAAATGGGGACATGGACAGTTGCTGAACTTTCAAGTAAGTTAAGATTTACGTTGCCGTTTAACGAGTGTATGATGTCTTTGCCTGATTCAAATTCAACCACACCTGCTGTTTTATTTCCATATTCGATCGGTTGTGTGTTTTTATAAATGTTGACTTGCTCCACATAGTCTGAGTTGATTGAGCTAAAAATGCCGTAGTAATGAGAAGTATTATACAACGGGATGCCGTCTAGAATGATTAAAGTTTCATCGGCATTACTCCCTCTTATTTTTAAATCAGAAGAAGAGTCATCGCTTGCATCAATACCTGGCAACATTTGAATGCTTCGCATGACGTCATTCCCTGCTAGTCCTGCGCCTAAATTTGTTAAGCCTCGATTTGATAAACGTAAGGCCTGAGGTGACACGACGAGATGTGCTGCCTTTTCCAAGATCATTATGTCTCCAAAGTCAAATGGTTTTGCATCCAATTGAATACTAGGTGATTGCATGAGTTGATCTATGGTCATATTCATGATTTCGTACCCGAGCATGTGTATTTTAACTACATCAGTTGTTTTAAAATTTGACAAAGCGATTGTGTATGCGCCTGTCTCATCACTGAACTCAAGAATATTATATTGAGGAATGGCGATGGCCGCATATTCAATTGGAGAGTCAGATTCTTTATTTTTAATTTGACCCCGTATGGTGATGGCCTCTAGATCTTTTTTCTTTTTGAGGTCTTTTTCTTTTGATCGGTTTGTCTCTCTAAGTAATATGTTTTTTGAATTCGCTTGTTCGTATTCAATATTAAAATTGACAAACGATTCCTGTAGGAGCTCGTCCAATTCTTTGCTGTTAATTCTTAAGCTCGCTCGCTGCTCATTATATAATAAAGATGTTGGAAATGAAAATTTGCAATTAATCATTTCACTCAGCGTATCAATGACCTGAGTCAGACTAGCATCTTGTAAAGATAAGTCATACCTATCCTGTCCTTTTACGGCATTCGCAAAAGTGAAGAAAATAAGGAGACATGCTAACTGCTTTATTTTGCTCATTCCATAGCTGTGATAGTCACTTGAGTGCCATCTATCTGAGGCTTAAGTTTCATTGGCCAACAAATAGCGTGAAGCACATCTTCTAAACTGCTTTTTTCAACAGAACCATTGAATTGCTGATCCATATATTTACTATCTAAGGATATGTTTACATTAAATGAACGCTCTATTTCATCAAAAACGTCTTTGAGGCTAACATCAGAAAATGAAAATTCATCTTCTTTCCAAGGGATATATATTTTGGAATGGATTTGTTTACTGACCTCACTATTGTCTACTGTTGCAGACTGGTTGGCTGTAATTATTTCTTGTTTAGATGATTGGTTAGACATGACCTTAACTTTACCTGTCAGGCAGATGACTTCTGTTGTGCGTTCTGTGGACTTGACATTAAAACGAGTACCGAGTACAACAACAGTGGCGTTTTCATTTTTCACAGTAAAGGATTGCCCTTTTTCAACACTGAAAAATGCTTCACCATCCAGTGTCACTTCGCGATTTTTTTCCCAAGACTGATTGTCATAACTGATACTTGATCCAGGCGTGATTTCAATACTTGATTGATCGGGTAGGGTGTGATGTACGATTTCATCATGAGCTCGAATGTTCATGATACTATTCTCAGTGTCACCTTGCTTAAACATCAATAGGATGAGTAAACAGGCAGCAGCAGCCGTACCTATCCAATAGAGTGGTCTGATATTCGACTTTTTAGTCTTTTCTATTGTGGCTTTAACAGCTGTTTTGTCCTCTATGCCAGCCCATACCTTTTCTTTATGATGTTGGATCACAGATTCGTCTTCTGAAAATTGTAGCAGTTCGATAAGCTCAATTGCTTCTTGTTTAATAGCCAATTGAGCTTTGTCGTCCTGACCGAATTCTGTCCAAAACGAAGATGCTTCTTGCCCATTTTGAACCCAAGAAATAAAATTAGAATTATCGACTAATTCTTCAAATGTGTATTGTTTGTTATCATTCATTGTGGTTACTATCAGTTAAGAAATAATTCGTCTAGATATGTTTTTCTTGTGTTACTATTATAAGTTATATCGCAGACTGTTGCACTGCTATGCATCATGCTAAGGCAAGACCCATTTGTATCTTTATTATCAATGTGGCCACGATCTAAATAGCAATGGCCTAATTCATGGAATACAATAAATTCCTTCTCTAATTGATCCAGAGATTGCCAGCGCTCTACATCAATTACAATGGATTTACTTGTACTGTTTTCTATACATTGACCGACTACTCCACGATCATCAATTGATCTCATATAGCCTTGAATCTCAGCTTGGACAAGATCAATGTCCATGCCTCTCTGCTCTCCTTCAAATTCAAATGCATCAAAATAGACCTGTAGATCTTCATGTACAAAGACTTCATTAGGGATATCTTCGCTACAAGCAGCAAGTAACGCAAAACCAGTTAGGAGGCCAATTATATATGTATGTGATATACGTGTCATTGTATCTATAAGCGACTTAGGTTAACATTGTACTCATGAAAAGCAATAAAACTTGTAAACTAACATTGTCAGAGAGTGCTTTGATGGCTTTATGGACGAGATTCCGTACCGATTGATTCGTGATATCCATGGTTTCAGCGATATCTTCATTTTTCATACCTGAATAAAACTTCAAGTAAATAACCTCTTGTTGTCGTTTGGGTAATTGAGCAAAGCCCTTCTTCAGCCCTTTTAATCGTTCAAGCTTCGATTCATCCAAGATCATTTTTGATTCTACAGATATCTCAGCAGCAAAATCTTGTGTACTGAAATCTTCTTGCAAACTCGTTTTTTGTCCTTTCTTTAAATGCTTAATTATTTTTCTTTTAAGCGAGACGGCAAGATATCTACGAATTGAATCCGTAGCAGATAAGTGTTCTCTCCTGTTCCATATTTCTATAAAGAGGTCTTGGATAGAATCCTCTAAAAGAGCAATATCCGTGGTTATTTTTTTACCATAGTTGAAAAGAAAAGGAAATTCTTGATCATAGATCTTTCGGAGAGCAGCATGTTCTCCACTTCGCAATTCATTCCATAAATGGCTTTGTTTGTTTTGATCCACAATTGGCTTAGTTAATTAGCTAAAGAGCGACAAGGTACTGATGATAATTATTGGGTTTTACTTTTTTTTGATTTTATTAACAATTATAAATGATTACAACTTTCCTTCTCTTGGCTTATAGTGATGTAAATGATTAATTCACAAAATCTAAACATTGAAATTATGACAAAGTTATTTTTTAAAACCGGAGCAACGATGATGGTTGCCTTATGTATGATGTTGACTTCATGTCAAGATGATCTTAATACTGATGAAAGCATTCTTAACTATGAATCTGAGTTTAGATCAGATAAAACTCTAACAAGCTCTTGCTATGAGTTAGTGTATCCCGTGACAATTGAATTATCAGATGGTACACAGCAATCTGTAGAAGATAAAACAGAATTTAGAGCAGCAGCGAAAGCCGATAAAGAGGCAAACGGTAGAGAAGTCGGCAGACCCGATTTGATTTATCCAGTAGACGTGATTGTAGATGGTGAGACACAATCTATTGCAGATCAGGATTCATTGGACGCAATAACCGCTGAATGCGGTGGCAAAAGCGGTAGGCGTTCTGGTGGAAAAGGTAAGAGAGGCAAAGGCAGTAAGGGTAAAGGTAAGTCCTGCTTTAGCTTGACATATCCATTGACCTTTGAGTTTACGGATGGGGCAACAATTACAATCGCAAGCAGAGATGAAAGAAAGGAAGCATTTCAAGCGTATAGAGAAGCAAATCCTGATACAGAGGAAAAGCCAGCACTACAGTATCCTGTAACAATAGGATTCCAAGACGGGACAACGCAAGGTATTGCAAGTGCAGAAGAATTAGAGATTGCTAAAGAGGTGTGTAACACTACTGATGCTGAAGAAGACAATAATTAAAGAAGACAATAATTAAATAGTTCATAGTATTTCCAACAGAGGAGGCTGTCTTGTAAAGATGGCCTCTTTTTCTATTTAATACTTTTTAGGAATCGATATGACGAATTCACTGCCTTGGTCAACTTCACTGCTAAGAGATATCGATCCATTAAAAATTATGGATAGCTTTTCGCACAGTCGCTAGACCTAAACAAGTTCCTGTAAATTCGACCTTAGTGTGCAGTCTTTTAAATATGGTGAAAATGTCATATTCAATTGAGTATTTTGGTCCTTGATTACTGTGGACAGAGATTTCTTCACATTGATCAATACTTCATTTAAATCGATAAGATTTAGATCTTGTGATACTACTTTAACTCAAGTATACTCTGCGTGAATTCTTTTTGCAATACAAGTTGTACATTCTTAAAGACAATTTCACCCATTGACTTGCAAGACTCAAATGATTTATTCTTGTGGTGATCTGCTAATTCCAAGCCCAATTGTTTAATCTTTTTATCACTTGAAATTTGGTCCTTGAACATACAGTTGAGCAACAGATTTAATCTCCCTTTGGTAATCTTGGCTCGTCTTGCAATAAGAGATCGTTCTTCGAGTTGGTACTGTGTGACAGTTTCTGGAGATAGATGTGCCATACCTAAAGCGATAATTGGATTGTTCTCTTTGAAAAATTGAGGTAAATAGAAATTTTTTCTGCCTTCATACGATTGTTGATCAAAATCGATCGCTCGTATTCTATATTGAGATCCTTCTATGTCTGGCGTAATATCGACGATATAATTATAGGACCTCATATCACCAAGTAGTCGGACAAAGCACCGTTCAGTAAACTTGATAAATTCCTTGGCGATTCGTATCTCATTAAACTCATCAACAGCGAGATGCGCCTTCATGAAGTCATCTCCAGGAATGCCTGCAATGTGTTCTTCTATCAAAGTATTCTTATCGACAAGGTATCCGATCTGATTTGGAGATAAGAGTTCTTCAAGTTCTAATCCGTAGATCCGTGAAGAATCAATTTTCTTAATATAGAAGTGATCATAATTATCATTCAATTTGTTGATGATGCGGATTCGATAGGGGTTTGTATTACCAAAAGTGCAAAAATCTATCTGTGCGACTTGGAGGTGGTCAATGACCTGAATGTCTCCATCAGTTTTAAGTAGGGCATATATATGACATAGATCTCTGCCGATCTCCTTGAGCTCCCACTCATCAAAGTACATGGTTTCCCACAAGGTATCTGTTCCCGTTTTATCTAATAGTGGCACAGAAGCGATATGCCGCTGCATATCCTCATATTGTAATGGCAGCTTAATCCGACGATTATATTTGGATAGATAATCGTTGAGTGATGGATTAACAGCAAAGGCGACTTTCTTCTTTGAGGGTTTGTTTCCTCTCATATGAGAAGAATGGGGCAAGAATAATACCGAATTAGTTGGACTCCTTCGCTTTTTTCATTGTTATGCTAATTATCCCATTATTACCATTTTCACCATAAACGGCCAGTTTTGAAAGACTAGCAATAATTTCGATTTCATCAATTTGCTGTACATTAATCGTATTGTTAATACTGGCATAATTTCGACTCATAGGCATCCCATCCACATAAAAGTAGGGCAGGGTGTCACCGACAATACTATTCATCCCTCTGATTTGTACAGCATCACCAGACACAGACACTTTTCCGGTTGACTTTAATGCTTCTCCCAAATTGGTGTAGTAGACCTGGGATGGATTTTTATTATCCTCAAATACATAGTCTGAATCCTCAGTCAACTTACCTACCGTACAAGACTGAGACATGAGCGTGCAGGCTAAGAGCAGTAAAATAATATTGATCTTCATGTTGTCATTTTTAAGTTAATTCTGATCTAAGATAAGGAAATGATTCATTGTTTTGGGAACCCAAACACTTTGGTGTACAAACTACGAATAACGAATCCACGAATAACGAATCCACGAATCACGAATCACGAATCCACGAATCACGAATCTACAAATCACGAATCCACGAATCACGAATCCACAAATCACGAATCCACAAATCACGAATTCACTAATCACCAACTCCCAATCCACCAATCAAAGTTTCCTAATTAACCCTTCTTGAGTAATAGAACAGAGAAGCACGCCTTTTCTAGAATAGATTTTACCTGTGCAAAAACCTGTTGCGCCATGTGCTGTAGGACTTTCGACGACATAGAGCATCCAATCATCTTCTATAATGGGGCGATGAAACCACATGGCATGATCGAGGCTCGCAATACGCATAGGAGTCGTGTAAAGGGAGACAGCATGAGGAAATAAAGATGTCATGAGTAGATTAAAATCAGAAGCGTAGGCCAGCAAGGACTGCCTGAATCGTTGTTCTATAGGCAAAGTTCCGTTGACTTTAAACCAGGCGTGCGACCGAGCGGGCTGTATCTTTGGATTAAACGGATCGTAGTGCTCGACAGGATGAAAGACGATTGGACTATCTTTAGAATAAATGCCTTTCGGCTTTATTTGGAGTTTCTCGGCTAGCTGGCTAAATATCTCTGGAACAGAACTCAGCGATTCAGGTTGAGAGACATTGGGCATGGGCGTCTGGTGAGAATAGCCCTCTTCTTGGATGTGATAAGACGAAGCCATGATGAAAATCACTCTCTCATCTTGCATCGCTTTAACACGCCGAGTATTGAAGCTTCTCCCATCTTTTAGTGATTCTACTTCATAGATGATATCTTTTTCCATGTTTCCTGGGCTAAGAAAGTATCCGTGAAGCGAATGCAGCACCCGATCATCAGTAACTGTCCTATCTGCAGCCTGGAGAGACTGTGCTAATACCTGACCGCCATACACTTGTGGGCTGCCAATATCCATTGATCCACCTTTAAAACGTAGTTTATCTACCTGATCAAGTGTTAATAAGTCTAAAAGTCTCTGATATTGTGACATAATAAATTTACTTGTAAGTGCAAATGTATCAGAAAAGCAATTATCTTTATTATAGCAATATATTTTACTGAAAACTATGCAGTACTAGAAACCATGCACGCCTTCTCCTTTTTCAACGACTCTGTTGTAAAATACACCGATTTAAATCTACATGTATCAGATTTAGGAATACACAGAGGATACGCCATTTTCGATTTCTTTAAGATTAAGAATGGAAAGATTCATTGGCAAGACGATTATTTTGATCGATTTTATAACTCAGCTGAATTGGCTGATTTAGATGTTCCTGTTGAAAGAGAGGAACTAGCCAAGATTATTCACGAGCTTATCAGTAAGAATGAGTCTCCAGAATCGTTTATCAAGCTCTTGTTGACTGGAGGTCACTCCGAAAATGGCTTTGATGTCGATAAGACTAATTTTATGGTTCTCAATTATGAAGCAGCTCCTCAGGATCAAGCCTTATATGATGACGGAGTGAATCTGATTTCAGCATTTTATCAGAGGCCTACACCTGAGATTAAAACGACAAATTATTTCATGTCTGCATCATTGCATAAAAAGCGAAAGCAATTTAATGCCGTTGATGTACTCTATCATTTAGATGGGATTGTAACAGAGGCTTCCAGAGCAAATTTCTACATCGTGAGAGATGATGAGATTTTTACGACAGAAGATGATGTATTGCCAGGTGTGACTCGCAAGAACTTTATCAAAACCATAGATAAACATTACATGGTTAACCAGCAAAACGTCTGGCTAGAAGATATCTGGGATGCCGATGGAGCATTTATAACAAGTACCACTAAAGGAGTTATGCCAATTGTAAAAATTGACGATACCCTTATCGCTGGAGGAAAAGTAACAGATACTGTCAAGGACATCATGAATATTTTTAATCCACTGACTTAAGTTAGTCCTTCACTATGTTAAGTTAGTCCTGCACTATGACTGAAGATGTCGATCTTATCAACTGATTCATTCAGGATGAGTCGACTATGTGTATTCAGCCAATCTTCTAAGATGTTAGCATAAATACGACGAAAATCGATTTCAAAAGGTACATCTCCTTCGACTAAGGAGTCCAAAGAGTCCAACTTGTTATATATCCCTGGCTTTTTAAGATGCTTGCTTATGATATAAAGATTGTTGGCGGCTCCATGGTCTGTACCTTTCCCATTATTTTCTTGTAATCGTCTACCAAATTCAGAAAAAATCAGAATGGAAACATCTTTCATTTTATCATGCGTTGTTAAGGCATCAATGCATTCTTGGATGCCCTTATTGAGTATTTGCAATAATTTCGATTGGACAGGTAGCTGCGATACATGTGTATCAAAAGAGCCATGAGAGACATAAAATATTTGAGTTTCAACCTCCGATATAATGAGGTCTGTGACCATTTTCAAACTTCTTGAAAATACATTTTTTGCAACTGGAGTCTTTAGCTTTCGCCTTGTGAATCTGTGATACATGTCATCTAGTCCGTCTACACTATCTACTAGGAGCTCGTAGATGTGATGTAAATTATCATTTGATAACGTTTTGATTTGAGGCAATCTTTTTATTAAGGATTGGTAGTGTTCTCCCTTTAAATGATTATGCAAATCGACGAAGTTGTCTATTCCAACTCCTTTTTGCTGATGGCCTCGCATGACAGTAGATAAGATATTTCCAACTTCAATTGCACCCATATTATGTTGAAATAGATGAGCATTTTCATCGAGATATCTCCCAATCCATCCAGTATTATGTTTATGTGCTGATAACAAGGCAGTTTGCCAGACATCCATACTGTGAAAATGAGACCGACTTGCATTTGGGTAACCTACATTGTTAACAATTGAAAGGGTACCATCAAAATAAAGTCGCTGAAAATAGGGCAGTGCCGTATGAAAAGAAAGTTGATCAGTAAGCTTCAGACTCTCTTGTTTTGAAATGGACAAATGGGGACGAGCATTATAGTAGATGTCATTCTCTATTGGAATAACCGTGTTCAATCCGTCATTTCCTCCTGTCAGCTGAATGATGATTAATTTTTTTTGACTTGACTTGTTTTCCATACCTTAATTAAGTTGGTATTCTGGTTGTGACAATAATACGATCAAGAGATCTTTAGTGCTTATGTCACCGGTTAACCATCGATTAGTCAATTCAGCAATCAACACATCCAGATGATTAGAAAGACGATTGAATAACAGCTGTGCCAATTGTTTCATATTTTCTTCAGGATCCAGATGTAGGAAATTCTCAATTGAGCTAAAATTAAACTGATTTCCATTTTTAGGACGCCCATCTTCACCCGAGTCTTCATCGCCTTCAAGGCTAAGCAAAGGTTTATTAATGCGAATGGTTTTATTGCTTAAAAATTTATCACCCAGTTCTAGTCTTTCAGTTACGGTGTTTAAATCAATCCATGATTTACCAAAAGTCCAGCCTGAAACATTAGGCGGATATAAAACAATTTGCCCAAGTTTCATTTGTATCTTATAAAGATATGTGGCGTTTTTAAACTCAAGGTTTAGAAGTCGCACTAGGTTTGTAATGAGTTCAATAGGTGACTTTATTTTTTGTGAAACGACACTTGGAGCATAAAAGTCTTCTGCATTTAATATGAGTCTTAACAGTAGACAAATATCATAGTCACTATTGTAGAATTGATCACTAAGTGAGTCTTTTATACCATTGGGAATGGTTTGGCCTGTAAGGAATTGATAGAGTTTTGAAGTGATATACCTACTGGTTTGCTTATTGTCTAAGAGAATGTTTAAAACATCATCTCCTGTAAATTGACCAGTTTGACCCAAAATCGTTTTACTCCCTTTATCATGATGTTTTTGAATGTGAATAAAATCCCCGTTGTTTTTATTATTCCACCCAGTAAATGCTCTAGCTGCTTCGAGGACATCATTTTCAGTATAATGTCCTATGCCAAGTGTAAAGAGTTCCATGACTTCTCTTGCAAAATTTTCATTGGGCTGACCTTCTATGTTTTTATTGTTGTCCAGATATAGAATCATAGCTTTTTCCCTTGACACAGCATGTAGCAACTCTCTAAAGCTCCCAAGTGCATGCTTGCGGATCGTATTTAGATAGCTTAATGTTTGTCCAGGATTTTTGACATTGACTGGAAAATGGTCATGCCAAAAGAAACTTATCTTTTCTCTTAGTTGCTCTTCACCTTTTGCCAGTTGCATGATATATAAATCCGAGATACGGCGTTTTGCAACTCTATTTCGATATTTAACGCCACGAGCTTTTTTCAAGGTATCTAAGTTCTTGTCAAACACTTGATCTCTCGTAAATTGCTTGTATGTACTGGATTTATGAATAAGCTCATCTACAATCGCTATTATCGATTGCGATTGAAATCTCAGGAGGTCTTTCAACCTTGGTCCACCTGTCGTGCGGTGTAGGAGGTGGATTATTTTTTGATTGTGATTTAACAAAATACGTGGCCTTTGATCATGGATTGATTGTAAACTTAGCAAAGATGAAGTAAAATCCTATTGAATGATACCATCTATGGATCATTTAGCTCCTGATTTTCATAAGGTAGCGAAATATCGAATCCGCACATTTTACTATCTTCACAAAATTATACTCAGAGTATAGTTATGTTGCAGACTAAAAGGCAAATAAAAGAATCAAATATCATTGAAGCCGCCGAAAGGATCTTCTCCAAGCTGGGCTATAAGAATGCGAAAATGGACGATATTGCTGCTGAAGCAGGGATTACAAAGGTCACCTTGTATTCCTATATGCACAGCAAGGAAAATTTGTATATGTCCATAACATACAAAGCCTTACAATTACTTAATGACGAATATTACCTCACAATAGATAAGTACAAGACCGAACCAGGCATTGAATGTGTCTTAGCGTTGACACATACATTTATGGATTTTTGTGAATCGAATTATCTATACTCTGAAGTGTTACTTGAGTATTTTTCAATTATTAGATCTACATCAAGAGGGGAGGATAATACGAAGTTGACCGAGGCCATGAAAGATAGCATATCCTATATGAAATTGCAGGACATCCATAATCTGCCGTTTAAGTTGACCATACAGGAAATTGAACGGGGGATAGCAGATGGTAGTATTCACTCATCTTTAGATCCAGGCATCCAAACAATTATCGGTTGGGCGTCAATTATCGGCTATGTGAAAGTCATATCTGCCTCAGGTAGAAATACGACTCCATTTTTAAAAATTGATCCGGAGATCATCAAAACACATCAGATTAAATCTGCTAGAAGGATCCTAGAAAAAGGTGTATAAGGATTTCAAAGTGTCCTGAATCTTTTAAGTTTACAATAGCTGTCTCGTTTCTATTTTTACAATAGCATCCACGTTGATTGGTCCATAAATGTGAGGGAAGCCTTTTGGGTGCTGATCTCCTTCTACAATAATCCGAGCGTGTATTTTGACCGGATCGATTTTCAAAATCAAGACCTCTTTGACATGATTAAAATGAGTCGTAAAGACATACTCAAACTGATCTTCAAAGCAGTTGTGAATAAATCCTTCCTCTTCAAAGCGGGCAGGAAAGTATTCTGCCTTTCCTTCAAATGATTTAAAATATGCAGGCTCTACGATGTGGTAAATATACCCATCCAATTTTGGTTTGACCTCCTCCACTATGATTGCTCAGCCAATTGTCTCCGCAACTCCTTCTTTAGAATTTTGCCTGTTGCACTCATCGGCAAGGCATCAATAAATTCAATAGCACGAGGATATTTATACGCAGCAATATGTTCTTTACAGTAGGCCATTAGATCTTCCGAACTTATCGATTGACCTTCTTCAAGTACGACATAGGCTTTTATCTCTTCACCCATCTTTTCGTCAGGCATCCCGATAACAGCAACCAGCGAAACTGCATCGTGTTTGATCATCATCTCCTCTACCTCTCTCGGATAGACATTCAAGCCACCTCTGATAATCATATCCTTTGTCCTATCTACAATGAAGTAATAACCATCTTCATCTTTAATCGCAACATCACCTGAATGAAGCCAACCATCCACTAATGTCTTAGCGTTTGCTTCTGGTTTTTTATAATAACCTTTCATGACATTGTGACCTCGATACAGTAATTCTCCTCGTTCTCCCTGCGCGACCTCATCGCCATTATCATCTACTAACTTGACTTCAACGCCCCACACCTCTGTGCCGACCGACCCTGCTTTTCGCTCTGTGCCAGGATGATTAAAGGTCACGACGGGTGATCCTTCAGACATACCATATCCCTCTAAGACTGGCACTCCAAATCTAGCCTCAAAATCATGCAAGACCTGCACAGGCAGCGCTGCACCTCCTGACATACCAAGTCGTAAATTCTCTGCAATAGCTTTGTAATCAAATTTATCTTCCTTGTAGTTAAGCAGACCCCAGTACATCGTTGGGACACCAGCAAATAATGTCGTTTTGTGTTTTTGCATTAAGCCAAATACTGTCTCCGCATTAAAACGCGGCAGCAAGACACTATGAGCACCTCTATAAATCCCCGCATTCATCAAGCAGGTCATGGCAAAAATGTGAAATAGAGGCAACACAATGAGTAAATTATCTTCCTTTTGCATTGAGCCTAGATCTGCTGCGAGCACAGCATTTAACATCAGATTAGAATGTGTTAACTCTGCTCCTTTTGGTCTTCCTGTTGTTCCAGATGTATAGATTATGATTGCTGTATCCTCAGCGCTTGTTTGAGCTGTTTCGCATGTTGGTGCTTGACCTGCCATCAATGAACCTAGTGTATTCGTTCCAGCAATTGGAGATGGATCTGTTGGCACGGCTGTGATCATAAAAAAGTGTTCGCAAGCACCCACTTTTTGAAACGCTGCATGTCCCATTTCACCCATCGGCAAATCAGTTGTCCCTTGAAAACAAAAATAAGCTTTAGCATCACTATCCGTTAAGTGATATTCGATTTCATCAGTCTTCAACAATACACTCAATGGTACAACAGTCGCTCCCGCCTTCAGGATACCAAAATAGACCATTGGAAAATAGGGTAAGTTAAAGCAGCTTAAAGCCACTTTGTCACCCATGCCAATTCCAGCATTTCTTAATCCATTCGCTATTTGATTTGCTGCTCCATTAACCTGAGCAAAATTAAGCGTCGTGTCTCCAAATGTAAAAGCTTCTTTTCCTGCAAAGCGTTTGGCAGAGTCCTCAAGTATAACGGATAGATTTAGCATGTAGTTTAATTAGTTTATGTGATCAAATAGAGTTGGAATATAGTGATTTTATATGTTTTCGAATGCTGATGAGTTTCCTCAATTTGGATTTGTATACAAAAGATATTTTTAAGGAGTCGATAGTTGATAGACCATGGTCAATAGATGCGTAAAAAGAATTTAAAGTTATCTATTGTTGATGATTGACATTTACTGACTTTCTTCCTTTTGTTTTACAACAAACCATGCACGACATGATAAAAACAAGAGTAAGAAGCAATATCCTTTTTATCTGCAGCAAGTGGTTTTTATCAAGCCATCTATCGACCATCATCTATGGACTATCATCTATCAACCATCGTCTATCAACCATCGTCTATCAACCATGGACTATCAACCATGGACTTTCAACTATCGACTCAACTTACTTTTCACATCAGTCCATTCATCAACTAAAATACTATAATACACAGTATCCCTCCGATACCCATCTTCCATGATCGTATGACTTCTCAATAGTCCTTCTCTTTTGGCTCCGATTTTCTCCATCGCGCGTTGGGATTGCAGATTTCTGGCATCCGTTTTGAGCTCGACTCGCTGCATATCTAGCGTCTCAAAAGCATAGGTGAGCATTAATAACTTTTGCTGTTTGTTTAATCCCGTACCTTGAAAACTTCTGCCGATCCACGTCGCGCCGATTTCTAGTCGCGCATTGTCATTCGATATGTTGAGATAGCTGGTGCTACCAGAATAGGCTTGTGTTTTTTTATCAAAACTGATGAATGGATATCGTGTTCCCGCTGCTTTTTGCTTTAAGGCCTTGGCGATGTATGCCTCCAGTTGCGCATCAGAATTGACTTGTTGGGGTGAAAACTGCAAGAGGTCAGGATTTCGTTGAGCAATCGGTCTCAAATTATTGTAATCATCTACGATTAGTGGCCTGAGCTTAATCCTATCGTTTTCAAGGATGATTTGTTGATTGGTATCAAAACTTGTCATGGCGTACTCTGTTGTGTTTTATGTATTTTGCAAACGTAATTAAGAAATTAGAAACAAGATAACAATAGTCATATGAGTAACACACAAGTAAGATTAAAAGAAAGACCAGTTGGCATGACCAATGCATCGACATGGGATATTGTGAATGGAGAAATACCTGAGCCAGGTGATGGCGAATTTTTATGTGAGGTTGAGTACATCTCTTTGGATCCTGCAATGCGCGGTTGGATTAATGATGTCAAATCATATATACCGCCAGTTGGTTTAGGACAAGTGATGCGTGCGGGGACTGTCGGGACTGTTCTAAAAAGTAATCACCCAGAGTATAAAGAAGGTGACACTGTAGTTGGAACTCTTGGTGTTCAAAAGTATGCTGTTTCAAATGGTGATTTTTGCTATAAGACAGACACCTTTGGATTGCCAAAAGAAAAGTTTTTAGGTGTGCTAGGGATGCCTGGCTTTACTGCGTATTTTGGCTTGCTGGATATTACAAATCCGCAAGAAGGAGAAACGCTGGTCGTCTCAGGTGCGGCAGGAGCTGTTGGAAGTGTAGTTGGACAGATTGGTAAAATAAGAGGATGCAAAGTAATCGGTATCGCGGGTGGTCCTGAGAAGTGTAAAATGGTTGTTGAGGATTATGGATTTGATGCGTGTATTGATTATAAAAATGATGATGTTAGACTTGGTTTGAAAGAGCATTGCCCGAAAGGCATTGATATTTATTTTGATAACGTAGGTGGTGATATTTTAGATCACTGCTTAGGTCGTCTGAATTTTAAAGGTCGTGTGTCTATTTGTGGTGCCATATCAGGCTACAATAGTACGGATGGCCCCCAAGCACCTAAAAATTATCTATCTCTATTAATTAATAGTGGTAAGATGGAAGGCTTCATTGTCTTCAATTACAGAGACCGTTACATGGAGGCTGCTAAGCAATTAGGTGAGTGGATGATGGCTGGCAAATTAAAATCAAAAGAAACCGTCATTGAAGGGCTAGATACATTTCCTGATACATTCAATAGATTGTTTTCTGGGAATAAGATGGGTAAGCTTGTCTTGAAGCCATAGGATTATAGATACACTATATTTTCAAAAAGAAGGACGATTTTATGTTTGTCTTTTTGAGAATATAGTGTCATCTCAACTATCAATATTTATATCATATTTAAAAGGTTCTGGAATTCTACTTTTTAATATCTCGACTAAATCGGCTTTGTTACTTTATTCATCGTGATTAGACCTGACACAGGAACTTGATATGATGAAACACCTGCTTCTAAAACGGCTTCGGTTTTATACTGTATTTTACCTATACAATCTAGAACAATGATTTGAAAGGTAGCTGGTGTGCCTATATAGTTTAATACGATTTGATCTGATAACTTCGCATTCAAAATATAAATGATGTCATTGGATTCAATGTCAATAACAGAATTATCATAAACACCAATGACTGTGTTATTCTCTTTAGTAGCTTGTAGCACAGGATAATTTGCAATTGGATTTTTAGGAATGAATTCACCATCTAGCAGGATATCCGCAAGCTCAATCCACAGCTGATTGTAGAATTTGACCATAGCTAAATGCGACTCAGACAGCTGGCGTAGATGAACGGATATTTGGGGGACACTGAAAAACGTATTCAAGATTTGGATGGCTGCCAATTCTACTTTTTCTTCTGGATGCCACAAATGCATGTCGGCATGCACTGCAGAATGACCACATAATAATTTAACATCAGTTGTTCTAATTCGATTCGATACAGGATCATTCGGGCAGTCAAATGCCCGAAACATATTTCCATATTTTCTCATGCCCGGTCCTATATACTTTTGTCTGAATTCTATGGCAATATCATCTTTAATAGCACGCAACCGATTCATAACATCAGACATCAAACGATCGACCGCCTCATTGATGTTGGCATAATCCCGTCCATGGTCTAATGTTAATTCTGTATCAGGATAGGCTTTGAATTCATCAATGAAATCTAACTTCAAAGCATCCAAATGATAGGTCTCAACTGCATGAGCATAGATCTGTATCAAGTGCTCACGCACCTCAGGATAACGAGGGTCAAAGACTGGCGCCCACCTATGATCTTCTGTTAAAAACTTGCCTTTAAACGTTTGGTAAGCCACAGACTTATGACCACAAAAAGGTACAGAAAACCAAATCCCTACTTGCATCCCCACAGCATGTAGCTTGTCCACAAGTCCGGCCAAATCTGGGAATCTATCTGGCTGCCAATCACCACAGTAATCGTATCCCCGATTCGCATCTAGCGTTTGCCAACCATCATCTATAATGATCAGTTTGTACCCCAACGAACTGGCTATCCGACACTCTTCTAGAAGTATATCTTCCTCCATATGCTGGTGGAAATTATACCAAGTAGAGTAGAGCGGACTGCGGGCAATCTCAGGAACGGATGCTGGTTTGTACTGCTCTTCCCACCACAATGAAGTGTCACCCAAGGCTTTTGAAAAATCAACGGCACGCATATCAACTCTGATTTCTGATGTATACTCTGTGATCGCTTGTTGCTTTTCAGTAAACATAGCGACGTGACAATAGAGATGGACGTCCTCCTCTCTAAGCAAGGCATTCATTTCTAGCTTGTTGATGGCATCACTGCTGGCAAAGCTGATCACATTTTGATCAGCATGACCAAATACTGATACAACTGGAGCATTGACAGAGACTCTGGATTGTAGATGCTCAAGCTCCCAGTCATACTTTAGACGTTTTTCATACAAGCTCCCACTTGTCCATACGCCTTTGATATTTAAAGCAGGCAACTTCCAATGGAGCGTCACTGCTTTAGGAACGACAGCTTCTGCTGAGCTAAATCGAAATGAGTAGATGTAGACGCCATCCTCCTCTGATGTCAATTCAATTGAATGTGTAACGTTTGGTTGATCCGAGATAATTGTCATCTCAGGAAATGTCTTAATGGGGATAGTCCGATCCATTGTCAATAGTTAGTTTGTAGATACTAAAGTAAGAATAAGGATTAATGTCGACTTGTCAATAGATCCAGAATTTTAATTGTAAGCATCCCATATGTTTATGCTGTCCAAGGAGTCATGACTCATTGTTATCATATAAATCCTGAAGAGACGACCTTCATCATTTAACCCTTATTGGCTTTTCATAATCTGTTTCCATGGTATATGGTAATTTCCAAATCTCACCTTTAAAGTTACCAAAATACAATTCAGACTGACTGAAGTCATGGGAATGCCCACTAGCCCAAAAGAAACAAAAAGGATCTTTAAAATGTACTGGTCGACGTACATACGAATGGCTTAATTCACTATCCTTAGTTAGTATTGTTTTGGTCCATTCTTTGCCTTTGTTGGCTGATTGCCAGATTGCAAGTTCACCTCCAACTCCCCAAGCTTGCGGCCCTGCTTCAGTCGGCCCAACTATCCTCCACGTATTGTCTGAGATATATAAGCTCCCCATGTCATAATTGTGATCAGATGTTGTGATTACAGACGTTAACCATCTTGTTCCATCCCATCTTGTCAGACACCATTCGTAAGGTGCACTTCTTGGGCCAGGTTCGTGTCCATAGCTGCGGATATATAGGCAAGCTGGATTCCCTGCGGCGTCAAAGCCCATGTCTTTTAAATAGACATTTTTGCTTTGTGAGGCATAGTCAATGACCCTCGACAAGTTTGCTTGTTTTGTAAGGGGCAATTGCAATTCATGACCAGTAACAGAAGTCCATGATGTACCGAAATCCTCGGATTGGACATAGTATAAATCAGTCCGCCGATCAACGATTCCATTGGGATGTCGATTAAAAAATGTAGCCACTATCTTGCCTT
This sequence comes from uncultured Saprospiraceae bacterium, assembly GCA_937959275.1. Lineage (GTDB taxonomy): Bacteria > Bacteroidota > Bacteroidia > Chitinophagales > Saprospiraceae > CALFUK01. The sequence goes on along the minus strand of CALGLU010000043.1, from coordinate 37,813 downwards.
CAAAAGAATTGCTAACTTGATAGTGCCCTGATTTTTCACCTTCATTAACCGAGATGGCTGCTAGTCGTTTATCTTCTGACCAAGTCGTCCCCTCTTTACTTCTCTCAAAATACAACTGGCGGACTCCAGTATACTTTGTGAAAAAATGGAAGAAACCATCTTTCACAGACCACGGTTGTGGATAGGTCAGTTCTTCTTCTGTTACTTTTGAGAATGCTTCAATGTTAAATGGGCTTTTACTTTTGTATTTAAATCCCGGCCGCGTTCTTCCCCTGCCACTTATAAAAACCCAAATAAAACCTTCCTCATCGATGAGTAAAGAAGGATTGTCATGAGGATCATCTACACCTTGCTTGTCATGCACGACTGTTGGTTTAGAAACCAATCCTGTCTTATGGTCAAATTCACCAATCATACAAAGCAAGTGTCTTTTATCTTCTGCCGTTGTTCCACCATAGACAAAGAATGTTTTATCAACGTCTTTTGCATAAATCGCTAAGGGGACATGTTTGGCTGTGTAGGTCCCTAGAGCGCCGGAATATTTATCGCCATGCTCATATTTTTGATTGAGCTCAAACCAAATGCCTTTATATCCATTGATCTTTGTGTCTGTCAGCTCTTGGCAATAAGTCATGCCAAATGAAAGCGTCATCAATACAGATAATAAAAGTTTCATATGAGGTTCAATCCTTTTATATTGCTAAGTGTTGAGAAAAGGGTACTGAATAATGATATCTAATAAATATAAGGATTTCTCTTTTCATTCCACGAGACATCATTGTAGAAACTCCAAAGGTGTAAGATGATTATAGAAATGCCGAAGGTATAGTACGATTGCAACATCGCAGTAGTCGTATCATTGTTGTAGCCCTGTTATTTATCACGGGGTGAAAAATGAACCAAAGACCTTAATTAGGCAAGATTTTTTTGTAAAACGATGACAAATTAATTGACGAAAGATCATACCATACACATTAAAAATACAATTTATAAAATCCACAAGTGATAAAGCTTGGTCGCCTTCATATACTTTCACTATTTTCAGTCTTGCAAACTGAATCAAAACCTATTTGAGCATCACTAAACTAGAGACTACATCCCCAATTAAGCCAGACTATAGTTGGTTATCAGATCCTTCAGTAGTAAAGCATGGTCTTGAGCAAGAACATTGTTTCCTCATGCCATTTCCAAACAAAAAAACTGCCCTTCAATCATCTTTTTTTGAATCTGAATATTGTCGTTTATTGACAGGAGATTGGTTCTTTGCGTGGGCAGAACACAGATCAGATCTGCCTCAGGATTTTTCATCTCCATCTTGCGATTTGACAAGCTGGGATTCGATAGCTGTCCCGTCGAATTGGCAATTGAAAAATTATGGCATTCCAATTTATGTGAATGATCGATATGAATTCGAAAAGAATCCACCGCTTGTTCCAGAGCAAAATGAAACTGGCGTTTATAAACGAAAATTTACTGTCCCTGACGAGTGGGGCGGTCGTGAGGTCCTGATTAGTTTTGGTGCAGTGCGTGCAGCATCTTATTATTGGGTTAATGGTCATTTCCTCGGCTATAACCAAGACTCAAAAACCGAGGTTGAATTTAATATCTCAGACTATGTCGTTGACGGTAAGAATGATATTACCGTTCAGGTATTTCGATGGTGCGATGGTTCTTATTTAGAATGTCAAGATTTTTGGAGGCTGTCAGGGATTGAACGTGAGGTCTATTTATGGTCACGACAAAGGTCTTATTTGAGAGATTTTACATTAATACCCAAATTTGTTAGTCTTAAGAAATCTTCACTTAATTTGACATTTGATGTGTGCTCACCAGAATTAGATACAGCCGACTTGGAATTGCAATTAATACTCTATGATGTTCATAAAAAGATCATTATAGAATCAACAACAGCAATTAGATCTGGATTAGGTAAGCTGGAGTTGGAAAATCTTGATGTAGAAGCCTGGAGCCATGAAATTCCCAGGTTGTATTCCTTGCTATTAATATTAAAAAAGAATGGAGACAAACTGGATGTTTTAAAACAGCGAGTTGGCTTTAGAAACATAGAGATCCGAGATGGACTCTTGTGCTTGAATGGTAAAGTCTTAACCATTAAAGGTGTCAATCGGCATGAGCATGATGAGAAGACAGGCCATGTCATTGATGAGAAAAGTATGCATCTGGATATCCACCTAATGAAAGCGAATAACATCAATGCCGTTCGGAATAGTCACTATCCGAATCACAGACGTTGGTATGAGCTGTGTGATGAATATGGTCTCTTAGTAGTCGATGAAGCGAATATTGAAAGCCATGGGATGGGATACGAAGAGGAGAGTTTGGCAAAGGATCCTACGTGGGGAGATGCACATATGGATCGGCTTATGCGGATGTATCACCGCTCAAAGAATCACAGTTGTATTATTACATGGTCATTAGCGAATGAGGCTGGTTATGGTGTTAATTTTGAACGAGCCTATGCTTGGCTAAAAGAGCAGGATAGCTCGCGTCCGATTCAATACGAACAAGCAAAGCCAGAGGAATCAACTGACATTTATTGTCCTATGTATCCAACAGTTTCAGCTATAGAAAACTATGCTGAAACCAATCCGACTAAACCACTGATTATGTGTGAGTATGCGCATGCAATGGGTAATAGTCTAGGTAATTTTATAGATTGTTGGGATGTAATTAATCAGTATAAAAGTCTGCAAGGTGGCTTTATTTGGGACTGGGTAGATCAAGGCATTTTAGCGGAGAAAGATGGTGAACTTCAGTATCATTTTGGAGGCGATTTTGGTCCAGAAGATATTCCGAGCGATGCTAATTTTTGTTTAAATGGTATTTTATTTCCCGACAGGAGACCACATCCTTGCTTAGCAGAAGTAAAGAAAGTCTATCAGAATTTTAAAATTGAATACGTACCTGAAAAGCTAGATTTAAATATCTCAAGTTTGTACTTGTTTCAGCAAAAAGAAATTGTGATCAAGCTCACTGTTTTTAATATTCACAAGGTGCATTATAGCAAGCGGTATACACGAACCCTTCATCCTGCTGAGCAAGCCACTCTATTTGTACCTATTTGTGTTTCAAATTATAATGAGTCGATGTTTTTCAATGTGACCATCTACAATGCTTCAGAAGAATCATCAGATGATAAAGTAATTGATGGGCAAATTATTGCAGTAGAACAATTTATTCTTCGTAAAAAGGAAGTTTTGGAAAGACCTAAACTGACAACAGACAATGGACTAAAGGAAAAAGAAAATCATTGGCAATTTAAAGCTGGAGAGCTGACTGTTGATATTCAAAAAGAAACTGGCTTGATTGATACATTATCTGTCTTTGCACTTCGACTGAATGAAACACCTTTTACATTTCATTTTTGGCGACCACCGAATGATAATGATTTGGGTTATACATACTTTGAAGATTATGGACAATACATGCCCAAGCACTATTCAACTATTCTTAAATCCTTAAGACAGATTGAGCAAAATGAATTAGTTGCTGTATTTCATTTTCCAGAAATTAACATAGAAGCTGAGCTTACGTATTGCATATTAGAAAATTCGGAATTTGAATACCGTATAGAAATCTACTCAACAGATAATGCGATCATAGATATTCCAAGAATTGGATTGACAGCAGGAATTAATCCTGCCTTGAGTCAGGTGAATTATTTGGGGCGCGGACCACATGAAAATTATGTAGATAGACATAACTCAGCACATTGGGCTAATTATAATACCGAAATATCAACATTCTTTGAACCGTATATTTCCCCACAAGAGAATGGTTATCGATCAGCAAATGAAAGCCTGACGCTGACGACAATTACACATGAAGGATTTACAATTGAAGCATCGCAGGATTTTGGATTCAGTGTTCTTCCGTACAGCTCATCTCAATTGACAAGGCGAAAACAAGGTGAGTTGCACACCTACGATTTGCCTAAAAACAATAAGTCTTATTTATGTCTAGATCTTTTTCATATGGGCATTGGTGGTACAGATTCATGGGGCGCTAGACCCTTGCAAAAATATAAATTCAATAGACAAAAGATTAAGGCTTCAATTTACTTTTCAAAAGCAAGACTGTAAAATGGAAGGGAAATAGTCTATTTTGTCGCATCATTAATTCAACCCTTAATTAGATCTACTTCATATGAACTCTACAATTTCTACGATAGATACGGCCATTGTGATTGCTTATTTTGTAATCGTACTCGGGATCGGTTTATACATTTCAAGGAAAACTAAAACCGGAGAAGATTTATTCCTAGGTGGTAGGTCCTTTGGTTGGGGATTGATTGGTTTATCTTTATTTGCATCCAATATATCGAGTACCACGATTATTGGATTATCTGGAGCTGCTTATACAACAGGTATTGTGAATTCTGTGTATGAGTGGATGTCAGGCTTGCCCTTGATTGTGGCGGCATTAGTCTTCGTTCCTCTTTATTTAAAGAATAGAATCACTACGATACCTGAATATTTAGAAAAGCGATTTGATCGTCGGTCACAATTGTTCTTTTCAGGTGTATCGATTTTTAGTACAATCATGATAGAGACGGCGGGAGCCTTGTATGCAGGAGCTCTCGTTTTGCAAGCGTTTTTTCCCAATTTAGTCATGTGGCAAACCGCAGTTGGATTGGCTTTTATCGCGGGTATATATACCGCATTTGGAGGCTTGAAAGCAGTGGTGTTTACAGATGCGATTCAGGCAGTGATTTTGATCGTTGGCTGTTCAGTCATGACATTTATCATTTTTGGTCGGTTAGATTATTCGTGGGATAATGTATTGGCGAGTGTACCTGATGGTCATTTTTCAGTCGTGCGGCCTGCTGATGATGAAGCTCTACCTTGGCCTGGTTTATTATTAGGTGTTCCCTTTTTAGGATTCTGGTACTGGTCGACGAATCAATATATTGTGCAGCGGATTCTAGGCGCTCGTTCACTTAACGATGCACGATGGGGCGTTATCTTTGCAGGATTCTTAAAAATAGTGCCCTTATTTATAATGGTGTTTCCAGGGGCGATGGCGATTAGTTTATATCCAGGGCTTGAAAATGGTGACGCCGTATTCCCAATGATGGTGACTGATCTCTTACCAGTTGGTATGGTCGGAATTGTTCTGGCAGGATTAGTTTCAGCCATTATGTCAAGTGTGGATTCTGCGTTGAATTCATCTTCTACCTTGTTTGTTGTTGATTTTGTCAAGCCTAATAAACCAAATATGACAGAACAGGAAGTTGCCAAATATGGTAGAATCTGTACGGTCGTATTAATGATTGTTGCTGCACTTTGGGCACCGCAGATTCAAAACTTTTCTGGTCTCTGGACCTATCTTCAGCAGATGTTTGCGATACTTGTGCCGCCCATTGCTATTATATTTTTAGTTGGCGTATTTTATAAGCGTGCCAATGGACATGGTGCGTTTTGGACATTGATGGTTGGCACACTGGGAGGCATCATTACTTTCTTTTTAGCAGAAAACGATATGTGGCCTTTGCACTATACTGTTAATGTAGGCGCCATGATGCTCCTCAGTTTAATCGTTTTCATAGGAGTTAGTTTGATGACAGATCCACCAACTCAATCCCAATTGGATCAGCTAACATTCAAAAAGGAATATATAAAAGAAGGTATGGAGGATATGCCTTGGTATTCCAATTACTTATATCAGATGATTGTACTGGCAATACTGATCTTTTACATCCTATATTGGCTATGGTAAAATGACTTTTGATGTGATTCTCATGCATTAGTCGTTAAAAAAGCGTTATTCGTAAAAATAATGTCAGTTGGTAAGGTCTCATTATTTACTTTTGAGACTTACAAACATAAAAGATTTATGAAAAAACTATTTACTTTATTATGCTTTGGTTGTATACTATTCATGTCTTCCTCAACGGTTTACGGTCAGGATGCTGATGAAATTATCAATAACTATATTGAGACCATTGGTGGTGCAGATCAATTGGAGAAAATGAAATCGGTCAAGATGACTGGAAAAGCAAGTTCATTTGGAATGGAATTTCCAATCACCATTATAAATCAAGCACCTGGAAAAATGAAGATGACGCTCGTCTTTCAAGGTAAAGAATTGACTCAAATGGCATTTGATGGTGAGACTGCATGGACAACAAACATGATGACCATGGAACCAGAAAAAATGGAAGCTGAACAAACTGAAATCTTCAAACAAACTATGGATTTTCCAGATCCACTATTAAATTACAAAGACAAAGGATATACCGTGTCATTGGAAGGTGAGAAAGAAATCGAAGGGACTCCATGCCATAAAATTAAATTGTCTAGAGGTACTGTTAAAGTTGATGGCAAAGATGAGAACTTGGAGACATTTTATTATTTTGACAAAGAATCATTGGTACCTATCATGCAAGAAGATTATGCACTGATTGGCGAAATGAAAGGTAAATCTACTGAGACATACTTTAGTGATTACGATGAAGTAGACGGACTCATTTTTCCATTTACAATGGTTCAAAAAATTGATGGTCAAGTGATGATGGAAGGCACAATGGAAGTCATCAACATCAATCCAGAAATAGAAACAAACGCATTTGCGTTTCCCGAGAAATAGACCCCTATTTATAGAAGGAGGCCTTTGGTTTTCACCAAAGGTTTCTTTTTTCTTTTATTTACAACGATATCTTTAGACTTCTTCTCTTTAATTAATCCAAGTCACTATGTTGCTTACTTATACTAAAAATCTAGCCATGCTATTATGCATGCTTAGTACTTCATCTATTTTTTTTACATCAGAATTAATTGCTCAAAATACACTTAAGGGAGATGCGCTATTTGGCGCCATGCGTGCGAGACATGTTGGACCTGCTTTGATGAGTGGACGAGTGACTGATATGGAATCTCATCCCTCTGATTCTAATATCATTTATATAGGCACAGCTGGCGGAGGTGTTTGGAAATCAACAGATGGCGGTGTCACGTACAATTCTATTTTTGATGATTATTGCCAATCTATTGGTGTTGTATCAATCGATCCTAGTGATCCTGATAATACTGTTTGGGTAGGTACTGGAGAGATTTGGACGCGTAATAGTGTGTCGTATGGTGATGGACTGTATAAGACAGATAATGGAGGCAAGTCATGGACTAAAATCGGTTTTGAGAATTCTGATCGGATCGCAAGTATCCAGATTAATCCAAATAATAGTAATGAAGTCTATGTTGGTGTGCTGGGCGCTTTGTGGGGAGATAGTGAAGATCGCGGTATTTATAAAACAACAGATGGGGGAGAGACCTGGGATAAAATTTTATACATCAATGAAACAACTGGCTGTTCTGATCTTACAATAGATCCCAATGAACCCTCAACCGTATATGCGGCCATGTGGGAATTTAGACGAACGGCCTATTCATTCAATTCTGGAGGCGCAAACAGTGCACTGTATAAATCAACAGATGGAGGAGCCACCTGGAGAAAAATTCACAAAGGTTATCCATCAGGCGATCTAGGAAGAATAGCCGTTGCAGTTGCGCCATCCCAAACGAATACACTTTACAGCGTCATAGAGGCAGAAAACAAAGAAGATAAAGGTCTTTACAGATCTGATGATGGTGGCGAGACATGGGTTCAAAAGAGTAATGACTTTGAGTTGACTGTACGACCATTTTATTTTTCCAGATTAGTCGTTGATCCTAAGAATCCAGAGAAAGTCGTCAAGGCGGGTTTGCTTGCTTCGATCAGTGAGGATGGAGGCGAGACATTCAGGACAATTGGCAGTGGAGTCCATCCAGATATTCATGACTTTAGCTTTGATCCTCATAATTCGGATCGGATGTATTTAGCAAGTGATGGCGGTACCTATCGGAGCTGGGATGGTGGCACTGTTTGGGAAATGGTTAAGGGCTTGCCTTTATCTCAGTTCTATCATGTAACAGTGGATAATGACGTTCCCTTTAATGTCTATGGAGGATTACAAGATAATGGATCTTGGATTGGACCTTCTGCTAGTCACGCTGGTATAGAGGCGGGTGACTGGAAAAGTGTGGGCATGGGTGATGGCTTCAGAGTATACCCTAATCCTAAAGACAATAATATCGTTTACTCTGAAATGCAGGGAGCTGATATGATATGGAGAGTCAATCTAGAAAAGAATCAATCCAGAACAATTCAACCCTTTGCAGATGAAGGAGAAAAACTGCGATTTAATTGGAATACACCAATCACCACGAGCACAAACAATGCAGATCGATTATATGTAGGCAGCCAATTTTTACATGTCTCAAATGATCGTGGAGACAGCTGGCAGAAAATTTCGGGCGATCTAACGACCAATGATCCTGCTAAACAACAACAGGCAGAGAGTGGGGGACTGAGTGCAGATAACTCTGGTGCTGAAAATCATTGTACAATTTTTACGATTGCAGAATCTCCGATTAACGAACAGGTGATATGGATTGGAACTGATGATGGTAATGTGCAATTATCAAAGAATGGTGGAAAAGATTGGACAAACCTGAGAAAGAATATTCAAGGCCTACCCGATAATACGTGGGTCTATCACATCGAAGCATCCAGTCATGATGTTAATACAGCGTATGCCGTTTTTGATGGACATACACAAAATGATTATGCTGTATATGTCTACAAAACAACTGATGGAGGAGCTAGCTGGACATCTATATCAACAGAGGATTTACACGGCGTAGCGCGATCGATTCAAGAAGATTTTGTCAATCCTGATTTACTGTATCTAGGCACAGAACTTGGCTTATTCGTAACCATTGATGGTGGTCAAAACTGGTCGAAATTTAATAACAACATGCCTGCAGTAGCTGTCCATCATGTCACCTTGCATCCGCGAGATCACGCCTTAGTTATGGGGACTCATGGACGAGGTGTGATTATTATTGATGATGTAAGACCTCTGCGTGAACTCACACAGGATGTATTAACCAAGGATGTACACTTCTTTGACTTAGGCCAACATGTGATGAAAGAGCAAGGAGGCTTTGCTGGATCTTCAGTATATGGAGGCTTTGGAGGTACCGCAACCTATGGCGAGTTTGTCGGTGCGAATCCGAGCAGCGCAGCAGAAATTGTATACTTCCTAAAAAAGAGACACACGTTTGGTAAGATGAAACTGGAACTCTTTGATACGAATGGTAATCTGGTCACTGAACTTCCAGCAGGCAAACAAAAAGGAATTAATAAAGTACAATGGAATATGTTATTGAAGAGACCAAAGGTAGCTGTAGCTAAGACATTGTCTTATGGTGGCTTTAGTTCACCACGTGTATCTCCAGGCACATATAACATCAAGCTAACTAAAGGGAAGCAAGTGTATGAATCTACAATCGAATTAGTCTACGATCCTGAATCAATTCATTCAGTTGCAGATCGCGATTATGGCCATGAAGTTGCAATGCAGCTGTATCATATGAATGAGGATCTAGCTTACGTCATTGATCAGGTGGATAAGATTCACGAAAAGGCAACACCATTATCGACACATTCAAATGCAACGATCAAAGAGTCAGCTGAGCAGCTCTTGAAAAATATAGATAGCTACAAAGAAAACAAAGTTATCACGACTGGAGATAATTATGTAGGTGCCGCAGAACCACAACTCCGAGAAAAATTGGCGGATTTATTTAGCGAGGTCGCTGGACAAATCGGGAAGCCATCAGGTGCACAATTAAAAAACCTGAAATTGATGTCAACCGATCTTCAAAAAGCTAAGGACGAATTGAAATCCATTGTCAATCAGAAAGACACGTTTAATGAACTGTTGTCCGATGAAGGTGTTGAGCTGATTCAGCTGAGATCCAAGCAAGAATTTTTGGACGCGGAGAAGTAGGATGTTTGAGAATGAGTTTTTTTAAAGACGAGGCTGTTATAATCTAGAGTTATATAAATTCGAATGTCATTTGATTGACAATTAATTATTTCTAATAATTATCATTTCCTTATATTAGATATTCCAAACAGTAGAGACGCCATGCATGGCGTCTCAATTAAGTCATTAATAAACAAAAACAGCAACAAAAACAGCAACAAAAACAATAAAGGATTATTACAATGAGCATTTAGATGAATGCACATTGCACTTTACAACTAGAAACAATGGACAAGTTTAAAAATAAATTTCGCATAGCGTCTGCGCGATTAAGGACATGGGATTATGGCAGCGCTGCAGCCTATTTTATTACGATATGTACCCATAATCGGGAACATTTCTTTGGGCATATAAAAAATAACAGAATGTGCTTGAATGAAATCGGATCTGTGGCAACAAAGGAATGGTATAAATCCCCAATCATTCGTCCTGACCTGAATTTACAATTGGGTTCGTTTATTACAATGCCCAATCATATTCATGGAATTATTATAATTGGTCAAAATGAATATAATAATTGTAGAGACGCCACGCATGGCGTCTCTACAAATAAATTCGGACCACAACGCAAAAATTTGGCATCTGTTATTCGTGGATACAAATCTGCTGTAACAACACATGCACGCAAAATGCATATCGATTTTGGCTGGCAGCCGCGTTTTTATGATAATATTATACGCGATCAAAAATCGTATGAACGAATTCAAAACTATATAGAATGCAATCCCAAAAAATGGGGCAAAGACAAATTTCGTGGCAATCCTTAATAGATACGCCATGCATTGGTAGAATACAGTCGCCATGCATGGCTTCTACAAAAACAACCAATGCCAAACAAACTGCCCTGTCGAATTATATTCTAATGTAGGCATGGGTATTTTTAAAATATTCAATACAGAAAAAACCGTTTTCCAAAATGGTTTTTTAACCTTGATCCGTGTTAAATCAATATCAGGAGAGAGAAAGTATTGAGAGTGTCGTGGATGAAGACCAAGATCGACATTATAAATATTACCGTTTGCTGTCCACTGATTGTCAAAGCCTCCAAAGATGTTTTCAGCACCATAGCCAAAAGAAAGATTTAGCCACTCAGGTGTCGGCGCTTGGGGGAAAAACGCATTTACATTAGCGCTCATCCAAATCGTCTGGGCATTATAATCCTTTAAAAAACGCTCTAAGCCTGAAGAACCATATAGACGCCTAACTTGCTCATTAATAATAGTATTCTCGAAGTCTTTAATCGATTGACTAATACCATCTATATTGAATGACTCTAATCTTACCTGAGTATAATCCTTTGAAGAAGACGATACCTTCAACAGAATCCGCTGCTCCTTCCAGAAAGATTGCTGACCGGCAAACAATGCCAATCCAAGCGCATTCGCACCAAAATCACTCAACGAAAAGCCCCATTTACTCGAATAGCCATCCATCACCTCAATGGTCGTTTGGGCAAGCGCACCAATCAAAACACCACTCCAAATCGCCTGAGACTCCTCCATGCCCGTCCACTTAGCCGCTTTATAGCTCATCAAGGCCTGCGCATGGGAACTATACACATGCCCAGCTTTATCCACATTGCGCCACTCATTCCAATCATTAAAAAAATGAAATCCCTCTTGATCAAAATCCTTATACCATGTCTGATACAGGGCAATAGAAAGACCGGTATAGCTAAGACCAGCCGCAGTCGCAGCCAGCGTCAATCTCTGCTTGTTAAAGTCGGGCGAAGGGCTAAAAAATGATAGACTATCCGCACTTTGACTAAAACTAATCGCATTTGAGAAAAGAAAGCACCACACTATTGCGTTTGTCTTTATATAGAAAAGCATTCAAATTACAATTATTGGTAATATATTCGCATTAAGTAAATGAACTCGGTTATCCATTTTATGAACCCTAAAGTAAAGCATAGCTCAGCTAAAGTTTAGAAAAAATGAACTATCTTTCGATTAGGAGGAGATGACATAAAACTCTATGATTATAAAGAAATTTTTACTCTCAGCGCTAATACTCTTTACCCTCGCAGGACTTAAAGCCCAAGATTTGCATTTCAGCTACTTTGAAATGTCACCTTTGACTTTTAATCCCGCTCAAACTGGAGCATTTAGTGGGACAATACGCTTATCAGGGCATTACAGGGGCCAATGGTTGAATTCCGGAGGTTATAAAACCCCAGCTTTCTCCGTGGATTCTCCTATCATGAAAGGCTTTCGTAAATACGATTGGATTGGAGGAGGTATCAATTTTGCTTCCGATAATGCGGGGTCATTAGGCGTAAAAACAACAGTTGGTGGACTGAATGCTGCTTACCACTTTGCATTTGACAAAAATTATAGCAGAGTCTTTTCAGTTGGTATCAAATATGGATCCTATTCAAGAAGCTTGAACAATCCATTTGATTTTGATCTGAGATCAGAAGATGGGAGTTCACTTGTAGATTTACAAAGTTCATCCCTTAGTGGAGTCGTAAATGTTGATCAGCAAGGCAATGTTGATGGTACGACCAAAGGAGACTATGCAATTGGCTTTCTCTATAAAGCAATTCCAGATAAAAGCTCACAGTTTGAACTTGGCTGGTCTGTTGATCACATTAGCAATGCAAGGACTAGTATCATTCAAGGAGATGGTAATTCTAATGTAAATAACCCGAATCCAGATCCTAATGAACCACCACTTGATTGTAGTATTGATCGAACAGATCCTAGATGTCAAGGCACATTTCAAGCGACGGATCGTAGAAATCCACGGTTTACAGCAACTTCGAATTATACAAGATACTTAAACGATAAATTACGCTTTTCTCCTGGTGCAATGGTCCAATTCACCAAACAAGGATTTGAAGCTCAGTTTCATGCCATTGCGGGTTATCTTATTGATCCTAAAAAGGGCACAGTAGTCAATGGTGGACTTGGTTTTAGAGCGATTGGCCCTGCTGATTTACAGTTGTTTTTTGGCGTAGAAATGAAAGACCTTAAAGTCGGTGCAGCATTTGATTTAGGCCTTTTAGGCTTTCAGCAAGCACCTGGATTTCAAAGTGCCTTTGAACTTGGTGCGACTTATATTATTAAAATTTACAAGGATCCTGAAGTCGATCCAGTCATCTTTTGTCCACGATTTTAATATGGTAACTAGAATGAACGTTTTGACTTATAAAAAATATGGTTTTGCATTACTGACAGTCTGTTTTATGGCGATTGTAGTATCGGCACAACCTCTGACTGAAGTACCTTATAATAAGATGCTTGAAAAAGCTGACGAACTTATGAAATTGAGGGACTATTATAACGCAGAAGATTGGTACGAACAAGCCTATCGAGAGTCCAAAGACCCTAATATAGCAGCCCAATTGGGATATCTAAATTATGTCCTTAGAAATTACAAAGGCGCAAATTCGAGATATAAGAGATTATTGGATCGTGATGAGGATAATATATTTATTGATGAACGCTACTATTATGGTATGTCTCTTAAAGCCTTAGGAGAATACGAAGAAGCTTATGCAAACCTCGAAAAATTTGTTGAGCTTTCATCTGAAGAAGAACTTAAACCCATGGCTCGTAATGCAATGGCTGGGATGAAGTTGACAAACCAGCTTGAAGAAAATGTGGAAACTGTTATCCAATTTGCAAAAGGAGATATAAACTCAGCATTTGTCGAGTATTCTCCAAGACTCTATGTCAATGGTGATTTGTATTTTTCTGCCATTCCTGCTAAAAAGGTTGTTGAAGCAACTGGTGGAAATGACAAACAATATTCGAAAATATACGTCAGCCGTAAGAATGACAAAGGAGAATACGACAAGCCTGATGCATTAGAAAAAGAAATTAACAGACCAGGTTTCCATACAGGGAATGTTGCTTTTTCCCCTGATGGCAAGTTGATGTATTTTACAAGGTCAAAGCTCGATGGAAATGATTTGGAGTCATCCTCTTTGTTTTTTAGTAAATATGATGGTGAAGAATGGTCACCTGCATATGCAGTAAACTCCATCAATGGAGATTTCTTAGTTACGCATCCAGTTGTTGGCGATCTGTTTGGGGACGAAGTACTTTATTTTACTTCAGATATGGAAGGAGGTGAAGGTGGACTTGATCTTTATTACTCAACAATTCAAGGAGAAGATAACTTCTCAGCACCCGTCAATCTTGGACCAGTCATCAATACAGCTTTTGATGAAGTGACGCCGTATTATCATGATGGCACCTTATATTTTAGTTCAGACGGACATCCTGGTATGGGAGGCTATGATATTTTTACATCAACATGGGACGGAGTCGTATGGAGCGAGGTTGTCAATTTGGGGCGTAATTATAATACCACATTTGATGATATGAATATCTCTTTTGATGCAGATGGTATCAATGGTTTTCTAGTATCGAATAGAGATGTTGAGGAGAAGAAAAACATGAAGAGCAGAACGTGCTGTGATGATATCTACGAATTCAACATCAGACAAATCCAAATAGATTTGCTAGCCTTAGTCAATGATCCCAATGGTCCATTAAATGGAGCTACAATATCATTAGAAGACAAGTCTGGAGCGAGTCCCGATGTATCTAAAGATAATCCAGAAGGCAATGATTTTCAGTTCTTTCTGGATCAAGATAGATCATACAAAGGCTACATCACAAGAGATGGTTACTATCCAGATAGTATAGAGTTTAATACACTCGGTATTCTTGATGACTACACGATTAATAAAATCATCACATTAAGGCCATTACCACCAGGTAGTGACACAGATGGTGGCGGTGGCGAACCAGAATTTGAATTGATTACCATTAATCAGCCGATTCGATTGAATAAGATTTATTATGATTTTGACAAATGGGATATTTTAGATGAAGCTGAAATCGATTTGAATATCATCTTGAACCTTATGAATGAGTACCCTGATATGGTTATCGAACTGTCTTCTCATACAGATATTAGAGGGCCCAAGCGATATAATCAGGATTTGTCACAGAAAAGAGCGCAGTCTGCAACTGATTGGTTAATCGAAAGAGGAGTAGCTGTTGAGAGAATAAAGCCAATTGGATATGGAGAAACGCTAATTCTCAATCGATGTGTACAAGGGACTCGGTGTTCAGAAGAAGAACACAGATTTAACCGACGTACAGAATTCAAAATTATCGAGGGCCCTCAAGAAATCCTGATTACAAAAGAAATATTAAAAGGTGCCACCAGAGAAGGAGGTCAATAGGATTATGAAATCGACTCACCTTATTGTACTATTCATTGCTGCAAGCGCCTTAATTGCTTGTAAGGGATCAAAAGATTTGGTAGATACATCACAAACGGAATTACTCGCAAATGTGCCTGTTATCACCTACGTACAGGATACGATCCATCTAGGTACCATGATAGAGGGTGAAAAGAAGAGAATTACATACAACTTTACCAATACAGGATCAGAAACCTTGATTATTGATTTAGCGACGGCTTGCCGATGTACAGATTTGACTTGGCCCCAAGAACCCATTAAACCGGGAGAAACAGGAAAGATTATGGTAGAATTTGATAGCACAGGATTTTCTGGGGATGTTGTGAAGACCATCGATGTTATTGCGAACACCGAACCAATCGTCAAACTTGCTTGGTTTACAGCCCACATTGAAAAGGAGTAAATGATTACACGTTTTTAGTATATATTTTCAATTCTTTATGTAGAATTGATCTAAATAGGATTTCATTTGTTATGAAGATATATGTGCTGAAATCAATATGTAAATTCTTGTTACATTTGCGGTGATTTTGAAGACCTTTTCAATGATATCTAAACGTAAGCTCCTACGAATTTTTCCAGTTGTCACCTTGGTGTTAGCTGCAGAAATTCTATTAGCTCAGTCATCAATATCAGGATCAAATATTACAACCTACAGCTTAATTGCCGTTGGATTGTTAATAGTTGGTTTTGCTGTTCTGGCTTTGAGCGACAATCTTTTACAAATCGAGGCACAGAAAATGGGTTCTGACACCAGTCAGAATAATTTTTCGATTTTTCCAAAGCTCTCCGAAGTATTCGGATCTGCAAAGCCTGATTTTGTTGGACAAGCAGGAATGCACCGGCTCAGCAAAGGACACGACATCAAACTCGTAGGCAAGGCCGAGCCAATCATTGATGAGTCCATTAAAGCAAAAACATTTGCAGTCAAACCAACTAATTTTAGAGGATTGTCTCCAATACCTCGAATGTTAGTGGCCGTTGGCGATGAAGTGAAGGCGGGAGATGCTCTTTTCGAAGATAAAAAAGACAATCGAGTTAAATATGCCTCTCCTGTGAGCGGAGAAGTTATAGAAGTGAAGCGAGGAGCAAAACGAGCCATTGCAGAAGTGATCATACTTGCAGATCGTGAAATACAGTATGCTGAACAACAGCTTCCTGATTTATCAACAGCTACCCGAGAAGACATTGTTAATTTTATGCTCTCATCAGGCACTTGGTCTTTATTAAACCAAAGGCCATATGATGTGTTACCTGACCCTGAAATCATTCCAGAAAATATATTCATCAGTACATTTGATACTGCACCTTTAGCACCTGACACTTCGCTTATAGTCGATGGTAAAGGAGCAAGTATTCAAAAAGCAATTGATGTCCTGTCAAAACTAACTTCAGGAAAAGTCCATTTGGGATTAAACGCATCTGCAGCCACAGCTCCATCAGACGCATTAACTGGCTTGACGGGTGCTGAATTGCATTGGTTTAATGGAAAACATCCTGCAGGTAATGTCGGTGTACAAATACATCACATTGATCCAATAGGGAGTACAGAAAAGGTTTGGACATTAAACGTTCAGGATTTAGTCACCATCGGTGATTTATTTTTAGAAGGTCGTTTTAATATGGAGCGCATTGTTGCTTTGACTGGATCAGAAATTGAGAATCCATGCTACGTCAAGACATTCCAAGGTGCTAATGTTGGTGATTTATTAAAAGGTAAATTGAAAGAATCTAAGTCTCGGATCATAGCTGGTAATGTCTTAACAGGCAGTAAGCTTACTGAGTCAGATTTCTTGAATATTCACGATAATCATATTACGGCCATTCCTGAAGGGGATGACTATGAATTGTTTGGCTGGCTCTTGCCTATCACGCCGAGACCTAGTGTGTCTGGGACTTATCCTAACTTTTTATTTAGGAATCACGAGTTTGAGCCAACGACAAATACACATGGAGAAAAGAGAGCATTTGTGATGACTGGTCAATATGAAAAGTTATTACCAATGGATATCCACCTCCAGCAATTAATGAAAGCCATTTTGGCTAATGATTACGAACGGATGGAAGGCTTAGGCCTCAATGAGCTATCAGAAGAAGACGTTGCTCTTTGTGAATTTGCATGTACGTCTAAAATGCCATTACAGAAAATATTGCGTCAAGGTTTAGAGATGATGCGTGAGCAAGGTTAACCATTAAAACTCCTAAGAATAAGCTATGGGCTTAATCGATTTTTTTGAAAAAATAGAACACAGTGAACCCAAATCAACATTGGGTAAGGTCGGTCGCACAGCGGCGGATGCAGTGTTCACATTTCTTTACTCTCCCAAGAGTACGACTCGTGCTGGAGGTGTACACATAAGAGATGGGATTGACTTGAAAAGAACCATGTTTCAGGTAATGATTGCTTTGCAATTGTGTCTGATCTTTGGAACATACAATATTGGCCATCAGCACTTTACTGCTATGGGCCAGTACGCGGGATTCGTAGAAGGCTTCCATCTAAAGTTAGTCCACGGGCTGATTAAAATTTTACCAATATTTCTTGTCGTTCACGGTGTTGGCTTGGGCATAGAGATTCTCTTTGCTGCCAAAAAAGGGCATGCTGTTGAGGAAGGCTTTCTTGTTTCTGGGCCGCTAATTACTTTGATTATGCCTCCTGATATTCCACTATGGATGTTAGCTGTTGCAGTTGCTTTTGCAGTTATCATTGGTAAAGAAGCTTTTGGAGGGACAGGCATGAATATATGGAATGTTGCCTTGTTAGCGAGAGTCTTTGTCTTCTTTGCATATCCGACGACGATATCTGGAGATAATGTCTGGGTGTCAGGCTTTGATAAGATAGCGACTGGAGTCGGTACAGAATATGGATGGGGACATAGCTTATTCAATTATTTATTTGGTTGGATGGACCTCGACCAGTTTGCGGTCGGTGGGGCAGTTGTTGATGGATTTACTGGCGCTACACCATTAGCTTTAGCTTCACAAGGTGGTTGGGATGCAGTGACATCTGTGTATAGTACCTCTCAAATGTGGTGGGGGGCAATCCCAGGATCAATTGGTGAGACGTGTAAGCCTTTAATCATCATTGGGATGTTATTCTTAATGTTTAGAGGTATAGCCAGTTGGAGAATTATCGTAGGTGCTTTACTAGGATCAGCAATTATGGGGCTGTTGATGAATGCATGGGGAGCGACACCCTTTATGACCATACCTTGGTACTATCATGCGTGGATTGGCAGTATGTTATTTGCGATAGCCTTTATGGCGACAGATCCTGTGACAGCAACAGCGACGAATACCGGAAAATGGATCTATGGCATCTTGATCGGCTTCTTTGGTATTATCATCAGAGTATTAAATCCAGCTTATCCAGAAGGATGGATGCTGGCGATTTTATTTCTCAATACATTTTCGGCTCTCATCGATCATTATGTATTTGAGTCTAACATGAAAAAAAGATTAAAACGTGCATAGTACTAGATCAGTAATCATATTTGGTTTTGTCATGTGCGTCATTGTCGCACTATTACTTGCTGGCTTGTTTAATGTCTTGAAACCAATCCATGATAAAAATGAAGCTATTTATGCGAAGAAAGCAGTGCTTTCAGCAGTAGCAGATCATATCGATGGAGACTTCAAAGATTTAGATGGTGATGGTATTCAAGAGATTTTTGCTTCGCAGATCGAACAGCTTGTCGTAGATATGGATGGTGACATCCTTGATAAAGATGGTGTCGAAGCGAAGGGTCATTTGGGTGGCTTAGCAGAGCATGTAGACATGGCCAGAGAGTATAAAAAACCAATTGAAGATCAAATACTGCCAGTATTCGTTTTTACGAAAGCTGATGGTAAAAAATACTACATCTTATCCACCAGGGGCAAAGGATTGTGGGATGCGATTTGGGGCAATATTGCCTTTGAGCAAGACCTCAATACGATCGCAGGAGTGGCTTTTGACCACAAAGCAGAGACGCCTGGACTCGGTGCAGAAATAAAAGATAATACAGCATGGGCTAAGCAGTTCATAGGTAAGAAGGTATATGATAAAGACGGCTCTTTTAGATCTGTATTTGTGAGAAAAGGAGGCGCTCGAGATGATGTCTATGAGGTAGATGGCATTTCCGGAGCAACGATCACAGCAGATGGAGTATCTGAGATGTTGTCCAGAGGACTTAAATATTACGAACCATATTTAAAAACAGTTAAAGGGTAGATCATGGCTGAAGCATTAGTAGCAAAGAAAGAAGCATCTTCTCCCATTAAATTTGGGAAGAAAGAAAAGAAATTATTAACAGATCCTTTAAGTGACAATAATCCAATTACTGTCCAGGTTTTGGGTATTTGTTCAGCACTGGCAGTGACGACGGGTATGAAGAATGCAGCAGTTATGGCCGTAGCGGTGGTTCTAGTCTGTGTCGGTTCAAATGTGATTACCTCTGTATTGAGAAATATCATTCCGAAACAAGTCAGAATGATTGTCCAGTTAGTCATCATAGCCACCTTAGTGACAATGGTCGAACTTGTCTTAAAGGCTGTAGCCTTTGAAAGCTATAAGGCTTTATCAGTTTTCATTGGATTGATTATCACTAACTGTATTATTATGGGACGATTAGAAGCGTTTGCGAGTAGCAATAAACCCTATGAGTCGTTGTTAGATGGACTTGGTAATGGAGTAGGATATGGTCTCATACTTTTGATCGTTGCTTTCTTTAGAGAGTTGTTGGGCAAAGGGACAATCTTTGATTGGAAGTTAATTGGAGCGACACCAGAATACTTAATAAATACAACCGAGAGTTGGTTATTTGGTTGGTATGTGAATAATAACCTGTTTGTCTTATTTCCAGCTGCCATGTTTGTTATTGGCATCGTCATCTGGGTTCATAGGGCTTGGAGACCTCAATTAGTAGACGTATCCTAATCAATCTTAAAATAGACTAATGGAATTAGTAAATGTATTCATCAAAGCTGCTTTTATAGAGAATTTAGCGCTGGCTTATTTCTTAGGCATGTGTTCTTATCTAGCGGTCTCTAAAACAGTGAAGACAGCCTTTGGATTGGGATTAGCAGTGATTTTCGTATTGGGTATAACAATGCCGATCAACTGGTTTATCAATGTGTATCTACTAGGAGAAAACGGAATCTTTGGTATGGACTTGACCTTTTTACGATTGATTTTGTTTATTGCTGTGATTGCATCTATGGTGCAATTGGTTGAAATGGTTATTGAGAAATTCTCTCCTGCCTTATATAATTCATTGGGAATATTCCTGCCGCTTATTACAGTGAACTGTGCCATTCTAGGAGGTTCCTTATTTATGGTGGCGGGCGAATATTCATTTAGTGAGTCTGTTGCCTTTGGATTAGGAGGTGGCTTTGGATGGTTTTTAGCGATTATTGCTATTGCTGCAATTCGAGAGAAAATACGATATAGTGATGTGCCGCTTGCTCTACGTGGGTTGGGAATGGCCTTTTTATTAACAGGACTTATGGGTATGGCCTTTATGGGGCTGATGGGCATAGATCCTGCTGCATTTTAATTTGATCAATTAGACTTATTATATGTCAATTTTAATTCCAATACTCGCCGCCTTATTTGTATTCACATTTGTGATACTGTCTTTAATGATGATGCTGATCTATGCGAGGAAGCAATTAGTACCTCAAGGCAATGTTAGCATAATTGTGAATGGTGATACCGGGAATCCATTGCAAGTGGAGCCAGGGAGTAACTTGCTATCCGCCTTATCGGAGAGTAGTGTGTTTTTACCATCTGCCTGCGGTGGCGGTGGGACTTGTGCGATGTGCGAATGCCATGTGCATGCTGGAGGTGGAGAGGTGCTACCTACGGAGATGAATCACTTGACGAGAAAGGAAGCAGCGGAAGGGAAAAGATTAGCTTGCCAAGTGAAGGTGCGAGAGGATATGGAGATCTCTATTCCAGAAGAAATATTTGGTATCAAGAAATGGGAGTGTGAAGTTGTGTCGAACTATAATGTAGCATCATTTATAAAAGAATTTGTTGTTGCCTTACCACCAGGGGAGGCGCTTGATTTTGAATCAGGAGGTTATATACAGATTGATGTACCGGAGACAGTGGTTGAATTCAAAACAATGGATATCGAAGCCCATCCAGAACATCATGATGATCCAAAGAAATTCCAATCAGAGTGGGATAACTTTAAATTGTGGGACCTGAAAATGGTGAATGAAGAAGAACAATTTAGAGCTTACTCCATGGCGAATCACCCTGCAGAAGGGAATATTGTCAAGTTAAATATCAGAATCGCAACACCGCCATTTGATAGAGCGAAGAGTGGCTGGATGGATGTAAATCCAGGTGTTTGTTCTTCATATGTGTTTGGCTTAAAGCCAGGCGATAAATGTATGATCTCAGGACCTTATGGAGAATTCTTCATAAAGGAAACTAAAAAAGAGATGGTTTATATTGGAGGTGGGGCAGGAATGGCACCATTAAGATCTCACTTATTCCATCTATTTCACACATTAAAAACAACTGACAGAAAGGTATCATATTGGTATGGAGGTCGGACGAAGCGTGAGTTATTTTACGTAGAGGAATTTAGAAAAATTGAAGAGGAGTTTCCGAATTTTAAATTTCACATCGCTCTTGATAATCCACTTGAAGAAGATAACTGGCAAATCAAAGAAGACATTGATGCGTCTGGCGATGGCTTCAAAGGTTATATCATGAATGTGTGTTACGAACAATATCTTAAGAATCATCCTGAACCAGAAGAAATTGAATACTACTTCTGTGGACCTCCGGCGATGAATGCTTCAGTCATTAAGACTTTAGATGATCTAGGTGTTCCAGAAGAGAATATTGCCTTTGATGACTTTGGTGGGTAGGAAAGATAAATACCAATTTTCCTCTTACTCATCTGTTTTAACGTCTTCAAAATCATGAACCGTCATCTTGAGCCCCTATAATCCATCCGGGCTATAAAATTATACTGATGACAAATAGTCATGCACCACAGTTTAACGAGGTCATCATTTTCAAGAAAGAGTTTCTAGTATGAGATCCTAAATCATACCTGCCTACCGGTCAGGTAGGTTCAAAAAAGGGCGCGTCATTCTGAACTCGATTCAGAATCTGATATGTGAAGAGCCAGATAGGTCAGTAATCTGGCACAACAATCGTATGCTGCGTGACATGATGGGATACTCAATCGAGCCTGTCCGCCTCCTGGTCTGGTTCAGGACAACGGTACAACTGGTATTGTGGTATAAAAAACTTATAATCAATGGGTTGTAAAGTTGTCATAGATACTTGATTCAGATCTAAAAAAGGTAAATTCCGAATGGGCCTAATAAAATAGCACATGACATATTCCTTGCTCTACTTCATAAACATAGCAACAATAAACATCATCAAACCAATAGATATCCCCGCAAAGAATATCTTATAGCTCAAACTAAGATATTTGAATTTTTTGTTTTTCAAAACATCACCCATCTGATATAGATCAAGGAGCATTGAGTCGTACAGTTTATCTTGATCCTTTAAGACATCAAGCATATGAGCCCTATAATCATCTAATTCTACATCCGTAAAATGACCGAAGAAGAATGGGTTGAAGCCTTTTGTATCAACATTCATTTTTTTTTGGCTCTTGCTGAAGGCTGGAGCGACGGACAGGATAGCGAATAATAAGGCGACAGTTGTAAATACTGTCAAGGTCATGAGAGCATAAGCTAAGGTGCCGTCAAATCGTCCAATTTGAGAGAGGCTTACGGAAATAATAATTGATGAAGCTGCAATAACAATGTTCGCTTTTTGATCTGACAACACAGTTAGATGCATGTGATATGCCTTTGTGTTTTGCATGGCAGAGACAGCACTTCGACTAGATTGCCAATTTTTAAGATGTTTCAATTTTTGAGATTCAATAGCTTTTTCATCTAATGGAATATCGTGTTTGATTGGTGGATTGGGGCCGTTCATTGCGTATGTATGTGGTACTAAGGTAAAGATTTTGTCTTTAACATGATAAGCATATCAAAAGACGACTGTATACAAATTGGACTTTGCGAAAATCATCAACGGACTTATATCAAATAACAAAGGAACACCACCAAGCAAATCTAGTGTCATAACGGTACCTAAAAGGACGACATCTATTAATCACAACTGTTCTTTTCGATTGAAATAGTATCCTATTTTTCGATATTGAATAAGACATTGAAGTAAGAGCTGTATTTAAGTAATTACCGAACGGGGTTAATCACCCGCAACGAACAAAGTTCGTAGTGATTTCAAGCACAAAACGTCATGTTGAAAGTTCCTAAGCCTTATACCTTCAAACCAAATGTCAAATCAATATTATATTTCCTCTGTTGAATGGTTACGTTCTGATTAGATAGAGTATTCGTTAACAAATAGGGAGAATAAGTACTGTTTCCAGAGTTAAAACTGCCTGCAAGATCTACAAAAACTCGATTGATACGAATGCCAAGGCCTCCACTATATTTGATGTTAGTGTCTGAATTCGACTTATAAATAGAAGGCTCGTATCGAACGCCTGCTCTGTATCTTAAATTACCTTTTGCCAATTCTGCTCCTAGTTTGATAATGGGAACAGCTTGTAAAGCTGCTCCTATTTCTCCATTCAGCGCATTTTCAAGTTGTTCATCTAAAGGATTAGAGCTATTGGCTGTTAGATTAAACGAAGCGTTTGTAAAGGATACGTACTCCACTTCTCCAGATATAAAACCTCTCATTTGATTCTTTCTTCGATCAGCAAAATCGATGTCTTCTTCATTTCTACGCTGAATTAAATCACCTCCTAACTTAAACATGTAGGCAGCTCCAACAATTGCTCTCCAAGGTGTTCGAAATTGATATTCAAATTCACCATTGGGGCTATTAATTGTAATTGTTTCAGGTGCCGCATTGTCCGAAAAGGTATACGTGAAATCCGTAAAGAAAATATCATTCAAAATCATCAGACTAGGAGAGTGCCCAGCTACAGATACTCTCAACCTATTCGTTGGTTTATAAATGACGCCTAGCTTAGCGTTTATACCAAAACCAGAGGTTTCTAATGTCTCTTCATAAATGAGATCTTCAAAGAAATCAATTGTATTCGAATCATCAAATTCTACATAATTTTTTGTTTCCTCGAATGTGAAGAATGGGATTCCAATATTTGCACCAAGAGAAAATTTATTATTAAAGCTTGCTCCATATCCTAGACTCGCCTCCATTCCCGATCCAGTTTGGGTGACTGTCTGTCTTTTGAAAACTGGTGAAGAAAAATCCCCAAAATCAGTTTCATACAAATTATCTCCATCAAAGTCAAAAATGGCTCCGGCGTCAAATGCAGGCCCTGCCTCAAAATCATCAAGATCATTCAAGCCCAATCCATTCGCTCTCTCTGCAAATCGTTCTGTAATTGAACCAGGCGTAATCGCACTGAATTCAAAGGAATTATCAAAACTTAAGAATCGATTTAATGATATGCCAAAACTTGAAAATGATAATGGCGAGCCAGCTCGATGACGATTTGTAGACACATAACCCAAGACACCTAGGTTAGCCGTGCTTGTGTTTGTGCTGTTTTCCTGACCACCTAAAATGGCATTTTGATTATCGATAATGAATCCCATACTGAAGACAAATTCTCCAAATCGATATTCGCCTAGTCCAGCAGGATTAACAGATATCGCAGACATATCAGCCCCCAAGGCACTAAATGCACCACCCACAGCAACACTCCTCGCAGTCCCAGAATAGTCATAAGAAGAATACCTAACGGCCTCCCCAACCGTTTGTGAAAACGATGGAGCTGTTAGTAATAGAAATATAAAATAAATGAAAATGTTCTTACTATTCATAATCTGTATTTTAATCATGATTCAATTGGATTAAAGTAGATAGTGCTTATCTGGGTATGAGTTTTATTGATGCTCTAACAATGTACAAAAGTCAAAACGGATTACTTAGAAGCCATAAAAAAAAGGTGGATGAAATTTAATCCAACCACCTTTCATGTAATTTACTTATTGAAAACGTTTTATCCTCTAGAGCTTCTTGAACTTGAAGATCGTGCTGATGAAGATGAAGTTCTACTTGGAGAGCTACTTCTTACACTTGAACTTCTTGTTGAAGTTCTTGGAGCACTGTATGATCTGTTATTATTCGATCTAGTTGTATTTCTAAAGCTACTACTGTTAGATCTGTTAGTTGACGTTCTGTTCGTTCTAACAGTATTCGTTCTAGTCGTAGTACCTCTGTAATCTCTTGACGTACGTGCAGTTCTTGTCGTACTTGTTCTAGTTGGAGTAGAACTAGATACTGTACCTGATCTTCTTGAAGAACTGACAGTCGAACCACTTCTTGCATTATTAGTCGAAGGCACTGCTGCTCTAGTGTTAGCAAATCCACCAACTGGAGGACATAAGTATGCACTTGAGAATCCACCTCCTCCAAATCGATTGACTGAATTGAATCCTCCAAAAGAATTCGTATTGAATGGGCTGTATGGATTTGATAAAGAACTGTATCCATAGGCATTGTTAGCAATGATAGCTCTTGTTGGACTGTAAAAGTTATTGAAACTATTAAAGCCTGAGTTTCCAAAAGCCCCGTAATTATAGCTATTCGTATAAATCGGTGAGAAGTAACTTAGCGTACGACTTGGTCTGCTAAATCTTCTAATTCTAGAGGAGTAGAAGTATCCATCATCTTCCTCGAAACTACTGTAACCGTAATCTTGCTTATCTTCTGCTACATATTCTTCTTCTGCTATATCAGCAAAGTAGACTTCATCTGATGCTTCGTAGTACAAATCATCGTACTGAGCAAATGAGATGTTGCCGATAAATAAAACAGCAAGTAAGGATAAAATACTGATTTTAATTTTTGACGTTTTCATAATATTATTTTTTAAGTGTAAATACATTGACTTTCTTATTATTACCCGTTGTTGCAATATACAACTTTAGGCTTAAACTTGTTTTCAAATTTTATCATTTGAGCGACTTTTCTACTCTTTTTAATTTCTATCTGAAGTACACTATTAAGACGTATTTTATAGTGCTAAGGTTCATGTTTCAGACCAATTATTAGTTTTTTAACATTTGGATAACTAAAATTATAAGTTTTCATTTGCTGAAACACGGAATTATATTCTACTCTGTCTAGAATTAGATGATTTATATTTCGAAGTGCTACGTTTAGCACTCGATCTCTGATTATTATTCGTATTGCTTTTTTGGTTTTGTTTAGGTCTTTGATAAGAAGACTGCTTTTGTCTAGAATCATTCCTGGTATTTGACGAACGAGATCGATTGTAATTATTAGCATTATGCCTAGCAGAACTTGAATTGGACCTGTAAGAGCTAGAATTACTCCTAGCAGAACTTGAATTAGGCCTAAAAGAGCTAGAATTATTCCTAGAAGAACCTGAATTAGACCTAGAGGAGCTGGAATTATTCCTAGTAGATCTAGTATTAGCTCTTGAAGAACTTTGATTCGAGCTAAACCTATCCCTATCCCTTGTATCACTCTGTTGGGTTCTTGTACCAGAGTAATTTGTACGATTTCTGTTGCTATTCCTATCGTTTAGATGGTCAGAAGTCGAATTTCTAAGCTGAGCTGATTGTTGACTTCTTTGTCCGGAAGTTCTTGTTCTGCCATTAGCCCCTTGACTCCCTTGTAGATTTCTTTCGCTCGAACGCCTTGTTTCGATCCTGTTGCGACTATAAGATGGATTAGAATCAAATCGTTGGCTAGCAATCCTGGTAGATCTAACAGTTTCTCCTCTAGTCCTTGTACTAACGACATTATTTCTTCGGCTATTTACAATATCCGCACTTCTACGGGATTGTCTCGGATTATTAAAAGATCGATTGCGATTATTTGGTGCATTTGAAGCAACATCTCTTCTTGGCCTATTATTTCCAATATTAACATTGGGTTGTCGACTATTATTTCTTGCATTCCATCCCCATGGGTTATACGGATTCCATCCTCTTCTGGGATTAAATCCATTCCATCCCCAAGAATTATACGAATTCCATCCTCTTCTAGAGTTAAATCTATTCCAACCCCAAGAGTTATATGGATTCCATCCTCTTCTGGAGTTAAAACCATTCCATCCACCATAATACCCTGCGTATCCAAAGCCACCAAACACATTACCTATGGAAATAGCGAATCCCCAATTTCGATTAGAGCGATATCTTCTGCCAAATCTCCTTTGATTTAAAAAAGGATTGTAGTTGCGCCGACCGAAATTGAAGTTTATAGCGAAACTATTATTATAAAAGTTGTTATTATAATATGTATTGCTGTAATATGGATTGAAAAACCGATCCGAATATCCAAGTGGTCTTCTAAATCGATTTGTGATCGGGTAGTAGCCACCCGTTTCAAAATCCAAAACATAGAGTGTTCTACCTAAGTAGTAATAACTCCGTTGCATTCGATCTGTTACAGGATTGTAGACTAAATTATCATCAGCATATGATCCGTAACTGGAATTGTCATAGTCATCACCAAAGAAGGAGTCATATTCGTCCTCATATTGAGCATCTACATCTTCTTCATATTCGTAAGTATACTCCTGATCATCATAAATTTGGGCCGATACCAGATGAGCTTGAATCCCGAATATTAAACAAACTAAAAAACTAAGGCTGGACTTCTTCATGTTAATATGATTTAAATTGTAAATCATTGACTTTCTTTCTCAAAACTTTCTTGCATCAAATTACTACTTTTGCCCTGCTCTATCAGTTAAATACGTGATATAGAAAGTGTTAATCGTGTTAAAGTGGTTTTTTAGGCTTTTAGCCTAGTAAATCGCTACTTAGACGAAACATAATGTGTATTTAATTGATAATCAGCTAATTATATAATTTTAACGTATGTTAATATTTTCTTAAAATGGCAAAAGAGATAACAAGTAGGGAAGAAGATTACTCAAAATGGTATAATGACATCGTCAAAAAAGCTGGGTTAGCAGATCATTCTGCAGTTCGGGGATGTATGGTGATTAAGCCTCTAGGTTATGCAATTTGGGAAAATATGCGTGACGAATTGGATAGAGCATTCAAGAAAACGGGGCATGTTAATGCTTATTTTCCATTGTTTATTCCAAAAAGTTTCTTGAGTAAAGAGGCTAAGCATGTAGAAGGATTTGCAAAAGAATGTGCTGTGGTTACCCATCATAGATTGATGAATGATCCAAATGGTGATGGTGTCATCGTTGACCCAACAGCTAAACTAGAAGAAGAACTCATCGTTAGGCCCACATCTGAAACCATTATCTGGCATACCTATAAGGACTGGATCAAGTCGTATCGTGATTTACCTCTATTGATCAATCAATGGGCAAATGTAGTGAGATGGGAGATGAGGACAAGGCCTTTTTTAAGGACAGCGGAGTTTTTATGGCAAGAAGGTCATACTGCCCATGCGACTAAAGAAGAGGCAGTTGATGAAGCTGCTCTTATTCATGAGTTATACACCCGTTTTCTGGAGGATTTTGCTGCGATTCCTATTATAAAAGGTGCAAAGACACCTCATGAACGATTCGCTGGAGCGGAAGACACCTATACTGTGGAGGCATTAATGCAAGATGGCAAAGCGCTGCAGGCGGGTACATCTCACTTCCTCGGCCAAAATTTTGCTAAAGCTTTTGATGTTAAATTTCTAAGTGATGACAATAAAGAAGAGCACGTGTGGGCTACTTCTTGGGGAGTGACAACTCGAATGGTTGGTGCTTTGGTTATGGTTCATTCTGATGATGATGGCTTGATCATTCCTCCTAAATTAGCACCTACCCAAGTTGTCATTGTACCTATACCAAAACCGACTGATGAAATCTTAGCTGTAGCGGAAAAAATAAAATCAGATTTAGAAGCCATTGGAGTCTCATGTAAGATTGATAAGGATTTAAAAAAGAGACCAGGCTTTAAGTTTGCAGAACATGAAATGAAAGGAACACCCGTACGAATCGGACTGGGTATGCGTGATATCGAGAAAAATCAGGCAGAAGTGGCCCGGCGAGATACCAAAGAAAAGATGAGTTTACCACTAGAAGGTCTACCAGAGGCGATCAAAGCTTTATTGGATCAGATTCAAAACGATATGTTTCAAAAAGCGCTTAAATTTAGAGATGATCATATGACTGAGGTCGACGACTTTGATGAATTCAAAAGTGTGCTGGAGTCAAAAGGTGGATTTATCTCAGCGCACTGGGATGGAACGGTAGATACAGAGCTGAAAATCAAGGAGTTAACAAAAGCCACGATTCGATGTATCCCTTTAGATCAGAAAGAAGAGAAAGGGAAATGTATATTGACTGGTGAGCCATCTAAGGGCAGAGTATTGTTTGCAAAAGCGTATTAATGTTTTTCGAATAAACTACAATTTAACATTTAAGCCATAAGATATTTTGTATTAGGGATTATTTGCAGTATTTTCATTTAAATGCCAATTTAATGAAGACAAATCCTCGGGAGATACTTATGTATTATAACCCCACCTCATCCCTTGATCGAAAAACTGTTGCTTTTGCTAAGAGCCATAATAAGCACATCAGATTGTACAGTCACGAGAATTCCCGAAGTACAACCACAGGTTGGGAAATGATCCTAAGTGCATTAAATATGCATCCGAAAGAGCTACTCAACAAGGCCCATCCTGAATATCAAAAGACGTTTAGAGGAAAAGAATTCGATGAAGAGGGCTGGTTGCATGTACTTCAGCGATATCCACATTTGATCAAGGCTCCCATTGCAATGAGAGGATCTAGGGCAATATTATGTTCTAATCCGAGTGATGTTTATCGTTTATAACAATATCAAGTCGTTAAAGGATAATTTAAAGAAGAATTTTTTATCAATTACTAACTATATAAGATTACTTATATATAATTTACTCATATATTTGTGTCATGTCATACGAACTAGAAGGAATTTTGCATAAGGTATACGAGACTGAAAGTAAATCAGCTACGTTTCAAACCAGAGAATTTGTCGTTAAAACAGACGGCCAATATCCTCAATTTATTAAGTTTCAATGTACACAAGATCGTGTAGGAATCATTGATGGACAAAATGAGGGTGATATGATAAAAGTCTATTTTGACCTTAGAGGTCGTGAATGGAATGAAAAGTACTTCACCAATTTGAATGCATGGCGAGTAGAAAAAGCTGCCGCAGCTGCTGAAGCTCCAAATGCTGCTCCTGCGGTTTCTAGTATTTCTGATCCATCATTTCCAACAGAAGAACCGGGCAAAACAGGATCTTCAAATGCGCAGAAAGTGGAGGAATTTGACGATCTACCATTCTAATTAGAATCAATTTCAAGTCTTTACCGTTATGTTGTAGATGAAGCACTTAGTCGTCTTTTTTCTACTGCTACCGTACCAATGTATTTCTCAATATCTATTGGAGGCCTACACAGTCTATAGTGACTCATTTAGAGAATGGTCTATCATTGGTGAATCATATGATGAACGAAATGATGGCTGGTATGAGACTGAAGGATCTATAAGCTTAACATTTGGAAATCGGAACGACTGGACATCTTGGCAAATAGAATTAGATGATGTAAATGTTGAGTGTCGATTGAAATGGACAAACAATCCAAACCTGTGGGTCATGCATACACCAAATGATCTTATCTCAATCCGAACTGTGTGGAAAGATGACTTTAGAAAATGGAAAATCACGAGTAGTACTCATACTATTTCTATTAAATCTCGCTATGCTAACTTGTCTGATGAGTGGGTATTAGAATCCAGATCAATTGGTCAGTGGAAGATGTACACGGATAGTGAGGGAGATCCAAGAGAATGGATTATAGAAGATGAATTAGATGAATCAGTTGATATGTATCATAAGTTGGCAATGAGCTTTGCCGTCTTGATTCATTCGAGCCCACGAATTTAGTTTCGGTGCTTGCATACAAAATTGGCTACTCTTTCACGATACGTCAAGCTTTCCTCCGCACCTTAAATTTCAAAAAGATACCTTTGCCATTACCGGTTAACGCTACTTATCTACAAGAATTAAATTCTGAAATGTCGTCTTTCCTTTCCTATCTGTTACTCCAATAATATAAGAACCGGATTCTGGAATAGGATAGGGGATTACAATCGTATTAGCTTGATCATTGAGTTCAAATCCAAATAATACTGAATTATCTGATTTATAAATTTTCACAGACCCTCCGGTTTTATCTGCTAGTTTGTAATCAAGATGAATATCCGATCCGATTAATTGAGGGTTGGGATATACAGTGACTTCAGGTTTTTGATAAAAGACATGAGGAGCTAAAGCGGCTAGACTAAACTCCGTATAGATATCGACTGGTACTTCTTCACGAGTTGTTATAGAACCTAAGGAAGATTTAGACTTAGTAAAGGCGCTATGATTAGCACTATGAACTGACACGTTTAAGACGTATTCATCAATCATAGAAGGAATAACTTCCCATTGATCAGTTTTTCTATTGAAGCCAACAATGGTCAGTGACTCGAGTTGATCACTATGGGTCATCTCGTCTATCTCACTCCCCAGTGCCCACGTTAAGGTTATTTTAGAATCTTGGTGTAAAGAAATCGTCCAATATTCATGCGGTGACATTTCATTAATATCTGGCGCTATGCTGTTACTGATCTTGTCCGGATTCGATCTATTATAAGCTGCATAAGATGAATATGCATTTGACAAGCTAATTGGTCTATAATAACCATCTTGCCCTATTGGAAATGTAAATCCGTCCTTATGAAATGATTTAACATAACCATCGACGTATTGGGATTCACTTGCTCCAGACCAACCACTAGTTTTAGAATAGTTAATGGTACCTGGAATTGGTGTCCTTGCCGTCATGACGATGCCTGGTTTTAAAAATCCAGATCCTTCCATAAAATTGTGCTGTCCGAAGATGGTCATAAAACCATCTGTGCGTATGAATACATTACCAAATGTATTTGGCTTAACAAGCTGAGAAGTCCCCAAAAGGGGTATTAGGAAAAGAAGACATACTAGTCGGAAGCTTTTTAGAACAAAAAGCATAGATATCGGTTTTTAGGATAAAAAAAATCCAGAAGAGGCTTGGGGGAACCTCTTCTGGATGCAAAAGTATACTATTTTTTACTAATGTAAAAGTGTCATTAAGAATGAATAGTCATTAGTCCAGATATCTTGGTTATCTTTTCTAGTGATATGAACACTTAATGAATTCGTCGTTACATTACCTCTCAACGTAATAGAAAAGTTGACATCGTCGTCTAATCTGTTGATTTCTTGGATGTAAGCAAGTACAGTAGTAATATTTAACTCAGGGAAATTATATGTAATCTTCATTGATGCATGCGTACCGTCAGCGTTCGTATCATCATTTTGAATCAATTGATCAATCGTCCAAGTTCCTTGGCTCCCGTTAGGCGTGAAGCACTCTTCAGTAAAAGTACCTGTATCACCTACTTGAACAGCATCAAACGCAGGGATTGGGAACTCACCACTTTTCGGTATTAATCCACCTGAATCACCTTTAGGACCTTGCGCTCCAGTAGGACCTTGTGCACCGGTAGGACCTTCAGGACCAGTAGGGCCTTGAGCACCACTTGGGCCTATAGCACCTTGTTCACCTTTAGGACCTTGAGGACCAGTAGGGCCTTGAGCACCTGCATTTCCTTGTGGGCCAGTAGAACCTTGAGGACCTGCAGGACCGACAGGACCTTGCTCACCAGTAGGACCTTGTATGCCAGCAGGACCTTGAGATCCAGCAGGACCAGCAGGGCCTTCTTGACCTTGAGGACCAGTAGAACCTTGAGGACCTTGAGGACCAACAGAACCTTGAGGACCTTCAGAACCTTGAGGTCCAGTTTCACCTTGAGGACCGATAGGACCTTGAGGGCCAGCTTCTCCGTCTGCACCAGCAGGGCCAGCAGAGCCAGTCGCGCCAGTTTCACCAATTGGGCCTTGAGCACCAGCAGCGCCTTGAGGGCCAGCAGCACCTTGAGCACCTTGTGGACCTTGAGCACCAGCAGGACCTTGAGCACCTGCAACTCCAGCAGGACCTTGAGGACCAGCAGGACCTTCTGTACCAGCAGGACCTTGAGGACCAGCAGCACCTTGAGGACCGGCAGCACCTTGAGGACCAGCAGGACCTTCAGGACCAGCTCCACCTTCAGATCCTTGAGGACCTTGAGGACCTTCTGGACCTTGTGGACCCTCTGAACCTTGAGGACCAGTAGGACCTTGTGGACCTGATGCTCCAGTTGGACCTTGAGCACCTTGTGGGCCAGTTGCGCCTGTAGGACCAGATGATCCGGTTGCACCATTTGCACCACTCGGGCCAGCACAATCTAAGGCGTTAAATTCGCCATCTCCATTTGTATCTTCATCAGCATCATTGCTTCCATTTCCATTTGTATCCCAACAGCTAATGCCATTTGAACCGGAAGGACCAGTTGCGCCAGTTGCACCTGTAGGTCCCGCAGGACCAGTAGCACCTGTTGCACCAGTTTCTCCTTGAGCACCAGTTGCACCAGTATCACCTTGAGGGCCAGTTGCTCCCGTAGGACCAGCAGGACCAGTATCACCTTGTGGACCAGTTGCACCAGTCGCTCCGTTAGCGCCATCAGCACCGGCAGGGCCAGTTGCACCTGTATCACCTTGAGGGCCAGTTGCACCAGTCGCTCCGTTAGCACCATCAGCGCCAGCAGGTCCGGTTGCACCAGTTGCACCAGTATCACCTTGAGGGCCAGTTGCTCCCGTAGGACCAGCAGGACCAGTATCACCTTGTGGACCAGTTGCACCAGTAGCTCCGTTAGCACCATCAGCACCGGCAGGGCCAGTTGCACCAGCAGGACCAGTTGCACCTGTGTCACCTTGAGGACCAGTTGCACCAGTAGCACCATCAGCACCAGCAGGTCCGGTTGCACCAGTTGCACCAGTATCTCCTTGAGGGCCAGTTGCTCCCGTAGGACCAGCAGGGCCAGTAGCTCCAGTTGCACCTGTATCCCCTTGTGGGCCAGTTGCACCAGTTGGACCAGAAGGTCCAGTCGATCCGGTTGCGCCAGTCGCACCAGCAGGGCCAGCACAATCTAAAGCATTAAATGCACCGTCGCCATTTGTATCTTCATCAGCATCATTGCTTCCATTTCCGTTCGTATCCCAACAGCTTACACCGTTAGCACCATCAGCTCCAGTAGCGCCAGTTGCTCCTGTAGGACCAGTTGCTCCCGTAGGACCAGTTGCACCTGTATCACCTTGCGGTCCAGTTGCCCCAGTCGCTCCGTTAGCACCATCAGCACCGGCAGGACCAGTTGCTCCAGTTGGACCAGCAGGGCCAGTCGCTCCAGTTTGACCAGCTGGGCCATCACAATCTAAGGCATCAAAGACACCATCACCATTTCTATCTTCGGTAGCGTCATTGACTCCGTTTCCGTTATTATCCCAACAGTTAATACCATTAGAACCATTAGCACCAGTCGCGCCAGTTGGACCCGCAGCACCAGTTGCTCCAGTCGGACCCGTAGGGCCAGTAGCACCAGTTGAACCTGGTTGACCAGCAGGGCCATCACAATCTAGAGCATTAAAGACACCGTCACCATTTCTATCTTCATCAGTATCGTTTACACCGTTTCCATTATTATCCCAGCAATTAATTCCTGGAGAACCAGTCGCACCAGTAGGTCCGGCAGGGCCTGTTGCACCAGTCGCACCAGTTTCTCCTTGTGGGCCTTGAGATCCCATTGCACCTGTAGGACCAGCTGCACCTGTAGCACCAGTTGCTCCGGCAGGGCCATCACAATCTAATGCATTAAATACGCCATCTCCATTTCGATCTTCATCGGCATCATTTGTACCATTTCCATTATTATCCCAACAATTAATACCGTTAGATCCAGCAGGGCCAGAAGCTCCTGTAGGGCCAGTGGCACCAGTCGGGCCAGCAGGGCCAGTAGAGCCAGTAGCTCCTACATCTCCCTGAGGACCAGTCGCTCCAGTAGGACCAGTTTCCCCTTGAGGCCCAGCAGGACCAGTATCGCCTTGTGGGCCAGTCGCACCAGTTGCACCAGCAGGACCAGTAGGACCAGTTTCACCTTGAGAGCCTTGTGGGCCTTCAGGCCCAGTAGGACCAGTTTCTCCAGTCGCACCAGTTGGACCAGTTGGGCCAGTTTCTCCTTGCGA
Organism: uncultured Saprospiraceae bacterium; assembly: GCA_937959275.1. Classification (GTDB taxonomy): domain Bacteria; phylum Bacteroidota; class Bacteroidia; order Chitinophagales; family Saprospiraceae; genus CALFUK01. The sequence goes on along the minus strand of CALGLU010000043.1, from coordinate 2,507 downwards.
GCCTTGAGGACCAGTAGCACCTGTGTCACCTTGTGGGCCAACGTCTCCCTGAGGGCCAGTAGGACCAGTTTCACCTTGAGCACCAGTTGCACCTTGAGGACCTTCAGGACCAGTAGATCCGGTTGGTCCAGCAGGGCCAGTAGCACCTGTTTCGCCTTGAGCACCAGCAGCACCAGTTGAGCCGGTTGCGCCAGTTTCACCTTGAGGGCCAGTTGGACCTGCAACACCAGTTTCGCCTTGAGCACCAGTTGGACCAGCAGGACCAGTCGCACCAGTTTCACCTTGAGGGCCAGTCGGGCCTGCAACACCAGTTTCGCCTTGAGCGCCAGTTGGACCCGCAGGACCAGTGGCACCAGTTTCGCCTTGAGAGCCAGTAGCTCCTGTTGCACCTTGAGGCCCAATAGGACCAGTTGCACCAGCAGCACCTTGAGGACCTTCACAGTCGAGTGCATTAAATACACCATCACCATTAGAATCTTCAGAAGCATCATTTACTCCATTACCATTTGTATCCCAACAGCTAACACCGTTCACTCCAGCAGGACCTTGAGGACCAGTAGCGCCTGTAGGACCAGTAGGACCATCTGGACCAATAGGTCCAGTAGGGCCAGCAGGGCCAGTAGAGCCTGTAGCACCAGTTTCACCTGTTAGGCCTGTAGCACCTTGAGGTCCTATAGGACCAGTAGCACCAGAGGCACCTTGAGGACCTTCACAGTCAAGTGCATTAAAAACACCATCACCATTTGAATCTTCAGAACCATCATTTACTCCGTTTCCATTAGTATCCCAACAGCTAATACCATTAATTCCTGCAGGTCCTTGAGGACCAGTTGCACCCGTAGAGCCAGTTGCACCAGCAGGACCAGTATCTCCTTGAGAACCAATTGGACCAACAGGACCAGTAGCACCAGTAGCACCAGTTTCACCTTGAGGACCAGTAGCACCTGTAGAACCCTGAGGGCCAGTTGCTCCTACAGCTCCTTGAGGGCCAGCACAATCTAATGCATTAAATACACCATCTCCATTAGAATCTTCTCCAGCATCATTTACTCCATTACCATTAGTATCCCAACAGCTAACTCCATTGATTCCAGCAGGGCCTTGAGGGCCAGTTGCTCCTGTAGGACCAGTTGCGCCAGCTGCACCGGTAAGTCCAGTTTCGCCTCTTTGTCCTTGAGGACCAGTTTCACCTTGTATTCCAGCAGGACCAGTTGCACCAGCAGGGCCAGTTGCTCCAACAGGACCAGTTGCACCAGCAGGGCCAGTTTCACCTTGTATTCCAGCAGGACCAGTTGCACCATCAGCACCGGCAGGACCAGTTGCACCAGCAGGACCAGTCGCACCAGCAGGGCCAGTTTCACCTTGTATTCCAGCAGGACCAGTTGCACCATCAGCACCGGCAGGGCCAGTTGCTCCAGCAGGACCAGTTGCACCAGCAGGGCCAGTTTCACCTTGTATTCCAGCAGGACCAGTTGCACCATCAGCACCGGCAGGGCCAGTTGCTCCAACAGGACCAGTCGCACCAGCAGGACCAGTTTCACCTTGTATTCCAGCAGGACCAGTTGCACCATCAGCACCGGCAGGGCCAGTTGCTCCGTCAGCCCCAGCAGGACCAGTTGCGCCTATAGGACCAGTTTCTCCTTGAGGACCAGCAGGGCCAGTCGCTCCATCAGTTCCAGCAGGACCAGTTGGACCAGCAGGACCAGTAGCACCAGTTGGACCAGCAGGACCCGTATTGCCAGTAGCTCCGGCGGCACCAACAGCGCCAGTTTCACCTTGAGGTCCAGTCGCTCCAGTAGGACCAGCAGGGCCAGTAGCACCAGTTTGACCAGCAGGGCCATCACAATCTAATGCGTTAAATACACCATCACCATTTCGATCTTCATCTGCATCATTTGTGCCATTACCATTATTATCCCAACAATTGATTCCATTAGTACCAGCTGAACCAGTTGCTCCAGTTGGACCAGCAGGGCCAGTCGCTCCAGTTGGACCGGCAGGGCCAGTAGCACCAGTTTGACCAGCAGGGCCATCACAATCTAATGCATTAAACACACCATCACCATTTCGATCTTCATCTGCATCATTTGTGCCATTACCATTATTATCCCAACAATTGATTCCATTAGAACCAGCAGAACCAGTCGCACCAGTTGGACCAGCAGGTCCAGTTGCACCAACGGGTCCAGTTGCACCTGTATCCCCTTGAGGACCAGTCGCACCTGTAGGACCAGCAGCACCAGTATCACCTTGAGCACCGGTAGCGCCAGTCGGACCAGCAGGCCCACTTTGACCAGCAGGACCGTCACAATCTAATGCATTAAATACACCATCACCATTTCGATCTTCATCTGCATCATTTGCGCCATTACCATTATTATCCCAACAATTGATTCCATTAGAACCAGCAGAACCAGTCGCACCAGTTGGACCAGCAGGACCAGTAGCACCAATGGGTCCAGTCGCACCCGTATCCCCTTGAGGACCAGTCGCACCAGTTGGACCAG
>CALGLU010000042.1 GCA_937959275.1 uncultured Saprospiraceae bacterium | reverse complement strand
TTGTAATAAATGTTTTTAGATTAAATGACTATAAAAGCATTAAGTATGCGATTAATAAGTTTACAAATAGGTTGGACAAATGCTACGACCTTATTGAAGAAAAACATATATGTATAACTTAGAAGTGTGCAGCCCTGCCCTTGAGGGGATTTAGGGGTGGAATTTCATATGAACTGAACTGAAACAAATCTATGGATTCAATTACGACGACTATTGAGATCCTGAACCGAGTTATCTATGACAACTTTAGGAATCATTGATTATCAGACTTTATTTTAAACTAAGAGACATTCTATTTGTCATTTGTATAATTGTATATCGAATAGGGATTTTAGGGGCTCAGAATGACACGGACTTTTTTAATCACTACACTTCCGCGCGCTTTTTTGAATCCGCAGGGATTTTAAGGGCTCAGGATGACGGTCCGATTAGATACATCAATATCAATCAATATTTCATCGTCACCGAAATCCGCTTCCGCTCCACATCCACATCCAATACCTTCACCTTCACCTCTTGATTCAATGCCAACACTTCAGCTGGATCTTTAATGAATTTATTAGTGATCTGAGAAATATGAAGCAAGGCAGAATCTTTAATCCCAATATTTATAAAAGCTCCAAATTTGGTTAAGTTATTGACGATGCCTGTCAGGATTTGCCCAGTCGATAGATCTTCTATAGAATTAATTTGATCAGAGAATTGAACAGTGGTGGCTGCTCCTCTTGGGTCGATTCCAGGTTTTTTTAATTCGGTGATAATGTCTGTTAAGGTGGGCAGTCCAATATCATCGCCCACATACTGTTGCAAGGGAATGTGAGATATGGATTCCTTTTTTTGATGGATGGCTTCTGTTGATATGCCTTCGCGCTTTAACATCGCATTGACAAGGCTGTAACGCTCTGGATGGATACCGGTATTGTCAAGCGGATTCTTACCATCTTTAATGCGTAAAAACCCCGCTGCTTGCTCAAAGGCTTTTTTCCCCATACGCGGCACCTTGAGCAATTCTTTTCGTTCTGTAAATCCGCCAATCTCGTGTCTGTATTCGATAATGTTTTGGGCTAGTTTTGGGCCTAAGCCAGACACGTATTGCAGCACATAGGGCGAGGCCGTATTGAGGTTGATGCCGACTTGATTGACACAACTGACCACAACCTGAGCTAATTCTTCTTTCAGTAAGCTTTGGTTGACGTCATGTTGGTATTGACCGACACCGATGGACTTAGCATCGATTTTGACAAGCTCGGCTAAGGGATCCATCAGTCGTCTGCCGATCGAGACAGCCCCGCGCACGGTGATATCCTTATCTGGAAATTCTTCTCTAGCAATCTCAGAAGCCGAGTAGATCGATGCTCCATTCTCATTGACCATATAGAGCTCGACATCCAAATTTAATTGTTGAAGGAAGCGATAGCTTTCGCGCCCCGCTGTCCCATCACCAATGGCAATGTGTTTGATGTGATGGCGGTCTAACTGCTGTCTGATTTGGGCAGCAGCTTCTGTTGTTTTATTCTGAGGCGGATGCGGGAAGATTGTGCTATGATGTACCAAAGTACCATGCTCATCTAAGACCACGAGTTTGCAACCCGTCCGAAATCCGGGATCTAGTGCCAGCACAGGCAGCTCACCTAAAGGCGGTGATAACAACAATTGTTTTAGATTATTGGCAAACACGCTAATGGCTTCCTGATCGGCCTTTAGCTTGGCTTCTTTTCTGACCTCGTTTTCGATGGATGGGCCGATGAGTCGCTTGAGTGCGTCTTTGATAGCGAGTTCTATTTGCTGAGCGCAGTCGCCATTGGAGTTGATATAGTAACGACTTAGTTTTTCGATGGCTCGTTCGCTATCGATGGTGATGCTGGCTTTTAGCAGCCCTTCTTCTTCTCCTCTAAAGACGGCAAGGAGTCTGTGTGATGGACATCGTTGTAAGGATTCAGAGTATTGGAAATAGTCTTTGTACGTCATGGCCTCTGCCTTCTTTTTTTTCACGACAGCACTTTCGATTCTGGCGTGGCGGGCGTACATGTCTCTGATGACCTGGCGGGTGCTGAGATTTTCATTCATCCAGGCGGCGATGATATATCGGGCTCCTTGTAGTGCCTCTTCGACTGTGGGCACGTCTTTGTTAAGAAAGGATTTAGCTGATTGAGAGAGCTGCGATTGCTTTTGAGCTGAGATAAGTTTAGCCAAACCTTCGAGGCCGCGCTCCTTGGCGATGTCGGCTTTTGTTTTGCGGCTTTTTTTGAAGGGTAGGTAGAGGTCTTCGAGGGCGTGCTCGTCCCAGCAGTTGTCAATGGATTGCCTGAGGGCAGGGGTAAGTTTGTTTTGTTCGGCTATGATGTCGAGGATAGCTGCTTTGCGTTTGATGAGTTTGAGCTGGCGCTCATAGGCTTGTTTGATGGCTAGGATTTGGACTTCGTCGAGGGAGCCAGTGAGCTCTTTGCGATAGCGGGCGATGAAAGGAACAGTGGCATCTTTATCGAGCAGTGAGATGACGGTTTGGATTTGTTTGGGTGATATTCCGAGTTGTTGTTCTAGTAGGCGTAGATTCATGGTGCAAAGATAGGAATCTGTCTACAAAAAATTGGATGGAGTTTTAACCCCGCAACCTGCAACAAATATCCAACTTCCTCCCTCCTTCCAACTTCCCCCTTCCAACTTCCTCCCTCCAACTGCTCCGGCTCACTCAACATTCAACACTCAACATTCAACACTGCCGCAGGCAAAACCTCACTCAATATCAAACACTTTATTTAAAGTTTATCCATCTCGATCACCCAAATCCCTCGCAACTCTCCAGCTACATACCCTGTCGCTTTATCCTGTGGATATAATCTATTAATGGCTGATAAGGAAGCGAGCGAAATATCTGTCTTTGGCTGACCATGACATTGGAGGCACATACTATTGGCGACGATAGGGTAGTAAGCAATGTGTTGTGTGTCTGAACTAATTAATTTTGGTTTGATGACTTGCTTGTTCGCCAAGGCTTGTTTTGAATCATTGATATATTCTAGTTCAGTTGGGTTTGCTTTATTGTTCGGATTTCTGTTTTTGTCAGACACTCTTCTGATGGAGGCATTGGCTGATACTGACATGCTATCAGTTAATGGGATGGCTCTCGTTGAGCAAAACGTTAAGGCATGTTCTGTTCCTTTTGAGTTAATGGCTTGGAGCAAGTTTTTGCCAAGAATACCTTTTGTTTTCAAGGCAATCGTTTTAGCTAATTCTATTGGTTTTGTGTCTGCTTGTGCAGTTTTAGTTAGAGCCTGATCACCTTGACTAGTAGCTGTTGATGCTGAGGGTTTTCTGTTTTCACTTTGATTGCAACAGATTGAAAAAATACCAATCAAAAGTACTCCTACTATATTCTTTTTCATGTTAATTTGATGATCTCCATATCAAGTTAAACGTTACAATCAATTAACAGCGTATGTACAACTAATAGCACCTTTTACCGGAATAATCTTCTAAACTTAATTTGTCATGATTTCCTCTAACATTAAATGGCTTTCAAAACCAACAAAAGCGGAGTGCAGTTCAGACTGAAACTCAATGTTGTTTTAAAGTCATTAAAGAACTAGAATTAACAACTGCCACCAAGATACGGTCCCCCGTATTCGTCTCAAATGTTCTCAAAGCTTTGATGTCTTGATTAAGGTATAGCCCGCTTTCTTTTGGTGACAGTGCCTCAAATTCTAGATTGCCTTTGCCTAATAAACAGATGCCTAAGGAGACGTTTTGTGCACCATAAGTATGTTCAGAGCTGTTGTGGCTTCCAGCTAAGATTAAGTCCAAATTACCATCTTGGTTGATGTCTTCGACTAGGATGGCGGACACAGGAGCGAGTTGGGCTTCTACTGGTAGGTCTTGTCTTTCAAATCCGGCCTTGCCGTTGTTGATGAAGAGGCTGGTGGATAAGCTTTGTGCTTTGAGAGTCATTGCTTTTTCCATCATGTCACTGCCGAGCACTTGATCCATGGTCGCTTCTGAATACTCTTGGTAGGATTGAAAAATCTTTTTGAAGGCTGGGATTTGACTCGTAAGATCGTCTCTGCCGTGAAAAGGAAATAATTTAAAATCTCCATCAATATCACTTTTCATATAGCATGCAAAAATAGGATCGATTTTTCCATTTTGATCAAAGTCGTCTGCAAATAAGATGAAGGGCTGTTCGGCGGAGATACAAGAAATCGCCGATGTATTTTCTATTTCGTATCAAGTGGTTGCCAATCATCTGTATCGGGTTATTAAGAAGTTACGGATACATAAGGAGACTAAAACTGTTGTTCTATCTGAAATTAGGTAGTGCATGGTGGGTTAAATAGAATAGGAATTTCTAGCTTGGCATATTTTCTCCTTACAAGCATACTTTCACATTCACTTGTTCCATTTTAAATTTTAATTGCCTCCATTGAATCGAGTTCTTTAAATTCTCCAACGGTTTCAAATTCATATTTCTCAGCATTAGATGTAATACAAGCATTCCGCACTTTTTAAGCGAATCCCGACCTCTCGACGTTATTATTTAATAACTTTAAACAGATGAATGGAAAACGAAAATTATCAGCGATCCTATTTGCAGACATTGTCGGCTATACCAAGCTGATGCAGCAGAGCGAGTCCTCTGGCTTAGATGCCTTGGATAAGTTCAAAGGCATCGTGAATGAGACTGTTCCTAAATTTGATGGAGAGGTGGTAAAGAGCTATGGTGATGGCTGCTTGATGTTATTCGATGTGCCGTCGAGTGCGATCCAGTGTGCGCTTGCTATGCAGCAGGCTTTTCGGAAAGGGAAGTCAATCCCTGTGCGAATCGGTGCGCATATTGGTGAGGTGATCCAGACAGAAGATGACTATTATGGTGACGGTATCAATATCGCTTCGCGATTAGAGTCTTTGGCTGAGCCCAATTCTGTCTTGCTATCGAGAGCAATGAAAGATCAGATTAGCAATAAGGCCTTTGCTGACACTGCCTTTATCGGCAACGTGAATCTAAAAAATGTGGAGGACATTCAGGAAATCTATGCGTTGTCCAATAAAGGCTTGACTGTGCCTGAGTCAACTGAGCATCAGTCTGATGCATCGTTTGTACCCGATGGGCCTGGTGATCCTGCCTTTGAGAAAAAGAAGAAGGCCTTTGGTTCGTTGGCCGGTTTGGGTATTGCGGCGATGATCATGTTTGTTGGCTTTGGGTTGATTGGGATAACGCCAGGGCGAGCTGTTAGCATTCTGGTGTTATTGATCATTACGTTTTTGGTGATGATGTATTTTTTGATGTTTGGGATGCGTTTTGATGTGTTTGGTGGTGGAGCGGATCAGGTGGGAGCTGCGGATCCAAGGAAGGTTGTGGAGGATGAGGATATAGGTGACGGGGCATTGGATTTGAAGGAGTTGGATGCGCAGCGTAGGGATTATGATAAGAAGGATTTTATTTAGGACTGAACGGTCCTGCTCCAATTTACTGCGCCAACTGGCGGACTATATAGTCATGGATTATGTTCGGAATGACGCGCGCTTTTTTTGGAACACAATATTAGGCTCTACATACATCATTTTGTCTGAATTAGGAATAATAGGATAAAAGGATGATAAGATTTTGATTAGCTTAGAAACCTAAAATCTATAAATCCTAAAAATCTTAGTTCAGACAATGGACGGCGGGCAGGTTTGATTCAAGGTCAATCCATGCTCTTCACACATCAGATTCTGAATCGAGCCTGCTTAACGGCAGACATGTTCAAAATGCCGCGCCGCTTTTTGGTCATGTCAACCCTTAGATGTTTAAGCCAATCTAATCCCATCATCCAGAATCATGCAAACCTGCCTTCCGGCAAATAGGTCTTGATTTAGACAATTTCTTCAGATGACGCGCACTAATAAAAAGCAGAATAGTTGAATAAATATATCTTTGCACTCTCCTTGAGGATTGAACTCTAATTGGAACCTTAAAAATTTAGGGATTATATGAATTATGTAAATGCTTGGATTCTAGGATTAGCCGCAGTGCTTTTTGGGATGACAGCTCTCAACGCTCAAGACAATGGTCTTGCCAATAGAGATGAATACCAATATAATATCAAGCGCACTTCAGAGTCTATCAATGTAGATGGCGTACTCAGTGAAGCCGTCTGGCAACAAGCGCAGACGACGACTGATTTCTATTATATCTTACCTATAGATAATAAGAAGGTAGAGTTAGCTGATCAGACGCGGGTGATGATGACTTATGATGATCGCAATATCTATGTCGCTGCCATCTGTTATGGTGAGTCACCTTACTTAGTGACTTCTCTCAAGCGGGATGGTAACACATTTTGGGATGGTGATACATTTATGGTCTCCTTTGATCCAGGGAATGAACGGACGAATGGTTATGCATTTGCAACCAACGCTGCAGGTGTTCAATTTGATACGGAACTTGCTGGTAATCTTGGTACTCGTAGCGGTGGCAACAGTGGTGGGTTTAGGAGTGCATGGAATAATAAATGGAGATCAGAAACGACAGTGAATGGAGATCATTATATCATTGAGATAGCTATTCCGTTCAAGACGCTCAGATATGGCACTAGTAAGACATGGGGCGTACAGTTTAATCGAGGGAATGCACAAACCAATAGTTTTCAAGCATGGACGCCGGTACCGCGACAATTTTATGGTCCAGACCTAGGGTATAACGGTTCGCTCATATGGGATGAAGTGCCTAAAAAAGCAAAAAGCAATATTGCATTGATTCCCTACATGTTGACATCGACGTCCAAAGATATAGAAGCGGGTAGTCCGACTGATAACAATATTGATGTGGGCGTAGATGCTAAGATAGCAGTCACGAGCAGTCTAAATCTAGACGTGACCATCAACCCAGATTTTTCACAAGTCGATGTCGATAGGCAAGTCACCAATCTCACGAATGTGAATATCAGATTTCCAGAGCAGCGTATCTTCTTTGTCGAGAATAGTGATATATTTTCTGATTTTGGTATTCCACCAATGAGACCCTTCTTTTCTCGAAAAATTGGATTAAGAGATGATGGCTCTTCAATACCGATCCTCTATGGTGCGCGACTCACAGGTAACCTGAATAAAGACACTCGAATTGGACTCATGAATCTACAGACCAAATCTGTGGAGGACGAACCTGGTAATAATTATAGCGCCCTGGCTTTTAATCGCAGAGTTTTGGGAAGATCAGTGGTCAAGGGATTTTTTCATAATCGTATAGGATACAGTGACGGAAGTTTTGTTGGAGATGACTATAATCGAAAAGTCGGATTGGAGTTTGATTACAGATCTCCGAATGGCTATAATCGATTTGGAGCAGCGTATAGTTTATCATATAGTGATGGTGTACGTAATAAAAATGGATACTATCATGCCCTTGCTCAATTAGGAAACCAAGATTTTCGCTTTTATATTAATTTCTCTGGTATAGGTGAAAATTACAGTGATGACGTAGGGTTTATACAGCAGCAAAACCAATATGATGCGGTAGCAGATGAGGTGATCAAGATAGGATACGATCATGTATTCTCTAGCTTGAGTTATACGCTTTTCCCAGAGAGTGAAGCCGTCAATAGACATGTATTTTCTATGCTAAACATAGGGGATATGGAACGTTCGCAAAATCAAATATTCAACTATGAAGTGGCGCTTGGCTATGAAATAGCTCTTGCAAATACGAGTAGCATTAGTGTTGGTTTTAGTCCGGTATACAGGCGATTACTCTATCCCTTTACGTTTACAGATAATCCATTACCAGCTGATGAATATCGATGGACAGAATTCGAGGTAGAGTATCAATCTGATGTCAGAAAAGCTTTGAGCTATACCATTGGTGGTGGCATAGGTGGCTTCTATGGCGGAGATAGAAAAAATATTTCGGCGGAAGTCAATTATCGCCGTCAGCCCTGGGGTAATTTTGGATTCACGTTTGAAGCGAATGAGCTTAGCTTCGATGAAGACTTTGGTAACTCGACTTTATTGCTAATCGGACCTCGACTAGAATTTAATTTTAATCGAGATTTATTCTGGACGACCTTCTTTCAGTATAATACACAGAGTGATAATTTTAATGTAAATAGTCGTATACAATGGAGATTTCAACCTTTGTCTGATCTGTTCTTAGTTTATACCGATAACTATGCTATCGAACTATGGGGTCCCAAGAATAGGACCTTGGTTTTGAAAATCAATTATTGGTTGAATATTTGATTTTGAGGTTGATTTGGTCAACGTTGAGCTCTGTGTATACCATTTTGTCAGGATTAGGATTTATAGATTTTAGGATTCTATGTGAATTAAATTTTGTTATCCTATAATCATGTCACACCTTCTGCATTAATATTCCCATTTAATTTATTCACCACATGATGGTCACCAGTCAGAGGCGACAAATATGAATTAAATCCTACTAATCCTCTAATCATGAAAATCCTGATTCAGACAAATACTCAGGAGTTTTAAAAAATTAACATCGCCGATGTTCAATAATGCACACTAAATAGTATTTTACTTTGCATTCAATCATTTATACTCTAGAGATAACACAATGAAGCGCAGAACATTTATTAAGCAGTCCAGTCTATACGGTACGTTAGGATTAGGCTTGGCTTGTAAACCCCAGACGCGGCAGACAGGCACTGCTCTTGATAAAAAAAGTATTGGAGTGGCGCTCTTAGGTTTAGGTGGTTATAGCAGAGGGCAGTTAGCGCCGGCGTTGCAGTTAACGAAGCATTGTCATCTGGCTGGTATTGTGACTGGGAGTCCGGACAAGATCCCGACTTGGCAGCGCGAATATGATATTCCCGATGCTAATGTGTATAGCTATGAAAGTTTGTCGGAGATTGCAAATAATGATGCGATTGATGTGGTGTACATCGTGGTGCCGACGGGGCTCCATGCGAAGTATGCCATCGCTGCTGCTGAAGCAGGCAAGCATGTCTGGTGTGAAAAGCCGATGGCGATGAATACGAAGGAGTGCCAATCCATCATCGATGCTTGCGCAAAGAATAAGGTGAAATTATCAATTGGGTATAGAATGCTGCACGAGCCAAATACGCAAACGCTCATGTCCTATGTTGAGAGCAAACCATTTGGAGAGATCACAGGTGTTGATGCCGCTGCGTGTTATAGAGGAGGTGGTCCGAGTGGATGGCGAGCAAATAAAGCCATGGGTGGAGGTGCACTGTATGATATGGGTGTGTATACTGTGAATGGTATCCGCTATGCGACGGGTATGGATGCTGTAGAGGTTGTGTCAGCTGAGCATATTATAGATCGACCCAAATTATTTAAAGAGGTGGATGAGACGACGATCTACTCGCTGAGGTTATCTAATGGGTTGATTGCAAATGGGGTGACGAGTGTAGGGCGGTCTGGGAATAAACTGCAGGTGAACTGTGAAAACGGATGGTATAACTTATCACCTATGCAGTCTTACAATGGCGTGGTCGGTGACAGGAGTGATGGCAGTGAGGCCTTACAGGTGTTTGTGGAAAACCAACAAGCTCTCCAAATGGATGATGATGCATTGGCTCTTTTAAATAATTCGGAGCTGATGTGTCCGGGGAATGAGGGCTTAAAAGACATACATATTATTGAAGGTATTTTTGAAGCGGCTGCGACAGGAAAGGCAGTTGCTTTATAGATGATTAAAGATTACATTGCAGATATGATAATTTCAAATGATAAAAGAGAATTCTTAACGATGCAGGTGCCACAGATTCTGACGAATTTGACTGCGGATATGGTTCCACAATTTGGGTTGATGACACCACAACATATGGTGGAACATCTAACCTGGGTGACTAAGAGTACATTGAAGAGACAAGGTGAACCGGAGGCTGAGCCAAATGATTCACAAAAATATTTCAGGAAGTTTATAGATAAAGGCGCGATTTTTAAACATCGTCCCTCAGATAAAACAACAGAAGATTTACAAGCATTGAAGTACGGTTCATTAGCTGAAGCGATTGAGAATGTACCTGATGCTGTGGATCGCTTGTATACGACCTTTGAGCAAAATCCAAATTTCAAAACTTACAACGCGATGATGGGTGAATTCAGTTTTGAGGATCAGGAGTTGTTTCATTATCAACATTACAAATACCATTTTTTCCAATTCGGTTTAATTGATGCTTACTACGAAGATGAGTCCTAAGATACCACGAGACAAGGAGAATGATTATTCTCAAGAGATAGCCAAGACAAGACAGGGATTTATTAGCAAGCAGACAAACACCTCTTTTCATCACCTCAGTCAATATTCGTTTAATCCAGAACAAGTGTCTGGTAATATCGAGCATTTCACAGGTGTGGCACAAGTGCCGATTGGTTTTGCTGGCCCACTGTTAGTGAATGGCGAACATGCCAAAGGCGAGTATTATATTCCCATGGCAACAACAGAAGGCACGCTAGTAGCGAGTTATAATCGTGGTATGAAAATCATACAGGCAGCAGGTGGCGTGACAGCGACTGTTGTCGATGATTGCATGCAGCGGGCTCCAGTATTTGTTTTTGAGAATGCTAGATATGCAAGAGCTTTTGGCGAGTGGGTAACAGAGCACTTCGATGAGATTAAATCTGCTGCAGAGACAACGACCTCTGTTGGCAAGTTAAGAGATATAGAGCAATATGCGTCGAGTAAGATGCGCTGGTTGCGCTTTAATTTTACAACAGGAGATGCAGCTGGTCAGAATATGGTGACAAAAGCGACGCGCGAGGCTTGTCAATGGATATTGTCACAGGGATTGGATGACCTGGAACATTTCACCTTAGCGGCAAACTTTGATACAGACAAAAAGCACTCGATGGTGAATGCCTTGCGAACGAGAGGCAAGCGGGTGATCGCAGAGGTGACATTACCAGCAGATTATATTAAAGAAACCTTGCATACGACTGGCGAAGCGATGCATTATCAACGGCAATTATCCAATATGGGAGCGATCCAATGTGGCTCGGTTAATAATGGATCTCATTTTGCGAATGCCTTGACAGCAATGTTCATCGCGACAGGACAAGATGTTGCCAATATTGCAGAATCTTCTGCTGGGTTTGTCTATGGCGAGGTGCGTGAAAATGGGGATTATTATTTTTCTATTACGATACCGGCGTTGATTATTGCGACTTATGGAGGCGGTACAAGTTTGGCGACGCAGCGCGAGTGTCTGGAGATCATGGATTGTTATGGGACTGGCAAGGTGCATAAGCTTGCAGAGATCATGGCAGCGGTTGTGATTTGCGGGGAGTTGTCATTAAGTGCGGCGATTATTGCTGACGAATGGGTATCGAGTCATGAGGAACTGGGGCGGAATCGGTGATCGAATAAGAAGGTAGTAGGACACATTAGTAAGAGGAAACACATAAGGCAAATAAGGACAAATTTTACAGAGCCAAGACACATAAGGTTTTCATTTCAACTAGTGCGCTGTTGTTTTTATTGATGACAACACAAGAAAAGGCCTACGCGCTGGCACCACAGCCACCACTTGTCATCGCACAACACGACAAGGCTACGATATTAGAAATGCGTTGTTTTATTTGTGACAGCAACATCAAAGGCCAAACAAGCTTATGTGTCTCGCATCCTTTAGATTAGCTTAATGTGTCTTATGTGTTTTTCTTTTTTAAGCTTGAGGCGGGACGCCAAGAAGAACAAGTTGCCGATGCATAATAATCATGTCCATCCTGATTATCTTACAAGCCTGTCCGACCATTGGCGGATCCTGTTCAGACAGTAGAGGATTTTTGTTGAGTACAACACAAGCAAAGGTCAAAGATCAAATAAGCTTATGTGTCTCGCATCCTTTAGATTAGTCTAATGTGTCTTATGTGTTTTCTTTTTTTTAAGCTTGAGGCAAGACGCCTATAAAAAAAACGTCAAATATCAACAAAATAAAAATGACGCCTTCAATCACTAAAGGCGTCATTTTACACAACCAAAAATCTCACTAGGAATGCGTTCAACAGAACTTTGCGGTTTCTGTATCACGCATTCCTCAAGGGACATCGGTTAATAGATGCTTTACTCAATCCAATAATTTTAAGGATCTCATAAAGTTTGTTTCGAAGGTCATCAGGGTGTTAGTTTCTTCAATCCCTTCGATGACTTGTATTTTTTCATAGACGATATCTCGTAAATGTCTGTTGTTGATAGCAAAAATCTTAACCATAATGGCGTAGCGGCCAGCAATATTGACACACTCCACGATTTCAGGTATAGCTTCTAGTTTAGTGATGACAGAGGAGAGCAATCTAGCCTGGGTGATGATGATTTGGGTGAAAGCACAGGTTTCGTAGCCTAGGTGTCTTGGTTCTAGTCTAAAATGGGCTTCTCCGAGGGTTCCAGATTCTTCTAATTTCTTAATCCGTTGATGGATTAAGGAGTTAGATACATTGAGTTGTTTAGCTAATTGTGAAAACGGTATACGTGCATTCTCAGTGAGCTCATTGAGGATTCTGCTGTCTAAAGCGTCAAGTTGATTATTTAAGCTATAATTCTGCATATAATAATGTCAAATATATCATTTATTATCAATATAAAGTCAAATTGACATAAAATATAATGATGATATTATAAATTGACTAAATAGTAAACTAATTTAAGTGATTATGACTTTATTTGTATTGTAAATAATGCATACACGTTAAAAGCCAAATTATGGTCTTACAATCAATTTTGTCGGTCACATTAATCTTGTTTTCAGTTATCGATATTCCAGGCTCTCTGCCTGTGATTCTAAGTATGAAAAAGGAAGGGACTAAGATTCATCCATTCATGGCAACTTTCGCTGCTGGCCTCATAATGATTGGCTTTTTCTTCAGTGGCAGCACTGTATTAAAACTCATTGGCGTCGAAATGTCATCCTTTGCCATTGCAGGATCATTGATCATTTTCTTTATTGGTTTAGAAATGGTTCTCGGGATTCGTTTTTTTAGAGATTCTCATGAGGATGGTGGATCAGGGACGATTGTGCCGATAGCGTTTCCTTTAATTGCTGGAGCTGGAACCTTGACAACCCTGATTTCATTGAAGACTGAATATGATTCAACATCAATCTTTGTGGCTGTGTTGATTAATCTAGTTATCGTTTACGTCGTGTTAAAATCATCTGGTTGGCTATCCAAAAAATTATCTGCTCAAGCGATTAGTACGATGCGGAAGGTGTTTGGGATTTTGCTATTGGCGATATCCATTCAGATGTTTCGGAATAATATTGTGTAGGAAGAAAAATATTGGGCCATTATAAATTGATTATTGGTCAAGACATCCTCCTTTAAAGACCACTCCTTATCCAGATGAGAATTTCCCCATTTGATGGATGAGCAAGGTGTTGTTTTACTTTAGCTAAGAGTTGCCTTCAGTCTTGAGGAAAGAGATCGTTTTCTTTTTAGAATTAAGATAAGTGTAATTTCAATTTTACTAGACGACACCGTTAGTTTTAAATTCAATTAATTTTTCGTTGATTCTTTTTGAATTGTTCTTCTAAAGAAGTTGTCCGTGATAGAGCAGCTTTTATCATGACAGAGGCTTCTAGTTTTGGTGGAATTTGGAAGGATTCCCAAAATTCAGGATCGTATTGTAATTTGAGATCTTTTATTGAGGTGAAATTTGGCACTTTTTTTCTTGGTTTTCTTTTTTGATACTGCTTTTTAGTGACTTCTGTTTCTAAGACAATAAATCGTCTTGATACGAAATCATGTTGCGTTTGCATCATATACATAAAGCCTACATCCGAACTGATCATAGAAGGATAATAGGTGCCATTAATATTTCGATAGCGGACTTCATAAAAACGTTCCAATGGACGTTGGCCACTAGATTTTGCTTTGTCATTAAATTCGCATGAATTATGGGTATTGTTTTATTTCGTTGAGCTTGTGCGCTGCACCTATTATACAAAATTCATTTTGAATTCAATATTTCTATGTGATCTATATTCCTAAGTGATTCAAAAACAAGATGGTACGATGCAACTTTGTTTAAGCATTACTTTTAACATACCCAAAATACCGATCCAGAATCTTTTCATTGGCTACTTCATTGGTGAACACTTCAATGATGGGCGGTTTGGTGAATTCTTCTGTATACAATAAGTCTAGGTATTTGGATAGGGCATGTGCATCATGAACAGCGAAGTATTCACAACCAAATGCTTTAGCGATGTGCTCTGCAGTCTGGCTGTGCTCTGTCGCAAAGTACTGTTTATATTGGTTGGTTTGATTTGGTCCAGGGATGATTTTGAATATCCCGCCTCCGCCATTGTTAATCAAGATGATCCGCAAATTAGAAGGCAAATGTTGACTCCATAAAGCATTAGAATCATAGAAAAATGCCATGTCTCCCGTAATGAGCGTTGTCAATGAATCACTTGCTGAAGCGAATCCAACAGCGGTCGATGTACAGCCATCAATCCCACTCACGCCACGATTAGAGTAGTATCCTAGATCCGAACGCTGATCAAACAACTGGACATAGCGCACACAGGAGCTATTACTCATATGAAGCTGACTCTGTGATGGAAGTTTTTTTAAGATCACATCGAATGCTAGCAAGTCAGACCAGGGGCATGTCTTTAGAAAGTGTTTGTGATTATCTTTAGTTTGTACATGTCTCGATTGCCAGAGTTGGCTATAAAGAGAATCTTCATTCGAAATTGTTAAACTGGCTATAAATTCTTTTGCAGTCGTTTTAATATGCTTGGTCAAACAGCCAAACATATCTTGCGGCTGTTCCTGAATATTCACAAACCAATGTTCTTTGGGCTGATACGAACTGATTAGTTTTTTAATCTTTTTAGAAATGATAGCATCGCCAATAGAGACAACAATATCAGGTTTGAAATCTAATAATTCAGCTGAACTGAATGTCGTAATGACACGGTCAATGCATGGATTCATCGGTGTCAAAAAGCGATTCGAACAGCTCTCAGAAATAATAGCCACGCTTTGATCTTGGGCTAGCTCCTCTAAGGCGCGATCGAGTTGGATATCTGGTAAGGATTGACCACAAATGATTAATTTTTTGTTAGCTCGCTTCCATAAATCACCAATCACCTGTGACACCCCAACAGATAATGAATAAACATCCTCAACGCTGTCAATGTATTGGATGTCAGTGTAGAGCGGCATTGCTGCTTGACCATATAGCGGCTCTGCTATGGGGACATTGATATGAACTGGCCCTTTCGCACCTGCTCGACTCAGATTGATCGCTTCACAAATTGTCCTGTCATTTCTGCGTAAGTCAATTGCTGTATCCGCTTCTTGAATTAATTCATAACTCGCTTTTACGTAATTGGCATACACATTCTTTTGCCGCATGGTTTGTCCTGCACCTTGGTCGATGCGCTCGACTGGCCGATCTGCAGTTAACACGATCAGTGGGATTTTTTGATAGTACGCTTCCACAATGGCTGGTGCATAATTCAAGGCTGCGCTGCCTGATGTACAACAAATAATCACGGGCTCTTGCAGCTTAAGCGCCATGCCCATCGCCACAAAGGCAGCCACACGCTCGTCAGGAATCGTGATGCACTCAAAATACTCTTGCTCATTAAAACTGATCACAAGAGGAGCGTTACGCGAACCAGGCGAAAAGACAATATGCTTGACTCCTTTCGTTTCACAGATCTTGACTAATCGCTGTATAAATGGTTTATCGGATACCATCAGCTTCAATGTAGGATTCTTGTAGCACTGAAAGAAGTGTTTGGCTTTTTAATTCTGTTTCGTTCCACTCGTCTTCGGGATTAGAATCTTGTGTGTAACCGCCGCCAACATATAAAGCAACTGCATCCCCAAATACTTGCATGCACCGGAGGTTTATAAATAAGGAGGTGCTCGAGTCAGAGACTGGTCCTAGAAATCCGCAGTAATGCTCCCGATCATGCGGTTCATTTTCTTTTATAAATCCCAGTGCGTCTGCGATAGGATAGCCTGAAATAGCTGGTCCGGGATGCAGCATCAGCGCTACCTCTACAGGATCAATGACAGTCTTCGAACTAAACACACTTTTTAAGTGATACACATTTCCAGCACGAACGCTTCTTTGTTGACTTAACTCAAATGGAATGTGCTTAGCGCTCAATTTGCTTGACACATAGTCAACAATGATCTGTTGCTCCTGAATTTCTTTGTCTGACCATTTGGGTTTTTCACCAACAACAACTGGAAGCGTACCCGCTAGTGCCACGGTCTCAAACCCAGTTTTATCGCTCTCCAACAAGACCTCTGGTGATGCACCCATCCATGTCCCTTGTCCTGGAATGTTAAACAAGTAGGTGAATGCTTTTGGATATAGCTTAACTAATTGATGAAACAATTGACTGTAGTCTGGATTGTTCATTTTTTCAATCCTGATTCTAGATAGAATGGCTTTAGAAAATGCACCACTTTGGATATTTGATAACAATGCATCTGCCTGATTTAAATAATCCTCTTTTAAAGTTTGGCTCAACTGACAGCTTGAGTCTGTGATGAAGGATACAGATGGATTGTGTAAAATCTCTGTCGCCGTGATATGTGTCGTCTTAACTTGATGTCGAATAAAAGGATGAATAACAAATCGCTCTTGACCAGATTCTTGATGTAGGTATAAAGACACATCGGTGCTTTTAGGCATGCTACACATCACAAATAAGTCCTTCGTTGTCAGGTCCACTCGATTCACTTTGCAAATATCAACGTTTTTATGAGATCAAAGTTTTTTTAAAGCTCTCTTTTCGATTGATTTTTCCAGTTGGGGTATAGACGAATTGAGCTGTGGTCAAGATCTCTTTTGGTCGTTCGTATCTGTCTAGCTCTCCAATAGCCTCTTGGATACTGAGATTGTCGGCAATTATGTCAGTTTCTAAGCAGATGATGACTCGCTCTCCAAGCAGCTCATCAGGGGCGCTGTAAATGAAAAATGGCATATCGATCTTAGATTGGAGTTTTGATTCTACTCGTTCTGGATGAATTTTTACGCCTCCAGAATTAATGACATTGTCTTTTCTTCCTAACCAGTCAAACGTTGTTTCATCGATCAGTGAGACGACATCAGTTGTAGAGATGGTCTCCTCTAGATGGTCTGCTGTGATGTTAAGGCACTCATCGTTTGTCTTGGAAAACTTGACTCCTGGCAGAGCGTGAAATGATGAATCTGGATTGGGTCCGTTGAGTCGCTTGGCTGCGATGTGTGTGATGGTTTCGGTCATGCCATAGCCGATGTAAACTTCTGCCTTGATGTGTTGTATTTGCTTGTGGAGGGTGGGGCTTACTGGTGCGCCGCCGAGTAGGATTTTTTTGATGTATTGGAGTTGGCTAGGTGTTTGGGTGAGGACAGTGGAGAGTTGGTGAGGTGTCATGGCTACAAAATCGATCTCGTCTTCTAGGTGTAGCAGAGGGTTGGCTGAGGGTGGGACGATATGGAGATTCCAATTGAGGACGATGGCTCTGATGAGCATCATTTTGCCTGCGATGAAAGAGTAAGGTAGCGCGGCGAGGGCTTCGGTTTTGGCTGGTAGATTGAAGTGCTTGCCGGTTTTCTGAGCGCTGGCTTGCATAGCAGCTTTTGATAATCGGATTGTTTTGGGTGTGCCTGTTGAGCCAGATGTATTGACTTCGATGTAGGATTTGTCGTCGTGCCATGAGAGGACGGCTTTTGAAAAATCTCGCAACCAATCTTGAGGGTGGTCAGCTAAGGATTCGGCAATCTGGATGAGTTCTTTTTGATGGTAAATTCTATTGGGGAAAATGAGGTTCAAGGAGAGTGATTAATGAGTTAGGAGAAACTAAGCAATGATTTGCCACTGCGTAATAGGATTGTAATACAATTCATCTGCCTTAAGATACAATGGGCTGTCGATATTGTTTATAAAGAGTTGACCAGTGCCAAGGCCTTGGGGCATGGGGTTTGATTTTGTAAAGACCCATTGACTAATAGCATTAAGGCCAATATTGGACTCAAGTGCCGAAGTTGCCCACCAGTCGATGTTTTGATTTTCAGCAATCGTAATCCACTCTTCTGATGCGGCTAGTCCGCCGACTAAACTCGGTTTTAGAATGATATATTGAGGTTGGATGGTGCTGAGTAATTTAGATTTTTCGTCTATGGTATGAATGCCAATTAATTCTTCATCCAACGCAATGGGTAGTGGAGTCAGTTCGCATAATTTGGCCATCTCGTCTTCCTGTCCCTGTTTGATGGGTTGCTCAATCGAGTGAAGATCAAATGTGGCCAATTTGTTTAATTTTTCTAGAGCTGTTTTTGGCATAAAGGCTCCGTTGGCATCGACTCGGATCTCAATATCTGAGGCACTAAATTGAGATCTGATATAGTCGAGAAGGGCTATTTCTTCTGCAAATGAGATGGCGCCGATTTTTAGTTTGATGCAGCGATAGCCAGACTCAATTTTTGATTTGATTTGATCAAACATGAATTGTTTTTCTCCCATCCAGATGAGGCCGTTGATGGTGATGCCTTTTGTCCCACTCGTAAAATTAGAGGGAAATAAAATGCCTTGTTGCTCCTGATTCTTAAGGTCTATAAGGGCAGTCTCCATGCCAAAATTCAATGCTGGCAGATCATCAGGAATTTGTGGAATATCCGCTTCCGCAAAAGTTGATGAACATAAATAATTTAGATAATCATCAATTCTAGATGGTTTATCAAGACTTAGGTTTGGAATCAGAGAGACTTCGCCACATCCAGTTTTACCTGTATTGTCAGTTATTGTGATAAACCAGCTGTCTTTGGTTTTGAGTATGCCTCTCGAAGTGCCAGCGGCTTGCTTAAACTGTAATGTGTGTTTTTTGTATTGAGCTTTAATGATGCTTGTGTTTTAAAATTCGTAGAGCAAAGAAAAGGCTTTTAAAAGAAACATCCTACATTTGGAATTGTTAGTGAATTGGATGAAACACTGGATCAAGGCTTTTCGACTTCGTACATTACCCTTAGGTATCTTATCTATTGGGATGGGATCGGTGTTTGCGTATGCAGATGGGCGCTTTAGTTGGTTGATTTGTATACTCACCTTACTCACCACGATTACCTTACAAATTTTATCGAATGTGGCTAATGACTACGGTGATTCTGTTAATGGGGCTGATAATGAGTTTAGGGAAGGGCCGGAGCGGCAAATGCAAATAGCGGCTATTTCGCCAATGGCGATGAAACGAGCGATGGTCGTGCTTGCGGTGTTAGCGGTTGTGTTTGGGGTGTGTCTTTTGTTTGTTGCTTCCATTTCGTTGAAGATGTTATTGATGTTTTTAGTCCTGGGCTTGCTTTGTGTAGCAGCAGCTATTCGATATACAGCCGGTGATAATCCTTATGGATATGCAGGTTTGGGTGATTTATCAGTGCTGGTGTTTTTTGGTTGGGTAGGTATATTGGGTAGTTATTATTTACAGGTCCAAAGTTTTAATTGGCAGTATCTATTGCCGGCGACGACTTGTGGCTTGTTTATGGTTGGTGTACTCAATATTAATAATATCAGAGACATCTATTCAGATCAAAAAGCAGGCAAGTTTTCGATTCCTGTGCGGTTGGGTCGGGAGAAGGCGGTGTTATATCATTGGAGTTTGCTAGTTATAGGGCTCTTATTGACGATCGTATTCGTTCTTATGAATTACAAGGGAGCGATTCAATTCTTATTCTTAATCACTGTGCCCCTTTTATTATTGAATGCAAAGTCAGTTGCTGAAAAAAAAGAGGCAATGCAACTCGATCCCTATCTGAAACAGATGGTGTTAACGACTATCGTGTTTGTTATTAGTTTTAGCGCAGGGCATTTGATGTCGATGTAGCTTATATTGTATCTCTTACAATAATTCCAAGGCAGCCTCCTGAATTGTATTTAGAATGATTCTACGAACTTTGTAAGCTTTATTCTCGTTAATTATTTTTTACATCCACTAAACTATAACCGATGTCAGATTTACCTAAAATAGCAGGAACAGCTCCAATCAAATATGAAGCAGAAGCAGGAAAAACATATGCCTGGTGTACTTGTGGATTATCAGATAAGCAACCATTCTGCAATGGAGCACATAGAGATTCAGGAATGACGAATTTGAAAGTCACTGAAACTGAGACTAAGGCTGTGTTTTTATGTACATGCAAGCAAACAAAGAATCCTCCTTACTGTGATGGTTCACATAAGGCCTTGCAAGGATAATCTTTGCTTAATAAAATAAAAAGCCAGTGTCACTTGATACTGGCTTTTGTATTGGTAGAGTATAGATTTGTAGCAATATCAATGTCAATTTGAATGTCAATGTCAATTCCAGATTAGTAAAGTGATCTATTGGGCAGTCCAACCGCCATCTACGGTCACTGTTGATCCAACCATGTAACTGGCGGCATCACTTGCTAAAAAAATAGCAGCACCTTGAATTTCTTTTAATTCGCCCCAGCGCTTTAATGCAGTTGCTCCTACAATAAATTGTTTTGCTTCTTTTGTATTGGCGATTGGAATATTCATTTCTGTTAAAAATGGTCCTGGACAAATTGCGTTGACACTAATCTGAAAGGGAGCTAATTCAATGCCTAATGCGCGTGTCATCTGCACAACGGCACCCTTACTGCTCGTGTATGGAGTACGATTTGCTAAACCAACGAGTCCAAGTGTGCTTGCCAAATTTATAATGCGACCCCATTTTTGTTCTTTCATGAATGGCACAACTGCCCGCGATGCTAGCCACATGCCATCAACATTTACTTTCATGACTTTTTGAAAATCTGTGTAACTTAATTCTTCGATACCTCCGCGGATATTGATGCCTGCATTGTTGATTAAGATGTCAATACGCCCCATTCTTTTAATCGCAGTAGCTGCCATTTTTTCCATTTGCTTTTGACTTGTGACATCGGCATTAATAGCTAGAGCGTTTACAGGGTATTCATTAGCTATTAATTTGACTGCTGCTATTCCTGCAGCTGCGTTTCGATTTACGATTACAATGTTTGCTCCAGAAGACGCTAACCCCGCAGCCATTGCTAAGCCTAAGCCTTTTGATCCGCCAGTGATGATGGCCACTTTTCCAGTTAAATTGAATTGTTGCAGGCCGGGTAGTGATTGTAGATCCATGTGTTGAATATTATATAACGTAAAATGACTGAACAGTTAAGATACTATTATTCTAATTGATTATGAGATCCATTAAATCACAATGTGAGTGTACAATTGTTGCTTACTTGATTCATGACAACGCTTGACTTTTTACTTTTGAATTCACCCATCTTTTGAAATCGATAAAAATAATAGCTCGCTTTTGTGTGCCACAAGCGTGATTTTTTTCGAGATCATTTAGGAAGTCTTTATAGAGCATTGGCCGGTCCAATAGGTTGGAGCGCAAAAGCTTGAGAAAGAAGTTAATTGCGGTTCTCATTTGCTCATTGGATTGATTTGATAGCTTAATGTATCGTTTAGTCTGAGTTGTGAAATGCATTGCCAGCTCATCATTTTGTATCTCTATGTAACAGATTATCAATAATATTCTTGTATAGCTCACAATTTCCTGTCGTAATGGATTCTTTGAATTAATGATTTCATTTAAATGATCTATTGCAGGATTATAATGGTTGTTGATGATGTATAGACATGCTGCTTTATAGTGTAGAATTTTAATTTTATACGAATCAAAATGATTGCTATACTGATCTAGAAAATCTTTGATTGCTTTTATTAGCTTATTCGTTTTATGACTATTCTGTTTTGATAATTGGTTGTCACAATTGACTAATAAATGAAATAAATTGGCGAGTAAAAATGAGTTTAGGTTTAATGATTTGTCCTCTGCGTAAGGCTTAAATGAATTGCAGTATTTGTTTAGACTATCAACTCGCTTTGTGAAGAACAACATATTTAAGAGATGATGTCTACAGATTAAAAACAGATCAAAGTCTTTTTCCATCATGGATGGATGTTGATTAAAGAGAGAGTCACATTTTTGTGCAAAATGATAACATTGTTCAAAATCCTGTTTTAAATAAAACATCCAATAGTAACATTGGTAATAATAAATCTGCTCAAATAAGCTTAATGTTTGCACTTCAAATCCAAGCATTTTTGATTCAAAGTCTGATTCAATATTCGCTATGAGTGTACAGGATAGTTCTGGTCCATGGTTAATGAACTGTCGTTGTAAATAAAGTTTTAAGTTTGATAAGGCAGAGATATTTACCTTAATATTTAATTTATCATTAGCGGCATGGATGAGTTCTTCCATTTTTGTTGTTGTACTTCTAGTGATATGTCTTGATTGTATTTTTTGTTCTTGATTGATGATGTCAAGATGTAATTCATCTTCATGGCTTTTTAGCGCTATCTTTTTTGCGCGCAATAATATTTTTAGCGATTGCAGATATAGTCCTCTAGCATAGAGGAGCTCTGTGTAATTCATAAATGACCTGATTTTTAAAGAGGGTTTTTTTAAATCATAGAGAAGAGAGAGGCTTGATAAAATGTGGTTATACAAGGATCTTTTAACGTTGGATAATTGACTTTCATTAATCGTTGGTAGATCTCTTAAGATTAATAGTGTATCAAAATGATCTTGCTTATCCATGTAATTGAATAGATCTAAAAATAAGACGATGCCATCTTGGTTGATGCTCTTTGCATAGATCTTAAAGTGTCGCTTTTCGGCTTTACTTAAGGATTTAACTAGATCAAAAAGCATGTCTCTTCGGTTACTTGACACTACAAATTATTTTAAGAGTTATAAGTAGTAATGTTGAATTTGTAGTCATATGCAATATTATATTTTATAATAATCAAGCAATGGAATTTATTATTTTAAATACGCCGTTTTTCTGAAAAGCCTTCAAGTATATTGGCGAATACAAAAAATGAAAATCTTTACTTGGTTGACGTAGCATTCAGTGCTACATTGTTTCATGTTTACGAAATCGAATTGAAGAAGTTGTTGTGTCGCAGTAGATATCTACACTACTTAAATATAAGCTAAGTATTTTAAAAAGACGGTGTTCTAGCACTGTATAAATTAATTATGCTTCATACATCCGTATGACCTAGCATTGCTTTGCCTAAGCTTATATGATTATTCATTAATTAATACTATTTGCAATGAAGAAAACACACTACTATTTTTACTTGATATTCTTTATCCTTGGAATATTTCCATCCACAAGTCTCATTGCACAGATTTCCGGTGTCATTAGTGGTGATGGAGATCCTTTGATCGGCGCATCCGTTTTAGTTAAAGGTACTAGCATTGGGACAGTCACAGATTTAGATGGCAAATTTAGTCTAGATGTACCTGAAGGTGCTGAAGAACTTGTTTTTTCCTACACAGGATATGCAAGCAGAGAAATCCAAATTGGCAACCAGACAATTATTGATATTAATCTGACAACAAGTGATTTTTTATTAGATGAAGTTGTCGTTACATCACTAGGCATCAAAAGAGAAAAGAAAGCCTTAGGCTATGCCGTCCAAGAAGTAGATTCAGAGCAATTAAAAGAAGCGCGATCATCTAATGTTGTCAATAGTTTATCAGGTAGAATAGCCGGTATACAAGTGACGAGTGCTGGTACACCAGGTGGTGGCTCACAAGTGACCATTCGTGGAAATAGTTCGATACTCAGTAATAACCAACCACTTTATGTGATAGATGGTGTGCCTATGGAAGGTGATTTTGCTTCCCCAATAGATGGTGCGACAGATAACAATGTATATGGAGGTGGTATCTCTGAAATTAGTCCTGACAATATCGCTAGTATGACGGTCTTGAAAGGGGCTAATGCTGCTGCACTTTATGGCTCAAGAGCTGCCAATGGTGTTATCCTTGTGACAACAAAAGATGGTAGCGGCACTGATGGCGGATTCACTGTTGATTACAATATTAATGCGACAACTGAAAGTCCATTTGTAACCCCTGAATTTCAAGATATTTATGGAGGTGGAAATGGCGGTGTGACATGGTATGCAGATGGTAGAAATGGCGGTGTCACAGATGATCTTGCCATACAACAATTTAGAGAGGCTTACCCAGACGCAGCCTTAAATGGTACAGCTGGAGTAGACGAAAGTTGGGGCGCGACTATGGACGGACGACTCGTTAGACACTGGTGGTCTGGAGAGGAAGTGGCTCCTCTTGTACCTGTTCCTGACAGTTGGTCTAATTTCTGGCAGTCTGGCTCTTCGATCAATCACAACATAGCAGTGTCCAGTAGATACGACAAAGGCTTTTTTAGGTTCTCTTTTGGCAAGACAAACCAGGAGGGTCTAATGTATAATAATGACTATTACAAAGATAATTTTAGACTGAATGTCAATCATGACTTAACAGATAAACTAAAAGTAAAAGTGAGTTCAGAATACATCAAGTCAGGTTCTAACAATAGGCAGCAGCCTGTCTTGTGGGAATTGCAGACGTGGCACCACCGACATGATGATTGGGGACTGTTAAAAGAATACCAAGATTTTATGGATGTTCACATTACCAGAGAAGGTGATGATTACCCATATGCAAACTGGCAACATTCGTTTGCATCCAATCGGTTTTACGAACAAACCAATTTGACATCTTCGAATAATAAGGATAGAATATTAGGGAATGTTTCTTTGACTTATAGCATCAATGATCAATTAAGTCTTATGCTTAGAACGGGTACTGATTTATGGACAGATACCAGAATTGCAATTACAAGAAATGAGCGCATCAAAAGTTTTAATGAGCGAACGCAATCTTTTTATGAAGACGTGCTCAGAAGACAAGAAACGAATTCAGATTTCTTACTAACCTACAATAATTATTTCACTGAAGACTTTTCAGTAAACATACAAGCTGGGGGTACAAATCGGACGAATTATTTCAAGCGAAACTATATTGGTGTGAATGATGTCACCATCAATGGCTTGTACAATGTTGCTAACAATGCAACCACAAATACAAATCGAAGTCGTATCGAAGAAAAAGAAGTCAATAGCCTCTATGCTGCTGCAAGCTTTGGCTATAAAAATTTCTTATATGTTGACGTGACAGGCCGAAATGATTGGTCTAGTACCTTGCCAGCAGAAAGTAATTCTTATTTTTATCCATCGGTGTCTACGAGTATTATTCTATCAGAACTACTAGATATGAATAATTCCGCACTCAGCTTTGCTAAGCTAAGAGCGAGTTGGGCACAGGTAGGTAATGACACAGATCCATATAGATTAACGCAGGTTTTTGTACCGCAAGATCCTTGGAATCCCTCAACCCCAACCTTTTCAGAAAATCAAGTCATTGCTAATAACGGACTTAGACCAGAGATAACTACGGGAACTGAAGCAGGTGTTGATCTAAGGTTTTTAAATGGAAGAGTTGGATTGGATTTGTCTTATTATAATCAGACAACCACTGATCAAATTATCAATATTTCAGTATCAAAAGCAACTGGTTATGATAGCAAAGTGATCAATGCAGGAAAGATTGTCAATAAAGGTGTGGAAGCAATGTTATATGTTGACATGCTCCCTAAACAAAATCCACTTCAGTGGAATGTGACTTTAAACTATGCGAAAAACAGTAATAAGGTAGAAGAACTGTTTACTGATGAAAATGGGACTGAACTAGAAACAATTGTTTTGACGGCTAGGCGTGGACTCAGTTTAGAAGCGAGAGTCGGACAACCATATGGTACTTTATATGGCAGTGCTTATGAACGTGTTCCCGACGGCGAATTAGCTGGACAAATTGTTTATCAAGATGGTATTCCTCAAAAGCAAGATGCTTTGCAGATCATCGGAAATGTAACACCAGATTGGATTGGTGGGATTTCAAATTCCATTACATACAAGGGATTTACAATTAGTAGACTCGTTGATTTTAAGATGGGTGGTGACATTGCTGATGAAAGTAGTTCTACTGGAATGCAAACTGGAATTTATCCAATCACGGCATTAGGTAGAGAAGAGGGTGTTATCGGTGTTGGTGCTAAAAACATTGGATCAGCCGAGAGTCCTGTTTATGTTGCAAATGATGTGGTGCAACCGACGAAGTCTGTGACCAGAATGCTAAGTGTACGATCGGTAAACGAAGGTTCAATTTATGAAGCGAGTTATATCAAATTAAGAGAGTTCAGTATTTCATATATGTTGCCAAAGTCAATGTTGGAAACTGTGCCTTTGATCAGTTCAGCCAAACTGTCTTTTGTGGGCCGTAATGTTGCCATGTTGTATAATACCCATTCTCAGATTGATCCAGAGCTAAATATTTATGGTGGAAATTTGCAAGGAGCCTTGTATTACACAACAGTTCCTTCAGCAAGAAGCCTTGGTGTTAACCTTAATCTTATTTTTTAATTCAAGCTTGATATTACTATGAATACTAAATATACATTCATTCTCTTTTTTGCCTTCTTCCTATTTGCTTCATGTGGTGAAGAATTGGCAGAACTCAACCAAAACCCAAACGAACCAACTGCAGTGCCACCTAGTGTTATATTTCCTTATGCCTTGCGTGAGGGGATTGATAGAATGCACGGACATAGAACAAGGTTAGAAAGACTTGGACTTGACGGAGGTATGCTTTGGGTACAATACTTTGCTAGAAATCAATATACCAATGAAGGCGATACATACAATCCCGATGCCTCTATGCGTAATAATAATTGGCAAGGTTTCTTTAATGAATCGATCATCAATTTCCAAAAAGTAATAGAAGCCACCAGTGATCCAGAAAGTGCATTTTATAATGAAAATTATTATGCAGCAGCCTTAGTCATGCGCGAATACATGTTTTCAGTTGTTACAGATACTTGGGGCTCTATACCATATTCGCAAGCATTACAAGGATCTACTGAAGGTAACCTGGCACCGGTTTATGATTCGCAAGAAGATATTTATGCAGGAATTCTCGCCAATTTAAAAGCAGCAGCTGAAAGTTTTGATGTCAATGGATCAGAGATTATTGGTGACATTCTATTTGCAGGAGATATTGTGAAATGGCAGAAGTTTACAAATTCATTACGGCTGAGATTAGCAAATCGACAGGCGAAAGTAAGTCCGGGTGCTTCAGCTGCTATATTTAGTGAAATACTTTCTAATCCTAGCGCTTATCCTGTATTTACAAGTAATGATGATCACGCCTTATTGTATCATGAAGGAAGATTAAATGATAATAACAATAATGCTTGGCATGAAATCATGGTTGTGGATGGTAGAGAAGACTGGTCAATTAGCGAGACACTGATCTCAAGAATGACTGATGGTGAAGGCAATATGACAGATACGCGATTATCAGTATATGCTGAACAAGCTACTGCAGGTGATGCAGTTGGAAAGTACAGTGGCGCCCCAAATGGTTTACCAGAAGCATTGGCAAGTATTTATATCAATACGGCATCACGCCCGGGAAGTTTCTTTTCGCAAGAAACAGCTCCAGTCTTTTTGATGACATTTTCTGAATTGCAATTTATTATGGCTGAAGCAGCTTTAGATGGCGATTATACAGCAGGACTAACTGCTCAAGAATATATGGAATTGGCAATACAGGCTTCATTTGATCAATATGATTTAGGCATGCCCGAATTGTATTATGCTGACATGACAGCTGATAAAGAAACCATCATGACAGAAAAATGGAAGGCACTATTTAGTCAAGGCATTGAGTCATGGACAGAAGTCAGAAGAACTGGATTCCCTATTTTATCTGAACCAAATGTCGATGCCATTTTTGAGAATAATGGCATGATGCCAACTAGGTTGAGGTATCCAGAATCAGAATATTCATTGAATGGCATTAATGTAGAAACTGGTGTTCAATTAAATGGCGGACCAGATACGAAGCAAACACCTTTATGGTGGGTCGATTAAATACAGTTATTTCTTTTTAATTAAACTATGCAAACTATGAAAATCAATTATATAAGTCTTTTCCTTTTAACCGCACTGTTGGCTTTAGTGAGTTGTACTAGCTCTGATCTTGCCTTTGATATTGTAGAGTCTCCTGTCTTGATAGAATTTGACGGACCTGATTCTAGTGCGGAAATGTTGACCGTTACAGCAACAGTATATGAATTGGACAAATCTGGAATTTTAGATAACGCCGTTGGAATAACATCGACCGCAGTAAGTGGCTTGTCTTTAACAGTCTATACTGATGAGGACACAGTCTTAGATCAGGTGACAACGAATAGTGAAGGTGTAGCCGTATTTACAAAAGCATGGAGTGAGGTTGGCTCTGTGAGTAGGTTAGAGTGGACGGGAGAACACAATGGAGTTGCATTCAGAATTTATAAAAATATTTAATACAAACTAATAATTATGACGACATTAAATCGAAGACATTGGTTAAGAACAACAACCTTAGCTACAACAGGATTGGCACTGGGAGCCCAAAAGGCAATTGCTGAATCTCCTAGTATTCTAAATAAAGCAACGCCTAATTTTGTAGAATGGGAATTACAAACGCCAAAGAAGGTTGATTTATATGCACTAAAAGCTCGATTGCTTGCTAATGAAAATCCTCATGGTCCATCAGATAAGGCACGGTTGTCTATTATGGACAGTGTTTCTATGGGCAATCGTTATGGACATGGTAAGGCGGCTGAGTTAATTGATCTCATTGCTGAAAAAGAAGGTGTACCAAAAGAATACATCATGTTGGGTCCTGGATCATCAGATCTTTTGGAAAAGACAGCCGTTTCTCTTTATATGAAAGGTGGAAATATTGTTTCTGCTGATCCTGCCTATATGTCTTTGATAAAGACAGCTATGTCAATGAAAGCTGATTGGAAAGCAGTGCCATTGACGAGCGAATGGGCTCATGATCTACCTGCGATGGAATCCGCAATAGATGCCAACACAAAATTAGTGTATATCTGTAATCCAAATAACCCAACAGGGACAATCACCCCTTCAAAAGATTTGTATTCATTCTGCGAGAGTGTCTCTGAAAAGAAATTAATATTTATGGATGAGGCCTATTTGGAATTCATGGAAGACGGACCTGATAAACTAAGTATGGTAGACTTGATCAGCAAAGGGAAAAATATAATTGTGTCCCGTACCTTTTCAAAGGTTCACGGTATGGCAGGATTAAGAATTGGTTATATCGTAGCATTGCCGGAAACGCTAGCTCTAATTTCAAAAAATTATAGAGGTAATATGGGTATGAATATTACATCATTAAATGGAGCAATGGCAAGTATCAAGGATACTGATTTTATCAAAAAATCAGCCAAGTTAAATAAAGAGAGTCGTGATTATGTCATGGCAGAATTAAAGAGCATGGGCTATTCTTATTTACCTAGTCAAACCAGTTTTATATTATTTCCAATCGAAATGAATGGTAAAGAATTTTTATCACAAATGTTTGACTTGGGTATTGGCGTAAGGTCGTTTGAAGTATTTGGTCAAGGATATTGTCGTGTTAGTATGGGTACAATGAGTGAGATGAAACTCTTTATCGATGGAATTAAAAATGTCTTAGCTTAGGTAAACCCAACGCACTTAAATTTGACCCATTTACTACTGCCTATTTTTTCAATCTCTTCGTTACAAAGCCTCGTAGTAGCACCACTATTTCTACGTTTGTGCCTTGATCTTAAAAAAATAGCCTCGTTCTAAACAGGTCAAATCCAAATCCGATGGGTAATATTAGTTTGTTAATTTGAAGCAGCAACCTTTTTAGGATTCGAGTACCTTAGTCATAGAGGTTGCTTGCTTTTTTTTTATGTTTTAAAGATTTCAGCGAGTGGGGTTTCATAAGACTATTTCATTTTTAGTGTTGATTGTATTAGGTGTTTTATTGAAGAAAAAAATAACCTCTAAAGAGCAATTATCTGGTGTAAAGGCAATTATTTTAAGCGTAGCCTTACCAGCTACTATCTTTATTGCTTTATTGAAAATTGATATCTCTCCACAATTACTTTTTCTTCCTGTCATTGCTTTAGTGTCTAATTTTTTAATGTTTGGAGGAGCTAAGTTGTTTACCATAATTTCTAGCTCAGATCCTACAACGGCTAAGCACAGGACGCTTTTATTATTGATTCCATCATTTGCGCCAGGATTATCATGTTTTCCATTTATTATTGAATATTTAGGAGAGGAAAGTTTGGCTTTAGCCGCGTTAGCAGATACAGGGAATAAAATATTTGGATTAATTATTTTATACCTAATCGCAATGACATGGTATTATCGCATAACAAAGAAAAATGAATCAGAAAATACTTCTGGAAAATATAAGTCACTTTTATTGGCATTGATCAGTGAACCGATAAATATTGTCATTGTTGTTGCCATCGTGTTGTTGTGTTTTGGTATTAATTTTATGTCACTGCCTGCTTATGGTCAAGATGCGATCCAAAGACTCAGCTCAATGATGACACCATTAGTCTTATTGTTTATAGGAATGGTAGTCAAGGTTGGCAAGAAGGATGTCTTTATGATTCTGCAGATCTTATTTTGGAGATCTGGATTTGCTTTTTTAATGAGTGCACTCTTAATCAGTTTGCTTCCTGCTGGTATTTCTGTTGCGACGTTGATCTTAATTGTTGTTTTCCCTCAAAGTTCTTGTAGCTTTTGGCCATTTGCTCATATGTCTGCAGTAAATAAACTGAATGAAAATCAATCTCCTAAGATCTTTAATTTGGATCTGGCAGTGAATATTTTAGCATTTTCGTTGCCGTGTTCTACCCTTATAATTATGACGATATGTGCATCAGGGAGCTTTTTTGTGAACCCAATTGTATTATTAATTGCAGGCCTTATTTTTTTAAGTATTTCTGTTTTCCCTTTTGCATTTAAATACTTTAGTAACGTAAATGCTCAGAAGAAAGAAAAGTTCTATCCACAAGAGGTATGACAATGAAATCATTGTGGTGTTCTGTTTTTTAATAAAATGGCCGAATTTGAATGGGCTTCTTTAATTTGAAGAAATAACAGGCTGTGCTGTTCAGCTGGATAGCATAAAAACTTGCCTAGTGCTCTGTCAAGTATATATTGACTTGTTGAATTTGAGTGTAGTTTGTGCATGAACTAGGCGCAGGTTCGGTCTGATAGCCTAGCTATTAAGGCTGTGTGCAGGGGTTTTGTGGAAAATAATCCCTTTGTTTCCCCCTCAGCCAAAGATTAACAGATTGATAAGGGGCCGAGACTCTCTCGAGCAGTCTAGACTCAGCGGAGGGACTTTAAGTTTATGTTTTAGAAAGAGGATTTATGAAGATTTCACCCCTTAAATCCCCTCAAGTGGAACATCTGCACTCGAGTGCAATGTCCATGTGGTGTAAACAGACCTTGGTTGTTTATACTAGATGTTATGAGATCCTAAATCAGACCTGTTTGCCTAACAGGTAGTTTCATTCATTCAACACTCAAAATTCAACACCTGGCCTGCCAGCAGGCAGGCTCAACATTGCGACCAACGGGAGCTACCGACGCTTACTCGAAAAGTACCTACGCTTACTCAATTAGTGTGAAATCACCTTCCTTTCAGTCTCATCTTTGTTTTGACTTTTTATTTAATCATTTAAAATTCAAAGAAGATGAAAAAGTTAATCATGTTAAGTTTAATTGCCTCAGTGTTAGCCATTACAGTTAAAGCGAATCACTTTACGGATCAAGAAACAGTCTATATCACGGCCCCTTCTGGCTTAACCTTACGAGAAGCGCCCAATGTGAATAGCCGTATTGTAGATGTCATCCCGTTTGGGGAATCAGTAAATGTCATTATTGAAGATGATGAATTTGAAAAGGTAGAACGGATTGATTGGATTGATGGACAATGGATCAAGGTTGAATTTGAAGGTATGAGTGGCTATGTTTTTGATGGTTTTGTATCCTCGTTACCTGTCCCTATGTATGAGTTTGAATTGGTTGATAGCGATCTCAATTTCACGTATGCATTTCAAAGTTGGATGGATTACAGATATACCGAAGTTATGGCGCCAGATACAATAATGAAGGAAAACGAATTTATTAGAGTTGTGCATCATTTTGATAATGATCAGACATTGATTGAAAAAGATGATGCCACATTCTTCATGGTAGATGCCACGCTGAGCAATGTGAGATTGACAGATGTTTATCATTTACTTATGGGGATGATGCCAAGTAAAGTCAATCGACAATATGTTGCAGAGCAGAGTATATTCATTGAAGATGACACAGGAGAATTAAAGCAGATTAAAATGTTATTACCTAATCCAGTACGAATAACGAAGCTAGATTCTGGACAGATCAATATTAAACTCTACTCAAATTATACAGGCTGTAGTTTATAAGAGGATTGTAATTAGGAGACCTAAAGCGGGTATTATTTAGATTTGTTTTAAAGAGATTGCTGTAAAGTAGTCTCTTTTTTTTGAGTAAATAATTTGAAATCCAGTAAAAATGACTAAATTTGTCATGAATTATATTGTCATGGTAAATTTTGGAGATCAGCTAAAGGCAAAAAGGTTAGGACTTGAATTGAAAATCAAGGATATCAGTTATAAGACTCAGATAGATCAGGCGATAATTAGTAAAATAGAAGGTGGTAAACGCATGCCGACTCTGGATCAACTACCATTGCTTGCTCTTGCCTATCAACTATCTCCACAAGCAATTCGTAAATCATTCTTAGCAGAGAAGATTGTTCAATTACTTGAGTATGATACCGATATAGCATCTGATGTGATCTCAGTTGCAGAGGATCGAATAGAATATTTAAGATCAAATGATCATCTCTTTGAGCCAGCATCACTTTCAGATGCAATACAAGCAAAGATTTCAGATATCACTGTGTTGCAGTCTAAATGGGCAAAACATAGACCGTTGACGGGGATTCAGCTGCAAAAACTAGAAGAGTATTTTACGATCAGTTATACATATGAAAGTAACAAAATAGAAGGGAATACGCTCTCTTTGCAAGAGACAGAATTGGTTGTAAATCAAGGGATAACGATTAGTGGTAAAAGCATGCGAGAGCATCTAGAAGCTATAAATCATGCCGAAGCTTCAGAATATATTATTGATTTGGTAAAGAGAAATGTTACACTTGATGAACGTGTGCTGCGAGAGCTGCATAGTCTTATTTTACGAGGCATTGATAAAGAGAATGCTGGCGTTTATAGGCAAGTGCCTGTTGCCATATCAGGTAGTCAACATGTGCCGCCACAGCCTTATTTATTAGCTAAATTAATGGAAGACTATTTTAAGTTTTATAGAGAATCTGTTCGAAAAATGCATCCAGTCATACTAGCCGCTGAGATGCATGAGCGATTGGTCTCTATTCATCCGTTTATCGATGGGAATGGTCGTACTGCAAGATTAATTATGAATTTAATCTTATTACAATATGGCTATCCAATTGCTATTTTAAAAGGTGATATAAAGCGAAGATTGGCCTATTACAAAGCACTAGAAGCGGTTCAGGTTGGCAATGACGTTAGCCATTTTTATGAGCTTGTTATAGATGAAGTACACAGTTCACTACAGAGGCATTTGTCGATGGTTGTTGTAGAATGAGCTTAAAATGATATTTTCATTTGGTATAGATTGAACTTATTCGAAATACTTTTTTGTTTCAATTAACAACACATGAATGTAGCCAAACACCAAATAAATAATCCGAATCGATGAAATTAAATGTAACACTGATTCTAGTCTGTCTATATGCAGTTTTTGCTTTTAGCATGTTGTCCTGCACAAATACGCCGAATAGTAATCAGCTTCATATTCAAGAACAAGGCGTGTTTGATTTTTTAAGTGAGACAGGTGATATCGATGAAGATAAAGAATTGCCTTCTAATATTGACCCAGCAAGCGTATTGTGTTTTGGTAAAGGACTTAAAGTTGGACGATGTATCAGTAGGCAATTAGAAACGGGTATCTGCATTGGATTAACTAAACATCATAAACATGTGATCGCTATCGAAATTCCATGTGATGCGGTGACAAGGGATTCTACGGAATATTTAATGATTACAGAATAATTTTTTTAAAGAATGGATAAGAAGTAAACTCCGTATTTTGACAAGTAAATTTTGAGTTAGAACAAGGCAAAAACGTAGGGGTAGCCTAGTTGTTACGAGGCTTTTTAAGGCAGTACTTGCTT
Organism: uncultured Saprospiraceae bacterium; assembly: GCA_937959275.1. Classification (GTDB taxonomy): domain Bacteria; phylum Bacteroidota; class Bacteroidia; order Chitinophagales; family Saprospiraceae; genus CALFUK01. Next base: position 49,842 of record CALGLU010000042.1, on the reverse strand, counting down.
AAATTGCCAGTCATAAATCGGGAGGTTATTTTTTAACCATTCCTAAGCCACATTTCCCAAGAAGATATAAATACATACTGTAATGATGATCAGAAATATACTGACTGGCTTTGTGTATTTCCATGGTGTTAGTGGTACAGCTTTGACATCGGTAATTTCATAGTGATTTGTTCGTGGATAAAACCTAGAGACCAGATGCATGACAATGATATTAAGGACAAATTCAATGCCCCAAATATGTACAAAATGCATGTCGATGCGAATCACAAAGTTCATGATAATATAAAACAACAATCCAAATATTAACCCAGCCTTTGCCCCAACCGCCGACACTTTAGGAAAGAAAAATCCAGCCAAAATTACTGAGGCCATCGGAATAAAAAAGATCCCATTCAACTGCTGCAATAACTGATACAAACCCTCAGGCGCACTCGCTACATACGGCGCTACCGATATCGCAAATGCAGCCAACACAAACGACACAATCCGCCCAACCCGCACGGACCCCGAATCTGTCATGCCTGTATTAATATACCGCTTATAAATCCCCAAACTAAACACTGTCGCCGCACTATTCAAGGCACTATTAAATGTGCTCAGCACCGCTCCCATCACAACCGCCACAAAAAAGCCCGTCAACCAAACCGGCAACACCTTCTTCACCAATTGAGGATAAATGACATCTTGATTATCATAAAATTGATCCCCAAAATAATAAAACCCAATGATGCCCGGCAACATCACCACTGCAGGTATCAATAACTTCAACGCCCCTGTCAGCAGCAAGCCTTTCTGTGCTTCTTTCAAACTGACAGCTCCTAAGACACGCTGGACAATTGACTGATGCATCGTCCAAAAATAAAGTTGATTAATGATCATCCCTGTAAATAAAACACTAAACGGTAGTATAGCATTACGTGACCCCGGCCCAATCGAGGGCTCATCAGAAATTACTTTAAACTTCTCTGGCGCATGATTAAAGACCGTCCTCAGCCCTTCGATTATATGGCCATCCCCAATCGAGTACAAAGCTAAAATAGGAACAAGCAAGCCCGCGGCAAGCAAGCCAAACCCATTAATCGTATCAGTATAGGCCACCATTTTTAAGCCTCCAAAAATGGCATAAATCCCACCTAGAATACCGACAAATAAAACGGTGATCCAGATGCCCTGGCTTTTGCTCACACCCAATAATTCAGAAATCTCAAAAATGCTTTCAATGTTTATAGCCCCTGTATAGAGGACAATCGGCAGCAATGTCGCTACTAGAGAAATAATCAATAACATAGCAACAATCGTCCTCAGCATCCCATCAAAGCGCTTCTCCAAAAATTCAGGAATTGTCGTTAAGCCCATTTTCAAATAGCGCGGCACGAAGTAGAGGGCAGCAATGATGAGCGCAATGGCTGATGTTGCTTCCCAAGTAATAATCATTGACCCATATTTGTAGGTCGACCCATTCATTCCAATCAAGTGTTCAGTCGAGATATTGGTCAATAACATAGACCCTGCAATGACGACTCCTGTCAAACTTCTATTCCCAAGAAAATAGCCATCTTCTGTATTGAGTTTATCTTGTCTTAGTCGCCAGGTAGAATAGCCTGCAACAAGTAGCGTAAAACCGAGGAAGGAAAGAAATTGCCAGATCATACCCGAAGCTACTAAAATGAGTTGACTTTTTGATGGTGAAGGAGGTAAAGGGGTTGAGCGGCTAAAATTTATTTTGGGACAAGGGGGGATGGTTTAGGTTTTCACCACATAGACACATAGGGCACATAGTTTGGGTGGTGTAGATTTTTTATCACATAGAATCACAAAGTACATAGAGAGGCTGTTTTGATGGTTTCACCGTAAAGAAGCATAGAGCACTTAGAAAGATGCACCATAGATTTTTAATCAAATGATACCTTTGCATACTTATACCCAAGGCACTTGAATTTGAGCTAATTTACTGTTGCCTACTTTTTCAATCTCTGCGTTACAAAGCGTTGTTATAGCACCACTATTTCTACGTTTTGTGCCTTGATCTTAAAAAAAGATCCTCACATTAAACAGATCAATCTCAAATCCGTTGGGTATATTCTATTTTATCGAAACAAAAGTTCTGATTTGGGTGTTTGATACATATGAAAAATTATTTCATTGTCGGTGCCTCTTCTGGAATAGGCAAAGCGCTAACGCAAGTCCTGCATGATGAAGGGCACAAGGTCTATGGGACGTACTTAAAAAATCACGTACAGGATAATGGAGCCATTTACAGAAAGCTGAATGTACTAGAGGAAGGAATTGAGCCTGGCTTTTTACCTGATGAGCTGCATGGCCTAGTCTACTGTCCTGGCAGCATTAATCTCAAACCATTTTCACGGATCAAGCCAGATGCTTTTATTTCTGACTTTGAGTTGCAAGTGATCGGTGCGATCAAAGTGATCCAATCTGTATTACCGAATTTAAAAACGGTTGAGCAGTCATCTATCGTTTTGTTTTCAACTGTGGCCGTGCAGCAAGGGTATAATTTTCATAGCCAGGTGGCGACGTCTAAAGGTGCTCTTGAAGGCTTGACTCGTTCGCTTGCAGCAGAATTTGCTCCAAAAATCAGAGTCAATGCCATTGCTCCTTCCTTGACGAATACACCCTTGGCGGAAAAACTATTGTCAACGGATGATAAGATTAAAGCGAATGACGAAAGACATCCTTTAAAGCGGATTGGTCAGCCATTAGACATAGCCCAAATGGCAGCTTTTCTTTTGTCAGAAAAGGCAAGTTGGATTTCAGGCCAAATATTAAAAGTGGATGGCGGTATGTCCAGCTTAAAATCATAATTCATTACATTACTAAATTCTAATTATATGTTCGGTTTATTTAAGAAGAAAACTCCACTTCAAGTATTGGAAGAAAAATATAAAGGACTTCAAAAAGAAGCATTCGATTTATCCAAAAGTAATCGCATGCAGAGCGATTTAAAGCAGGCAGAAGCACAAGAAGTCTTGAAAGAGATTGAAGCGTTGAGCTCTCAAGCTTAGACGTATTTGTTGTTTTTAAAAAAAACGAATGGCTACTGTTTGTCATGACTAAGGTTAGATTTCATACAGATGCCATCACCCGCTCTATTCTTAATTGGAAATCCTTTCACGGAAATTATAACATGGCTTTGTGCTGGCTTCCTTTTAGGATTGAGAGGCGGTTGGCTTGGGGTCTAATTTTAAGTGTTCAATTGGTGTTCATATTTGAAATACGATCATCACCTTTCCTCAGCTAAGAATATAAAATTTGCTTCACCAACTCAGCAGAAAGCGCTTTCCCCGCAGCCTTCTTTTTGATATCTGAAAAGTTATATCTGAAGGTACATCCTGATTTCCATGCACTGCAACCATAGGCAGTTTTGCCTTTCATGATTGTGCCTTGTTTACATTTTGGACAAGATAATGTTGTGCTATTGTTAGATTGTTTAGACGTTGTTTTTGGCTGTTCAAGCACAAGTGCGAACTGCTCATTGAATCGAACCAATCCATCTACTTTAGACGCGCCATCTTTGAATCCTTTTAAGTTGACAGTGCATCCTTTTTCCAGCAAACGTTTGTATTGATTCTCACTAATTTTTTTATTCATAAAGGAGAAGGGTAGTGTAAAGGTACATCCTGTTTTCCACTGCGTACATCCATACGCTGTTTTTCCTTTGATGAGTGTCCCTTTGTTGCATTGAGGGCATGTGTATTCTGCTAGTGAAGATTTCTTTGGTGTTTTTTTGGACGTCGCTGCTTTAGGCTTTGCTCTATTTGGCGGACGAGTAGATTTAGGTTTCTTGTATTTTGAAAATGGTTTTTTTGTTATAGCGGATAAATCAATTTTAGAACGTGTTTGTGATTTTCTGACATCGATCACTAGCTGATCTGTCATATCTTTCATTTCTTGAATAAAGACTGATGGCTTGTATTTGTTAGCTTCGATCAGTTTTAATTTTTTTTCCCATTGGCCGGTTAATTCTGCGGATTTTAATAGTGGATTTTCTATCGTATCAATTAACTGAATTCCTAATTCAGTTGCCATAATTAATTTCTTTTTACGGAATGCGTATTGACGTTTGTATAAGGTCTCTATAATATTGGCTCTCGTCGAAGGTCGTCCGATTCCGTTTTCTTTCATCATGTCTCGCAGTTCTTCATCATCTACAGTCTTTCCAGCTGTTTCCATCGCTCTTAGCAGTGTTGCCTCAGTATAATATTTGGGTGGCTGTGTATGTTTTTCAGCTAATGATGGTTGGTGTGGTCCACTCTCACCTTTGTCAAATTTAGGCAATATTGTTTCTTCTGCTTTTTTATCCTTACTGTCAGATGATTTGTTCTTATCTGATTTTGGAAAGACAAGCTTCCATCCCGGGTTGACAATTTCTTTTCCACTTGCTTTAAAGCTTATTTTTTCTGACTCACCAAAGACGACTGTATTATTGACTTCGCATTCTGGGTAAAAATTAGCAATAAATCTACGGCAAATAGCATCATATATTTTTGCTTGATCATGCGGTACATTTGCACGAACGCCGGTTGGGATGATAGCGTGGTGATCAGTGACTTTCTTATCGTCAAAGACTCTTTTCGATTTTTTAATTGGAGAATTGAGCAAGGGCTTGGTTAGCTCTGAATAGGCATCTAGTTTTGATAATATGCCTTTGATTTTGGGATAGACATCGTTAGGTAAATATGATGTGTCGACACGAGGATAGCTCACTGCTTTCTGTTCATACAGTTTCTGAACTAACTTTAATGTCATGTCTGCAGAGTACCCAAAACGCTTATTGCAGTAGACTTGTAAGCCAGTCAGGTCGAATAGTTTTGGGGCATACTCCTTCCCTTTCTTTTTAGTCGATGAAATAATTGTAAATGGTTTGCCTTTTATTGAATTCAAAAGCTTAGCGCCATCTTCCTCTTTTTCAAACCTTCCTTTTTCGTATCTAAAGATGACATCGCGGTATGTTGTTTGCAATTCCCAAAACGGCTTTGATACAAAATTAATGATCTCTTTATGGCGTGCAACAAGCATGGCGAGTGTAGGCGTCTGCACTCGCCCAATTGACAACACTTGTTTGCCGCCTCCATATTTGAGTGTATACAGTCGAGTTGCATTCATGCCTAACAACCAATCACCAATGGCTCGTGCACTGCCAGCGAAATAAAGTGCATCAAAATCAGATGCTGATTTCAGAGATTGAAACCCTTCTTTTACAGCTTCTTTAGTTAATGAGGAAATCCAAAGTCTTTGTACTTCACCTTTATACTTCGCTTCTTTTAACACCCATCGCTGTATCAATTCACCTTCTTGTCCTGCATCTCCACAGTTGATAACCACACTTGCTTTTTTAAACAAGGTCTTGATGACTTTAAACTGTTTTTTCACACCAGCATTGTCCATCAATTTCGTTTCGAATTTTTCTGGCAACATTGGTAGGGTATCTAAGTTCCAGCGCTTCCAAGTTGGTTTGTAGTCGTCAGGCGTAAATAGTGTACAAAAGTGTCCGAAGGTCCATGTGACAGCATAACCATTCCCTTCGAAGTAACCATCTTTTCGTTGAGTGGCTCCTACGACATTGGCAATTTCTCTGGCGACTGATGGCTTTTCTGCGATGCAGACTTTCATGTGTTCTTCTTGGTTTATTTCATATTAGGATATGAAGATATGTAATAGTTATTAAAATGGATTGGTAGTGTGTGAAATGTGAAAGAAGTTCATTGTCTGAATTAGGATTTATAGGATTTATAGGATAGTATGATTTTGTTTGAGTGCTTCTTTTATCTCTATAATTTTGAATTTTCAGACGACGAACAAATCAAAGCATTTAGTGTGTAGAGCATATTGCACTCATTGGATAAGTTATATTTTTCTGAAATAAATTGAACAAATGGTGGTAGGTGTGACAACATTATAGTCCCGTGAGTTATCAAGGGGTGAAAATGTAGATCAGATCTTAAATAGGTTTTTAATTAAGTTTTTCTATCTTAACAATGATTTTAAAATTAGAACTAGAATAACATTACAAAATTATATTTAAGAACAATTGTCTGAATTAGGGTTTTTATGAATTCAAATTTTATGATTAGGAGGTTTCCCAAATCCTAAAATCAACTCATCCTATAAACCTGCCTGTCGGCAGACAGGTCCTAATTCAGCCAAAAAAGTAAGACATGAAGGACAAAGATCTAACACATAAAATAATAGGATGTGCCATGAAGGTGCATACTATCTTAGGAAACGGTTTCCAAGAAGTGATCTATCAACGAGCTTTATCAATAGAAATGGATAAGGAAGAGCTATCATACTCTAGAGAAATGGAAATGGAAATCTTGTATGATGGGTTGAGCATCGGCACCAGACGTGTTGATTTTTTTGTAGAAGATAAAATCATGGTTGAACTCAAAGCTATAATCAATCTAGAGGACATACATTTAGCACAAGCTATGAACTACTGTCAAGCATATCACTTGCCAATCGGTTTGCTTATTAACTTTGGAAGTACAAGATTGACTTTCAAAAGGGTCTATAATGTGAATCATCCTGAAAATGTAGACTATAGATCTTGATGAATTGTAGACTATTAGTAATTGGTTGATATGTTCATTATCTGTTTTAGGTTTTTATGATTTCAATAAGCTATGTGGACTTCCCCAAATCCTAAAATCCACTCATCCTAGAAATCCTAATTCAGACAAAAAAGTAGCACAAGAAATAAAGGCGAACTCAATTCTATTGAGTCCGCCTTCTAATTTTTCATAAAAGGATATACTATCCTCCAACCTCAGATACTGGTCGTGGAAACTGGGACCACACATCATCTCCCACTCTGTCCAAGGGCAAGTCTCCTAATCTTCCTAGTCTTCGCATATCTACCCATCTGTGCCCTTCACCGAATAGTGAATAGCGTCTTTGAGTCAATACTTCATCCACGAGTGATGCTGCATCCATGCCTCCTGAGTACGCAGACAGTCCAGCCGCCGCTCTAACCGCATTGATTGCTCTAACTGCTTCTGAGCTATTTGAGCTAGCGTTTGCTTCAGCATAGATTAAGACAAGTTCTTCGTTTCTCATATAATGGACGACGTCTGAAAACGATTGGTATAAGACCACGTCGTAATCACCGCTCAACTCATCAAGTGACAATGTACCTGACGGTCTCAATAATACTTTGTTTAACCTGCTGTCTCCTGCTGCCGCATCTGTTATAAAACTAGGGTGGGCGATAATCGCATCAGCTTGATCTGGTACTCTAAATAAATTGTTTGCGAAATCACCACCAGCTGCCGAATAAAATCTGCCTGGACCGAAACTCAAGTCTCCGTCCACATCCATAAACGATGAGCCAAGTTTAGTTAATGCATCTGATGCATTACCTTGATATAAAGCAACTCGCGCTGCTATACCTCGGTTAAACGATAGGAATGAATCTGGAGCATCGAATCCTTCCATCGCTCCTGATAAGGAAAATGGGAATGCTGATCCAGCCTGCGCTAAATTGCCCGCTGCCTCATCTAGCAAACTTTGAATGGATCCTAGTGCAGCATTGTAATCTTCAAATGGACCTAAATTGTCAGCATCTTTAACATCAGTTCTGATACCATTCTCAAATTGTAAGTTAGACACTAAAAGCAATTCATAGGCTTGAAATGTTTTTGCAAATCCTAAATAGCCATTCAGATCTTCTGATGTGATTAAACTTGAATTTGTAGCGCCATCTATTAATACATTAGCCGTTTTTACAGTTCGATATCTGCCAAGGTATGGACGTGTACCATAGAATCCCGCATTGTCAAGTTGAGCTTCTCCCTTGCCTAATACCTCACCCGTATATCGTGGATCAGAACCAGTAAAGAAATAATAATCTCTTCCAACGATGGAGACGACATCATAGTAAAATCCAATCTCTTGTCTTAATAAATCTTCTATGCCAGTCACTAGAGTTTGTAATGCACTCTTTGAGGCATCTGAATCAAACCCTGCAATGGACGAACCATTTGGATTTGCTTGGTCTTCTATATCGCAACTTGCAAATGGTACAAGCAAGATTGCTAAGACTATATATTTTATATGTTTCATTTTATGTAATGTCTTTGTTTAATAATGAATGATTAGAAGCTCGCTTTAATGTGAAAATCAAAACGCTTAGCTGATGGGAAAGGCGTTACTTCTACGCCAGTCGATAAACCGTTACCTCCAAAGTTGGATACTTCTGGATCGTAACTGTTATAGTCAAAAATGTTGATTAAGTTATTACCAGAAATACCAATCGTTAATCTGCCTACATCACCAAGTACACTCTGAGGTAATTTGTAGTATGCTCCAATTTCTCTTAGTCTGATATAGCCAGCATCTTCAATGTATGGGTCAGTATTACTACCAAGATTGGCTAGTCTATAATCCCCATTTGACATGGCTCCCTCAGGATCAAGTGTCATGTCATCAAAGTCATGCGTCGTATTATTCAAATCAAATAGCAAGGTAGATAAGTTGATATTGCTACCACCTTGTTTCCAGTGCCATAAGAATGAGACGGTTAGGTCATGATGAGTCAGGTTATTAGACCATGATAATTGAAAGTCTGGTTCAGCGTTACCAAAAATTTGAAGACTTGGCTCTCCGCCATTCATAGAAACTGTTGGGTCAGGTCCGACGCCGATCACTGTTGTTGGACTAAATCCTTCTTTGATTAAAAAGTTACCTAAGAAATCAGCAAATCCTCCTTGAGTAAAATCTGGAACTAATAATTCTGTCACTTCTGCATCATTCGTCCAATAACTAAATCGTGTATTCCAGCTTAGGAAATCTGTATCTAGTACACCAAAATTTAAACCGACTTCCAATCCTTTATTTCTGAGCTTTGCTGCATTCGTTACTTGTGAGGAAAAGCCTGAAGATGTTGGGACATCCGCATTCAGTAATAAATTTTCTACAGACTTAATATAGTAAGTCGCATCAATTGAAAATCTGTTATTGATCTCTAAGTCTGCTCCAACTTCAAATTCTTTTTGTCGTTCTGGTCCAACCTCAGCATTTCCTAAGAGTGAAGGTGTAAATACACCTGCCTGACCGTCAACAATTGTTGATTGAAGAGTTGTAAACTTCGATCCGAATGTGGCAAAGTTACCAGACTCACCATATGCCGCTCTGACTTTAAATTGTGAAAACACACTTTCTGGATTCCAGAAATCAAACTCATTTAGATTTAATGCAATGTTCGCTTTTGGGTAGAAATAGAGCTGATTGACATCACCATTATTTGATGATTTGTCACCTCTTAATCCTATAGTGGCAATGATCTGATCTTTGAAATTGAGTTCTTCTTGTACAAAGAATCCTTTATCCTGCTGGATCAACCTGCCTTGAGTTACATTTCTATTACCCGCCTGATCAAGATTCGTTTGAGAGCCAATCAAACTTGATGCTTCTCCTAAGATTGTATTTCTATTAAAATCTTCTTGTGTGATACCCGCAGAAGTTGTGAAACCAATGCCACTGTTCGTGTAATAGGTATGAACAAGAAATGCAGCTAAATTGGTATTTAGATTTTTTGTAAATCCTTGGACTGACACACCATTTAAGCCAGCACCATCTCTTTGAAACTGTAAGGTGTTTGGAAAAATAGCCGCTGTATTCAAATTATAAAAATCAACACCACCTCTAAAAGACGCATTTAGCGAAGAGTTTTCATTTTGGAAAATTTTTGCGGTTAAGGTTCCTCCACCAATAAAACGATTGACTGACTCATTATTCGTCACCAGTGCAGCAGTCTCTAAAAAGTTAGAAGGTGCATAAGGATTCGATGGAAAGACACCTGCCTCATTCGCTTGTAAGTTTGCCCAAGCTGGTGTAGACGATAATGATATCCCCATGGTCGTACCAGAGTTATCATTGTTAAAAAATCCTCTGTCGGCTGAAGACGAAATATAACTGGTGGAAACTTTAGCATCGAAAATGTCTGATATTTTTTGATCGATATTGATTCGTGCGGATGCTTTCTTATATCCTGTATTGGTCACAATGCCTTCTTCATCTTTAAAAGAACCGCCTATATAAAATTTTGTGTTTTCATTTCCGCCTGTCACACTTAAATTCGTGTTAAGCAAGGTACCAGTATTACCATACAAGAGGTCTTCAAAATTATTCACTCCACCTGCTGTTACAGCAGCTCTATACACGTCAATATCATCTGCGAAATTCGATCCTAAAACTCGCTCTTCATTCCAATCCCTGATACCTAATTTTCTAAGCTGAGATGTTTGTCCGATAGATTGAGAAATATTCACCTTAGTTTTTCCATTTTCACCTCTTTTTGTTGTGATAATGACAACGCCTCCAGAAGCACGCGATCCATAAATAGCTGCAGCTGATGCACCTTTTAATATTTCTACTGATGCAACATCGTCTGGATTTAAGTCTGCTAATCGATTGGAAGGATTATCTTGATTTGATGTACTACCTCCGCTCGATGCTGCAGAAACAACATTTAATCCAGATGGAATAGACGAATTATCCATATAGACTCCATCTACAATAATTAACGGTTGGGAGGATCCACTGATCGATGTCGTACCTCTCAGTCTAAAGGATAAGCCACCTCCAGGTGCGCCAGAATTAGCTCTAATTTCTGCACCTTTGAATTTGCCGTAAAGTGCGCCATCAAGAGTTGATTGCGGCACGACACCTGTTAGTTCGTTCGCATCGATTCGAGCGACAGAGTTGGCCAAGTTTTTTCGCTTCACTGTTGTCGCTAATCCTGTTACAACTATTTCGTCTAATTGATTAATGTCCTCTGATAATACGATGTCAAATACTGTATTATCTGAGTCTATTGAAATTGTTTCTGTTCGATAGCCTAGGTAAGAAATTTCGATCTGAGATCCAGGTCCTACCTGATCTAAGGTGAATTTTCCGTCAAGGTCTGTAATCGTGCCGATAGTTGTCCCTTTAGCAAGAACAGATGCACCAATAACCGGATAGTTGTCACCATCGAGAACTGTTCCGCTGACTGATTGAGAAATTGCATTTAAAGTAGCAAACAGCATAAAGCAGGCCACCATAAAGCAGGTAAATAATAGTTTTTTCATAATTTATACTTAATGATTAATTTTTTTGAGTAGTAACTTTAAGCTCGGATAGCGAATACAAATTTATACGGAATTTTTAATAAATAGCTCATTGTCTCATAAAACGTATATGATTGTAAAAATGTTGACCTTTCAAAATAATTGACCAAGCGTTTAGACTACTAATAGAGATGAGATTATTGCCTGAGATTCGCGGTGACTAAGGCTTAGCCAAGTATTAGGTATGAATTTAAAGTGACGTCCAAGGCTTCTTAAGGACAAGTTTGGATGTCAGCATTGAAGATGGCCCCTAGTGTAATTTCAAAGTCAACTTCTAATTCAATGGACTGATTTGCAGTATAGGACACGTCAGCATGTTGAGAAATGAGATTATTAGCTGTCAACATATCCGAAACATGCACCTCAGCAATTTGACCTTGACTAATTGTATCCTCGATGTGTTTGACTTGTGGGCAATATCGATCACTCGTGTAGCCCAAGAATGACAATAGCTCAGCATCACTAGCTTGGCTGACCAGATCCGTACCCATCAAGGCCACTGGGACAGTCACGTCATCAAAGCGTGCAAAGTCATACCGCCCAATTAAATCAGGAGTAAAAGGTACTCCAGAAGTTGGATCAGGATTTAATGATGGATTGAGCACATGGCTATTATGAAAGAAGTGATCATAACTACTTACTTTTGGCCAATCAGTATATGTGACAAAACCAATTTGGATCGTTGGTGGAAAATCACTGCGATTAAATCGACGATGGACAATCCAGTTTTGACCAGGTAGTCTAAATAAAACAATAACAGCTGCATTAATCCGCGCCACTCTGATTTGGACATCAGTCGAGGTCGGGATATTTGTAATGGCTAAACTGGAATTGCCATTCACAGTATTCTTGACTTCAAAGTGTGGCCCTGATCCACCATTCGCAAAGCCCGTAGCTAAAAAGATATAATTTTCACTATTTGGAGCCCAGTCTAGCAATGCTCCATTCGGGTAATCAATGGCACTTCTGATCATTAGTCCTGCAAGAGAAAATCTGGATGACGGTAGACCAGTACCAGCTCTATCGGTGACCGTCACTTCAGTCGTTAAGACAAAATTTTGATTTACATTTTTATGAATCAATGTACCCCTGTAGTCTTCATACCAAGAACTTGTATAAGGCATCATATATAATTCTCCTGAAGATGATGTATTTATGTCGTGTACCTCAAGGTGCTCTGCATTCCAACCTTCGACTTCATTAATGTTGAGCCAGTTGGCATTAAGTGTTGCGGCATTTTCAAATTCATCATTTAATAATTGAATTTGACTGAAGCCTATGTTGAAACCAATAACTGAGAGTATGGAGATAAGGAGTTGTTTTGAAAACATAGCTTTATTGTTTTTACTTTTAGTAGGAATAGGACTTTACTGGTTAACAGGATGTCGTGGGAAGCTTGTTAAAAATACAGGTTTTTAATTGAATTTTACTGTGAAGTAAGATGATTAGTGTGTTTACGGACCTCCAAGTTAGAGAACCGTTCACCAATGATACTTGTAATCCCTGAGTCTTGTTTTGAGATATAGTCTTCAATTCAATTCTAAAATGTATTTTAGCTACCGACCAGATTAACAGAAAAAATATTACTAATGAGATATGGATTACTACTCCTCGTATTTTGCATGTTCAGCCAATGTAAAGAATCCAAGACTACTCAAACCTCTACCATAAAATCAAAGACTATGTATAAAACGACTGGAGACGTCATACGCGTAGACCCAGCCATAGATGCGCTTATCGCTAAAGATGCTAAAATAGAAATATTAGCTGAAGGCTATCAATGGACAGAAGGTCCCTTGTGGATTGAAGATGGTCAGTATTTATTGTTTTCGGAAATACCGTCAAATAGTATTTATAAATGGACGGAAGAAAAGGGTGCAGAACTTTATATTCGGCCATCAGGCTATACAGGCGCAGTAGAGAGAAGTGGTGAGCCCGGCTCTAACGGACTGATTTTAGATGCACAGAATCGATTGGTGATGTGTCAGCACGGAGATCGCCGAATGGCAAGAATGGCGAGCGCACTTAGTAAGCCTACATCCAGTTTTGAAACCATCGTTGATACATGGGAGGGCAAGCGATTTAATAGTCCTAATGATGCGATTTATGATAGCGAGGGGAATTTGTACTTTACCGATCCGCCGTATGGACTTGTTGGAAATGTCAATGATCCTGAGAAAGAGATAGCCTTTCAAGGTGTGTATCGATATGGTGCCAATGGACAATTAAGTCTGCAAGTGAAAGGGATGACTCGTCCCAATGGGTTGGCCTTATCACCAGATGAGCGCATATTATATGTTGCGAATTCAGATCCAAAGCAAGCGATTTGGAATGCCTATGATGTAGATGAGCAAGGTGATTTAAGCAATGAGAGATTATTCTATGATGTGACAGGTCAGCCTGGTAAGGGTCTTCCTGATGGGATGAAGATTGATCCGCAAGGCAATATATGGGCAACTGCAGCAGGCGGTGTCTGGGTGTTCTCTCCAGCTGGCAAAGTTTTAGGTCGAATAGATACTGGTGAGGCCACCTCAAATTGTGCATTCAATAAAGATTATTCTATATTGTACATGACCTGTGATGATTATGTCATGAGGATTAAATTGAAATAATGTCTGCATCTAAAACTGAGTCGGGAAGGTATAAGTGGTTTGTATTGGTGATGCTGACAATTATGTACACCTTTAATTTTATAGATCGTCAGATTTTGGTGATTCTTCAGGAGCCTATCAAAGCAGAATTAGGCTTGAGTGATACGCAGTTAGGCTTATTGACAGGCTTGGCATTTGCAGCACTGTATGTGATACTAGGTATTCCGATAGCAAGATATGCTGATCTCAATAATCGTAAAAATGTGATTGCTGCTAGTTTGGCTGTTTGGTCATTGATGACTGCAGTATGCGGAACAGCGATGAATTTCACGCAATTGTTTTTAGCAAGGATTGGTGTTGGTATCGGAGAGGCCGGAGGTAGCCCGCCTGCACACTCCATTATATCAGATTATTTTCCTCCAGAAAAGCGAGCCACTGCCTTATCTATTTATTCGACGGGTATTTACATCGGTATTTTTCTTGGCTATATAGTGGGCGGTGTGATTGCAAAATATTATGGCTGGCGGATGGCTTTTTATGCCCTTGGTATTCCGGGTGTGTTATTTGCGGTGATCGTTTATTTTACAATAAAAGAGCCAATCAAAGGGCAAAGTGATCCTGATATCGCAAATGCTCTAGATGAGAACGGTGTTGAGCTTAAGACTCCTAGCTTAGTTGAAGTTATAAAATACTTATTAGGTAAAAAGACGTTTATATACTTTGCTTTAGCAGCAGGATTTAATACGTTTACGACATATGGAGTTGGAAATTTTTTGCCTTCATTTCTACAAAGAGTACATGATATTGATATTGCAAAGGCGGCAATCGTTCTAGGGTTGACAACAGGAGCAGGTGGATTTATAGGTACCTTTTTTGGTGGGTTTTTAGCAGACAAATTGAGGAATAGAGACATGCGTTGGTATATGTGGGTCCCCATTATTGCGGGATTATTAAATATCACGCCTGGTTTGATTTTATACCTTACGGAAAATGCTAACCTCGCAATGGTGATGACCTTTTTTACAGGCACATTAACAGCCTTCTATTTAGGCCCAACTATTGCTGTGACTCATAGTTTGGTTGGTCCAAAAATGAGAGCATTTGCCTCCTCTATTTTATTCTTCATTTTAAATTTAATTGGACTGGGATTTGGTCCCTTGTTCGTGGGACTAATGAGTGATGCATTGACGCCTCAGTATGGAGATGAAAGTTTGAGGTATGCTTTTTTGGCAACAATGATTGCAGGTTTTATATCTCTAGTGTTTACTATTTTAGCGGCACAAAATTATAAGAAAGATTTAGCGGAAGCGAAATTGAATTAATAGCGTTTTATTGACTTCAAATATATTATGATGGATAAATCGAAATATAGCTGGATTAATCTCTTGTTTTTATTGTGCTTTGCATATGCACCGTATGCACATGCACAAAAAATTGTTGTCAGCGACTCAAAAACGAATACTGGCTTTTCGAAAGACAGGCTAGAGCGGTTAGATGCGAGAATGCATCAGTTTGTAGACAAAGGCCAACTCTCAGGCGTACAAACTCTTATTTATAGAAGCGGAAAAATAGTACACTTTGATACCTATGGCAATGCTGATATTGAAAGTGAGACAGCCTTAGATGACAACAGCATGTGGCGGATCTATTCTATGACCAAGCCAATAGTGTCTGTTGGATTAATGATGCTATATGAGCAAGGATTATTTAATTTAAATGATCCCGTATCAGATTACATTCCCGCTTTTAACGAGATGACTGTGTATACTGAGGAACACGGGATACAGCCAGCAAAGAATACAATGAAAATAATAGATTACTAAGACATACGAGTGGTCTTGGATATGGTTGGGGTGGAGGCTATGTCGATTCGTTGTACAGTACAGAAAATAAATGGGCGATGGCGACCACCGGAGAATTTGCAAATTGGATTGCGACCCAGCCATTATATTTTGAACCAAGTGAAGGATGGCGATATAGTGTCTCTACGGATATCTGTGGACACTTGATAGAAGTAATGTCGAGGCAGCCATTGGATGAATATTTGAGTGAGCATATTTTTACTCCACTTGGTATGGAGGATACAGCTTTTGAGGTGCCTGAAAATAAGGCTTCTCGATTAGTAACGAATTATACAGATCGAAGAGGTGATGAGTTGTCGGCGATAGATCATTATTCTGATAGTAAGTATACGAAACAGGTGACACATTTTTCTGGTGGCGGTGGCTTAGTGTCGACGACAAAGGATTATTTGGCATTTTGTAAAATGTTATTAGCAGAGGGGCAGGCAAATGGGGTTCGGTTTATAGGTCCCAAAACATTGGATTTGATGACCAGTGATCATTGCAATACAATACCGAGAGGTGGTCCGCTGGCAGGCGGTGAGAATGCGCATGGCTTTGGCTTAGGCTTTAGTATGACTAAAGATATTGCAGCATCGAATGCCTTGGGAAGTGTGGGTGCGTATGGATGGGGTGGGGCAGCAGGTACATTTTTCAGAGTTGATCCTGAGGAAGATTTAATTTATATATTAATGATTCAGCTTATGCCATATAATCATTTGCAAGCGCGTGAGGTGTTTCAAAATATGGTATATCAGGCATTGGTTGATTAAACGTCCCTCAGATATTTCTGTCTGAGAATAATTAAATACACCGCTTTTGTCCCTGAAACCAAACATTCTATGTATGTAATTAACTGAGGCGTGTCTTGATGAGACAAGAATGTCCTAGCTGTGTCTTGAACAGACAATAATTTCTGCTACCGTCACTGTAAACATGCTAATAAAAATAACAATCATAAAAATGATGACTGCCCAGTTGCCTTGGTCTTTATAGCCTTTAATCAAACTATGCCCAGTCGCATTGGCATAGCGCGGCACAAATTGATAAAAGGGGTATTTTAATAGCAAGGCTACTGCATTGAAATAACAGTTAACCGTTGAAAGAGACTTTGAAACTTAATGGAATTAACACTAACGAATACACTATTTATCTAGCGTGTTGAGCATGATGTAAATGCAAGTTTCTCTATTGCAAACAATACATGTTAAACCACATCCCCTTTTTAAGTGATATAAACATTTCACTGTTTTAGGTCTGTTTTAGAAGAACAATTATGCTCATCTTTATGCCAATTAATTAAATTAACAAAATGAGTTGATTATATATCTATGTAGAATCAATAAAAACGCTGAATATAATTGTGATAGAATTAGAAGATAAAAAAAGAATCAAAATTCCAAATATGATTCTCTCAATGAAGAAATAATTGAAATCAAAACGATAGTTGAATAATGGAATGCTTTTAAATAAAACTCTGTTAATAATCTCTCGACTTATGTTTGAGAGATTATTAAATTTTTAGCATTAATTGTGTTTTGCAAAACTAAGTTTAGTTAACTTAAGGAATCTAACTTCCCATTCAATCAACTGATGCCATATGAAACAATCACTTATAGCATTATTCTGCCTGTTTTCAATATTATGCCTAAGTGCACAAAACGGAAAATATGAACATCAAATATTGCAGGACTCAACATTTGCTAGTTTATTAAAATCTTATGATCAAGAGGGCCTTCAAGATAGTGCAAAGCAAGAATTAAAATTAGAGGTCCTGAATCATTTAAGTAGTAAAATACTTCCCAGGCTAAACTATGAACAGAAAATGCAATCGCTAGATCAACTCATTGGCGTATTACCTGAGTTGAAATGTAATTTTGATTTTTTAAAATGTCAATCTTCGAGATTTAAGGGCGACTATGCGACTGCAGAAGAATTGATACAAACGGTGATAGAGTGTGCAAAAGAGCCTGGACAAAACCATCTTTTAGCAAGGACCTACAGGGAGTATGGTGTTATTTGTGACTTAACATTTAGAGCTGCAGAGGGGTTAGAGTATTTAAATCAAGCTGAAGAAATATATAAGAATATTAAAAATGAAGGGGGACAAATTGCTTGTCTTATTAGTAAAGGCGTCATTAGTGAAGGGCTTAAAGATTTTGATCGTTCGATAAGCTATTATAATCAAGGCATCGATATTATTTCAAAAAGTAACCCTGCAAAGCATTTGAAGCAATTGGTTGTTTTGAATAATAACTTGGGAAATGTATACAAACAAATAAATGAAACAAGCAAAAGTTTACAGTATTTCCAAAATGCCTATACTGTTTACAAAGAAAATGAAATGGAATTAGATGGGACATACATTTACATATTGGACAATATAGCGCATACTAATTTTAATATTGGAAATAAAGACAAGGCTATCGAATTCAAAAACAAATCTATCGAATTGGCGCAGGAGTTGGGCTTTGATAAAAAAGCTATTTCATTGCAAATAGCATTAGCCTATTATTATGGACAAGACAACAAAGTTGATAAAGCAGAAACGATCGCAATGAAGTTGGTCAAAGAGGTAGAACAATTAAATGACTTAGGACTCAAACGTCAATTTTACAGCACACTTGATAGGATTTATGTAGAGCAGAAAGACTTTAAAAAAGCAAGAGAATATTTTATTAAATACGTGGAAATTAATGACACGATCCGGATGAATCAAAATGAAGTAAAAGTCAAAGAATTGCAAGCCGTCAATGAAGCAAAGGAATCAAAAGTTAAACTACAAGAACGAGAAATCGAGATTCAAAAAAAGAATATGCAATACAATCGAACGTTTGGTGGAATGCTCATAGTTTCATTAATGAGTTTACTTTTCTGGTATCGTAATCGAAGTAATAATAGGATCAATAACCAACGGATACAGATTCTTGAAAGCAACCAAAAGCTTCTAGCAACAAATTATATTATTCGAGGTCAGGAAGAAGAGCGCAAGCGTATCGCACAAGATTTACATGATGGTCTTGGTGGATTACTGTCTACTGCACAGGTCTATGTAAGAAATATTCAGAAAGAAATTGACAAACTAAGTGAGTTAAATCTAATTGATAAAGCGGAAGAACTTATTGATAATGCATGTGATGAAGTCAGGCGTATAGCTCATGATATGATGCCTTCAGCCTTACTCAATTTAGGTTTAAAGTCTGCCATAGAGGATTTAGCTAATCAAGTTAATTTGTCTGAAGAGTTGTTTTTTAAAACAGAAATATATATTGACGAAGAAAATCTTGACGCCAATATAAGTACTGTACTTTTTCGAATCATTCAAGAAATTATGAACAATGTTCTTAAACACGCTGAAGCTACAAGTTTAGAGTTGGAGTTAACAGAAAGTGAAGATGGGATTATGCTGTATGCTACAGATAATGGTGTAGGTATGGATGTAGAGAATTTAAAAAATGTTGGCTTGGGCTTAAACGGCATGAAATCCAGAGTCGAATTTCTAAATGGAGATTTTCGATTAAATTCCAAACCTGGAGAAGGTGTTCAAATTGATATATTCATTCCAACAAATTCAGAGCTATAGCGACAGCATAAAGCAGTGTCACTTTAGGTAGCAAGCTTTAGTAAGAGTGGAGATTCCAGAATGTTTGCGCAGCAATTCGATTGACTAAAAGTCAATCGGAAAAGAAGGACCCTCGAGATCAGTCGAGGATGGGCTGGAGGAATCACCCATTTAAACGAAAAAAGACCCATGTTTTTGCATGAGTCTTTCTGATGTGAGAGTGGAGGGATTCGAACCCCCGACCCCTACCCTGTCAAGGTAATGCTCTAAACCAACTGAGCTACACTCTCTAAAATTTATATTTCGATTAAAAGATTTTGTTACTTCTAACAAAAACCGCATTACGCTCACCCTCCCGATTTTGATAAATCGGTTCCTTTACTTTAAAGGTCGGTTTACGACCTTTAATCTCTACGAGACCGTTCATTCATTCTAAACCAACTGAGCTTGTCTGCTGATAAAGTCAGGTTACACACTCTACAATTTAAGTATCGATCAACAGGCTTTACTACTTCTAACTAGCCCTTTCAATTCAGGTACAAAGTAAGTAAGATTAAGTGAGAGTTAAAAGGAAAATTAGTAGAGAAATAATAATTTCCAATCAAGGGACTAAATGCGTATGGTCTTATGTGAGTTGAGCTTTAAGGTATGGGTTGGCGTGCATTTTAATATTGAATAAAAATTTCAACTGTAGTAAATGAGTATCTGCAAACCAAGTTGTTAAAAAAGGATGCTATTATAGAAGGAATTATAACAAAAGTCTTGCACTGATCTTGCTGAAAATATTTTAAATATTGGAAAACTAAATTGAGTAGCCTGACTAAGATGATTTCGTAATTATCTGTAAATCAACAGATTGTGATTTTTGTCTTTGTAGAGACCTTTCTATTAAAAATATGTTGAACTAAAGCTCAGGTATTTATGAAATACACTTCTATGAAAATTAAATTAACTTTATTTGTAATAATAATTTATCATTCTTATCGAACTGATACGTCTACGTGTTTCAAATTAGAATAGGTGCTTTTTTAATTCTGTTGTAACCTTGAGTAAGGCGTATACAAAGACATTCAAATTACCGTTGTGACTAGGATTAGTCTTGGTTTTGAAGTTATAGGAGCAGTTGTGGATGTAGATAAGGTTTTTCAAGACAGAGAAGTTGTTGTGATGAACGTAGTATAGACCATAGTTTTTCGATGAGAATGATTAAATAACCCAATATAAGCTTGATCTCTAAGTAAAATGCTTAATGGAGTGATAGCGGATATATGACAGGGGTCATAGGTTTTAACTTTCAATAAATTAATTACAAAGTGTATGAAGCATGTAGTGATTATTGGTAATGGGATCTCAGGAATAACGGCTGCGAGGTGGGTGAGGAAGCTTAGTGACCACAAGATTACAGTCGTATCTTCAGAGACAGATCATTTTTTTAGTAGAACTGCGCTCATGTATATCTATATGGGGCATATGAGGTATGAGGATACAAAACCCTATGAGGATTGGTTTTGGAAGAAGAATCGTATTGATCTCATGAGAGAGCATATATCTGACATCGATTACGCTGCTAAAAGCTTGAGATGTGAATCCGGGAAGATAATTGAATACGACAAGTTAGTGTTAGCCTTAGGATCGAAGTCAAACATGTTTGGATGGCCAGGTCAGGATTTGAAGGGAGTAGGAGGTCTATATTCATACCAAGATCTAGAACAGATGGAGGCTTTCAGTAAAGATCTAAAAAGAGCAGTCATCGTAGGTGGTGGTTTGATAGGCATTGAAATGGCTGAGATGTTTCATGCACGAGACATCCCTGTCACGATGATCGTTAGAGAGGAAAGTTATTGGAATAATATACTTCCTGCTGATGAATCAAAAATGATCAGTGAACATATTTTAAAAAACCATATTGACCTAAGATTAGGGGTCAACCTCGGAGAGATAAAAGGCGATAGTCATGGCGCTGCTAAATCTGTCGTCATCAAAGAAACAGGTGAAGAAATCTCTTGTGGATATGTGGGCCTTACAGCAGGTGTCAGCCCTAATGTTGGGTGGCTCAAAGAGTCAGGACTGGAGATTGGCAGAGGCATTCAGGTTAATAAATACTTGCAAACAAATCAAGAGGACGTATTCGCGATAGGCGACTGTGCAGAGCAACAAGATGTGGTCTCCGGTAGAAGACCTATAGAAGCAATATGGTATACCGGCCGAATGATGGGCGAAACCGTAGCCTATAATATTTGTGACAAACAAGTTGCCTATGATCCAGGCTTATGGTTCAATAGTGCAAAGTTCATAGATATTGAATATCAGGTGTATGGTGAAGTACCAGCCAAACTGCCAGAGCATCTCAAAACAATATTTTGGAAGCATTCTGATAATGAAAAATCGATCCGTATCAATTATCACAAAGATGATTATACCATTAAAGGGTTTAATTTATTTGGTATCCGGTATCGTCATGAGGTGTGCGAGAAGTGGATACTTGAAAATACCCATGTAGAGACAGTGTTGCAAAACTTGGGCATGGCCAACTTCGATCCTGAATTCTATAAAGAGTATGATGCTGAAATCATCAACATATACAATCAGGCGGAAGGAAAAAATATTACATTAAAAACCAAACGTGGACTTTCTAAAGTCCTCTCTTTTTTAAATAGCTAGAATCATGAAGATAATTCAGTATATAGGTTTAGGTTTATTTATAGTTGCGCTTTTGATCTTTACGGCAATGCTCGGTATAGGTAAGCAGCAACTCAATGAGACAAATATCGGCATAGATAATAGTTATCATACAGATGCCATAATAAAAGCTGCTCAAGCGAAGGGTTTGCTAGGGGAAGAGTTATCTAGCATAGCATTTATTTCAAAGCTTAAAAAGGTGATTCAATCTGCGGCAGATGACTTGGAGACACAAGCAGATGCAGGTTTGCCACAAGGTGTGTCAGAGTGGGATTTTAAACTTGGTAGTTGGAAAGTATCTGAGTATGTAGATTCGCTAGTCGCGAGTACAGCTAATGGTCCTGTACAAAAAAATCCATGGCTATTTTTTTTACTAACCTTTGGTTTGGCCACCATAGGAGGTTTATTATTTATTCTACCTAAGTTCACGAATCATGAAGGGATCAAACACAACGGTATTTACCATAATTCTTTAACCAGAGGATTGAAGTTTAATGTCAAAATTATGTTTTTGATTGCTACTTTTATTGGGGTAGTTCTTTATGGGTTTTTCCACTTGCAGAATCTAGTTTGGCCGATTGTTACTGTAGCTATCGCCGGCCTTATTTCGTATCTCGTTTTTTATAAGCATAACTCTAAGGATAATAATCCACAACGACATTCATCTCCTGTGCATACAGGATGGTTGGGCGTCATTGCTGGCACCTATTTAATTGCTTTCTATATTTTACTATACTGGGCTCCTGCTTATATTAATAACTGGATCGCAATGGTTAGCCCGATCAGTGAAATGCTGAGCGGCAATGGAGCCAGTCGTTGGTTTTTATATGGTCTTATGTATACGATTATTGTCATCGTGATGGGTATCAGAATGATGACCAAATATCAACACAATAAATATCAGAAGATTCGGACGATGTCGGTTATGTTTTTTCAGACGGCCATTGCTTTTTTGATTCCAGAGATTTTAATCAGATTAGATAAGCCGTATTTTGATTTTAAAAATATGTGGCCGCTCGATTATGATTTTTTCTTTAAGTATAATTTAGAAAATCTGATAAGCAGTGGTGGGCTAGGTATTTTTATGTTGGTCTGGGGAATCGCGCTGTTTCTTATCGGCGTACCGGTCATTACATATTTTTTTGGTAAACGATGGTACTGTAGTTGGGTCTGTGGTTGCGGTGGGCTTGCAGAGACTATGGGTGATCCATTCAGACAGCTATCAGATAAGAGCATGCGAGCTTGGAAGTATGAGCGCTATATCATACATGGTGTCTTTGCGGCAGCGATTATTATGACAACCTTGGTTCTATCTCATTATTTTACTGGAAACAGTACCATCATTGGGCTCAATAGTGACAATGTAAAGGATTGGTATGGCTTTTTAATTGGTGCTGGATTTTCTGGAGTTGTGGGTACAGGATTTTATCCTTTGATGGGTAACCGAATGTGGTGTCGCTTTGGATGTCCACTAGCTGCCTATCTTGGTCTGGTACAAAAATTTAAAAGTCGATTTAGAATCACGACGAATGGGGGGCAATGTATCTCCTGTGGAAATTGTAGCACCTACTGTGAGATGGGGATTGATGTCAGATCTTATGCGCAAAAGGGTCAAGACATTGTGCGTAGCAGTTGTGTCGGTTGTGGTGTCTGTGCCGCAGTTTGTCCAAGGGGTGTATTGAGATTAGAAAATGCAAGTGCTGATGTTGGACAACGGACCGATGCATTGCGGACATTACATATTACTGCAGACCAAGTGACATTAATGGATTAATAAGCGATAATTCGATGTTGAAAAAAAAGTAACGTTTTATTTAAATTCGTTGAGTTGCCTCACTTTCCAGGCGAAGATAAGTAAAAAAACTAACCATTGCTCCTGCAAGCCCAATCTTGTCATTGATATTTATATGTTTAGAATAATCAATTATAAAAGCACTGTTTAAAGATGAATTGCTAACTAACATCTATGTTATATGAGTCAAACCAGCTACAAGATTGTTTACTTCGTTATTCTTATGATCCTATTATTTTCTATTTATGGATCACTGACTTTGTCTATAACAGACTTTAACGATAAAAATGTTTGTCCTAAATTTGTTGGCGTTCCTGCCTGCTATCTCGTATTGATTTCATTTGTCTTAGTCGCATTGGTTCATCTTTTAAAAGGTACTTTTAAGCGAGCACTTTGTTATTATGTCTTTCTTGCTTTTCCACTTTTGCTTGCCCTATCAGGTACGATTTCAGAACTTTCAGGTAGAGTGGTCTGTCCGAGGACACCTAGTGGCACACCTATGTGTTATATTAGCCTAGGCTTATGTACTGCTTTAGTCTTGTTGAAAATGGCTGAGACGAGACATGGTAAACTATTTATTTAAACAATGAAAAAACTCTATCCCAATTTTCTATACTTGTAAGAATCTAAAATGATTTACGATCATAAATGAAAATTTCATCAGCTTGAAAACGCTCAGAATAAGGTATTTCACAAATTAATTTCCATCTTTTGAAATAAGTAAATATGAACTTGTCCAATAAGCAATTGCTATTAATCGGCATTTTAGCGAGTATCATTGTTGGGGTAGGGGAGTATCTTTTACATTTCTTGCCAGCAGGCCCAGGTGGAGAGATCTCTATGCTAGAATCTGTACCGTTAGACAGGGCATCCAAGGGGCATTTTCTGGTCGTGTTTGGTGCGCCTTTATATTTTGCTGGATATTATGGGTTAAAAAATATCTTTAAGAAAACAAGTCCTTTATTAGCAAGATTATTATTTATTGCCGGTGTATTATCATTTTCCATAGGTGGACTTTGGGTGTCGTCTAGGTATTTTGCAGCATTTGTTTTACAGAGAAGTAAGGGGACTCCTGACTATGATTATTATTTTCAATCATATGAAGATCATTATCAGATTTTGGTTTGGGTACTACGTCTAACTGTGGTAGTGGTATCTGTTCTTTATGTCACGCTGATACTCAAGAATAAACAAGGTCTGCCTAAGTGGTTAGCAATCTTTAATCCTATTATACTTTTAGCAATTGTTATTTCAAGCTTAGTTTGGTTTAAACCTTTAGGTAACCATATTGCACCTATAGCGATGAATGTGACACATTTTATTTTTTTTGGATTAATTCTAAGTCAATTAAATAAACTATCTACAAGATGAAAAAAATACTTTTAGCACTTCTTGCAATATTAATTGTAGCTATTATGACTATACTCTTCTTTTTCAAATCGGATACTAAAAATCCATATCCTGAGACCGAATGGGGTCGGTTTAGTGGGGCTTGTGCCGTAGATGATGTGCCAGATGATACTTTTGGTCGGGACTTTGCGGGGTGTGATTATTCTGTACCTAAATCTGAAATACCAGTGTTTAGTAAAGTTAAACTGAATTGGAATAACGAGTTTGACAATGAAAAATCCTTGCCTATCATTGGTTCTGCTATGATTGATGTAGATAATGATGGCGTTGATGAATTATTTCTAGCAGGTGGCGTTACTCAACAAGATGCTCTTCTTAAGTATAAAGATGGTGGTTTTACAAGCTCTTCTTTTTCGCTTCCAGCTAAACCTGAAAACACAAGCACATTTGGCGCTGTATCTTTTGACCTTGATGCAGATGGGAACAACGATCTTATTCTTACTGGTGACTATGGTGTACTATGGTATAAGAATACTGGTTCTGGTTTTGATGTATCTGAGATAGTAGTTCCACTCAATGAGAAATCAGTAGCTGCTTCGATCACTCTAGGAGATATAGATCATGATGGTGATGCAGACATGTTTGTGAGTGCCTATATTAAGGTGGATAAAATGGAAGGCCAAACGATCTTTAAGGATTTTAATTATGGAGGTAGTAGTTTATTGATGGTCAATAATGGAGACAATACATTCACAGACAAGACTGCGGAGTATGGATTAAATTATGTTCATAATACCTTTTGCGCTGTCTTAGTAGATATTGATAATGATGGGTTCTTAGATCTTGTAGTGGCTCATGATACTGGTGAAGTGAGAACATATAAAAATGAGGGCGGCTCGTCTTTTACAAAAAAGTCCAATCCGACAACTGGAAAATTTGCATATCCTATGGGAATAGCTGTGGGGGATTATAATAATGATGGGAATATTGATTTCTTCTTTTCAAATACTGGCACCTCAGTTCCTGCATTTATGGCTAGAGGTGATCTTGCTGAAGAGGATGAGTTTATAAGTGATTGGCTTTTGTTTAAAAATGAAGGTGATTTTAAATTGACTGAAGCAGCTAAGGAAACTAAAGTTGCTGATTTTGAATTTTCTTGGGGAGCTGTTTTTGAAGACTTTAATCTAGATGGTAGACAAGATTTAGTTGTTTCTGAAAATTACGTAGCCTTTCCACCACACAAATTATTCAAGCTTCCTGGTCGATTTTTATTGCAAAGACCCAATGGTACTTTTGCGGCAGTGGAGGATCAAGCCAATGTGATTAATAAAAACTACGGCATTACGCCACTGACTAGTGATTTTAACCAAGACGGATATCCAGATCTAATTTTCACAAATATAGCTGGTAAGTCTGAGGCGTATATTAATAAAGGTGGAGATGCAAATTATATGTCATTTAGATTTCCAGAAACAGCAATGTATGCTGGTGCAAGAGTGACGATTACCAGAAAAGATGGGAGCATTCTCTCAGATGCATACGTCATCGGAGAAGGACTCGTCAGCGATCAGACAGCGACATTGACGTTTGGTCTCGGTCTAAATGCAGATATTAATTCCATTGTACTTAGCTTACCTAATGGTAGCGAAAAATCAATCAATGATTATAAAATAAATCAACTCAATTTTATAAAATAATGTAGGAGTTGTTTGAACACTGTGGACCCATTGTTACATGTATTGCAACCATGTTAGAAGGTGAGGCATGTTTTATCTCAGCAATAATAATACTTGTTCATAGTACTAAGGCATTTGGTTTTATGACTTGTCGATGCCATATATCCTAGTGCCTCAAGAACTAAATATACAGCCATATTAAATTGTTCTTTTCCGCCTTCTCTGCGTTACAGAACCGGCCTTGATAGCTAGGTCTATCAAAGCGAACCTGTGCCTTGAGTAGACGAAAAATAACTGCTTTCATACAGCCATTTATTTAGTGCTTGAGACACTACTGTTTGCAAATTATTTCAACTCTATCATTTTCTCATAGGCAACATGATTGTACTCTTTAAAGTGTCCTGGAACAATGAACTGAACAAGTGCTTCTTTTGGATTTTGAAAGATTATTTTTACATAACCTTTTTCACCAATGGCAAATGTTGAACCTTTTCCCATGCCTACTTTATTATGTTTCGTTCCGGCACCACTCACTATAAAATATTGATTTTGATTTTCTATAAATTGGAGTGTGTGCTCATGACCGGAAGCTATGATGCTTCTTCCTTTTTCTTCAAGAGCCTCGATTAGATTTGACTTATATGCTTTGTATAATGGATGATAAACATCTTGCTCTGAAATTCTGAGACGCATTCTGTTTACGAAATACCCAGCTGCAGGAAATGGTAGATATAACCAATCGACAACTTGTGTCAAGGGGAATATATCATCCTTTAATGGAAATTTTCCGCCGTGATGTGAATATGTATAAGGTGGATGATGAGAAGCTACAATGAGAGATCGATCTTTCTGATTTAAGATTTCAGATCGGAGTTTATCTATATATTGTTTTGGTGTTTGTACGGTGCATATGTCTTGGTCACCAGTTCTAGCTTGTTCATTTAAAAACCAATGGGAGTCCATGAGAAGTAGGCTGATGCCCTTAGCTAAATCTACAATCTGCGGATCACCACAACCTTTATCTGGAATAAAGAAGTTATGTTGAAGGTTTGGATTGGGAGTTTGTCGTAAAAAGGAATCCACAAGCAGTTCTTGCCGTCTCAATCCGATTCGTCCATACGTGTACCAATCGTGATTACCAGGCACAAAAAATTTATAACCTTGAAAATCAGACATTGTATTAAGTTGGGCACTAAGCCTATGCTCGCCTAAGGGGCGATATATGCTTTGCACTGGTGCAAGACCTACTGGATAGATATTATCGCCTAACCAAATGATAGCGGAATTGACCTTCTCTTGATCTAACTCTCTTTTGAGATGGTCAAACACTTTAGTGCTACTGTCCATAGGTGCGTTACCTGCATCACCAATAAGATAAATGGTGAAATATGATTCCTCAGTTGATTTAAGTCGCTTCCAATCGCCTGTATATTGTGCTTTATAACTAACACAACCAGATAGTAGCCAAGTAAATAGTAATGCCGATATACCTAATGAAAATTCTTTCACTGACTACTCAATTTGTTATATTAATTCCTTTACACAATTAAAGGCAATGCATTCGCCAACAAGCTAACACAAATAATAAATTATGAGTGATAGAAGATGTAAACATGATTTAAGTCAAAACAGTTTAGAGGTTTTTTATTAACTTAGATAAATTCTTATTCTTTGAGCCTAATTTTATGTGGACTAGTCTTTGGAATACGCTCAATTATTCCTCTCGCTTCTAAGTCTAATTTAACAGAGACGATATACCAGCTTACCTTACCATCAAATGTTTTACTTAAATCTCTATTCGCCATATCGTCTAATTTTGAATAGGAAATTTCTGTATACTCCTTTACGGTTTGAAGAATGTATTCCTTTATCACATCGTACCTGCGTTTTAAAATGTTTACACCCTTTTTTCCTTGTGGATGGAGGGTTAATATTTTTTCTTCGCTCATCTTTATGTTGTTATCCTTAATTTAATTGGTAATCAATTGTCTCTAATACAACGAACTGAATAGCCATTATTCTTACCTTCTTCGATGCTAATGACATTGCTGCTAGGATTAAGGATGCGTATCAAGGCATTGGAAGTATTTAAAATTGACTCACTGGATGTCCACCAGAATCCAACTATCCCTAGATTGCTGAACGCCGCTGTAAAGTCATCACGACTCCCACCCGGCAATCCAGTAAATCCACTTTCGTTTGTAGCAGCGGCATTAGGTGAAATCCAGTGAGCATCACCCGATTCTTTCAATTTGTCTCCGGCCGAGTCACCTAAAAAATTTGTGAGTTGGGTCCAATCTTCACTTGTGGGGACATGATAGTTTGTCGGACACAGATTACATTCATTGACTGCATACCAGTTATACAAAGCACCGTAGCCATCTGCCAATTGAGCAGTAGAGTCATTGTTATACCAACAATAGGCAGCTGTATTTAAACCCGTCCACAACGCATTGTCTACTAATAAGGCAATTGGATTACCATCAATGCAAGAGGTTGTCCGTAGATCAGTTGTTAGCCATTCTTGATTTCCGATAATGACCGATGCGTAGACGTTGCCATCCCCATCAACTAGCGGAGGACAAGCTCCATCATCTGTCCAGATGAGTTTTCCGTAACACGTGGTAAGTACTTGGCCATGCGCTGCTTCACCTTCAGGAAGCTCTATCTCGTTAAAGGGGTCAGCATCAGCATCATCCACTTGATCAGTAGGTAGTTTAACAAAGCCTCCATTTGACAAAAACAATGTGTCATTTGAAATCTGTAAGACTTGGAATTCAGAGAGGGTGGCGACATCTCGTCTGCCAAGAGTTCCGTCAGGGAGATACACGACAACACTGTCAGCAGAGTTATTTTCTGCCATCTCCGAAATCTTGGCAGAGCCTTGGATGTCTAGGTTTTGGCTTATTAGAGAAAATGTTGTTAGGATTGTCATGACAAAACAAGTCATTGACTTTTTGAGTAGATTCATCATACTTGGCAGTTTAAGTTACATTCAAATTTATTTCAATTTCAAATGATCAATTGAAAGGGTAGGCGTAAGATAATTAAATTCGAATAATTCGATTTTTATTGTACCGATGGATATGTTTAAAAAATTGCATTTGCTTACAATCAAATTTGCTGCCACGCGCCTTAAATTCCTAAAGGATATCCGCGCTGCTATCCATTTAGGGATCATAGGGCGAGTCTAGCATATTGAAATTAAATGCCTTTTGTGCAATTTGTTACACATACTACTGATGGACTATATAAAGGTTTGTATTAAAATTGAAGATTAAATTCGAATTGACAAGAACCTCTTTTTAATAATCAGACGAATGTATCATTCAATAGCAACAGCTGCAAGGCTTTTGTTGTTTCTCCATTTTCTAGCCACTGCTGAGCGAGTAATTCTAACTCTCTTTTTAAAGATGGGGTTTCTGTTACTTGGTCCAACAAACGTTTTACATCAGCTTGCTCCTTAATGTTCAAGATTTCTGATTCTTCAGGTAGGCGTTCTACATTACCTAATCTACCTAAATTGTTGCCAGTTAAAATATGACTCTCTCGAATGCTTTGTGGTAATTGGTCTATTCCAATTCCTTTAGAGTGGATTGGTTTCGGAATTTCAAATAAAGCATGTCCGTTTGCGCGACAATAAGAACTACCTCCCATACGGCCGACTAAGTCTAATGCAGCTGTGTCCAATTTCCCTGTTGTGTCTATATATTGTTCATTGATATGAAGCAATACTACACGGGCTATGACTAAGTTTCCAGCTCCACCAGTATTTCCTAATTCGATGACCTGATCTATTATACATTCGAATGCAACTGGAGATTCGCCCACTCTAGGTGGTTTTACGATTTCGCTTTTCACTTCTGTAAAACCGGCTTTCACAAATTCGTTTACATCTTTATCATATTCTGTACTTGACAGTGACATTTGTTCAACCATTGGAAAATTGACAATGTTAATCACCGTTTCTTTTACCTCTATAATATTTGTGAATGTGTCCTTACTAGAGCCATCTCTACCCCGTCGAACAGGCGAAAAAACAAGAATTGGTGGATTGGTACTAAAGACATTAAAAAAGCTAAACGGACTTAAATTTACATTTCCTGATTTATCTATTGTACTCGCAAAACAGATTGGTCGTGGCGCAATTGCGGCAGATAAATAGTGATATAATTCTGGTGTTGAAATATCAGATGGATCGATTGTTTTTATCGTTGATTTCATAAGGCAGGTAAAATTTTAGCAGATACTTCTCCAAAGCCGACTCGTTTGCCATCCTTTTCAGCATGGCCTCGCATGGTCACGGTATCTCCATCTTCAATAAATGTGCGGGTTGTGCCATCGAGTATTGAAATTGGTTTTGTGCCTGACCATGATAGTTCTAACATGGAGCCATAGGACTGTTCATCTTTTCCAGAGATAGTCCCCGAACCCATGACATCTCCTATGTTGACATTGCAGCCATTGACAGTGTGATGCGCTAATTGTTGGCACATATTCCAGTACATATATTTGAAATTTGATTGACAGAGTAATTGTTCTTTTCCTTTGTCTGGAGTAAGGCTAACTTCTAAGTTGATATCGTAATTTTTAGTACCTGAATAGTTCAAGTAAGGCATAACTTCAGGTTCCTGTATTGGGCCAGCTACTCGAAACGGTTCTAATGCCTCTAGTGTAACAACCCATGGCGAGATTGAGGAAGCAAAGCTCTTACCCAAAAATGGACCTAGAGGGACATATTCCCATTTCTGAATATCTCGCGCCGACCAGTCATTAAATAACACCTTACCGAAAATGTAATCTTCTGCCTCTTCCGTGGAAATTGAGCTGCCCATAATGGAGTTTTTGCCAATGATAAATCCAGTTTCCAATTCAAAATCTAATCGCTTACTTGCTTGAAAAACGGGAGAGGATGCTCCATTTGGCATAACCTGTCCTTTAGGTCGGATAACTGGTGTCCCACTTACCACAATGGATGAAGCTCGACCGTGATACCCGACGGGAAGATGACGCCAATTAGGTAGTAGGGCATTTGCCGGATCACGAAACATCATCCCAACATTGGTGGCATGTTCGATGCTAGAGAAAAAATCTGTGTAGTCACCAATCTGGACAGGCAGATGCATCTTGGCATCAGATTGACTCACAAATAAATTGTGTTTTTTCGCGAGCGGTGACTGATCATCCTTCAACCAAGATTGAATATCGGTTCTAACTTTAGAGCTTACTGTTTTTCCTAATCCAATAAACCGATTTAGGGCAGGCTTTTCAAAGACCTTGGTGTCAAATTCAAATACCCCTAATTCAGCAACAGCTACTAAATCTAAAATGTGATCGCCAATGGCTACGCCGACTCTGGGCTTTGTATCTGCTGTAGAAAAAATTCCAAACGGAATATTGTGAATAGAGAAATCTGAATGTGGAGGAATGTCGATGATCATATCACTTGAGCCATTAATGTTCGAACCAAGATTTATAATATTGCCCATCATCAATCGCTAAAGCCTGCTCTGTCAATTGCAACGGTTTGAATGTGTCAATCATAACAGCCAATTCACGTGTTTCAGTTTTACCAATGCTACTCTCATACGTGCCAGGATGTGGACCATGTGGGATGCCTGATGGGTGTAAGGAGATATGGCCGGGTGCGATATTCGTCCGACTCATAAAGTCACCATCGACATAATAGAGCATTTCATCAGAATCAATATTGGAGTGGTTATAAGGCGCAGGAATTGCCTGCGGATGATAGTCGTAAAGCCGTGGGCAGAATGAACAAATCACAAATGCCTTGGTCTCAAAGGTCTGATGGACTGGTGGCGGCTGATGGATGCGTCCAGTAATAGGTTCGAAATTGTGAATAGAAAAACCGTAAGGATAATTATAACCATCCCAACCTACAACATCAAATGGATGAGTCGCATAAATCAAACTATGCAGCATCCCTTGTTTCTTAATTTTTAAAATAAAGTCTCCTTGCTCGTCATGTGTTTCGAGGTCTTGGGGTAGTTTATAATCGCGCTCGCAAAATGGTGAATGCTCTAGCAATTGACCAAACCAATTTCGATAACGCTTAGGTGTGTAGATGGGGTGGAAAGATTCAGCATAGAGGATTCTGTTATCTGCAGAATCAAATTCAATTTGGTAAATCATGCCTCTTGGAATGATGAGGTAATCACCATATTCAAAAGGGATATTGCCAAAGATGGTGCGTAGTGTTCCGCTTCCTTTATGGATGAACAACATCTCATCTGCATCTGCATTTTTATAAAAGTAATCAGTTAAGGATTGGCGAGGAGCAGCTAGGCCAATGTGAACATCATGATTCACCATCAAAGGAACCCTTGCCTCTAAAGAATCATCATGTGTAGGAATATCAAAACCTATCAGTTTGCGCGCTGTTATATTTTTAGCAATTGCAATTTTAGGTGAGACGTCTTTAGGTTCAGCTATTGCTTTGACCATTGTTGGCCGGTTGTTATGGTACAGCAATGAAGACATACCATCAAAGCCAATTGTCCCGAACACTTGCTCATTGTATAGTGTCCCATCGGCCTTCCTAAACTGGGTATGTCTCTTTTTTGGAATGTTTCCTAGTCTATGATAAATAGGCATATGATAAGGGTTTCGATTAATAAAAGTTTAAACCAAATCTTTTATGATGATGATTCTTTTGTGTGCCTGGCTTTAATTTGTTAAGTCATTTCTATGGTTAACACTAAAGGTTAAGCAATCCTCATTTCAGGTATGTCGCCGTCAACAATCAGTCGGCCTTCTGTAGCTGCTTTAATGTCTTCAACTGTGACACCCGGCGCACGTTCTATGAGTTTGAAGCCTTCTGGTGTGACGTCCAGAACTGCCATATTAGTGACTATCTTTTTGACGCATTTGACACCTGTTAAAGGTAGACTACATTGCTTCAATAATTTAGATGCGCCTTTTCGATTGGTATGAGACATAGCGACAATGATGTTGTCAGCCGAGGCGACTAAATCCATGGCGCCACCCATACCTTTCACCATCTTACCTGGTATTTTCCAATTGGCAATATCACCCGTATCGGATACCTCCATCGCACCTAAGACAGTCAGATTAATATGCTGCCCACGAATCATCGCAAAGCTCGTCGCCGAATCAAAAATACTTGCTCCAGCTAAAGCGGTAATCGTTTGCTTTCCCGCATTAATCAAATCAGCATCTTCTTCGTCTTCAAAGGGGAATGGTCCCATACCAAGAATGCCGTTTTCAGATTGAAATTCTACATTGAGGCCGTCTGGGATATAATTAGCGATGAGTGTGGGAATACCAATTCCTAAATTGACATACCATCCTTCTTGTAACTCCTGAGCAATCCGCTGTGCAATACCGTTTCTATCTAACATGATGATTGTGTCTAACTTAGTGATTGTTGTTGGCGAACAGTTCGCTGCTCGATTCTCTTTTCATAATGGCTTCCTTCAAAAATCCGCTGGACAAAGATGCCAGGTGTATGTATAAAGTTAGGATCAAGCTCGCCCGGCTCAACCAATTCTTCTACTTCTGCAATCGTTATTTTTCCTGCCATCGCCATGACTGGGTTGAAATTGCGAGCTGTGCCTTTGTAGATGAGGTTGCCATGTCGGTCGCCTTTCCACGCTTTGATCAACGCATAGTCGGCAGTCAACGCAGATTCTAAAATATGTGGTTTGCCATTAAAGTCTTTCACCTCTTTGCCTTCTGCGACTTCTGTGCCATAGCCTGCAGGTGTGTAAAAAGCAGGAATGCCTGCACCGCCTGCTCGACAGCGTTCAGCCAGTGAGCCTTGCGGTATTAAATCCACTTCTAGTTCGCCGCCCAGCATTTGTCGTTCAAATTCTGCATTTTCACCAACATAAGAGGAGATCATTTTTTTGATTTGCTTGTTTTGCAACAACAGCCCTAAACCAAAATCATCAACACCAGCATTATTCGAAATACAGGTCAATCCTGTGACGCCAAGTTTGACCAAGGCAGCGATAGCATTTTCGGGAATCCCGCAAAGTCCAAAGCCACCAACCATTAAAGTCATGTCATTGGTGATGCCTGCGAGGGCTTCCATAGAATCAGCAACAATTTTATTCATAGTTCACTAAGTTACAGAGTTCCTCTTAATTCTTGTTCTCTTTCAATCGCTTCAAATAAAGCTTTGAAATTTCCTTTGCCAAAAGAGTGCGCTCCTTTTCGTTGTATGATTTCAAAAAACATCGTCGGACGAGGTTCTACTGGCTTTGTAAATATTTGCAATAGGTAACCTTCTTCGTCTCGGTCCACTAATATCCCAAATTCTTTTAAGGCGACCAACTCTTCATCAATTTCGCCGACTCGATCTAAGACAGTATCATAGTATGTATTGGGAACTCTTAAAAATTCAACACCACGACTGCTCAATTGTTTGACTGTTTCAATGATATTTCCAGTAGCAACTGCGATGTGCTGGATGCCTTCCCCTTCGTAAAAGTCAAGGTATTCATCAACTTGTGAGCGTTTCAATCCTTCTGCAGGTTCATTGATCGGAAATTTGATTCGTCCATTGCCATTACTGACAACCTTACTCATGAGTGCCGTGTATTCTGTAGATATATCATTGTCATCAAAACTGAGGATGTTGACAAAGCCCATTACTTTCTCATAAAAATTTACCCAATAATCCATTCTGCCTAAGGCAACATTGCCAACCATATGGTCAACATATTTTAGTCCAACTGGAGAAGGATTAAAGTATTTTGTTTCCCATTTTTTAAAGCCGGGTAGAAAAACACCTTTATAATCTTTTCTCTCTATAAAGACATGGACTGTTTCACCATAGGTGTAGATGCCAGACTTGACCACTTGCCCATGCTCATCTTCTTCTATCTGAGGCTCCATGTATGATGTTGCGCCTTTTTCCATTGCTGTCTCATAGGCATATGTCGCATCATTGACCCAGAGCGCGACGACTTTAATACCGTCACCATGCTTGTCAATATGTTTGCCAATAGCTGTCCCGCTTCTGAGAGGAGAGGTGAGTACTATGCGTATTTTGTCTTGAACAACAACGTAACTTTCCCTGTCTTTCATGCCAGTCTCTAAGCCTGCATAGGCTAGGGATTGGAATCCAAATGCGGATTTATAATAATGAGCAGCTTGCTTAGAATTGCTGACATAAAGCTCTAGATAATCAGTCCCGTTTAGAGGCATGAAATCTTTAGCAGTATCGTATATTTTTGGTAGCGTATCAATCATGATTCTAATATTTACTTCTACAAAGTATATTAAATTCTGGATAATTGTTGCACATGTAACAATAAATGTTGCAAATGCAACAAAAAATAATTTGATTTTGGATAGAAGGGATTAATCTGTATACTTGAGTAATGGATAATGGACAAGGATTCGGCTTTTACATTGACCGTACACTCAAGAAGGTCTCTTCTACTTACCTCAAGGTATTCAAGCAAGAGAACATAGACTTGACCATGGAGCAATATGTGATTCTCCAAGTCATTTATTTGCTAGGTGAGAATGCCTCTCAAACTGAAATATCAAAAGCGAATTATCGCAATCGTGCCACAACGTCTAGAGTGATTGCTGGTCTAGAGAAAAAGAACTTAATCAGCAAGGAACGTTTCATCGGTGATAATAAACGTTACTTCATAAAGTTGACTAAAGCAGGAGAAAAGTTAGTAAAAAAAACCCTTCCACTTTCTGCTGAACTTAGACAGATTGGCAAATCAGGAATTTCTAAAAAGGACTTTTCAATATTTTTAAAAGTCCTTGATCAAATTTGGGATAACTATGATGCCTTTGAGAAGAAGTAAAGGGATTCCTAAGCTTGACCAAAGGGAAAGATTAGGAATCCCGGTTTAAAACTTAATTATGAAGAAATTTGCCATTTTACTATTCATTAATTTCTACTCTTGTCAATCGGAAATAAATTCCTCTATTCAAGGAATGGATATATTCGAGATACTTAAAAATGACTCAATCACAAACAATCAAAAAGATGAAATACTAGATCATTTGAATGCGAATTTGAGATTAAATAAAGGATTGAAATTAAATCATCAAGTTGCTTCAAACCAGTATGAGTCTATTCAAAAAGAACTGGATTATGACGACCTTCTATTGAAGCTTTGTGTTGACGCTTTGAGCTTAAATCCTAAAGAATATATGGGTGATACGGTAATTGATTGTGAGAACTTAGATCAATTATTCAACGATATGTTAGACTCAGATCGAAAAGTAAGACAAGAAGGTGGAGATATGAATGAAGTTGATAATAAGAATAGATCCATTTTGATAAATATCATTGAAAGTTGCGGATGGATAGAAGAAAGAACTAAACAGATATGGTGGTTGAGTCACCATAATATGAGAGAATTCATTCCATATTATTATCCAGAATTTAGAAAACGAGTTGGAAAACATAATTTACTAAAAGCGAATCTTGCATTTATGGAAGATCGGATGCTTGTCAATGCAGGGTATCCACAGATTTATGGAACACAATCTATTAACGGAAAACTATACAATATTATTCACCCAGAAGATGTAAATGAAAGAAGGAAAAATGCAGGTATTCGAATAAGTGAAGATAAAATAAAAACAATAGAAATGGAATGTGAAAGGTTGGGGTTAATTTGGAAAGATGAACTTAAAAGGATGAAAGAAATTGAAAAATCACCTATCCAAAATGGTAGATATTAATCCCAGTATTTCAGAGCAAGGAGCTTTTCATCGGTGACAACAACAGTACTTCATCAAGTTTAGTAGGGCTGGAGAAAGCTTAGTAAAAAAGCCCCATCCGATTACTGCCGAACTTAGACACATTGGCCAAGCAGATATTTCTAAAAAAGACTTTTCATTCTCTTTAAAACCTTGATCAAAATTGGGACTAGG
This sequence comes from uncultured Saprospiraceae bacterium, assembly GCA_937959275.1. GTDB lineage: Bacteria > Bacteroidota > Bacteroidia > Chitinophagales > Saprospiraceae > CALFUK01. The sequence continues at coordinate 12,329 of CALGLU010000042.1, read as the reverse complement.
TGCCTTTGAGAAGAAGTAAAGGGATTCCTAAGCTTGACCAAAGGGAAAGATTAGGAAGCCCGGTTTAGTCATTTTTTACTTAAAGTATTTAACCGTGTATTGTAGTGAATGGAATATCCTTTTTTTACTTTATCACTCAAAAATGATTTTCCGATCAATGTATGTACGGTTTCTTTATTTTCAACAAAAGCATTGAAAAGTATGGCTACTCTTTTTTCACTAATTCCAATTGTTTCTCCAAATTTTAAAAAGTCCTTACGATTGGGATTTTTTACTGAACCATTTTTAAATAATCCTTTTTTTAAGGCAAAATACGTATCGGCGACATGAAGCCTTGTATTCAAAAGATCATATGCTGGACTTAAAATATAATCTCCATCAGGAGTTTCAAGCAATGAAAAATTCTTTAAATGTGCATCTCCATTTGAGAAAAGAAAATTGAATAATATTAACTTATAAAATTTTTCAATTTCAATTTGATATGCTCCGACATGTTCTTTTATTATTTCGGCAATCTCCTCATAACTTATGTCTTCGTATTTAAATTTTTTTCCATGAGAATCTTTAGATCTTCCAGCTAAACTTGCAAAATCCTCTTTACCCCATTTGGTTCCGTCCTGTTTGATATCAAATCGTTTGGTGATGTATGCTTGTTCACCTGTCTCGAAAAATATGATGGCATTGTCTGCTGTATTAATTTTATAGATCTGATTTGCTATTTGCATTGTGAGGTGTTCGTTTGCAGGGACTTGATCTACTAAGTTTAAATCTCGCGGTATTGGTTTAAGGATGTATGTACCTTGCTCTCCTTCGTCTGTCAATTTCAGTTTGTTTTTATTCAAAGTGAACGACAGCTTTTCTTGTACTCCAGAAATTGAAATTCTCTTTCTATTCTCTAAAAATATTTCATTGTCTTCTTCAGATTGATTAGGGCTTTTGTATGGTAATATGTGAGCGACTTTTTTATTAGAAAATAGCTTTCGTTTACAACTTGGTGAATAGGTGCTAAAACCTTCTTTTAAAGTTCCTGGACATCTTTGTAATTCTTCAACCATGTTGCGTTATTTCTTTTACGATCACTGCGCCAATTGTATTTTTGGACGATGTGGCTAATAGCAAACCAAAATGGTCATGTTCACTAATCTGGAGATGCCTTAATTGTAATTTTCTGTTGACACCTTCAGCAAGCATATTAAAAAAGAAAGGAAATAGATAATCAGATGTATATGTTTTATTGCATTTAGGCAATGTTAAACTGACTGGTGGATGTTTATCATTATTTATATAGCTGTCATCATATTCAAAGGTATATGTCGTATCATCTTCTTCAGTTAAGATTCCTGCGAATATTGAATTTCTATGTACTTCTGCTTTTCTAATCATTTCTGAGTTTTAATTGTCAGTTCTAATCCTAAAACAGTTAAAATTGTTACGACTGTTTTAAGCGTTGGATTAGTCTTTCCAGATTCTAAACCTTTTATGGTCCTTAATCCAATCTCTGTGAGTTCGGACAATTGCTGTTGATTAATATCTAGGGTTTTTCTTCTTTCTTTAATCTCCCTTGCTAAATTTGATACGTGCATTATAACGCCCTTTTTATACAAAATAGATCTATTCGTATAAAATAGCAACATAAAGTGCAGTAAAGAACACTATTTAAGTAAATTGGTCCGTCATCTAGGTGAAATAAAGCTATAAGTGCAGTAAATTACACTGTTTTGATAAATTAGATGTTGATTAACTCACCGATAGTGATGAGCATGTACAATTTTAATGGATTCCCAAGCTTGACCACAGCTAAACATAAGCCCGCATAAAATTAATCCCTTTCAACATTCAACCGCATCGCCAGCGCCGCCGAAATAATAAAAAACACCCCCGCATATAGAATAGCATTTATCGCACTATTGCCCAAGACATAATTATAAATCGGGCCAAAGGTCAGCGTCTCAATAAACATAGGAATCACAATCATCATATTCAAGATACCCATATACACGCCGCGCTTATCTTGAGGAATCACCTTGGAGACCATCGTATAGGGGATGCCCATCATTGCCGCCCAGCCAATACCAAAAAACACCATCGGCAGTAAAACTAAAATGGGGTTACTGATAAACGGTATGGCAAACAAAGCAAGGCCTGTACCAAGAAGGCTCAAGGCATATATTTTCTTTCCTCCATACTTCAGAGTTAGAGGGACTAAGGCCAAGGCGACTAGCATTGTAACAATATTGTACGTCAAACTCATCTGCGCAGACTGCGAAGCGGCTTCTGATGTAGAGTAACCCATTGTCTGTTTAAACAAGGGTGTGATATATTGCCAGTAGACAAAAAGTGCATACCATTGAAAAAGGTAAACGGCACTCACCTTCCACATAAATGACGGCATGTTTTTAATGGCTCTGCCTATCTCCGCAAATGGTTCTACAAACCGATGAAAGAAGGGTAAGCCTTTACTCTGATTAATGACAACCAGTTCTTCTTCTGAGGGTGGAATTTCAGGTGTTTTGAAAACAGACCACAGTATAGTCGTCAAAGATAAAATACCACCGATATAGAATGAATAGTATAGCCATTGCGGAATTTTACCAGCGACTTCTATGGATTGATCACCCCATAAGTATTGAAAAAGAACGATGGATCCATTTGCTAATAGAATACCTGCGCCAACAAATAAACTCTGCATTTGAAAACCCATACTCAATTGTTTCTCAGGTAATTTATCACCTACAAAAGCTCGGTATGGCTCCATTGCCATGTTATTCCCAACATCTAGAATCCATAGTAAGCCAACCGCAAACCATAAGACGGGACTCGTTGGAAATGCAAACAAAGACAAACTTCCAATGATCGCACCTATCAAAAAATAGGGTTTTCGTCTTCCCCAACGAGGAGACCAAGTCTTATCAGACATCGCTCCTATGATGGGTTGAACAATCAATCCTGTCACTGGTCCCGCGATATTTAAAATAGGCAGCATAGTCTCAGGTGCGCCTAAGTATAAAAAAATTGGATTGATGGCTGTTTGCTGTAATCCAAAACTATATTGAATGCCTAAGAAGCCAACATTCATATTAAATATCTGCCAAAAACTTAAAGATGGTTTTTTAATGTTGGTCATGTTGTAATAACTTTGATGGTGAATTGCCAGACTATGAATATCGCGTTTTTTAGCATTGCGTTTGTTTTCCTACCTGCAGTAATGATTTAGCTTTATCGCTGTCTGAATAATTGATTTCCATTTGCATCGTGAGTAGATTAATGTTTAGCTCTGCCCAGTCGTGTTTATTCGTCCATTTAAAATGAACAATGTCTTGTTCTGTACTGATAATATTAAATTCACCATTAAAAGAGGTATGCGTATTTCTAAATAGCATGATGGTTTTTAATGCTTTAAAAATTGGTCGTTCTATTTCAGATTTAATCTCCTCTTTTGTGTAATAATGACGATTAATGTCTCTACCTACATTTGTTTTTTCTAGGAGCGCCATATCATTGCCACCTGAAAATAAACCAACATAATAAACTTGAGGAATGCCAGGTACAAAAAACTGAATAGCTCGTGCCATCAGATACGCAGTATCGTCTCTCCCAAGAGCATCAAAATAGGTGCAATTCACTTGATACAAATCTAAGTTGGATGCAGCTTCTCCAGTCGCCTTTAAACTCGTCTGATCACAGTTACTATGCATTTGTTCAACAATCTGATTTAAGACACTCTCTTCGATCAACCCAGCCTGTCCATTTTCTGGAGCCACATCGACTATGCCAATACCATCATGTGTATCGAGTACAGTCACTGCATTGCGAGGGCTGATCTCAAGCCATCTTTTTAAATTAGTTGAGTTTTTATTGAATAGGGTGTCTAAGACTAAGACTGGTAGTGCAAAATCATACACATAATCGACTCGTTTGGCAATCTCAATTTGTGTTTTGTAATGCGAATGAATTTCAACTAACACGGCTATGTCTTTCTCTCTGGCTTTTTTTGAAAATTCTTCAATAAACTCAAATGTCTCTTCTATCATAAAACAAGACGTACCTTGTTTTTTAATCGCATAGCCTGCTGCATCCAGGCGAATCATAGAAACGCCAGCTTGATGAAACGTATCCAGCACGCTATCTAAATATTGAATGCCTTGGAGACTTGTCACATCTATGTCAACTTGATTGCTTGTGAAGGTAGTCCAGATTAATTTTTCACTACCATCGTCAAACGAAAAATTTGTGAATGGAGAACTTGGTCTTGGTCGATAAATCGCAGCTAGATCAGCCTCGCTTGCTCCATTTGGAAATACAGTATCATGATCCAGAAATAATGCCGCAAAGGGAGATTGACTACCTAGCTCGAGATAATTTTGAAATTGTGAGGACTGCGCAGACATATGGTTGACAATAATGTCGGCCATGATATCAACAGAATCACTCAGTTGTCGTAAATCGGTCCAGTCTCCTAAACGTGGATCGATCAATTTATGGTCAATCGGATCAAAGCCAGCATCTTCTCCATCAATCGGATAGTAAAATGGCAGGATGTGTATAGCTCCAAAAAGACCGCTTAATTCATCATTGAGTAGCGACTGTAGTTCTTTAATTGTTTTACAGCCAAGTCTGTCAATGTATGTTATTAGTTGTACCTGATTCTTCATTTCCATGTGTAATCCAAGTAAATATAACAGGATTTTTTACCTGTACAATCGAATTGAAATCAATGACTTATTCGGTAACGTTTCCGAAGATGATTCTTTACCATTTGACTTGATCTAAATGAGTTTTTACAGATAGTTTGTTATTCTGGAATTAATTATTGGTCGATATAGCCCGTCAGGAATGTATTCAAGTATATTAGATTTAAAAATTAGAAATGAGTAATTATTTGTCTGAATTATTTTCGTTAGCGGGAAAAACAGCCTTGGTCACAGGTGGGTCGAAAGGAATCGGTTTAATGATATCGACAGCCTTGGTTAAGGCTGGTGCTAAGGTGTATATTTCGTCAAGATCTCAAGAAAGCTGTGATGAGGTTGCCAAGCAGCTTAGTGAACATGGGACTTGTGTTTCTTTACCATTTGATCTTTCGACTGTTGATAACATTCAGCTTCTTTCTGATCAGTTGGGCGAGCATGAGCAGACATTAGATATCCTGATCAATAATTCAGGCAACTCATGGGGAGCACCGCTAGAAGCATTTCCTGAAAAGGGATGGGATAAAGTGATGACTCTGAATGTCAAATCGCCTTTTTATTTGGTCCAAAAATTATTGCCCTTATTGACAGCTGCGGGTACTGCAGATGACCCTGCACGGATAATTAATATAGGATCAATAGCTGGGATTTCCTCCTTAACGCAGAGTGCCTACTCCTATATGGCGAGCAAGGCGGCGATCAATCATTTGACTAAGGGGTTGGCTATTGATTTAGTCAAGCGTCATATTAATGCGAATGCTATCGCACCAGGATTTTTTCCAAGTCGGATGACACGCCATATTACTGGTGATGACAAAATGATGGATTATGCGATGTCCATGGTTCCTATGGGGCGAATGGGTAAAGCGGAAGAGATTGGAAGTCTAGCCATTTACTTGTGTTCAAAACCTTCAGCTTATATCACAGGTTCTATTTTGACAATTGATGGTGGGGTGTTGGTAAATGCTTAGGCAATCATTAAGCAAATAGGTCAAATCCCTTTTGCTCAATCAGATTCCAAATCTAATTCTGGAGGAGTATTGAGATGAAGGGCTTCGACCTCTCATCTTGTTCAGGAAAATGTCTAGTCGATGCCGCTTGCGACCAATCTGACTATCCTTTAAGCTTCTCAGTAGATTTATTATATTTTTTAATCATCGCTAATAATCGTTTGTCTGTTTTTAACTGATCATAGGGCATGTCTTCCCACCAGTCTTCGGAGAATGTTAAGCCCTTCTCAAATGCGATAGTCATTGTTTGGTAGAACTGTTCTTTTGACCCTTTTAGCAATTGTACTTCTGCAAGTGTTGAATATAATAGTGCAACATTTGGTTCTAGATTAATTGCCTTCGTAATATGATAGTGAGCTGAATCCAACTGTCCATCAGTATATTCAGCGACAGCGATTGTATTCAGTGTATTGATTATACCATCTCAGGTGATGTTCTGTTTCTCAAATTGATTTAATACTTTTTTCATGTAAGGAATCGATGCGACATTTCCATCACGTTCATAGACAATATTTGCCTTTCTCGCTAATGCATCTATATTGTTCGGATTAAAGAGTAAGGCTTTATCTGCAAAGATTTCTGCAGAATCTAACTTACCTAAAAAAGAATAATAGCCACTTTGAATGATATAAAAATCATCATTTTCGAAGTTTTGTGCTTTAGCTATCTCAAATAATTTTGGTAATTCATCAGCTTGATCATTCCTCATTAAGAACTCTCCATAATTTGCGTAGGAATACATGTTTTTTGGGTGCTGATCCATATTGATTTTATAGAATGTATTCGCTTCTTCTACTTGACCTTGGCGACTGTTTAAGTGCGCCGGAAGATTGACCGTTTGCCAGTTTGTCTCGTCTAATCTATATGCTTTCTGTAAGTAGTTGATTGCTAGATCTAGCGAATCAAGATTCAAATAGGTCATACCTAGGTTACGTAAGGCTAATTCAAAATTCGGATCTTCTGATAAGGCTTGCTGATAAAATTCTACGGATTCACCTAGTCCAATATTCGTCTTGATAATATTACCCCATAGATTGTATGCCCATTGTTTTTCCCTTGGCGATTTAGTGAGCTTCCTAACGATTTCTAAGGCTTTATCATATTGATTTTTTTGATAGTAAAAGACAGCAAGTCGATAAGGGTTTTCTACTTCCGTAATAAATTTGGCACCCTCAAAAAGTAGTGAATCGAATACTTGTAATTTTTGTCCTTCTAATAAGGTAAGCTGATTGTCCTAGAGTGCCTTGGATTACTTACCGATAATTTCAAATTTAGGACACTGTTCATATCTGTCAAATGTCCTGTAATATAGTTTGTTTGAATCCCCAGTAAATCTCTCAAATGATATATAATATTGGAAGCAGACACACCAAGCCCCATAACGTTCATATTAATATCCTTAGACTGATCGACATTAATTGCTGTAGAGTCTTCACGAACTGTCGTGGAGTTTTGATAAATGGATTCAATTTCTTCATGCAGGCGCTGTGATATAATATGTCCTTGGTATCCAGATTGCACAAAGGCCTGTGGCGCACTGATAGGTTGTATCACCAACTCATCTGTTTTTAAAATTCCCTTGATGATGACTATAGCAAGAATAATTAAAAATGAGTATAGAAATATTTTGAGAAAGGTAGTTGCAATCTTTTTTGATTTGTCACCAATTCCACTTAACATATGATATGCTGCCATAATTAATTATGATTTCACATTTATTAAAGAGACTATACTTGCATCTAGAAGTTGCGTCAATACTCTTTGTGTTAGATTAAAGATGCCTTTCTTTCGATAAACGTAATAATTCTGATTGAATTTTTTGTGTAATTCCTTTCGACTCGCAGTCTTTGAATATTGTAAGCTGTATGTGCTTCCCGTTCCGAGTTCTAGTGCATAATTAATTTGGGCTTTGTCAAATCGAATTGCCTAAGTATCTATCATCCCCGCTTTATGCAAAATAGTCAACTGCGCACCATATGTCTTGGCAACATTCTCCTGCGTAAACGTTGTTTCAGTATCACCATATGCCAGCAATCGCTGATTCAATAAAATCACTTTATTAAAATAATTGTCAACAGTTGATAAATCGTGATGAACAACCAATAGCGTTTTTCCTTTTGCAGCTAACTCTTTTAAAATGCGAATAATAGTTTCCTCGGTAGTAATATCGATACCCACAAATGGCTCATCCAATAAAAAAATATCTGCTTGCTGACACAAAGCCCTTGCTATAAATACCCGCTGCTGCTGCCCGCCAGACAACGCACCAATCTGTCGATCCTTCAAATCCACAATGCCTACCTGCTCCAATGAATCCATCGCAATCCGCTCATCCTCTCGATCCAAACGATTAAACAATGACTTAAATGGATAGCGCCCCATCATCACAATATCAAAAACGGTAGCAGGAAACTGCCAATCCACATCATCCTTTTGCGGCACATAGGCAATCCGCTTGCGCACCTCCTCGACCTCATGGCCAAGCACTTCAATCTTGCCAGCATTAGGGACTAACAAACCGAGTATTGATTTAAAGAGTGTTGACTTACCGGCACCATTCGGACCAATAACGCCATATACATTACCTGATTCTATATTCAGATAAATGTTACTCAAGACACGCTTGCGGTCATAAGAAACTGATAGGCCATCAACTTTAATCGATACCTCAGACATGGCGATTCTTTTTACGTAAGAACAAAGCGACAGCGACAATTAAAATACCTAAGCCAAAGTAGATCAGAAAGTTTAATCCTTTTGTATTGACTTCCTTTAGCTCTTTTTCTAAGGCTGGATCTAGTGTCGATTCTGCAGTAACCAAAGTGAGTCCTTTTACAATCGTCTTTGCGTTGTGCAAGAGCATGCCCACATATGAGCCAGCTTCTTTCTCTGGCTCTGCTAATGAATCGGCAAATAATTCTCCTCCGATTTTTATCTTATTATCTTTTGCGATTTGCTCTAGGATTTTTGGGTTGATGGTGCTCTCCACAAATAAGGCGGGTACTTTTTTATCTCGAATGGTTTTTGCCACACGGATCATGTCTGCGGTTTGCACATCAGTTTCTGTTGAGACGCCAACAATTGGTTCGACTTGTAAGCCATACTCATTTCCGAAATAAGAAAAAGCATCATGTGAGGTAATCAGTACTCTCTTGCTTTCCGGTATTTTTGCTATTTCTGTTCGAATAAATGCATCCGCTTCACTGATTTTTGTTTTATATGTATTGTAGTTGGCTCTGTATTGATCGGCATGTCTGGGATCTGCGTTGATCAGCGCATCTGCAATGTTTTTAATATAGATCAAACCATTATTGGCTGTCATCCAAGCGTGAGGGTCAGAAGAGTCTTTATAGAGCTGACTTGTGATAGGCTTGACACCTTTTGTAATTAGAACTGTTTCCCCTTTTGTTCCAGAATTTTCGATGAGCTCTTGGATCCAACCTTCAAATGTGAGTCCATTAATCAGGATCATATCTGCTTTTTGTACAAGTCGAGCATCTCGCGGCGTCGGGGAGTGCAGGTGAGGATCTCCACCAATAGGGACGATAGATTCTAGATCAACTAAATCACCAGCAATGTTGCGTGCCATGTCATCAAAGATGGAACACGAACTCACGACTTTTAACTTGGCTTGTGCACTCTGGTTAGTGATCAAGAACAGCATTAAAACTATGCTCACTATAAATCGAATCATGATGTTTTCTTTAGTAAAATCTGAGAAGCTACTTTATGTGAAAGTAGGATTTCGGAATCCTCGACAAGAACCGTGGTTGACTGGTCGTAATCTTGTTTGCTTACGATACGCAATGGCGTATTAATTTGGATACCAATTTGATTTAGGTGTTGTAAGAATGGTGTGTCGTGAATCTTTACTGCAATCACCTGACCTTGTTCTCCAATGGCCATGTCTGCTAAGATCGTTTGATTTCTAAGTGTAAATTTTCCTTCTGTATTAGGTATAGGATCGCCGTGAGGATCAAACTTAGGAAAGCCCAAATATTTATCTAATCGTTCGATCAATTCTTTGGATTGGATGTGCTCGAGTTGCTCTGCAATATCATGTACTTCTTCCCACGAAAAATCAAGTTGAGAGACCAAAAATGTCTCCCATAATCGATGTTTTCTGATTAATATCGTGGCTGCTGTTTTACCAAGAGTCGTTAACTCAACACCATAATATTTGACATAGTCGACATAGCCTTTCTCGGATAATCGTTTGATCATATCGGTGACGCTAGCAGCAGATGTAGACATCATTTTGGCGATGGCGTTGGTGCTGACAGAACCTTGATCAGATTCTGCGATTTTGTATACCGCTTTGAGGTAGTTTTCTTCTGTTTGTGATAGAGGCATATGTCAAAGATAGATATTTTTAGGCTAATCTAAAAATATTATTTGCTTGACATTAATTGTGTATTAGTTTGAACGAAGAACCTCAATCAGTCCTGAGAGCAGCCGTCTTTAATTTAACGATGATCGATTCTCTATATTCCTAAGTTAATCCTCATCCTCTAATAAAATTTTCCACTCAAGTTTATCAAATGAAATCTCTCCGAACTCGCGCTCATAATACCAAATATATTGAAATATGATCAGTTGTAAGTAATCTAATCCATGTGCTTCTTCGGGCATTAAAACATCCTCATCAAAAGATTGTATTAATAGTCTCAATTCAGTTTTCATCTCCTCCTCAGTTTCAGCCTCACAACATAAATTCCCGACTAAAGGAAGAGCAAGATCAAATTTCTCTGGCCCACTTAAATGCAATAAAAAACTCAAGATGACCAACTCATAATCTTTGTCATCTTCATCGAGTTGCTGTCGAAAGGATTCAATCATTGCTTGGACAAAAATAAAGTCTTGCCCTTGGTGTATAATGTAGTTTTCAATTTTTGGTTTCCAAAAAATTAGTGCTTGCTCTTCCTCGACTGATTCAATAATTTCGTCGTTTGACAGGTACTCTTCAATGGACTTAATAATAATCAGAGGATCTTGTAAATACTCGGTTTTCAACTGATCTAGTTTCTCCTCATATATATCATTGATGATCAGCAATCCACTCGCGTAAGACGTAAAATTATACTCCTCTTCCTCGTTTAAAGTTTCCTTAATGAACTCTTCAACTGACATGTCAATATCAAATTTGTCATAATCTTCTGGAAGTTCAAAATCTTGATCTTCCAGAATATCATAGTTTTCTGGACCAATAGCTTTATCTAATATATTTAGATTTTTTTCATGATTGTAAGGTCCAAACATTGAATAGAGTGGTCTTCCATTTTTACCAAACTCCATATCGATGTAATCTACGTCATCTACATTATCTAAAATATATTGTGTGACGCCAAAGCTTTTATGTGCTGTAAAGCCATTGTCTTCTCCAAATTCTATAGCTCCATAGATATAATTAAATCCAAGAGTCGTATCTACTGTAGGCCAGTCTATATCATAGTGTTGAATCATTTCATCTAAGAATTCTAGATATTCACCTTCATCAAATATAAAGTACTCAGAATCTAAAAGTCCGACACAAAATGAATCTATTTTATAGAAACCTACCACTAAGTCTCCATTTTTTTTGCGCCGACTGACTAACATGTTCGCTGTTCCAAGCTCTTGAAACCCACTTGTAATTCGGACTTCATGTATTGGCAACTTGCGCGCTACTTTAATGATATAATTCTTAGGGCTCAGTTTTCTTTTAAGAGGAATGACCTTGGCTTTTTTCTTCTTGCGTTTATGTGCCATACTAAAGAATAAGTAGTTTATGAATGAATCAATGACTTTTAAATACCACTTTATTCACTAAAATTATAATACTTGCTTTAATTACTGAAAGGTATACTGCAATTTCATACACAATCACAATTATCGCAGTGCTCAAATAGTTTTCAGTTTTTGACGGAAACAAAGTCCTTTTCCACTAAAAGGAATAAGGTCGAAAGGTGCTTCGATAATGCACTTAAGTTGAAACTAACCTGAAGTCAGTTTGGGAAATTTATTTAAGTGATCTTGAATCGATGAAAGGACTGACTTTTGATATTGAATGTCAATATGATTCTGAAGTTGATTGAATTGCAATTAGTTTTGATTCAGTGCTCTTTTCATAGTGCTTAAAAATGGCTCGCTGTTCGGTTCTGCCTATGAATTTCACGATTAAGTTTATAGTTATATTCAGCCATTTTTGCATAAATAGTTATGAAATGGCTGAATATAGATTTTGACAATTATGCCACGATGAGTTACGGTAAAATGCAATTAGAAGTTAGCGAAACTGACATAGTTGATGCTAATGTAACTTCATAGCACTTAAAATCTACTATAGTGCTCTCCAATGGCTCACGACCCAATGTCGTTTAGTTAGTGTTAGAGGTATTATCATTTGAAAATCCAATTGTCATGATTTTTACCAAAATTCCCGCCAATTGGAGACTTTCTTTAACCATTCCACGCGGCACTTCGTACCGCGCTATAATAATGGCGCACTTTCAGCGCTTCTATTTCCTTAACTAAACGACATTGGCTCAAGACCCAATGTCGTTTAGTTAAGGATATCATGACACCATAGGTGTCAAATATTGGTTGCACGGCACAAAGTGCCGTGCATTATTATATTAAAAGAGGCTAATTTGGC
>CALGLU010000041.1 GCA_937959275.1 uncultured Saprospiraceae bacterium | reverse complement strand
GATTAAAACTATCGCTAAAGGCATCAATAATTCTTACAGGATTGCTTTTTTCTATTAAACTATTTAAATCCAAAAACTGCAATTGATTTCTTTTATCTGTAATTATTTGTGGCATAATTAAGTAGACTAGATTCTACTATAAAATACGAAGAATTGTATATATTAAGTAATTATTTAATGGGTTTTTTCACAGTCTGACGGATAATTATATCTCTCGTCTCTGTGAGGTACGAACAGATATGCGATCATATCTATTGTTAGCTGTAGGCTTCGCTTAATTTAAAGATAATTCACTCTTCAACTGTAAAAGATCATCTTCTAATTCCTGGAACATTTTTGTAGTGTAAATTTTATATATTTTTCCAAGATTTTGAAGTTCAACAAGCTTAGATAAATCACTTTTACGACTTTCCCATGTTAATCCATCTGTAGCTAAAAGGAAAAAAGTATCGTTCCTTTTTTCGTTAACAATTCGTGTCACGTCTCCAATAATATCTGTTTGCTTACTTCCCGTTGCTCCATAAGCCTTCGCTTCAATAAGAATATGTGGATTGTTTTTAGTAGGAATTGCAAAATCAGTTTTTTCAGAGCTTTCTGGTTTTATTCCAACAAATCTACATCTCGTATCATAATTTAAATCTCCGAATACTTTCTTAACTACAACTTCAATCTCATCTTCAAAGTCTCGACCTCTTTTCTGCCCTTTAATGGCACTTCCTCTTCCTGACTTTAGTTTTTCACTTATTATATCCCTCCAAGTATATTGCCGAGAGGTTAATTTAGTTATTTCTGAATTTAGTCCAAGATTGTCCAAAGCCTTTACAAATGCAGTTCTGTCTTTTTGATATAGTTTAATCCCACTCCCAGTTAAACTAGCTTTTAGTTTAAGATCAAATTGATCCTTTGATAAAGATAAGAAGGAACGTATTAAAGTCTTACCAGCTTTGAAATCTTGATCAAGAATTGTCGTTATTGTAGTTGTGTAATCTACATTTTTGTCTACTATTTCAAATAGTTTTTCAACAGCTAAAAAATGTTCATCCTTCCAGTCAGATGTGATGTCAGATAACTGTTCAATTATTTGATCCAAACTCTGTACAACTCGTCTCATTGCCCTAAAATTAAATATTCTTTTGCCTGATTTGCTTTGGCATTTTTATGTGTTCCAAATGAATATGTGTAATCCATTTCAAATACTTCAACATTATTTTTATAGTTACTCATTAGGTCAGTAAGGTTTTCTAACGATGGGATACTGTTCGATGAGTACGATAACGCAATTTTTGAATTTTTGTAAAATCTAAAAAGATTGTCAAAAGTTTGAATAGCAGTTCTTTTATAGGAAAATGGAGTGAAAGGTTTTTTTATTTTTTTGACCTTACTCGTTTCCATGATTTCTTGATCTTTCCAATGGCACGCAACACCTTCTAAAAAGTGATAACGTTTCATATAACAGTTATCATTTTCTTTTGGAATGTAAGGTGGGTCAAGATAAACTAAGTCGTAGTTTAAGTCGTTTTGTTCGAAAACATCACTTTTTAATGAAGTGCAAGGTTGATTCGAAGAAAAAACAGCATTGTTGACAATTTGGCATTGTTCAATAAAATGTTCCCTTAGAGACAATTTCAAATCTCTTCTCCCATCATCGTATTTGTCAGAGCTAGCTACAGTAAAAACACCTCTAGGTTGTCTTTTTGCACAAGATCTAATAAGAGCTGTTTTGGCTATATTTATTTCATATTCATTATCTAAACGGTTTATTTGACTCCAAAAAGAATCAATAAATTCCAAATCCTCTTTGTCAAAGAATATGTTTTTATATGTCTTTAAGGCAAAACCATTTTTAATTAAAGGTGCCTTTAGAATTGCGTCAATTGATTTTTCCGTGATCTCTACTTCGTTATTTTCAACAATTGCTTTAGTTATAACATTGGGAAATATTAAGAAATCAGATGATTTCACTCTTTTATCAAGGGTTTTAAACAAATACGAAACTGTTCCGGAACCACTAAAAGGTTCAAGAACTGATTGAAAATCAATAATTTGGAAGATTTCGTGTAACCATGGGATGAGTTTGTACTTATTTCCCATGAACCGCATTCGTGGATATTCTTGAAACTGGGCGGGAACCTTTATTTTTTCTAATGTTTCAATCATTCTGCAATATAATAGTAGTTTTTATAATATGATCTTTTTTTCTTGCTTACAGCTAACTTGTTCATACCACCCAATACCCCCAAAACTTCCCGTTTTTTCAACTACAAATGGCTACAACCACTTATAATCAACTAACACTCAACTTCTTTGTGGCATCTATTCTGTAAAATCCATAGTAAGATAAGCAAAAGAGCTATTCTTTAATTCAAATGATTCACTAATGCAATCTTGATTTAATGTAAAAGCCATTCCGCGCGGCGCTTCGTACCGCGTTGAAAGTGCGACATTATTATTACGCTTATATTCCTTTGCAAAACGATAGTAGCTCCTCGCTAATTCGTCATTCAACATTAAACATTCAGCAGTTAACAGCAACACTACTCACAATGCCCTGGATACCGAGGACTTGGGATGACATCACGGATGTTACCCATACCAGTTATGAACTGTACCAATCGTTCAAAGCCAAGACCATATCCTGCATGCTGGCACGTCCCAAAACGTCGCGTATCTAAGAACCAATCCATTTCCTCCTTATCAATACTCATCTCTTCCATCCGCTGCTCAAGCTTATCTAGACGCTCTTCTCTTTGCGAACCGCCGACGATCTCGCCAATACCTGGAAATAAAATATCCATCGCTGCGACTGTCTTCCCATCCTCATTTTGTCGCATATAAAATGCCTTAATCTCTTTCGGATAATCAATAAGGATAACCGGCTTCTTAAAATGCTTCTCTACTAAATATCGTTCATGCTCTGACTGCAAATCCGCACCAAACCCTTCGATCACAAATTGGAATTTCTTTTTCTTATTTGGTTTGGACGCTAACAAAATATCAATCGCTTCTGTATACGTTAAGCGCTCAAAATCATTATCTAATATAAACTGAAGTTTCTCGCGAAGCGGCATCGGCGAACGCTCATTAGCCGGTTTCTGCTTTTCTTCATTCTCAAGCCGTGCTTCTAAAAACTCCAAATCATCTCCGTGATGCTCTAGACAGTATTTGATAACATACTTCAGCATCGCTTCGGCATTGTCCATATTATCATGAATATCAGAAAATGCCATCTCCGGTTCAATCATCCAAAACTCAGCCAAGTGACGTGATGTATTCGAATTTTCTGCTCTAAACGTCGGACCAAAGGTATATACATCACCAAAGGCCAATGCGCCTAGCTCCGCCTCTAACTGGCCAGACACTGTAATATTCGTCATCTTGCCAAAGAAGTCTTGACTATAATCAGCTTTGCCATCTTCTGTCTTTGGCACATTATCTAGATCCAAGGTTGTGATTTGAAACATCTCACCCGCTCCCTCTGCATCAGACCCCGTGATAATCGGCGAATGCATATAGACAAATCCTCGCTCATTGAAAAATTGATGAATCGCAAAGGCGATTGAGTTACGCAGCCTAAATATCGCGCCAAACGTATTCGTCCGAAACCTCAAATGATGGATCTGTCTCAAAAATTCTAGGCTATGCTTTTTAGGTTGTAAAGGATATTTTTCTGCGTCACTGTCACCGAGTATCTCAACTTCCTTAGCCTCGATCTCTACTGTCTGTCCCCTACCTTGCGATTCGACTAAGTTACCCACTACTTTGATAGCTGCGCCAGTCGTAATTCTCTTAAGTAGTCCATCATCTGTATTTTCTCGATCGACCACAATCTGTAAAGGCTTGACAGTCGTCCCATCATTCAGAGCTATAAATTGATTATTTCTAAAAGTCCTCACCCATCCACAAACTGTGACTTCTGACCCAAAGTCTGTTGACGACAATAATGCTTTAACCCTTGATCGTTTCATCTAATCCAATTTTTGTAATGCAAAGTTAATTTCTTAATAAGAATAATCGCCCTTCTAAATGAATTTTATTCTCCTTCCATACCAGCGATGAGTTGGACTGCCTGATCATAAACGGTAGACATGTCCTCAGCTCTGGTACTCGCGTACAGGGCTTGCTGGCAGGTCTTGATGACATCTTGAAACATAGAGATCTGATCATTGGCTAAATTCTCCTTACGGAGAACCTCTTCGATATGTGCTTGGTTCAAATCAGCAGGTGCAACCATGAATTTATCGGAGATATACCCATAGATACCATTATTGATTTCTTCGTAAAAGAGTCTTTGTTCGCCATTTTGTTTTGCCTGTGCGGCTGTTTCAAGACGGCGCATGGCTAATTGGCGGGCCGCTGACTGTCTTTTCAATGATGGATCAATTGCAGCGTCTTTAAGTAATCGTCTTTTATATACGACAAGACCCAAAAGCGAAAAAAACGGTAACCCAACTAATGTCAGATGAATGGGTGATCCAAAAAACCATGATTTTCCTGTACCTAAAGTCGTCGAACTGATAATGGGCATCAATTCACCCAAATTGTCTTTATCAATATTTAGCGCCGCTCGGCTTCCTGTACCTTGAGTCACATTGACTCGTTTATTCAACGCATAGAGCGTCATATAATCATTACTGTCAATATCAAAATAGGTAAATTCTGGTTTGACATAAAAAGCACCTTGTTTATTTGGCACCATTAAGTATTCAAACACTTTATCGACTCTAATTTGATCCCCTCTCTCTGTCGATTCATCTTGAATAACATTGGGATCATAAATATCGAAGGCAGGATTAGTCTGCAATGGTGCTTCTACAAATTTACCATCGCCTACTCCCCGTATATGAATCTTCATTGTTAGTGCTTCATCCGTGGTGATACTCGTCTTATCTAGACTAGCAGTCATGGTATATTTTCCAATAGCACCTGAAAATGAGGCTGGTGCATTGGGCGGTGTATTGAGGACTTTAATCTTTACGGCTTCTGTATTTGTCAAGAACGGCTTGGTGCGCGTAGAAAAAAAGAAACTATTGCGGCGGCCGTTCTTAACGGGTAAGCCAAGATTGATATAGGCTGGCTCAAAGGTAAAACTACCAGTTTGCTGCGGGAAGATGGCCATCGTCCGCAATGCCTTTTTGGTATATTGAACGCCATCGATAATCACTCGCTCTGCACGATCATTCAGGTTTCTCACGCGCTTTGCATAAAAGCCCTCATAATTAGGCTCAGAACGGAAGTCAGCTGAGCTCACGTCCTTTTGTGTATAGAGCATATACTTTGCTGTAATCTGTTGGCCAATATAGACTGTTGAATCAGACAACTCTAGTTGAACATAGATTTCTTTTGCTACTGTTCCATCTGCTGATTTTGCAACAGGTTTTCCCTTCAGTACTTCTATGGAGATCGGCTTTGTTTTGAGGACTTTATTTCCAGCACGAATGGAAGCCGCACCAATTGTAGTCTTGCCTAACTTAGTGGCGATTAAACTATAACCATAACTTATTTTCCTTGACATTTCACCATTGACAATTGTCATTTGGCTGGACTGACTCGGCCCAGAGACAACTTTAAAATTTGTAAATGGTGGTGGCGTAAATCGTGTACCTTCTACATTTTCTAATGTAAAGGTCACATCCAGATACCCATTTTGAATGACTTGCTTGGCATCAGCTGAGGCTGTGAATACGGCTTGCTGTGCAGCAATGCTGACAGTTAAAATGAGGAAACAAATAAATGGTATGATGCGATTGAGTCTCAAATCTTACGGCGCTTTACTTTTGGTTTAGATAGTTCTTCTTTGTCTTTCAATAAATCTTGGTCTTTGAATAGCTTTAAATCAGAATCAAATAGATCTCCAAATTCAAAATAAAACTGTTTGGATTGAGACGGGTTTTGAATAATGCCCTCAGGATTATCTAAGACATATAATTTTATTGGCTCCGTTTCCCATACTTGTGTTTCGGCTTTTAGAGAAGCGGGAGGTATAAAATATTCACCGACTTCTATCGGTTCTAAAAAGTAACTATAATTCGTTTGTTTTTTTACATCTCCATTTATGGAAGACATGCTGCTAGATTGATTAGGACCTCCGACGAGCTTCATGCCTTGAAATTCAGGGACTTGAAAATCGCCATCAATATTTAACGCAATAAAACTTACCTCAACATAATTACCTAATAAGACTGAGTCTGAGCTTAGCTCTACTTTGAACTCTTGTTGCTGCGCCAGCACAGGGACGGCAAAAAGGGTAAAACTAATATAGAATAGTATGGACTTCATGATGAGTATAGTTATATCTACCAATCTTTCTCAGGTTTCTTTTTAGCTCCTGAGACCTTTCTTAATTTTTCCTGTATTTTCTTTTCATCATTTTCGATGACTTGCAATAATTTTTCCGCGTCCTCTTTGCTTAATTCCTGTGTCTCCTCTTCTCCTTCTTTGGGTTCATTATCGACTTGCGACTCTTCACTTTGTTCTTGCTGCTCTTGCGAATTCTCTTGATCCTGATTCTGTTGTTCTTGTTCTTCTTGTTGCTGATCTTGATTCTGTTCTTGATCCTGATTCTCCTGATCTTCGCTTTGCTCTTGTTGCTGCTGCTGCTCTTGCTCTTGTTCTTGCTGCTGTTGTTCCATCAGTTTAGCCAAGTAGAGATTGCGTCGGGCATCGGCATCAGCAGGATTTTCTTCGATTGCTTTTTTATAAGACTCGATGGCTTCCTCCAGTTTGCCAGATTTGATATGGGTATTCCCTAAGTTATAATAGGCGCTACTTTTTTGTACACCAGCTTTAGCTTTCATCACTGATGTTTCATATTGAGACACAGCTTCTTCGTACCGATTTTGGTTATACAAGGTATTCCCTAGATTAAACTGACCTTTTAACGTGTTCTCTTCTTCTGTGGCTTTTCTATATTTCTCTTCGGCTATCGCATAATCACCTTGCTCATAAAAGGCATCACCATCCCTGAGGAGAGTGTGTGCTGATTGTGCTGAGACTAGATTAGTCATAACAAGCATAGCAGCTGCTAAGAGGAGCAGTTTCATAAAACTTGAAATGTCGATGGTCCATAGTCCATGGTCCATAGACTTGTCCTCAATCTTTTTAAGTTTTTTATGCCTGCCTAATAAATCCATATTATAATTTAAAATTCAAGTTTTACATGATCAATCCAACTATCAATCCCGTCACTCACTTACGTTCGCTACGGGGATTTCCGCTTCGCTCCAACTATCAACTAATCTATATCTCAAAAATAGATTTACCCTTGTTTAAAGTTCCTCTATTCGAAATTAAATATTCTATAAATAATAACAATAATCCAAATGCTAGAAAATATTGAAAATAACTAGCATACTCGGAGAACGATCGCTGCTCGACTTCCTGCTTTTCTAGACGGTCTATTTCTGATTTTAAGTCAGCAATAATTTGATTGCCTTCTTGGACAAGATAGTACTCTCCTCCTCCGCTTGAGGCTAGATCTTTCAATAGTGCTATATTCAGCGCGCTCTTCACAGGATTCCCCTCTTTATCTCGCTTATAACTTTCGCGGCCTCTATCCATGAATGGGACAAAACCGCCTTCCTCTGTGCCAATACCTACAGTAAACACGACAAGACCTTTTGACAAGGCTTCTTCTGCTTTGGCGACAGCTTCTTCATCGTGACTTTCACCATCTGTGATAATGATTAAGGAGCGCTGATAATCTTTATCATTTTCAAATGCTCTAAGTGCTAGTTCGATGGCATCTACTATGGCAGTGCCTTGCGTGCCTGCTTGATTCGTATTGGCCGATTGTAAAAAGATTTCTGCCGCAGAATAATCATTACTAAGTGGCATTTGCAAATACGCACTACCAGCAAAAAAGATTAGGCCAATGCGATTACCTTTTAAGCTCCGGACTATATTTTGCGTCAAGCGCTTGGCTCGTTCGAGTCGGTTAGGCGATATATCCTCAGCCATCATACTTTGCGAAATATCCAGTGCAATAAATACATCTGAACTTTGGGCTCTTACTTTTTCCTTTTTATTGCCCCACTGTGGATTTGCCCACGCCACACAAATAAATGTGAGAGACACAAGAAGTAAGGCAAATTTCAAATTCTTTCTGGCCCATGAGAAATGAGGAGATAATTTTTGAAACAATCCAGGCTCACTTAGTTTATCTGATTCATTAGCCACCCATATCCTAAACACATAATAGAGTAACAGTAGGATTGGGATAATCGCTAAAGCATATAAATATTCTATGTGTTCGAATCTAAACATTTATTTTATCAGTTGATAGTTGATAGTTGACAGTCGATAGTTTCCACATTTTCATTAAATCATTTAATCATTCAATCATTTAATCATTTACTCATTCAATCATTTACTTACTCAATCATTTACTCATTTAATCATTCAATCATTTACTCATTCTCTCATTCTCTTCTTAGTCTCTCTAAGGCAAGGTCCTCAACACCGTCAAACGCAATAAAATTTCTAATAAAAGAAATCCAAATCCCCACACTAAAACTTTGCGAAATTCCTCGCTATATTTTTTAAACACTGTCACATCAATTTCTGTCTTTTCTAACTGGTCAATTTCTGCATAGATGGCTTCTAAGCTTTCGGCAGTTGTGGCCCTATAGTACCTGCCACCTGTCATATTTGAAATGTTTTTCAATAGCTCTTCATCAATTTCTACTCTCGCCATACCGAACACATATTTCCCGTCGCTGCGCCTACTAATGGGAGATAAGGCTTTCCCCATACTACCTACGCCAATCGTGTACACTTTGATATTGAATTTCTGCGCAATTTCTGCGGCGGTATTTGGCGTGATGTAACCGGCATTATTAACACCATCTGTCAATAAAATAGCGACTTTACTTTTTGACTCGCTATCTTTTAAGCGATTAACAGCTGAGGCGAGGCCCATACCAATTGCAGTCCCATCATCTAGCAAGCCGCATTGCAGATTATCTAAAAAGTCTTTTACCACTCGATGATCTGTTGTTAAGGGACACTGCGTGAAGCTTTCCCCAGCGAACACAACTAAACCTAGTCTATCATAGGGACGTTTGTCTACAAAATCTTTTGCCACTTTTTTTGACACTTGCAGCCGATCCGGTTTAAAATCCTGTGCCAGCATACTACTCGACAAATCCATGATCATCATAATGTCTACACCTTCTGCTTTGACTTCTTCTTCTTTTAAGGCTAATTGCGGTCGAGCCAGTGCAATGATAAATGCAGCACAAGCCAGTGCGCGCAACAGCGGGATCAAAGGCACCAAGCGACTTCTAATTGTTTTTATATCCTGAATCGATTCAAGACTAGGTAGCGTGAAAAAGGATTCTGTTTTTTTATTTTTCCAGCGTTGCCACAAACCAATGATTGGTATCAATAGCAGCAAGACTAAAAAATATGGATGGACGAATTCTATGTTTGGAAAAAGTGAATTCATTCTTCTGTCTGTTCTTCTGGCTCAACAAATACCTCCTTTGTCTTATCGACAAAATCCATGGCTTTATTTAAAAATCGTTCGTGGACTGATAGCTCCGGTGTTGCTTTTGCGAATTTCACTAAATCTGCCACCTGCAATATTTCCTTTAAAACAACTTCATCTTCGGATTGAAAGTTGTGCTGTTTTAATTCTTTGGATATTTCATCAGTTGTTGATTCTAGGGCTTGAATATCATATCTGTTTTCCAAATATTCGCGAATGGCAAAAGTGAGTTTCGATTGATATTCTTTGATTTGGCCTTTTTGCCAGAGCTCTTCTTCTTTTAGGTCATGTAGACGATCGAGAGCTATGACGTGTGCTGGTGGTTTGACGACAACTTCTTTGACCGTTGTTCGCGTCTCATTATTCTTCAACTTAGTGATCAAGAACCAGATCAGTGCTAATCCAAGAATAGCTGCAATAAAGATAAATACAGGATAATAGTCCGTAATATTTTTTTCTTCTTTTAGAATCGGTTTTATATCTGCGATATCTATAGAGTCATTTTCTAATTCTGCTAAATCAAAAGGCGGAGCGATAAAGACTTCACTTACGCCAGAATAGGGATATTGATATAAGGAATCTCCATATTGAAAACTAAGTGACGGATGCCGTAATGATTGAGGGCCGGGATCCCAAAAGGTGATATCGAAAGTGTTTTCTAATAACAATTCATTCCCCACGACAGTTGTGTCAAATGATAATTCTGTTCCTCGAAATACACCATCATTATCTTCATTATTCCATCGTCCGTAGTCATTGACTACATAGTCAGAGACAACTAGGTCTGGCACTTCGAGTGAATCTCTTTGATTTTTTCGTTGGGTTTGCACTCCAGAGATAATCGAGTCAATCGCGGTTTCATTGACACTCTGAATATAAATATTTCTTCCTGTTTTTATTGTCAAGGTATACTTTACGGCATCACCAATTAATACAGTGTCAGCTTCAAACGCTGCACTCACATTGATTTGAGAAAGACAAAGCAGACTTTCCAATACACATAATATAATGAGCAATACTCTCATCGTTTCTTTCCTCGACGTTTAAAAAATTTTAATAATGACTTGACATAATCATCATCAGTCTGAATACTTAAGGTATCTGATCCAGTTTTAACAAATGCTTCTTTAAAATATTGCTGGTGTTTGATGAACCAGTCATTGTATTGCTTTCTTAGTTTTTTAGATGACGTATCAATGATTCGCTCCTTACCTGTCTCTGCATCTTTCACACGAACTAATCCGACATTAGGCAACGCTTCTTCTTTTTCATCATAGACATGAAGGCCAATGATATCATGTTTTTTAGCTGCTATTGTCAAGGCCGATTCATAATTTTCAGCCATAAAATCTGACAGCACAAAACAGGTACATCTTTTCTTGACCACATTATTAAAATAAATTAATGCCTCTTCTAAATTCGTCTTGACACCTTCTGGCTGGTGATAAATACACTCTCTAATAATTCTAAGAATATGTGACTTACCTTTCTTTGGCGGCAGATATTTTTCAATATGATCCGAAAAGAAAATGGCACCAACTTTATCATTATTTGTAATCGCAGAAAACGCAAGAGTGGCTACAATTTCTGTATTGATTTCACTTTTAAATCGATTAACTGTTCCAAAAAATGAGGATGGACTGATATCGATTAAAAACATAACTGTCAACTCACGTTCTTCTTCAAAGACTTTAACATGCGAACTACCTGTTCGAGCAGTGACATTCCAATCTATATTTCTAACATCATCACCGTAAGCATAATCGCGTACCTCACTAAATGACATACCACGTCCCTTAAACGCACTCTGATACTCACCAGAGAAAATGTGCTTACTCAGACCCTTTGTTTTGATCTCAATTTTCCGAACCCGTTTTAATATTTCTGCAGTATCCATTGTTAGTCGATAGATTATGGTCGATAGACGATAGTGTTTTCAGTTGATCGTTTGGATTTTTTCATTTACTCATTTAATCATTTACTCATTCATTTTTTAAATCCTCATCAAGGCACTTCAATCCCATTCAAAATCTCTACGACAATATCTTCAGAACTAATATTCTCAGCTTCAGCTTCGTAGCTAATGCCAATACGATGACGCAGTACATCTTTACAAATATTACGAACGTCTTCTGGAATCACATAGCCGCGTCGATTTATAAATGCATAAGCTTTAGAAGCGAGGGCTAGGTTGATACTCGCACGTGGAGATCCTCCATATGTAATCAAGGGAGCCAATTTATCCAATTTATAGTCCTTTGGATTTCGAGATGCAAATACGATATCTAGAATGTATTGCTCAATTTTTTCATCCATGTACACCTTTTTGACTAGATCTCTAGCATTCATGATCTGCTGAGGTGTCACGACAGGATTAACTTTTTGATTTGTTTCTCCTGAAATGCTTTTCCGAATGATATGACGCTCTTCTTCAATTGTCGGATAGTCAATATTGACCTTCAGCATAAATCGATCAGTCTGTGCTTCTGGCAGAGGATACGTTCCTTCTTGCTCAATTGGGTTTTGTGTTGCCAAAACAAGAAATGGCGCATCTAACTTAAACGTCTCTTTCCCAATAGTCACTTGTCTCTCTTGCATACTTTCGAGCAAGGCTGATTGGACCTTAGCGGGAGCTCTGTTAATCTCATCCGCTAAGACAAAATTGGCAAAGATCGGCCCTTTACGCACTGTGAATTCATTCTTACTTAGATTGAAAATCATCGTACCAATGATATCTGCTGGAAGTAAGTCAGGTGTAAACTGAATCCTGCTAAAGGATCCGTCTACCGCTGAAGATAAAGTCTTGATTGCTAATGTTTTAGCTAAACCAGGCAATCCTTCCAGCAGCACGTGTCCATCTGCGAGTAAACCCAAAAGAAGCCGCTGTAGCATATATTTTTGACCCACAATCACCTTTGATGCCTCAAGGTCAAGGTCTTCTAAAAATGCACTGTCTTGAAAAATCTGTTGATTCAGCGCTTCAATGTCAACTGATGCTTGCATTACTGTTGTTTTCTGTTTAAAAATGGATTACAAATTTGCTAAAAAATGACCCTTTGAGTGTCATTCAAAAACTTAATGTTTTGCTAAAATTTATGATGACTCAAGATAGAACGAAATCTGGGATTAGAAGCTTGTTTTAAAGATGAATAAGATGACTATAACTACACCCTACAAAAAACCAGTATTCATCACGTTCTAAACGCGTTGACGACACAATTGCCGTTGATATTGAAGTTGAGATTTTCATTGATATTGACAAATATGTATATGTTTGATCTAGACATTACTTAAAACAATACGCCACTAGGAAATTCTAGATTCAAAAAATAGCCAAATGTTACAAGTAAACCCACTCCCCCTGCAGTCAACAATGTAGTCTTCCAATAGCCTGTATGCGCTTTAAGCGTAAAAAAGCTAATAAAAAATAAAATAATTGCTGGAATAAATCCAATTATAACGCTCAACACATATAAGCCTCCAATCCATAGGATGGGCTCATACCACGGTGATTTGAAGGTGCCTTCTTCTACAGCCTGCTCCGCATCAAATATGGCAGGATGCGAATCATCCTTCGTTATCAATGTCCAAATCAAGACACAGACAAATGGCAATGCCAAACCCGCTATGACAAAGGGAAAAATACCACCTAAAAATGACTGCTGATTTGAATCAAATAAAGACACAACAATAAATAGCATCATGACAACGGCAAAGATGAGTTGAGGCCGTACATTTATCTTTCCATGTATTGTTTTCTCCATTAATTCGGCATTTTCATCGACTGTTCCTTTGCGACTGAAATAAATGGATATCAATGACAATAATACAATGATAATGACACCCGGCCGTAAAAACATTTGCCAGCCATAAAACTGAACAGACATATTCAAATAACTCTCAGCCTGCGTTGCCAGTACAAAACCAATTAAGAACGCCGGCCTAGACCAACCAAAACGCTTCATGAAAATACCTACAAGCCCAAAAATCATCAGCATCCATAAATCCATCATATCCTTCGTCGCCTGAAACGCTGCAAAGCTGATCACCATAATCATAAACGGTGCTAACAAACTAAATTTAATACGCGTTAATTTAGAAATGGGACCCGCTAAACACAAAGCCATTCCTGCTCCAATCACATTCGCAATCGCTAATGACCAGATAATCGTATACGTCAAATCCAAGTCAGTCGTCACCATCGAAGGTCCTGCCTCTATCCCAATCAATACCATGCCTCCCAAAAACACCGCCATCGACCCAGATCCCGGAATCCCAAACAACAAGGTAGGCAACAGCGCCCCACCCTCCTTCGCATTATTCGCAGACTCTGGAGCAATCACACCTCGAATATCGCCTTTACCAAATCCTGATTTATCCTTCGTCGTCTGCACCACATGCCCATAAGCGATCCAATCCACCACACTCCCTCCCATCCCAGGTATCGCCCCTACAATCGTCCCTATCCCTGCACACCGCAAAGCCAACCATTTATGCTTAATCAAATCGCGAATACCTAACATCCATCCGCCTTTCCCCAACTCTGCGCCTTCCGCAATCGCCTTATCCTTCCTAAACAATTCTGAAATTTCTGGAAAAGCAAAAATTGACAAGGCAATCACCACCAACGGGATCCCATCATACAAATAATTAACCCCAAAAATCATCCGGTACTCCCCCGTCGCCGGCGCAGACCCAATCGACCCTACCAACAATCCCAACGCACATGCCACCACTCCTTTCACGACACTCTTACCAGACAACGACCCCACCATCGACAAGCCAAAAATCGCTAACATAAACAACTCCGCCGATCCAAACAGCAAGATCATCGGCCTCGCTATCTGTACAAAAAATGTTAAAATCACAGCGCCAAATAACCCTCCAAACAGTGAAGAAGAAAAGGCCGCAGCTAGCGCTCTCGACGCTTCCCCTTTCTTCGCCAAAGCAAAGCCATCCAACACCGTCGCCTGACTCGAACTCGACCCTGGTATCCCCATCAATACCGACGTAAATGTCGCAGATGTCGGGATCACTGCTACCAATCCCACCAAGGTCGCCAATGCAGACACTTCATCCATCCCATATAAAAATGGCAACAACAAGGACAGCCCTGCAATGCCACCGAGTCCAGGAAAAACACCAATGACTAAGCCCAATAACACGCCGATCATTAAGAACATAAAGTGCTCTGGGGAAAAGAGGGTGGCGAAGGCTTGTAGGACGAGGTCTAGCAAATTAAAATCAAAATTTAAATGAAAATGAAAAATATGGATCGTGGTTGTTCAATTCTTTTTATTTAAAATCATTTTTGAGGAAATTTTAATTGACTCAGATATTTCTGATAATAGCCAATTCCTCTTTTCGACTTGGCCTTCTTTTATATATTGAAGAATTTTTATAGCTGTTTGAGTCTCCTTTAATTCTTTAGACACTAACGAAACTTTGTGTATAAAATCTTTCTTGGAGACTGTGGCTTGAGCTTCACCATAATTTAATGCTGCACTGCCAGATGATCTAATAATTTGGTGTTTGTAATAATCTACTTCATAAGAGGGTTTCAACATCCTCGTGAAAAATATTATCTCTCCAGCGAGCCTAACTAATCTTTCTTCAAAATCATAAATTTTTTCTTTCATCGTAAAGTTATTTAGTTCTAAAAATAATCCAGTTGTTTTAAAAAAATGCCCCATTCTAAATTCAATTTCTATTTTTTTATTTTTATTCACATTTTGATTTCAAATATTCAACCCATACCTCCCCCGCAGCCACTCCTTCATAAAATTTTTCTCATCAACACCAACCTCAGTCGCTAACGTAAAAATCTTATCCGCTTTCGCACCTGTTGATTGTTCGTAGAGACCGAGTGCCTTTACTTTTTTTACCTTGTACTCTGGATCAAGCTTCATACGTCCGATGCCATCTTGAAACAATTTGATGATTGCATCAGGCGTTTCTTTGGGCGTGAGTAATAATTTCATGCCACCAAATCCGGCTGACATAAACGCAAACCAAGTATCCCATTTAATACCTTCTCTTGCGTAGCCTAGTTGTTCATAGACTTCACCAAAATGTGGGAGATCGGGGAAGCTGGGATCTCGAATCAAATCACCGTTTGTATCTAATGCACCAAAGCTAAACAGAGGTAGCGCTTCTCCACTTTCAACGAGAGGTATCACATTTTTCAAATAAGCAGAAGAGGTTTGATAGTCGATGAGAACTTCACCTCTTTCAAAAGCGAGACGGCCAGCGCCGCGCCCTCGAAACCCAAACACCGCTTGCACATTGAGGTCTAATAAGTCAAACGAAAATATGGGTACGATATCCAAAGAGGTGGGTCCCTGACTAGCATATTTTAAGGGCATATCCCTAATACTTGGCAACTCACTGGCTGATGATATACCCAATTTAGGAGAACAGTACACGACCCCGCCAGTCGGATAAGACATGATCGGTTTGTATTTACTATAGTCATATCTCACTCTAGGATCATCTAATAAGAAGGGCATCTGAGTTGTGCCTGATGTCCCTAGGATCATCAGCCCATCTGGTTTCACGCGGTCTGCAAACAAATTGGCTCCTTTAATCGATCCACCGCCAGGAATATTATTCACGATCACAATTGGATTTCCTGCAATATGTTTGGTGAAATAGTTGCCATTAAAGCGTGCCCAAGTGTCACTACCGCCACCTTCTTTAAAGGGGGTCACCCATTCAATAGTTTTGTCTTTAAAATAATTTGCATCAATAGCTTGAATCGTGAAATCCCCACCTATATCCGTGGTGTCGAGAGTATTTGTGTTACCCTGTAAAAACGACATTAAAAAAAATACAGCTAAAAACAGAATTGATAAACTTACAATTTGAAGGATGTGTTTTTGATCCATAGGATTGCCATCTAGATAAGCATTGTAAAATACACCGCCTACCAGTATCCCACAAGCATATAGACGTTTTAATTCCAATTCCTGATTCATTAAGATCAATGTCTAATGAATGAACTTGACTATAGCTAGCTGCAGAAATAATGGTTATCCATAATTACCTTCCGACGGTGGCCTCCGTGACTGTAGGGGATCAGATACTATCTACTTTTTCAAATAGAGGTTCTAAGGGTACCGCTTGATGCTCCGTTTTCATTGGCAAATCAACATCTGGTCGATATCTCCTGCCATCAAGGTCTTGTTCATTTGCGGGGTTAACTTCCAAGGATCGCACTAAGGAATCTACATATTCATGAGCGTCGATAAATAAATCCTTTTTACATTTTCGTAATTGTCGCTGAGTATAACTAACCACTCTTCTATCAATTTCTGCAGTCCTAAGTTCTTTTCTGACTTCGGATGTATTCTTATTAATTGGCTGTTTAAAAAGCGAATAAAACAATATCCCAACAAGTAAAACAAACACTGATATAATAATAACAGATCTCATTTATTTCTCATTAAAAATAGATTGAATCTCTTCTAATCTTTTTTGTTTTATAGAATCTACTAAAGCGTCAAACAATTCATTTCGCTGTATGATGCATAATGAATCTATATCACCTTTCAAGCTATCAATCGAATGGCTAAATATAGAATCAATATACTCTTTATCGATTTGAAGCAAATGGACCTTTGGTTCTTCAAGACAGGAAGTCATACCTAGAGCAATACAAAACATCAAGGTGATTTGTAGACACCGTAGGCTGGCCGCTGATATGTCTTGCCATTGAGTCACTGTCTTAATTCGAAGTTTTTGCCTAAATAGACACGTCTGACGATTTCGTCATCGGCGAGTTCTTGGGCAGTCCCTTGCTTGAGGATATTCCCTTCAAACATTAAATAGGCACGTTCTGTAATCGAAAGGGTTTCTTGCACATTGTGATCTGTAATCAGAATGCCTATATTTTTTTCCTTTAACTTCTCGACAATCTGTTGTATGTCTTCAACAGCAATGGGATCTATTCCTGCAAAAGGTTCATCAAGAAGAATGAACTTGGGACTTGTCGCGAGTGCTCTTGCTATCTCTGTTCGCCTCCGCTCACCACCCGATAGTGAATCTCCCATATTTTTACGAACCTTCTCTAAGCCAAATTCATCGATCAAGGATTCTAACTTTTCTTTTTGCTCCGTTGTATTGAGTTTTGTCATTTCCAACACTGCCAAAATATTATCCTCCACGGATAATTTTCTAAATACTGATGCCTCTTGTGGTAAATAACCAATCCCTCTCTGAGCTCGCTTATACATAGGTAAAGCCGTAATCTCTTCATCATCTAAATAGACAGCACCAGCATTCGGTTGAATAAAACCCACAGTCATATAAAATGTTGTCGTTTTACCTGCACCATTAGGCCCGAGCAAACCAACAATTTCTCCCTGTTCTACATTAATAGAGACAGACTTTACGACTTCTCGTTTCCCATAAATTTTAACCAAATCCTTAGTCCATAATTTCATTAGCGCTGTTGTATTGTGTCGATTGGCATTTCTGCAATTACTTTTTTATCAAAGATATCAGAAGATAACACAACTTGGTTGTCCCATCCAGCTCTAACAGCTTCCAGTTGCATACTGGCGATCTGTTCAGAAAAAATCCGATTCGTGTAAGAGCCAGGATCCCATCTACCGTTTTTATTGTCATCTTTCGTAACGCGTAATGTATAGGTATCCGCTGCTAATAAATCATATAACAGACTCTGTTTTTCTTCGCTCACAATGTCAGTTCGTAACACTTTCGTCTCTTTCATTAACTCTAGGATATAATTAGATCTAAAGTCAAGAGAATCTATGCTTAATATGATTTTACCAAAGTCATCTTCATTTCCTAAACTAAATGATTCAACGATGCTATCATTAGTGGTGCCATAAATACTTTCAATTGCTCCACTATCTAATTTTATCTGGTATGTTGAATCAACAATAAAATCATGTTCGAGTCTTATTTTATTATAATGAATTGAATCTATAGCAAATGTGACATCGGGTATTTCAATAGAATCTAAACTTAAGTGGCACTTCGATTGATCAATATCTTGCAAAGGATATTCAAACTTAAAAACCAATGGAGATTTTGGTTTCAACACATCATTCTTCCCAACATTATTCTTAGGTTTTTTTAAGCTGTTTCCCTCAACAAATTCAGCCCTAGATAATTGCCGCACCTTGATTGTATCATAATACAGTCCCGGATATTCAACCATTAGATCAAAGGCCATATCCTCAGCCATATCATACCATACAATGAGACTATCTCCACTTATTTCTGGATTGAAAAATGAAAACGCTGTATTCGATTTAACTTGTACAGAGTCGCTTGGTTGGTTAAATATTAAAATGACTTGCCCAAAGGTTTTAGCATCATATTCTACCATATCAAAATCAGGCGTTGGAGAAAATACTTCTAAATTAAACGTTGGATTTGGAACATCTGGCGTAATAAAAATAAAAGAATCCAAAAAGCCAATCGGCTCCGTATCTAAATCATATAGATAGTTGACATTGCCGTCTTGCAAGATAAAAAGCTTAAAGCTATCTGACCTCATATTATTGATCGTAAATAAACCCTCGTCATCTGTCCTCGCAAAATAAAACGGCCGCTTTTCATACACGACTGAATCTCTCAAATCATCGTACAGCATGACTAAGGTTTCTTTTGCAGGCTCTCCACTATAGGCATCGACGACAGTACCAGATATAGATAAAGAATCGATATATGGGCCAGTTGAAAAAATGAAACTGTAATTTTCTATTTCATTTCCTTCAGTATAATCTTTTATAGAATTCCCAAAATTGAAAACATAGGTGGCATTTTCTTTAAGCTCTTCTTCTTCGGGCATTTCTACGCGTATCTCTTTTCCTCTCGCATAAATCCTTGGATTAACATCCAAAGGTGGTGAGATGACGACCGAGGTATTGGGTTTGTCGATATTCACAAACTCATCAAATACTAATTTGATGTTTTGTTTCTCAAAAAATACTTGTTCATTCGGCGTTGATTCTTCTAGTTTGATTTCAGGTGGTGTCTCATCACGAGGGCCACCTTTCGGTGAAGATGGGTTTGCGCAGGATATCATACTCACTATCCATGAACCAAGCAAAAGGTATTTTAAAGGTACATCTGACATCCTCTATTTAACGCCTGCATTTCTGGGATGGTACAATAATATGGTGTCTCTTAAAAATTTTGTGTCTAGATGGGTATAGATCTCTGTGGTCGTGATGGACTCGTGTCCAAGCATATCCTGTACTGATTTTAAATCTGCACCACCTTCGACAAGATGAGTTGCAAAAGAATGTCTAAATGTATGAGGACTCACCGTCTTTTGAATACCTGCATCAGAGACTGCCTGTTTAACAATATTAAATATCATAACTCGACTCAGTAGTTTGCCCCGCCTGTTTAAAAATAAAATGTCTTCACTTTGCTTATCAATTGTTATGTGCCTTCTAATAGTATCTAAATATAGCTCGATATATTTAATGGCTACAGATCCAATGGGGACTATCCTCTCCTTATCATTCTTTCCGATGACTCGAACAAAGCCAATATCGGGAAAGTAGTTTGATAGTTTTAAATGGACTAATTCAGAAACACGTAGACCACATGAATAGAGTGTCTCAAGAATAGCTCGATTGCGTTGTCCTTGTGGATGACTTAAATCAATAGCTCCTAATACCAAGTCCATTTCCTCAATGGATAGAAACTGAGGAATTTTTCGACTCAATTTGGGACTGTCAATTAAGTGGGCAGGATCAACTTGGACAACATTTTCAATTAATAAAAATTTAAAAAATGCTCGTATTCCAGATAGCAATCTTGCTTGGCTTCGATCAGAAAGTCCAATCTTATTGATGTCTTTCAAAAACAATTCTATATCTGTTCCAACCAAGTTCACAGGACTTGTGATATTGAGCTGCTCCACAGAAAACAAAGCTAGTTTCTCGATATCCCTAGTGTAGCTTTCAACAGAATTTTTTGATAACGATCTTTCAAGAAGCAAATACGAACTAAAACCATTAATACCTGAATTCCAGTCCATTTTATATTATTATAGTAAGTAATATATCAAGAATCGGACCATTACTTATGAATGTAATTCGTCCATAGAGGAAGTCTTACTAAAGATTCTTATCTTCAAAATTAGAAGTCAGTCTTACCATTTATGAAATTGATGTTTTACCTCTTTTGTCTCGTTGCAATTCTAATCATAGCTGCTTGTGCCCTATTGGTTTCATCTGGCTTTTGGTGGGGATTAGTGCTCATTATTCCTATTCTATTGTTAGGCTTATATGACACATTTCAGCGAAGTCATTCGATCACACGTAACTTTCCTGTTGTTGGCCATGGGCGATATATTGCAGAATGGCTACGCCCTAAGATGTACCAATATTTTGTGGAGTCAGACACAGATGGAAAACCATTTTCAAGGATTTTTAGAGACATCGTATACCAAAGAGCGAAAAAAGTTAGAGACACATCCCCTTTCGGAACACAATTAGATGTCTATGCGGAAGGCTATGAGTGGATGAATCATAGCATCGCAGCCTTAGACCACCATGATATCGATCCTGATCCCAGAGTTTTGATCGGGGGACCAGCTTGTCTCAAGCCATACTCATGTAGTATCTTCAATGTTTCAGCGATGAGCTTTGGATCATTGAGTAAGAATGCGGTTATGGCTTTGAACGGTGGGGCAGCAATAGGAGGCTTCGCACATAATACAGGTGAGGGTGGCATTTCGCCGTACCATAAGAAACACCAAGGTGATTTGATCTACCAAATCGGGACTGGCTATTTTGGTTGTCGAGCAGCTGATGGCAACTTTGACCCAGAGGCATATCAACTCACTGTTGCGCCAGACAACGTCAAAATGATAGAGCTAAAACTGTCTCAAGGTGCAAAACCAGGACATGGTGGTATATTGCCAGCAAGCAAAGTCACGCCAGAAATTTCAGAGATCAGAGGTATTCCAATGGGGAAAGATGTGCTGTCTCCCCCATTTCATAAAGCATTCAAAGATCCGATCGGATTACTAAACCTGATCAAGCAAATGCGTGATTTATCAGGTGGGAAACCCATTGGCTTTAAACTTTGTGTTGGTCATAAAAGTGAGTTTTTAGCAATTTGCAAAGCGATGGTCAAGACGGGCATCAAACCAGACTTCATCGCTGTAGATGGCGGCGAAGGCGGGACAGGCGCAGCTCCATTAGAATTTTCAAATTCAGTAGGCACACCATATAAAGAAGGTATGGCCTTTGTCTATAACTCTTTAATTGGTTTTGATTTAAAAAAAGACATTAGCATTATTGCCTCTGGCAAAATTGTAACAGGCTTTCATATTTTCAGAGCCATTTCGCTGGGAGCTGATCTATGTTATAGCGCCCGTGCGATGATGATGGCACTAGGCTGTATTCAAGCCCTAGAGTGTAATAAAAACACCTGTCCTGTTGGTGTTGCAACTCAAGAGGAATCGTTAGTGCGCGGATTAGATGTCAATGACAAGAAAATTCGTGTCGCCAATTATCATAAAGAGACAATCGAAAGTTTTGTAGAACTTCTTGCCGCAGCAGGTCTAGACAACCCGGATAAGATTAATCGTTCACATGTCCACAAACGAATCATCATGAATACGAATCAGCGATATGATGAAATATTCCCTTACATTCCAAAAGGCTGCCTACTTGACGAGAATCTCATTCCAGATTCTTGGAAAGGCGATATGTCGCAAGCAAATGAGCACAGTTTCCTACCTCGCTTTGAACAAGTGTACACAGAATAAATGCCAGAATGCAATATCTGTGACAAATGATCAAAAATGAGTGTCTTTTGTATTAATTTTTCGTCTTAAAACTGGTAAATGACTTCAATTATTAGTAATTTACTAAAGCATTGAAAAAACATGTTCAGCTTCTCTAGAAATTAACACTAACTGTGGTAATTTAATTTATACACGTACAAATGATAGATACTACAATAGATCTGCAATCCGAATTGCAGCAATATTTTGGCTTTGACTCGTTCAAAGAAAAACAAGAAGATATTATTAAAAGCATACTTAACGGACAAGATACATTTGTCCTCATGCCTACAGGCGGCGGAAAGTCATTATGCTATCAACTGCCCGCACTGATTGAAGAAGGGACGGCAATTATAATATCTCCTTTGATAGCATTAATGAAAAATCAAGTCGACTCCATAAGAGGTTATGGTGAAGACGATAGAGTCGCTCACTTCTTAAATTCCTCTTTGTCAAAGACTCAAATGAAGGTGGTAAAACAAGACATCACCGAAGGTAAAACTAAGCTACTCTATATAGCACCTGAAACATTGACAAAAGATGAAAATCAAGCATTTTTCAGGTCGGTCAAAATATCCTTTATCGCTGTGGATGAAGCGCATTGCATCTCTGAATGGGGTCATGACTTCCGTCCAGAATACAGGAAAATAAAACAAATGATCAAAGCCATAGATGCGACTATTCCCATCATGGCATTAACAGCAACTGCCACGCCCAAAGTACAGACAGATATTGTCAAAAACTTGGACATGACTGGCGTGAACACCTTTGTATCCTCCTTTAACAGAGATAATTTATTCTATGAGGTCAGACCAAAGCCGAATAAAGAAATTGCAGTCAAAGGGATTGTCCAATACATCAAATCAACAAATGGGCAATCAGGGATCATCTATGTTCAAGCCCGAAAAACAACAGAGGAGATAGCGAAAATACTTACAATTAATGGTATCAATGCCGCTGCTTATCATGCTGGATTAGATGCTAAGGTCAGATCTAAGGTCCAGGATGATTTCCTTATGGAACGCTTAGACGTGATCGTTGCCACTATTGCTTTTGGTATGGGTATTGACAAACCTGATGTACGATTTGTCATTCATTTTGACATCCCGAAAAGTATTGAAAATTATTATCAAGAAACAGGTCGCGGAGGTCGAGATGGAATCAAAGGTAAGTGCATTGCCTTTTATTCCTACAAGGATATTATGCGCCTTGAGAAATTCTTAAGAGACAAGCCAGTTTCAGAAAGGGAGTTGAGTGCGCAATTAATGGAAGAAATGATCGCATACGCTGAAACAAGTTCATGCCGTCGTAAATTCTTATTGCACTATTTCGGAGAAGAGTATGATGAGAATGATTGCAATTGTATGTGTGATAATTGTCAAAATCCAAAAGAAAAAATTGAAGCACAATCTGAGATGCATGCAGCATTGAGTGCCGTTAGTATTCTCAAACAAAATTATGGTGTTAAAGTCCTTGTAGATTATTTGTCTGGTAAAAAAGGCAAAGAAATCATGGAGTTTAGCTATGATAAATTACCGACTTATGGAATAGGTAAAGAGAAAGGTGAATTATTCTGGCACTCTATTCTTAGACAAGCCATTCTACAGGGTTATTTGTATAAAGAAATCGAAGAATATGGATTATTAAAATTTACTGAAAAGGGAACAGATTTTTTAGCGAATCCTCATAGTGTCTTTATCACAATTAATCATGACTACTCAGTTGCGGCTAACGATCAAATCGTTACTTCAATGCAATCAAATGGTGCTGCAATCGACAATACACTTTTTGAAATCTTAAAAGACTTAAGAAAAAAGGAAGCTAACCGACTGGATATAAAACCATGGATCATTTTTCTAGATCCTTCTTTGATGGACATGGCTACTTATTATCCGATCTCTATAGAGGACATGGTTTCTATTTCGGGAGTCAGTAAAGGTAAAGCTCAGCGATACGGCAAGCCATTTTTGTCTTTGATAAAAGAATACGTTGAAGAAAACGATATCGAAAGACCAGATGATGTTGTTGTCAGACAGATGGCAAACAAATCCAAATTTAAGGTAACTATCATTCAAGGAATTGATCGTAAAATGCCACTAGAAGATATTGCCAACTCTGCTAAATTGTCAATGTCAGAATTATTAGAAGAAATGAATAATATCGTTTCTTCAGGTACAAAGCTTGACATCAATTATTACTTAGATGAGAATATTGATGAGGGAGTCATTGAAGATGTCGTTGATTATTTTCAAGATGCGGAAACTGATTCTGTAGAAGATGCCTTAAAAGAATTAGCAGAGGATGATATCAGTATGGAGGAAATTATGCTTGTAAAAATCAAGTTCGTAACCGACATGTCTAATTAATCTAGTCGTCGGTTCCATCAAAACATGCGTATGTTTCTTTCTCTCAAAATCTGAGATCTAGCAACCTCAATCTGGAATTCTTTCCTAGCTTGAATTTTTTTCGCCCAAACACATTGCGTAAGAGTAGACCTAGACCAAAGGCTGTGCCGCCTACAACAAGAGTATCGACACCAACAGTAAAATTATCTTGTCCAAATAAGCCTCCAATATTAAAAACATCAAGGATTATGGCATAGCCAAACCAAGCTCCAGTAAATTGAATAAATGATCGACCAAGAACACGAGCCCAGGGTCTATATACTCTGATATCTTTTAACTCATCGAGTTGAAAAAAATCACCATCAAGAACTATTGTTTCTTCTTCTATGAGTATGCGATCTAGAATGCCTGTACGCCATGCTTTGGGATAGGCATATATTCTAAACTCAATTTCATCGCCTTCTACAAATTTGATTGTCTTAGGGGAATTGAATTTCTCTAGCTGTAAGAAAATCTGTCCGTTACCAGAGATCGGTAAGGAACCAATAATGGAGATACAAATAGCTAGTCTATAAACCGAGCATAGTATATTCAATATAAAATATAGGTTGATTCACATGACTAACGAATCAATGCAGCAAATAGCTTACTCTTGAATCAGATCAATAGGTAACACGACAGTTACTTCTGGATGCAACTCTAAGTTTGCTGTATAACTACCGATTTCCTTGATTGACTCATTCAAGACGATCTTACGTCTATCGATATCAAGCTCAAATTGCTCTTTGATACCATTCATGATCTGTACATTAGTAACACTACCAAAGATTTTACCAGACGTACCAGCTTTCACACCTAATTTAAGTGTTTTGCCGTCTAGCAATTTAGCCATTTCTGTGTATTCACCTAAGCGAGCTGCTTCTTTAGCTGCGTCCTCTTCTCTAATTTTATCAAGCTTTTTCATGTTAATGCCATTAGCAATAACTGCAAGCTTTTTAGGAATGAGGTAGTTTCTGCCGTAACCATTCTTAACTTTTACGACTTCATGCTTATAACCAACCTTTTCAAGGTCTTTTAATAAAATTACGTCCATGTCTTATCTATTTTAAAAGGTCAGTTACATAAGGAAGCATCGCTAAGTGCCGTGCTCTTTTAACAGCAACTGCAACTTTCTTCTGATACTTTAATGAATTTCCGGTGATTCTTCTTGGTAAGATTTTACCTTGAGCATTTACAAACTGCTCTAAGAAGTCAGCGTCTTTATAATCTATATGTCGAATCCCAAACTTTTTAAATCTGCAGTATTTTTTGTCGTTACCGCCAATGTTAGGATTACTTAGAAATTTTATATCGTCTCTTGAAGCCATGATTCAATGTTTTTGTTGGTATAAATAAAATTATTCTTCCTCTGAAATTGCCGCTACAGCAGCAACGACAGGCGCTGCTACGACCGCTGGTGCGGGAGTTTCTACAACTGGCACTGCTGCTTCTACAGCAGGCACAACAGCTGGTGCTTCAACCACCGGTGTTTCGACTGCTGGTGTTTCAACTACCGGAGTAGCCACAACAGCTGGTGTTTCGACAACTGGAGCTGGTGCTTCAACTATTGGAGCAGCTGCAACAGCTGCTTTTTCTACAGCAGGAGTAGCCGCAACAGCTGGCTTTGCTGCTGCAGGAGCTGCTTTTTCAGATGACTTTGATCGAGATTTATTTCGAGAATTACCAGTATCTTTTTTATCGTCTTTCTTATCCTTTTTGACAGTTCCGATTTTACCTGCTCGTTTATCTTCATTATACTGAATACCATATCGGTCTAAACTGACAGTTAAAAAACGCATAATGCGCTCGTCTCTTCTTAAAGCTAATTCCATTTTAGGGATAATAGCACCAGATTCTCCTTTAAACTCTACACAGTAATAGACGCCTGAAGATCTTTTATTGATTGGATAAGCAAGTTGTTTTAGGCCAAGTCTGTCGACATTGACAATTGTGCAGCCATCATCAGCTACCAAATCTTGGTATGCCTTTGAGGTCGATTCAATTTCATCATTGGATAATACTGGGTCCACGATGAATGTTACTTCGTATTGATTCATATTAAATTTTTTATGGATGGCTTTTAGCCAGACAAAACAACGACGCTGTTTTATCAAAAAATGCCGATTTCTTTTAATCGGGGTGCAAAGATAGGATTTTTTCTTTCTATTTCACAAATAATTTAGGATCTAGTCAGAGGTTAAAATCCACATCAGTCGCTTACCAAGCTCAAATTTCGCCTCGCTCGTATACTTTGCGCCATCGTTCGATTGTGAATCTTACTATCTAACCAAGAAATAATGTCTAGGTATAAGAAAGGTCGTCTTTCATACTGATCCGCTTCTATATCGTCGAGCTTCTCCTTTAAGAGTATAAATTCCTTTTTTAGCTCCGATTCAAGCATTCTAGGTGTCTTACGTAAAAAAGCAAAAATCTCTTCCAACACTTTAGAGTCTTGCTTTGATTTTAGCAAATAGCGATACGTGGATTTGATTTGGTAGGTAACCAATAGATCATTCCCTAAATCAAAATGAGCTATTAGGTTTAATATTCGAGCATAACATTGAATATCTTCTCTAAAATTGGGAAAGACTTGATTAGTCACCTTATTTAAATAATGAATGGCATTATCTAAATCATCGGCACCAAAATAAACACAACCAATTTTGTAGTTGAAATTTATAATTCTGTTTAGATCCCAGTCATAGCGGTTTTCTTCGAGTATCTGAGTCAATACATGAATGCCTCGTGCTCCCCTTTCATAGTCTGCATGTAGGAAAATTTGATTTATACCATGAATATGGATAAACAGAGCATAGAGTGAAGCCTCATTGTTGGTAAGCACGACAGCGTGTCTTTCCGTAAATTGCTTCAGCTGATTATAGACAGGATCAAACTTATCTAATCGCTGGGCCATAAAATAAGCTGTCAAGAGATTATGTAATCCTTTCAGATAAAGTGGTGTTTCTTGAACGACCATCTTCGAGTATTCATCAAATAAGTCGACCCAACGCTGGGCATATCTATAAAAATTCACAAAATCTAGGCCCATATAATGAAGCCAAACATAGGATTGAAACAAGTACAGTTTTTCGTAAAAATCCATCTTTTCAATCTCGTACTCTGGAAGGTGAGATTGAAAATAGTCTGTTATAAAATGGAAATCCTTTTTGTCTTTGACATGTCCGTATTGTAAATACAAACCATACAGAGACAAAGAGAGGTCAGACAACTTAGTTCTAAGACTTATCCGTTTTAAAATAGACCGTGTTTCTTTCGTTATCTGTTCAGCTTTGGGATACATACTCCCGGTAATATGCTGAGATTCAATGTGTTTTTCGAAATCAATAATCGCCAAAGCATCAGTATACAAATCATTGCTAAGCGCTTTTTTCTTAGCCTTATCTAAGATACTCAGACTCGCCTTATACATCCCTTTGGCATAGAGCATCTTAGCTGAATCTAAGCTTTCGCGGAGTTCCATATCCAAATTCAGATGACTGTATTGCTGTCTAAGGCTCGCTAAAATTTTTTTATACAAGTGAGCTTTTAAATTGGATAGTTGAGATCTCTTTATTCGAGGGTGTTTTTTGAGAATACGTTCCTCATCAAACACTTTATATTTGTCAATAAATTCAAACAGTTTTAGAAACAGAGCGTCCTCATTCGCATGCAATCGATTGACGAATAATTTAAAGAATCGTTTCTCCCCTTTTGTTAATCTGAGGATTAATTGGACTAAATGCTCTGTAGACTGCTGAGGCATAAGACAATTATAGCAATAATATTGAACAAAAACCATTCTTTTTTTGCGTATTCAGTGTAATTATAACAGACCTAATACATTGAATATCAATTAAATAAGACTAATACACCACCACTAGTTGTCGGGATGTATTTAGAATTTAGTTTTTACATAGCAATAGTATAAAATACATTTATGTAAAATTAAACCATGGATATGTCAGGCAAACAAGTACATATATTCGATACGACGCTTAGGGATGGAGAACAAGTGCCAGGATGTAAGCTCAATCTCGACCAAAAATTGAGATGTGCAAAACAACTGGAAGAACTGGGAGTAGACGTACTTGAAGCTGGTTTTCCTGAATCAAGCCCAGGCGATTTCAAAGCTGTAGAAATGATTTCTAAAGAAATTAGGAATCCAATTATTTGCGGTCTTTCAAGAGCTGTACCAAAAGATATAGAAACTGCTGCAGCGGCATTGAAGTTTGCTGTACGGCCACGAATCCACACCGGTATCGGTACTTCTCCGATTCATATTAAGTACAAATTCAATTCTACACAGGAAAAAATTTTAGAAAGAGCAAAAGCAGCTGTCAAGCATGCTAAAAGCTTTGTAGAAGATGTTGAGTTTTACGCAGAAGATGCAGGAAGAACTGATAATGAATATTTAGCAAAAGTTATCCAGGCAGTCGTCGATGAAGGCGCTACTGTGGTAAATATACCTGACACGACCGGCTATTGCCTTCCTAATGAATATGGTGAGAAAATTAAGTTTTTAGTTGACAATGTCAGAGGTATAGAAAATGTCATCATTTCGGCACATTGTCATAATGATCTTGGTTTGGCAACAGCTAATTCAATCGCAGGTATGATCAACGGTGTCACTCAGATTGAATGTACGATGAATGGAATTGGGGAAAGAGCAGGAAATACGTCATTAGAAGAAGTGGCTATGGTTATCCAACAGCGCTTTAAAGGCTTATATCAAACCAATATAAGGTCTACCCTTCTCACTGAAACAAGTCATATGATCTCAGATAGCATGGCAATGTTAGTCCAGGCGAACAAGGCAATTGTGGGTGAAAATGCCTTTGCGCATTCATCTGGAATACATCAAGACGGTATCATTAAGCATAGAGATAATTATGAAATTATAGATCCTCTGGATGTTGGATTAACGGAATCAAAAATAATCTTGACCGCAAGAAGTGGACGAGCTGCCGTTGCGTTTAAATCAAAAGAAATAGGTTTTGATTTATCCAAAGATGAATTAGATATCGTCTATCTAGATTTCATAAAATTGGCTGATCAGAAAAAGCAAGTCTCAGTAGATGATTTAGAAGCTTTATTAAAGAGAACATTTTCCGCGGTCGCCTAATCATTCATAAAATGTATTAATCCGATTTCGGATGGAAAAAGAGTTGACAATCGCAGTATTACCGGGTGATGGCATTGGGCCTGAAGTCATAGAGCAAGCAATAAAAGTTCTCGATGGCGTTGGTGATCGCTTTGGTCATAAATTCACATATATCAAGTCTCTGATAGGTGCAGATGCAATAGATAAAACAGGTCAACCCTTACCGGACGAGACGATTGAAAATTGTCTAGCTGCGGATGCGGTCTTATTGGGATCTATTGGCGATCCGAAATACAGTGATCCCACATTATCGATTCGACCAGAGCAGGGTCTACTGGCTTTGCGCAAAACATTGGGGATTTTTACAAATATCAGACCAGTAAAGGCCTATGATCGGTTATTGGGATTGTCTCCCCTTAAAGATTCATTGGTTAAAGGTGTAGATTTTACCATTTTCAGAGAGTTGACAGGCGGCATCTATTTTGGTGAGGCAGGCAGAAAAGAAGAAGGAAGGTTCGCCTATGACATATGTAGTTATTACGATCATGAAATAGAACGGATCGCTGTTTTGGCATTTGAAGAAGCGAGGCGACGTAAAAACAATGTATGCTTGGTGGATAAAGCCAATGTGTTAGAATCATCGAGACTCTGGAGAGAGACAGTGCAAAAGCTGCATGCACAGTCCTATAGTGATGTCAAACTAGACTTCCTCTATGTGGACAATGCTGCGATGCAAATGATTACAAATCCAATACGATTCGATGTGATCTTAACGTCAAACTTGTTTGGAGACATCTTATCAGATGAAGGGAGTGTTATTGCTGGGTCACTCGGACTATTACCCTCTGCATCCATAGGTGACA
Source organism: uncultured Saprospiraceae bacterium (assembly GCA_937959275.1). Lineage (GTDB taxonomy): Bacteria > Bacteroidota > Bacteroidia > Chitinophagales > Saprospiraceae > CALFUK01. The sequence continues at coordinate 130,558 of CALGLU010000041.1, read as the reverse complement.
AACATTGTTTATTTGAACCTGTACATGGTTCATATCCAGAAGCAGCAGGTAAAGATATTGCCAATCCAATCGCATCAATTTTATCAGTGGGTATGCTCTTAGAATATTTTAATATGAAAGAGGAAGCAAACGCTGTTAGACAAGCAGTTGATTACTGCATGGCAAAAAGCATCTTGACAGAAGACTTGAATCCAGATGTAGATTATACATGCTCACAATTAGGAGATGTAATACAAGCATTGGTGTCTGAAGAAGAAGGCATTAATACAAAAGGGCTTAAAGAAGGAAGCTCTAGTATCATTTGATCTAAGCCGTCATTGGTTTATGGTCTTTTGAATATTGACATATTATTCTTTGAATAGTGAATTATTAATGCCAACTTTCGGCTTCAATTACTTAGTATGATTTTTGTGATTCACATTATTAGTATCGTAGTCGTCATTAAACGCCTCTGATTTAGAATGGAATCGAATATACAACAAGCCATTCTGTAAAGGATGGCTTTTTTAGTTTTAGAAAATATGAGTTTAAACAAATACAGTCGCACAATCACTCAGGATGAGAGCCAACCAGGCGCTCAGGCCATGCTTTATGCGATCGGATTGACAGAAGAGGATTTGACTAAAGCTCAAGTTGGTATTGTCAGCACAGGTTGGGAAGGAAATCCGTGTAATATGCACCTGAATGACTTAGCCAAAGACATTAAGGTCTCAGTGGCGCAAGAAGATTTGATTCCGCTCATTTTTCACACAATTGGCGTTAGCGATGGTATATCCATGGGTACGAATGGCATGAAGTACTCACTACCCTCTCGAGACATTATTGCAGACTCAATTGAAACTGTCGCATCGGCTCAATGGTATGACTCTATCGTCGCTGTGGTCGGTTGTGATAAAAATATGCCTGGGGCCATCATGGGTTTATCAAGACTTGACCGTCCCTCTTTAATGGTATACGGTGGCACAATTAAACCTGGCTGTCTTGATGATAAGAAATTAGATATTGTCTCAGCCTTTGAAGCTTTAGGCCAACGCAATGCTGGGGAGATTACCGCTGAAGAGTTTAAGCGAGTCGTCAAACACTCTTGCCCAGGTGCAGGAGCATGCGGTGGCATGTATACAGCAAACACGATGGCATCAGCAATTGAAGTATTGGGCATGAGCCTGCCTTATAACTCATCCAACCCTGCGGTGTCTCAAAACAAAAAAGATGAATGTGAACGGATTGGAAAAGCGATCCGACACCTATTAGAAAAAGATATCAAGCCAAGCGATATTATGACTCGCGAATCGTTTGAAAATGCGATTCGACTCATCACCGTTCTTGGTGGCTCAACAAATGGCGTCATGCACTTATTGGCTATGGCAAAAGCAGCACGCATTCCATTGACCCTAAATGATATTCAGCTCATTGGTGATAAAACACCATTTCTAGCGGACCTTAAACCGAGTGGTCAATACGTCATGGAGGATCTACACATGGTAGGTGGTGTCCCAGCAGTGATGAAGATGATGCTATCAGAAGGACTTCTTACTGGAGACTGCCTAACAGTGACTGGTAAGACCATTGCTGAAAATCTTGCAGACGTTGATGGCTTAGCTGCAGACCAGAAAGTCATTAAGCCCATCAGTCAACCAGTCAAAGCCACAGGCCATTTACAAATCTTATACGGCAATCTTGCTGAAGGCGGATCAGTGTCAAAAATAACAGGAAAAGAAGGTGAATTTTTTAGTGGTCCTGCAAAAGTATTTGATTCAGAACCAGAAGCTAACCTTGCCATTCAAAATAAAGAAGTAGTAGCAGGGGAAGTCATTGTGATCAGATATTGTGGACCAAAAGGTGGACCTGGCATGCCAGAGATGTTAAAACCAACATCGTTGATCATGGGAATAGGGCTTGGTAAAGAAGTCGCTTTAATTACCGATGGGAGATTCTCCGGTGGGACTCATGGATTTGTGGTGGGACACATCACGCCAGAAGCTTATGATGGCGGAAATCTTGCCTTGATAGAAGATGGAGACATTGTGACTATTGATGCTGTCAATAATAAATTGGATGTGAATTTGTCAGATGACATCCTGGCATCACGGAGAGCTGCATGGACACAGCCAAAAGATGAATTAATTGGAATATTAAAAAAATATAGACGATCAGTATCAACAGCCAGTGAGGGCTGCGTGACTGATTTATAAGAATACAAGCATGGCGATAAAAACAAAATCAAAGGCTAAACAAGCCAAAAAGCCCAGAAGCAAGAAAAAGCAAAAAGTAAGACGGATGTCTGGTGCGGAAGCAATACTTGAATGCTTACTTGCTGAGGATATCGATCTCATATATGGCTATCCCGGAGGAGCGATTATGCCCTTCTATGATGCACACTATCATTACCAAGATCGCATTACACACATACTTACACGACATGAGCAAGGCGCTATTCATGCTGCTCAGGGGTTTGCTCGAGCGACTCGAAAGACGGGTGTTTGTGTCGCAACATCAGGACCTGGAGCCACTAACTTATTTACGGGATTAGCAGATGCTTTAATGGATTCTACACCACTTGTCTGCTTTACGGGTCAGGTGTTTAGTCATTTGTTAGGTTCAGATGCTTTTCAAGAAATTGATGTCATTGGATGTACGAATTCTATAACGAAGTGGAGTTATCAAATCACGGATGCCAGCGAAATTCCCGAAGTGTTTGCAAAAGCATTTTATATTGCTAATTCTGGTAGACCGGGACCAGTCTTGATCGATATTACTAAAAATGCTCAAATCCAAGAATTTGATTTTACTTACAAAAAGACGACGTCTATTAGGAGTTATGTCCCTAAATTAAAAATCAATAATTCAGACCTTAAAGACGCTGCTGAATTGATCAATGCTGCAAAGCAACCTTATATTCTAGCTGGGCATGGTATCCACATTTCAAAAGCTCAGGATGTATTTAAAGAATTTGTAGAAAAAACGGGGATTCCAGTCGGCTGTACAATTCACGGTTTGTCGACCTTACCAGATGACCACGAATTGCATACAGGTATGCTAGGTATGCATGGTAATTATGGGCCAAACGTGATGACGAATCAATGCGATTTACTGATTGCAATTGGGATGCGATTTGACGATCGAGTCACAGGTGATCTCAGCAGGTACGCCACGCAAGCCAAAAAAATTCATATCGAAATTGATCCATCGGAAATCAATAAAAATGTAAAAGTCGAGGTACCTATATTAGCAGATGCAAAAGAAGCGCTCGAAGGTCTTATGCCTTTGGTTGACAAAAAGACATATCCAAAGTGGCTCAAAGGATTTGCAGACTGCAAAAAAATGGAGCATAAAAAAGTAGTCAGTAAAGATTTAAAACGCCTCAAGACAGGTCCTATTAAAATGGGTCGGGTCATCAAAGAGGTATCTGAATTAACAAATGGAGATGCAATAGTGGTGACTGACGTAGGCCAACATCAAATGGCTGCAGCACGATACTATGATTATCTCGGTAGAGACTTATGGATTTCATCAGGCGGTGCGGGTACGATGGGATTTGGCTTGCCAGCAGCCATTGGTGCGAAGATGGGAAAACCTGAAAAAGAAGTGGTTTTATTTGTTGGAGATGGTGGTTTTCAAATGACCTTACAGGAATTAGGCGTTTGCACTCAATGGGATGTGGCTGTTAAAATAGTCTTGCTCGATAACAATTACTTAGGTATGGTTAGACAGTGGCAACAATTATTTTTTGATAAACGATATTCGTCTGTCCATTTACAGAATCCGGATTTTCTAAAAATAGCAGAAGGATTTGGCGTGGCAGGACATAAGGTCTCGAAAGCCAAAGATGTTACTGCTGGATTAAAAAAGATGTTAAAACATAAAGGTGCTTATCTACTACATGTAGAATGTCAAAAGGAAGAAAACGTATTTCCAATGATTGCTTCTGGTAAAGCTGTTGATGAAATCGTTCTTGAGTAATTGAATTAATGAGAATCAAATGAGAAAAACAGAATTCACGCTGACCGTCTTTTCGGAAAATGTAACTGGTTTGATGGCGCGCATAGTCGCTGTCATCACTAGACGCCACATGAATATCGAAAGTCTAACTGTATCAAAATCTTCGATGGTTGGGATTCACAGGTTTACGATTGTGATCAAAGAAACTGAAGAAAATATCAGAAAGCTAGTCGCTCAAATCGATAAGCAAGTTGAGGTCCTTAAGGCATTTTATTATAAAAATAGTGAGATTGTCCATCAAGAAATTGCGTTGTATAAAATACCAAGTGCAGCTTTTTACAAAGGCAATGAAGTTGAAAAACTCGTAAGAGAACACAGCGCCAGAATCTTATCCATAGAATCCGATTATATTGTGATTGAGAAAACAGGGCATTCAAAAGAAACAGAAGCGTTATTAAAAGAGCTTAGAAAAATAGGGATTTACGAATTTGTCAGATCAGGACGAGTCGCGATTGTCAAGCCAATGGAGCGTCTGAATAATTACCTGAAATCATTAGAAGAAATGGCAGCAAATCAAGAATCTGATAATAACTAATTTTAAAACAAAACTAAAATACAAATACAATGGCATTACTTAATTTTGGCGGGCAGGAAGAAAATGTAGTGACTCGGGAAGAGTTTCCTTTAGACAAAGCAAGAGAGGTCTTAAAAGACGAAACGATTGCAATTATTGGTTATGGCGTCCAAGGTCCTGGGCAGGCTTTAAATCTGAGAGATAACGGATTTAATGTGATTATCGGTCAGCGAAGTCCTTCTAAAACCTACGACAAAGCTGTTGCTGATGGCTGGGTGCCAGGTGAGACCTTATTCTCAATCGAAGAAGCTGCCGAAAAAGGTACAATCATTCAATATTTACTTTCAGACGCAGCACAGATCTCTGTTTGGCCGACACTAAAACCATATTTAACAGCAGGCAAATCACTCTATTTTTCTCATGGTTTTGGGATTACATATAAAGACAGAACGGGTATCATTCCGCCAGAAGATATTGATGTTATTCTTGCTGCACCAAAAGGTAGTGGTACAAGTTTGCGACGATTATTCTTAGCAGGGAAAGGACTAAACTCAAGCTTTGCGATCTTCCAAGATGCGACTGGTAAAGCTAGAGAAAAAGTTGTTGCTCTTGGTATCGGCATTGGTTCAGGCTATTTATTCGAAACAACATTCAAAAGAGAAGTGTATTCTGATTTAACGGGTGAGCGTGGTACATTAATGGGCGCTATTCAAGGATTATTTGCAGCTCAATATGATTTATTAAGAAGTAGAGGCCACTCCCCTTCTGAAGCCTTTAATGAGACAGTAGAAGAAGCTACAGAATCACTCTACCCATTAATCGCAGAAAACGGCATGGACTGGATGTATGCTAACTGCTCGACGACTGCTCAGAGAGGCGCTTTGGATTGGTGGAAAAAATTCAGAGATGCAACACGTCCTGTATTTGAAGAATTATATGATAGTGTCGAATCAGGAAATGAAGCACAACTATCAATCGATAGTAATAGTCAGGCAGACTACAGAGAAAAATTAGAAAAGGAATTAGAAGAATTAAGAGAGTCAGAAATGTGGAGAGCGGGAAGAACTGTGAGAGGCTTACGTCCACAAAACAAGTAGGTGAGTTTACAGTCATCTCTCATTCCTGTAGAAGATATCATGACAGCACGGCAACGCCTCAAGGGCGTTGCCATAAAAACACCTTTACTTCGCAACCAAAATCTTTCAGATCAATTTGACTGTAATCTCTTTCTTAAGCGAGAGGATATGCAGGTTGTTCGTTCTTTCAAAATCAGAGGTGCGTACAACAAAATGAAGTCTATGACTGAAGGAGAGCTTCAACATGGGATCGTCTGTGCGAGCGCTGGCAATCATGCGCAAGGCGTCGCATTGGCTTGTGCCATATTAAAGGTCAAGGGTACGATCTTTATGCCTAGCACAACGCCAAATCAAAAAATCAATAAAGTCAAACAGTTTGGTAAAGACTTCGTCACGATTATATTAGAAGGTGACACGTTTGATGAATCATCGGTCAAAGCAAAGCAATTATCAGACTCATCTAAACTTCCTTATATCCATCCATTCAACGATCGTCAAATCATCGCTGGACAAGGCACTGTCGGTGTAGAGATTTTAGAAGATATGGAAGAGCCCATCGATTATATGATTGTGTCAGTTGGTGGTGGCGGCTTGATGTCTGGGATTGGATCCTATTTTAAGGTCTTAAGTCCGAGCACAAAACTGATAGCTGTCGAAGCAGAGGGAGCACCATCATTGAAAGCAGCTTTGGAGCATGGCGGTGTCAAGGTGTTAGAGAGAATTGATGGCTTTGCAGACGGGATTGCTACCCAGAGTATTGGTGACATCACCTATGACATCTGCAAAGACATAGTGGATCGAGTCATCTTGGTCCCAGAAGGAAAAATGTGTACTAAGATTCTAGAATTATATAATGAAGAAGCGATCGTTGTGGAGCCGGCTTGTGCGAGTGTCATAGCAGCATTAGATGATCTGGCCGATGAGATTAAGGGCAAAAATGTCGTTGCGGTGTTGAGCGGAGGCAATAATGACATCACGAGAACAGAGGAGATCAAAGAGCGGTCCTTGTTATACGAAGGCAAGAAACATTATTTTGTTATTCGCTTTCCGCAGCGGGCAGGTGCCTTAAAAGAATTTCTGAATGTACTAGGTCCAAATGATGATATTGCTCACTTTGAATACACCAAGAAGAACAATCGAGAAAGTGGACCAGCACTCGTTGGTATAGAATTACAGCATAAAGACGATTTTCAATCCTTGCTCTTACGAATGGATGAGGCAGACATCAAATATGAACACTTGAACAATAATCCCATGTTATTTGAGATGTTGATTTGAGTTTGTGATTTGTTGATTTGTGATTTGTGGATTTGTGGTTTGTGGATTTGTGATTTGTGGATTTGTAATTCGTTAAGAAACAACACTGTTTTCCTACTTGAGGAAGCTGGGATGCGGATTAATTAAAATCCGTCTCATAAATCCCTTAAGGAGAAATAATATAGTTTGGATATTTGAACAATTTAGCAGATTTGGACTTAATACAACATGTCGGATCGTAATAAGCTCATTTCAATTATCGCCATTCTAGGCCCTTGTGTTTTGCTCAGCTACTACATCGCGGCCCAATACAACACAAAAGGCATCGATGCTTTATGGGGCAACATTCCTGAACATATAAAAATCTATTATCCGATTGGCATGCTGATCGCCACAATTGGATTTTTTCCATTCACCTATTTAACTGTTTTTAAATCCGCTGATCCAAAGCGCTACATCCTTCCTTATGTATTCATTTTAGTGCCTTCGATTATGTGGATGCCGTTGACAGTGTCTTACATCAATAATCCCAACGAACTGCTGTGGTTGGTCATCAGACTTGTTCTTATACTTGTTGCTGTTGGTGCTATTCTTATTTACATGAGAATGAAAAAAGAATTTAAAGTTCAACAATCTTCTATATACCTTTTCGCTTTAATTGGTGTATTAGGGTTTATTGGACATACTCTATTATTGGATGGATTGCTGTGGCCCTATTACTTTAAATAATATGGTATTCACACCTCCCCTATTCGCGCACGCTCCAAATTTCGTGAATCGGGTTTCCTTTGCTAGACAAACCCGAGTGATGCCATGCACCATCAATTAGTTCATAATTAAATTTTAAACTTTGCCCTGCTCTCGTATCATCCCTTGAGAAGAATTTTATGTTTTCCGTGTACTCTCCATTGACCGTTGTGTATGTACCTCCACCTGTTCCTTTGAATTCCTTCGTTTCAGTATTGTAAGCTATCCATTGGAAGCGTGTACCTGATAAAATTTTCATTGTTTTTCTGGGCCTGTTCGTATCCCTAGATTGTGTTTTGCCATCTCTAACCCGACCTGACATAAGCCAAGCACCATGCAAATCCCCTGGAGTGCCATCATCTATTCGTTTCATTTTTAGATCACGACCAACAATCCCCATCTCATCATCATTGATATAGACTTTAAAGCTCACTTCAGTTCCAACTCGATCTGGATTTTTAGAATCGAATTCTACAGTCTCCGTCATCGTATCACCATCTAATAGCCAGGTGCCTCCATTTGTATCCATAAATTTGCCAGTCGTCGCATCATAGTTTGTCATCACTTGATATCCGTCTGAAAAAATAACAACACTTTTTACATTGTCTCCATCTTCAGAAGTATGGTCCCCTTCCCAAGCTCCGATAAAACTTTGACCATAAATAGAGACTACACAAAACGTGAAAATAAATAACAGCATAAAGTTTCTCATGAATGTAATTTTTAAAGTCTATTGTATCTTAACTAAATCTCCCTCTAATTGATTAATATTAGTCGCTATAAATTTATATAATTCAAGTTTATCATTATGATTATACTCGGATAAGTTAAAATGCTTTTTCATAAAAACAAACTTGCCAGTCCATGTAATCTTTTTTAATCGCAGTGTCAGGATATTATTAAATGCAGAAGCCTTTGTGATATCACTAAACTTTAGATTAAATATGCTTCCTCCATTTAACTTTAACACCTCTATAGCTTCAGTTTTATCATTCCACTTTAAACTATGAGATCTTTCCAAGATTCCAGTTAAAGATAGACCCAATAAAAGCATATAAGCGATCATTGAAAAGAATTGAACACTGTCAGGCAAATCCATAAGCTGGGTTAAGCTAAATAGTACAATTACCAAGATTAAAAGGAAATTTCTTAACGTAAAAATATCTGATTTACTTTCGACAATTTTGATGTTCATGCCATTGTAAAGTTTATTTCAATGCTAATTCTACTAAATCATTACAAACTCGCCGTCAATAACAATTCCAATGCAGTATGTTTAATTTTAAATCGCTTGGCTAAATATTCATTCGTCATTCGTCCTTTGTAGACATACACCGCATTACGGATGCCGCCATATTCGTACAAGAGTTGATTTATATCTTTTTTACTTCCCATTTTCAAGATCAAAGGTGTCAGAATATTACTCATGGCTTGAGAGGCGGTTCTAGCAACTTTCGAAGCAATATTTGGTACACCATAATGAATCACATCGTGTTTAATAACCGTTGGACTCGAATGGGTTGTCATTTCAGAGGTCTCGATACAGCCACCTTGGTCAATGCATACATCTATGATCACAGAGCCTGGTTTCATATGGCTAACCATCTCTTCCGTCACAACGACAGGAGACCGTCCAGTCTTAGAATGCACAGCTCCTATTACAACATCGGCACTCATTAGCTGATAAGCCAAGTATTCGGGATTCAGTGATGAAGTGTGTAAGTGTCTGCCAACACGTGCTTGTATACGACTCAATTTATTAATATCATTATCAAAAATGCGCACAGAAGCCCCTAAGGCAATCGCCGTCTTAGTAGCATATTCGCCAACCACCCCAGCACCAATGATTAAAACTTTAGCTGGTGGGACACCGACTACACTACCTAATAATGCACCTCGCCCGCCATTTAAATTATTAAGCAGTTCTGCAGCTGTCAAAATTGCGCTCTTACCAGCTATTTCGCTATGGATTTTGATAATCGGGTAAGAGCCATCTTCTGCACGATACATGCTAAACGAAAGAGCTACTACCTTTTTTGACATCAGTTTTTGGAGATATGCCTCATTCACAACAGGCATGTGTAAGGGCGTAATGAGGATCTGATCTGGTTTTAGATAATCTAACTCATCCAATGATGGAGGAGACGCTTTAATGATAATATCTGATTCATACACAGTCTTTATATCAGTTAACATTGCACCAGCTTCGCTGTAATGGTGGTCATCATAACTCGAGTCTTTTCCAGCGTTATTCTCTACAACAACCTTGTGTCCATATCCGGTGATTGTTCTGATCGAAGGTGGCACTATCGGTACTCGATGTTCATTAGAGTCCTTTTCGGCAGGTATACCAATGGAGATATTGTGGTCTGAAAGGCCAACTTCAAGGGTATCTACCTGAGTCTCGTATTGACCTTTAGAAAAAAAAGTGGAGAAGCGATAGTTCTTTACAGATTCATCCATACACGCTTGGTATTTAAATGCTAGTTATATAAATGTACAATTTTTCGAGTGGATTGAGCTTCCTGTTCTATTTTGATTTTATGATGATTAGGAAGGATCGTATCGATCAACTCTGGCCATTCTATAAAGTTATATTGACCGCTATATAAATAATCTTCAATACCGATGTTAAATGCCTCTTCTAGCGAATTAAGTCGATACAGATCCATGTGGTAAATCAGTCCCGTTTTGCCCTCATATTCGTTAATAATTGAATATGTGGGGCTAACAATCGAATCTTGAATCTGAAGACACTGACCAAATGCCTTGATAAAGCTCGTTTTTCCTGCACCTAAGTCGCCATAAAAGCAGAAAATCCTGTTGTTTAGGTCAGATTGTAAAATCGACTCAGCTATTGAAAGCAGCTGGTTTTCAGCTTGAATGATATAGCTTTTCGTGTTCATTAAACTCAAACGAGTATAATTAAATTTAATACTACAAAAGTTCCTCATAATTAACCCTTTATCCACCAAAATCAAAGAAAAAGAGCCGTTAAAATCGTATCTTTGCACCCTCTATTGAACAAAGACATATGGCAGAAAATAATAAAAACTATGATGCGAGTAATATTACCGCATTAGAAGGTCTGGAAGCAGTCAGATTGAGACCAGGGATGTACATTGGAAGTACAGATACTAAGGGTCTTCATCACTTGGTTTGGGAGGTTGTTGATAACTCCATTGATGAGCATTTAGCGGGCCATTGTAGCGAAATCACGGTAAAAATATTAAAAGGCAATCAGATCTCAGTCAGTGATGACGGGCGTGGAATTCCAGTTGGGATGCATGAGAAGCTACAAAAATCAGCGCTTGAAGTCGTCATGACAGTTTTACACGCAGGTGGTAAATTTGATAAGGACACGTATAAAGTGTCAGGAGGACTGCATGGTGTGGGTGTATCATGTGTGAATGCTTTGTCAGAATATGTCAGAGCAGAGGTTAGAAGAGAAGGGAAGATGTATGTTCAAGAATATAGTGAAGGCATACCCAAAGAAGCAGTAAAAGAAATAGGGACATCTACAGAATCGGGTACAACAATCACGTTTAAGCCTGACACCACGATCTTTGAAGAGTTAGAATATAAATGGGATGTGCTCGCCAATCGCTTGAAGGAGCAATCCTTTTTGAACAAAGGCTTAAAATTAAAACTGATAGATGAGCGCGGAGAGGAACTACGAGAAGAAGATTTTTTCTCTGAAGGAGGGCTAGTTGAATTTGTTCAATTTTTGGATGAATCGCGCACCCCATTAATCGATCATCCCATTCACGTGTCTGGGAAAGAAGACAATGTGGAGATCGAAGTCGCACTTCAATACAATACGAGTTATTCTGAGAATATATATTCATTTGTCAATAACATTGCGACTCGTGAAGGTGGTACCCATGTGAGTGGATTTCGTAGAGCTGTTAATCGTGTCTTTTCTAAGTATGGTGAAGAAAATGGGATGTTTAGCAAGTTGAAATTTAAAATCGCCGGTGAGGATTTTAGAGAAGGGATGACGGCAATTGTGTCTGTCAAAGTGCCTGATCCGCAGTTTAAAGGTCAGACAAAAGGAGAGTTAGGAAACTCTGAAGTGACGGGTATTGTATCTAGAGCGGTAGGTGAAGTATTGAGTGCTTATTTGGAAGAAAATCCAAAGCAGGCAAAACGCATTGTCGAGAAAGTGATTCTAGCAGCTACGGCAAGAGAGGCTGCGCGCAAAGCCAGAGATATGGTGCAGCGTAAGAATGTGTTAGCTGGAGGTGGGCTGCCTGGTAAGCTTGCTGATTGTAGTTCAAAGGATCCAGTGGAGTGTGAAATTTTTCTAGTTGAGGGAGATTCTGCGGGCGGAACGGCGAAGCAAGGTCGAGATAGAATGTTTCAGGCGATCCTACCCCTGAGAGGAAAGATCTTAAATGTTGAAAAAGCATTAGAGCATAAGATCTATGAGAATGAAGAAATTAAAAATATGTTTACTGCCTTAGGTGTAAGCATTGTAGAGAAAGATGGAGAGCGAGCTTTAAACATTGAGAAACTTCGATACCACAAAATAGTCATCATGTGTGATGCCGATGTGGATGGAAGTCATATTGTCACTTTAATTTTGACTTTCTTTTTTAGATATATGCGCCCGTTAGTAGAACAAGGGCATATTTATGTAGCAGCACCTCCTCTCTATCAAGTCAGCAAGTCTAAGAAGTCTGTCTATTGTTGGAGCGAAGAGGAGCGGCAAAATGCGATTAATGTATACTCCGGAGGGGATCCTGAGAATGTAAATAGTATTAAAATCCAGCGATATAAAGGACTAGGTGAGATGAATGCGGAGCAATTATGGGAAACAACTATGGATCCTGCAGAACGCACGCTACGACGAGTCACCATTGAGGATAATCTTGATGCTGACCGTACGTTCTCGATGCTGATGGGCGATGAAGTCCCGCCTAGACGTAAGTTTATTGAGGAGAACGCCAAGTATGCGAATGTGGATGTTTAAAAAGAGATTGGCTTAAACTATAATTAAGAAAATGGCTACCTATTGAATAGGTAGCCATTTTTATTCTAGTGGTTTGTCAAAATAAAATTGACTAGTGCTTTTGGCGTATTTTGCACATGAACGTCGTTACAGAACCGGCCTTGATAGTTAGTGCCTCATGAACTAAATATACAGCCATATTAAATTGTTCTTTTCCGCCTTCTCTGCGTTACAGAACCGGCCTTGATAGCTATGGTTATCAAAGCGAACCTGTGCCTTGAGTAGACGAAAATAACTGCTTTCATACAACCATTTATTTAGTGCTTGAGACACTTGGCTATCAGACCAAACCTGCGCCTAGTTCATGCACAAACTACACTCAAATTCAACAAGTCAATATATATTTGACAAAGCACTAGCTATACATCAAACTCAAATCTTCGAGACTTAAGAACAATTTCCCAAAGAGCTTGTTTATCTATTTCATGAAGAAAAGTGATTTGCCTTTTAAATTATGTGTGCTATGCAACCGTCCATTTAATTGGCGTAAAAAGTGGCAAAAGAACTGGGACGACGTAAAGTATTGTAGCGAAAAATGTAGACGCAATAAAAATCGTGAGTCAAACAATTAACCTTATATTTCCACACCAACTCTTTGCTGAAAGTCCTTTACTCAAAAATGGACATGACGTATATTTAATAGAGGAATATCTTTTCTTTAAACAATATAACTTTCACAAACAAAAAATTGCATTTCATAGAGCTTCTATGAAGAGTTATCAAGCTTATGTTGAAGGTCTCAGTATAAACGTTCATTACATAGAATCTACAAATCAACTTTCAGATATAAGATTATGTATTGACACACTCATCAGTGAAAAAGTCACAGAAATAAACATCATCGACCCAATAGACAATTGGCTTGAAAAAAGAATAAAGAAACATCTAGGTTCTATACAATTAAATATTTTTGATAGCCCTTCCTTTTTAAATACAAAAGAAGATCTAGCATCTTTCTTCAGAGCAGATAAAAAGTCGTTTTTTCAGACGACCTTCTATAAACAACAAAGAAAACGTCTTGATATCCTATTAGATGATGACCAGAAACCAATTGGAGGAAAATGGACCTATGATACCGAAAACAGAAAAAAATATCCGAAAGGGAAAACTCCGCCAACTATTCATTTTCCACAATCATGTCAGTATTGGTCTGAAGCAGTAAACTATACCTACACTCACTTTAAAGACAATTATGGAGAAATAACGACAGATCCAATTTATCCGATTAATCATAGACAAGCTCAAGATTGGTTTATCCAGTTCTTAGACTATAGACTTCATGAATTTGGTAGTTACGAAGATGCAATAGTCAAACATCAATCTTATCTAAATCATAGTTTACTTTCTCCCCTTCTCAATGTTGGCTTACTGTTGCCATATCACATAGTTGATCACAGTTTATCTTTTGCTGACAAAAATAATATCCCAATAAATTCAACAGAGGGATTTATTAGACAAATTATTGGTTGGCGCGAATTTATGAGAGGCATGTATGAGTGCAAAGGCAGTTACTCTAGAACTCAAAACTTTTGGAATTTTGAAAAGCCTATTCCAAAGTGTTTTTACGATGGCAGTACAGGGATAGATCCTATAGACGATACGATTCAAAGAGTATTAAAAACTGGTTATTGCCATCATATCGAGAGACTTATGGTGTTAGGTAATTTCATGCTCTTGTGTGAATTTCATCCAGATCAAGTCTATCAATGGTTCATGGAGTTATTTATTGACGCATATGACTGGGTGATGGTACCGAATGTATATGGGATGAGCCAATTTTCTGATGGTGGAACATTCGCGACAAAACCTTACATCGGTGGAGCGAATTACATAAAAAAAATGAGTAATTATAAACCCGGTCCATGGCAGGATACCTGGAATGGACTCTTCTGGCGCTTCGTCCATAAACATCAAGATTTTTTTAAAGCGAACCCAAGAACATCGATGATGTATTATTCGCTGAATCGAATGTCTCCAGAAAAAAGAAATACTCATCTAAAACATGCAGAAGAGTTCTTAACTAAAATAACATAGTACGATCTAACGACTAACGGTCAATAAATCTACTAAGAAAAAAACTGAGGCTTTATTACCTCAGTTTTTTTTTAAAAAAATTCATCAACTGGGCATAACCACACGATCAATGATATGGATAACACCATTAGATCCATTGATATCTGTTTTTAATATAAAGGATTTATTTCCTTTTTGATCTATTAAGACTGGATTCCCATTTATTATTTTAGCAACTATCGTTTCACCTTGAACTGTCTTATACTCTACCATCCCACCAGTCGCTTTAATGGTATTAACCAACGATTCAGCTGTAATTTTTGCAGGGATGACATGATAGCTTAAGATTGACACCAAGGTTTTTTTATTTTCCTTTTGCAAAAGCGATTCAACAGTTCCCTCTGGTAGTTTTGCAAATGCTATATTATTAGGTGCGAAAACGGTGAATGGACCCTCACTTTTTAATACATCTACAAGACCAGCTGCTTTTACAGCTGTCACTAACGTAGCGAAGTCGCCAGAACTAGCTGCAACATCTACAATATCTTGGTGATGGCTATTTGAATACGATGTATAATGAGCGGTCTTTTTACTACTGCATTGGGCTATCATTGTTGTACTCGTCATGACAACTGCGAAACAAAAAATTAGAACCTTTTTCATAAAATTAAATGATTTAGAATTAAAAAATAAAAGTCTTACAGTATCATATACCAGAGTTTTATGAGTTTGGATTTAGATGCAACCATTTAATTTATTTGTCGTTTTTAGCACGTACACATTAAGTCGACTACCTAATGATAAATTCTTCGGATATTAATAAGCTCAAGGCTGGTGACCCAAAAGCGCTAGAGAAAATCTACGATGTCTGTTCACCTTCCTTATTGGGAATCATTTTGCGCATTGTAAAAACAGAAGATATTGCCAAAGAAGTATTACAGGAAACCTATATCAAAATTTGGAAGAACGCAAACTCCTATGATGATACAAAAGGACGCTTTTTTACATGGGCATCTCGGATTGCGAAAAATACTGCCATTAATTACATAAATTTAAAAAGTGAAAAAAAACAGGGCCAGACTATTTGCTTAGAAAAAGTAGATGCCAACCGAGAAATCCAAACTCCAAATATTGATGTATTAGATATAAGAGGTAAAGTGAATCAATTAGAATTTAAATATAAACAGCTCATAGACTTACTGTACTTTCAAGGGTATACACAAAAAGAGGTAAGTGACAAATTATCTATCCCTTTAGGCACTGTTAAAACAAGAATCAGAAGTGCGATGAGCCAACTAAAAGCTATTTACTTAGAAGATGTCAAGCCGTCTCTTGATACAGCAACCATTGCAATGACTTTATTAATGGTATCCTTGATATGAAGAACTTAAAAGAAATAATAGAGTCGGGCCTGATCGAAGAGTTTGTATTTGGCAATCCAACAGACCAACAAATCAAGGATATAAATACCTATGTTGCTGAATACCCTGAGCTCAAGGATTACATTTTTCAACTTGAGGATTTAACAGCTAAGATCGCTACAGAAAATGCCGTCAAGCCACCGGCTTTATGGAAAACAGATATCGTCGACCAGACTACGTTCAGTCAATCGAATCAATCAAAACCTATTGAAGAAAAAAATAAACCCATATTAAGTCATTCAATGACTTGGCCACAGATAATAGTAGCCTGTCTCTTCGGCGGAATATTGACTGTCACCTTAGCCTACGGCAAATTAAAACAAGAACTTACTGAATCCAAAAAACAATATGCTCAACTTGAATTGGATTGTTTACAAACGAAGGAGATGTATGCGAGCAATCAACTCATGCTTGACTACCTAAAAGATGAGAACACCCAGGTCATCATCTTAAAAAGTGAAAGTGCTGCAAAGCAAAACCATGTCAGTATTTACTGGAATGACCAACAAAAGAAAGCTATCGCATCTATTCAACATCTAGACCCAATAACCTCTAGCCAGACATACCAATTATGGGCCGATGTAGCAGGAGAAATGATCTCTATCGCACTTTTCTCTAAGGAGAATCAACAATTCATAGACATCAAGCATTTGGACAATATCAGTTCTCTCAATATGACCATAGAGCCTGAGGGAGGGAGTGAACATCCAACGATTTCTCAGCTGATACTTAGCACATCTGTGTAGCTAACACCAATGGGAATCAGTAAGCTGATCTACTCATGGACACTTGCGCTTTTGAAATTTCTCATCAAGGAACAGCACAACCCTTTATAACAACTCTAAATGCCTGAGCTAGTTCAATTTCAAATAGATCCCCGACGACGACATTATCTCCCGCACAAAATGTGACATTAGCTGCTGTTTCAAGCTTCCCATTAAAAAAAATAGTTTGTTTAGCTGCATAGGTGCCACTGGGTAATATGTCATTCTCATCGATGACTCTGTTGGGCGGACAATCGGGGATGCATGCATCATAAGTTTGACCAAACTGATCATTCCTGTCCTTGACAGGATTATTACTATCATTCATACCATTAGGGTAGCCAATAGATGGCAGTTGATATGACTCTAAAAATAAAGGGGGATCAGAAGGACTAAAATAATATGAGACATCTGCAATGTCATCAGTTCCATCTGGTTCGGTTCTCGATCCAAATCTTTTATCCACATGATTTCCATATTCAAAATGGCCATCCCCTTTAAGCTTATAATTTGAGCCTCTGCCTTTAAGGCTAATTTCATTTCCTACTATGTTTTGATTGTCATTAATTGTTCTTGGATAAGTTTCCTCCCAACCAGCAATATTTACAACAAGAGTTTTTTCTCTTCGTGATATCCGCATCCCTCTTCTAAACTCTGTCCTATTTCTAAAAAAGGTATTGAATGGTCCATTGTCTCCATGCGAGGCATCGACAATTGCATAGTGGCAAATATTAGATTCAAACAAATTCAAATAAGGATAATTGCCATGACAGACTAGATCGGCTGTTACATTATTAAAGATTCCTCCTTCGTCAAAGCCAATTGTATTATGAATCTTTTTATTTGGTGAGGTGGAATAATTGTAAGCTATAACATTTCCATTCGCACCTCCTTGTACCAAAATACTATGCCGGAGTGTTTTAAACATATTATTCTCAATTTTCACATCTGCCGTACCTGGTCCAACTTCAATACCATAAGCGTTTCCTCCTGTACCGAAAAAGTGTGCATCATGGAAGTAAGAAGCACCAACCTGGCAGAATGCACTTTGAATAAACCCAATATGCGCCTTATTGCATTTATTACTTTCTATCGCATGCACCCATGAATCCGCAGCATATTCAAACGAAATATTATATCCGTTGTTTTTAATCTCATCATTCAAATTAATTCTTAAACATTCAACACCAACTCGTTCGATCATATCAATTTTTTGAGCCATTGTATTTTCACTTGTGGTGTAGGTCCTTCTCAATGGACTATGTAAGTTGAGTTTGCCATTTGATTCTTTTGATACAACTCGAACAATTTGACCTACAGAACCCCAGCTATTCCAAAGTAAATGATCATCATCAAAATCCAACTTAATATAACTCCCTACCTGAAACATTGAAGGATTATCCACTTCAATAAAATCTTGAAATCGAGGCGCATCGTTTTTGAGACTAGTAGACATAACAGGCCCATCGCCATGGGCAATTATAAAATCTTCATCTCCATCTAAATCTGCATTAAATATTGTGGTACTAGCACCTGCTCCCTTCAAAACAATCCCGTCTTCCAAAACAATGGGATCTTTAAATAGATAGGTGCCCTGTGGAAAAAATATAATCGCACCATTTTGACCTGCAGAAGTGATTGCAGCTGAAACAGCGACATCTACAGCTTGCACACCCGTATTATCAGCTTGATGGTCGTCTACGATATTTATAAACATCTGTGGGTGACAAAATTCTGAGACAAGTCCTGCTTTGGACCAATCGCAAATTCTATCATCTTGAATTTCCTGTGTATTGCTACATACTCCCGATTCATCATTACAAAAGTCCTCCCATGTGGCAGTAAAGTTATTGCCATCAGACATCCATGAATTTAAAGCTATAGGGAGCTGTGTGCATAAGTTGCTTAAATTTGCATCATAACATTCATTTAAATTATTATCATTTAATTCAAGAAAATTAAGACTTAGATTTCCTATGCTTGCCGGTATATTTCCTTGTAGTTGATTATGATCTAAAAGCAAAAGTTCCAGATTTGTTAAATCCCCAATTGACGTTGGTATTTTGCCAGTAAGTTTGTTGTCGTCTAACCACAACTCTGTCAAATAGGACAAATTACCTATCGATATAGGTATTGGACCTGAAAGATTATTTGAACTTAAATTCAATTTAACAATACAACCATTGACATCTAAAAAGACTCCCGCCCAAGCACTAAGTGGACTAGATCCTGGAGGTGCCGATGTTGGGTGCATAAGAAATTCTGAAGCCGAAGGCCATCCTGTATTGCTAAACCAACTATCGCCAGCTGTACTTAGATATAATTCTCGAAGAATAATGTATTGATCTATCTCACATGCAGAAAGTTGGCTACATGAGCCAGCTCCAGTTTCGCAATAATTTTCCCAATCAATACTATTACCTTCCGTTATTTCAATATTTTCAAGGTCAGAGCACAGATCCCAAAAACTTTCATCCAGACATCCACTTAATCCGTTATTTTTTAGAATAAAAATTTCCAGGCTTGTTAAGTTACCTAGACCAGCAGGAATATTACCTACTAATTGGTTATTACCTAAATTTAAATAGGTCACATTGTGTAAATTCTCTAATTCTGAAGGAATTGTTCCGGTTAATTGATTATTCGTTAAACTAAGCTCAATTAGATTTACTAGATACCCTAATTCTATCGGGATAGTCCCCGTTAATTGATTATTCATTAATCCGAGTAATTCAAGATTAATCAGATTCCCCAATTCTGATGGGATAGTACCTGTCAATTGGTTATTATACAAAATCAAATAAATTAAATTTGAGAGACTCCCTAATTCAGGTGGGATATTACCTACGAGTTGATTTACACTAAGATCAAGTTCAGCAAGTTGAGTGAGGTTAGCAAGTTCGATTGGTATACTGCCATTCAACTGGTTGTCATCTAGATATAGCCGAATAAGCTGATTTAAATTTCCGAGTTCTATTGGGATTGACCCTATTAATTGATTATTGTTCAGCTCCAAATACAGCAAATCTGTTAAGTCACCTAACTCAGATGGGACACATCCAATTAAATTATTATCAGCAAGATTTAAATCATCGACATTGCCATTAGCATTTAAGCCTACCCCATACCATAAATCTAAATTCTCAAAACCAACTGTTGGCGTTGTGGGGTTCGACATAAAATCAGCTGCTGAAGGCCATTCAGCATTCCCATCTAGTTGGCTGGTCCAGTTATCACCGTCAGTACATAGATACAAAGCACGTAAGGCCAAATAATCAAGTTCAGCTTGTGACGCCGGTACACATTCACCAGCCCCACTTGCACAAAAATCTTCCCAGTCTGCATCAAAATTATTCCCGTTAGAAACAAAGATGTTCCTTATATCATCTAACTGGGTACAAAGGGTTAATAGATTTGGATCGTAACAACCGACTAATTGATTTGAGCCTATTTGCAAATCAGTCAAACTTCCTAAGTTGCCAAATACTGGAGGAAAATTTCCAGTGAGTAGATTAGTTTGCAAGTGCAACTCAGCTAAACTGCTCAAATCACTCAGGTCAGCAGGAATATCCCCAGTAAGCTGATTTGAGTTTAATCTCAAGGTAGTCAAGTTACTTAAATCTCCAAGTTCAGGTGGAATAGCCCCTGCAAGTTGATTGCCATACAACCACAACAAGCCCAAATTATTTAAATCGCCAAGTTCAGGTGGTATATTTCCGTTGAGCATATTGGTGTATAGACTCAGGTTTGTCAAATTAGCTAAACCGCCAAGCTCTGAAGGTATAGATCCGCTGAGCTGATTAATGCCTAATGACATAATTGTCAAATTAGCTAAACCTCCAAGCTCTGGAGGAATCGGTCCACTAAGTTGATTTGTGCGCAAATTCAAATTAATCAAATTGGCTAAATCACCAAGCTCTGCAGGTATCGGACCAGTTAGTTGATTGAGACCCAAGACCAAAATTTCGAGATTGTCTAAATTTCCCAATTCTGAAGGAATGGTACCGCTAAGATCATTGGAGTTCAAATTCAATTTTGTCAAATCAGCCAAATCTCCTAGCTCTACAGGAATGGATCCAGTAAGACTATTTGAAGATAGAGTTAAGTCCTTCAAATGAGTTAACCCGCCGAGTTCTGCTGGGATACTTCCTGTTAAGTTATTTGTATATAAAAGCAACTTAGACACCCGGTTATTTGCATCAAGTATGACTCTGTGCATATTCCCTAAATTACAATTAGCTGGAGGAGTCGTTCCAGTCACCTGCGACCATCCGCTGTTGTTTGTCCAATTATCCCCATTTGTACTGGTATAGAGTGCCTTTAATGCAGACCAGTCATCCATATGGCATTGTGTATATGTTGCGGCACTACTTAGAAGAATACATAAGATTGTGGCGGTGAGAGTTTTCATCATAACAGTTTAATTTAATGATTCAACAGTATAAAGACATTAGTCTAATAATGAGGAAGGGATAGTGAATCTCGAACTGTTGTGATTAGTTAAATCAAAATGACTTTAAGGCTTTTTAATGTCATCTTACTCTAAATATAAGTATTTAGCAGGTATTAGGAGAATGATTCCCATCTATTGATAACTGATTTATTTTCTTTAAAGAAGCAATAGAGTGTTAAACAGACGCAAAGCACTTTTTCTTTTGATTAAATGATGAAAGAGTTTGTTTTCTTGTTATTTATGAATTATGTACCTTTGCGGCTTAAATCAAATACCATATGACAACGTCAACACAGACAAAAGCAAAATACAAAGTCAAAGACATTAATCTTGCCTCTTGGGGACGCAAGGAAATGGAGCTTGCAGAAGCAGAAATGCCAGGCTTAATGGCACTTAGAGAAGAGTTCGGCTCAACACAACCACTGAAAGGTGCACGTATTGCAGGCTGTCTTCATATGACAATTCAAACTGCCGTATTGATAGAGACCTTACTAGCACTAGGTGCAGAAGTTAGCTGGTCATCATGTAATATCTTCTCTACACAAGACCATGCAGCTGCAGCAATTGCAGAAGCAGGTATTCCAGTATATGCTTGGAAAGGCATGAATGAAGAAGAATTTGAATGGTGTATCGAGCAGACATTATTTGCATTTGAAGGTGACAAGCCTTTAAATATGATCCTTGATGATGGTGGTGATTTGACGAATATGGTTTTGGATAAATTCCCAGAATTAGTAGCTGATATTAGAGGAATAAGTGAAGAAACAACAACTGGTGTACACAGACTTTACGAGAGAGAAATTAATGGAACACTTGCTTTACCAGCAATCAACATTAATGACTCAGTAACAAAGTCAAAGTTCGATAATAAATACGGTTGTAAAGAATCGTGTGTTGATGCGATCAGAAGAGCAACGGATGTGATGATGGCAGGTAAGGTCGCTGTTGTCGCTGGATATGGTGATGTTGGGAAAGGATCTGCTGCTTCTTTAGCAGGCGCTGGCTGTAGAGTTGTCATAACTGAAATTGATCCTATCTGTGCTTTACAGGCAGCGATGGACGGTTTCGCTGTTAAGAAAATGGTGAATGCAATTAAAGATGCAAACATCATTGTCACGGCGACAGGGAATAAGAATATCCTAACAGCAGAACATTTTAAAGGCATGAAGGACAAAACGATTGTTTGTAACATCGGTCACTTTGATAATGAAATCGATATGGCATGGTTAAATGATAATCACGGTGCATCAAAAATCGAAATCAAACCTCAGGTTGACAAATACACAATCGATGGAAAAGACGTCTTGATCCTTGCAGAAGGAAGATTAGTTAATTTAGGCTGTGCAACAGGCCACCCTTCATTCGTGATGTCTAATTCATTTACAAATCAAGTACTCGCTCAGTTAGAATTATGGCAAAACACAGATAAATACGAAAACAAAGTATACATGCTACCTAAACATCTTGATGAGAAAGTAGCTAGACTTCACTTAGAAAAAATTGGCGTAGAACTTGAAGAATTGTCTCAAGATCAAGCGGACTATATCAGCGTTAAACCTGAAGGTCCATATAAGCCAGAATATTATAGATACTAGTACTAGGCTCTAGGAATTTAAAGAATACTTAAAAAGCGGCTTTCTCTGACTGAGAGAGCCGCTTTTTCTGTTATGTGAGATAAAACCAGGTGCCTTCTACAATCTCATTCTTTGAGTAACCCTTCCTTTCCATTAACGCTAATTACTTAGCCCGTAAAATAGCCCCGTTATTATCATCATCATTCCCATTATGGTCGTTGCTTATGTCTGCAATTAGCAAGGGTTGCCTCAAAAACTAATTACTTGATAATAGTAAGTCTTTAGGACTTTTGTTTAACTATAATGACATATTTCTTAAACAAAATCTAGACTTTAGAGTTATAGGTAGCATTATTAATTTCTATTAAATCATTTTGAATGAACTCTATTTTCAAATTATTACTATTAGTTTTTCTATCAATTTCAATAGTCTCATGTGGAGATGACGATGAGCCAGTGGTAACGCCGCCTGTGGAAGAGACAAACACAATTGTAGACATCGCTTCTGGAGATGCACAGTTCAGCACATTGGTTTCGGCTTTACAAAGAACAGACTTAGTCACCACACTTCAAGGAGATGGTCCTTTTACAGTGTTTGCACCAACTAATGCTGCCTTTACGGCTCTGGGTGTTGATCTGACTACTATCACGGATGAAGCTCTAACTGAAATTTTATTATACCACGTCCTTGGTGCTGAGATCAAAAGCACTGATCTAGCCACTGGTCAAACCTATGCCTCTACAGCTGCGGCAACAGGACCTGGTGGAAATGCCTTATCCATGCTTGTCGAAAAGTCTGGATCTGGCGTCATTGTTAATGGCTCTGCCACAGTCACAACCGCAGATGTGAGTGCCGACAATGGAGTTATACATATTGTAGACAATGTCATTACGCCTCTTGACCTTGTAGGTCATGCACAGGCCAATTCAAATTTTTCAAGTTTAGTCGGTGCACTTGCTGGCGCACCTGGTGAATTAGTCAGTGTATTACAAGCTACTGGACCATATACAGTATTCGCTCCAGTCAATTCGGGTTTCGACGCGATTGCAGATGTTATAGCCACCTTGACAGCTGATCAATTAGCATCCGTATTAACTTATCATGTTGTTAGTGGTGCTAATGTTTTGTCCACAGACCTATCCAATAATATGACAGTCACTGCTGTAAATGGTCAAGATTTTACGGTTCTTATTGGTGACAGTGTACAAATACAGGATGCTGGTGGCAATACATCTGATGTTATTATCACTGATGTGCAAGCAACTAATGGAGTCATCCACGCCTTAAGCAGCGTGATTATTCCTTCTTTATAAAAGAGTAAGATTTAATTAAATATTATAAATGGCTTAACTGATTCATATTGGTTAAGCTATTTTTTTGATCGTTTCTAAACCGGAGCATTGACAAATCACTACATAATTGTGAGTTAGCATCAAACTCAGATTAATACCCATCCTCAAGTAATGTTATCAGAGCCTTACCTGTATCAATTTCTGCTTTTGCTCCAATAGGAAATGTACATTGATTATCTATATGTCCAAATGAAAATCCATAGATAGCAGGAATATTCAATCGTTTGACTCTCTCGACAACGACTTCATGTAAGGTCTGAGTCTTGTCATCTTTTCGTTCACAGCCAGCAAAAACGCCTAACACAATTCCTTTTACTTTATCAAAAAAGCCAGTTGAAATCAATTGGGTGAGCATTCTATCTATTCTATAAGGGGCTTCGCCTATATCTTCTATGAAAACTATTTTATTTTTTGTTTTCACTTCATGGTCCGTACCTAAGAGTGAGACTAATAAAGAGAGATTACCACCTACGAGTTCACCTCTTGCTATTCCAGACGTAATTGTCTTACATTTGAATACGTCTTCCTCCTGTCCTCTCGATATATTCTCATCAGACAACTGGATTATATGATCATCGCTCAAACCAAATAATGGTGCAAGATTCTGAATCGTGTAATCTGTCATTGTAGATGAAGCAACCGGTCCATGAAAACAGGGGCTGCCCGTTTTTTGATGAATCGTATTGAGTAGTGCTGTAATGTCACTATAACCTATGAGTGGCTTCTTATTCTTTTTAATCAGATCAAAATCTAGATCATCTAATAGTCTTGTGGCGCCATAGCCCCCTCTAATACACCAGATGCCATCAATTGAAGAATCTGCATACATGTCATGCAGCTCTTGTTTTCTTATTGAGTCACTCCCCGCCATATACCCATCTTGTAAAAGGACATTGTCAGTATGGTAAGACTCCAGCCCTAGCGCATCTAGATTCACTTTTGTCTTTACAAGTCTATCTGCATTTATTTTCCCTGCAGGCGTAACCAGGCCAATCTTACTCCCTCTTTTTAGCGCTGCATTCTTTTTTTTATCGTTTAATAATTCGTTTGTCATGAGATCTCTTTGTACTATACTTGTCATGATCGTTCCTTTCGCAACAAGGTTATTAAATGATCTTCTTTTCATAATGAAATTAGGCCCTCAGAAGCAATTAATGAGTTATTTACAAATCACGATTACAGCTAAATAACTTCGCATTAGAAGTAGGAAGTCATTTAAGTCAATCAACATTATTATTCTTCACCCTCAATAGTTTTTAAAGTCGGATAAGTCACCCCAAGCTGATTCAAATAACTATCAAATTTATTCTCATCATAATAATACTTCTCCAAGCGCTCCCTAAACTCTCCCTGGATTTCCGTATTTAAATAAATAGCGGGAGAATCGTCCTTAGTCACCATCGGCACATACTCTTCTTTCATCCCTTGCTCTTCTGTGAAATACGTCCAAGCAGCTTCAACTTTTTCTGGCTGCAATAAAAAATCAAGTATGGTCATCGCCTCAACCTTTGCACCAGCGACTACACCTTTGTGTGCGATTGGTGTTGCCATAGCGATTGCATTGGACCAGTGGTGTCCTTGGAGTCCAGGAATATTAGAAGGAAATCTTAAGGTGACAGTCGGCAGCTTCCAGGAGATATCCCCGATATCATCTGAACCTCCGCTGATAAATCGAGTAGTTGGAATGCCAATCGTATCTAACTTCTCAGATAATCCATCAAAGATATCTGGAGAACCAACTTCCTTTTGCACAGCGCGCGCAAGAACCTGATCATTTTCAGACCATTCAGGTAATCCTATTTCTCGAATATTTTCATACATCTCTTCAGCAATCACTTGATTAAAATGACGAGGCCACGCAGAGCCCAATACTTTTTTCTTATATGTTGTATTAGACATCAACGCTGCACCTTCCGCCATTTTATTTGCACGTTCATATACCTCCATAATTTTGGGATAGGTTACGTGACGAAAGTAGTACCAGATTTTTGCTTTTGATGGCACAACATTTGGCTGGTCACCTCCATAATTGATAATTGAATGAGATCGATGTAGCGGATCCAAATGCTCCCGCTGATATTGCCATCCAATATTCATTAACTCCACCGCATCTGCTGCGCTCCGACCACGCCACGGCGAACCCGCAGAGTGCGCGGCCTCTCCTTCAAATTCGTATTCAACAGAAATTAAACCAGTGCCTCTCGCCTGCCCATAGGACACTGACAAATTACTCGACACGTGTGTAAAAATGGAAATATCAACATCATCAAAATAACCATCCCGCGTGTAATATGCTTTCGTCCCCACCAATTCTTCAGCAACGCCTGGCCACACGATTAATGTACCTTGTATATTTTCGCGCTCCATAAGTTCCTTGACTGCTAGTACGGCAATCACATTTAATGGCGTCCCAGAATTATGCCCTTCACCATGGCCTGGCGCTCCTTCAACGATTGGTTTATGATAGGCGACGCCTGGCACCTGTGATGCCTTTGGGATGCAATCTAGATCAGACCCTACTGCAATAACGGGTTTGCCGCTCCCCCACTTTGCCCACCAGGCTGTTGGAATCCCTGATATACTATCTTCAACACTAAAGCCATTCTCTTTTAAGATATCGGTAATGTACTTTGATGTTTCATATTCCTGAAAACCCAGTTCCGCAAAACTGAAGACTTTATCGACCATGACTTGGGCTTGCTTTGCCTGGCCGTCAATCGTCATCGCGACTTCTTTTTTTAAGGCTTCGAGTTTGGATTCTTGAGATGATAGAGAGAAGGAAATAAAAATGATAAAAACGATAAATTGCAGTTTCATGATGTGCTATGTTTGTGTGACATCATTAAGGTAACTAAAAAAAAATCTAGAATCTTTCTTAAAACGAAATATTCAAAATTCAGAACCAAAAATCCTCATACGCAAGAAGCCCTTCACAAGGAAAGGCTTCTTAAAACGGTGCTCTACGAAAAGTAGTTAAACGTTGTCTTTTAAAATCAGCAAACAGAAAGGCAGTTTCAAAAGGTTCAGGGTTGAGTTGGAAGTGTTTTGCTTTTTCAGGGCTTATCTTAAATTGAGAATGGCCGATTGTGTGTCTAATCTTGAACCACCATTCGTCAGGTTCTACCTTATTCACCATTGCTCTTTTCTGTTTTATGGATCAGTTGATAATCTGTTGCCTTAGCACCATGTATCACAGCATCAAGCCTCATCATAGCTCGTCTGTCTGCTAAAAATCTACGTGGCCTAAGCCCATCTGTGTGTATTGGAAATGCTCCTTGACTTCTCATAGTTTAAGTTTTTAATATTTTATTATTACTATTTTATAAATTTTATTTCTGCATTAAATTACTTTCACAGTATTTAATTTGTTTTGATACTCAAATATATCTCATAATGTAAGGGCGTTGCAACTAATCTCGATGAACGGATCGAAATACACGTCGAATTAACAAAATGCTAAGACTCCTATTTCGAATCAATTTGTGTAACTCTTCGTTATCTTCACATACAGACTATGAAATTCACCGCATTACTATATTGTCTATTCTTATTGCCAAACCTGGCTGTCCATGATTTGCATATCAGCAATTGTGAAATAGAATACAAAGCAGAGGATACCACGCTACAAATTAGTTTGAGAATATTTATTGATGACTTAGAAACTGCTTTGGTGAATAGAGGTGCAGAAGACTTGTATTTGTTTACTAAGAAGGAACATGCAGAAGCAGAAGATAAAATAATAGCCTACATCCATGATATGGTGAAACTAGAGGTTGATGGTCAAGCCATCGAATACAACTATATCGGTAAGGAAATGTCCGATGACCTAGCTGCTGTGTGGTGCTATCTGGAAATAGAAGACGTTGACATCAACACTTCACTATCCATTGAAAATAGAATATTGATGGACCTGTACGATGATCAGCGTAACATTGTCAAAGTCAAATTATCAAAGACTAAGAAGGGGCACTTCTTATTCGATCCAACAGATTTTAAAGGAGAGATTCAGTTATAGAAGTGATTTAAAGAATATATTGTTAATTATTTTGCATGTCATTGATCCCCAATACTTCTGCTTTTTCTCGATCCATAGCCAAGGCTATGCATCTCCAAAAGAGCATCATCTTGAAAATCAAGCACATACAAACTAGTTTAACATACATTCTTAAATCACTTCATAGAACTGATTAGATCATGTTTAAAAAGATTCTCATTTTTCCAATTCGTGTATACCAAGTATTGATTTCTCCCCTACTCGGTCCCACCTGTCGCTTTGAACCCAGTTGTTCAAACTACATGATCCAAGCCATCAATGAATGGGGTATTTTTAAAGGCGTATATTTGGGTGCTAGAAGAATTGGTCGATGCCATCCCTGGGGACCACATGGCCCAGATCCGGTACCACCAAATCCCAAACGAAATAAAGCTGATCATGCTACAAAGACCACGACGAAATCGTAAATCAAAAGCCATCCGCGCTTTAACAAGAGAGACCATCTTATCCTTATCTAATTTAATCTATCCTCTTTTTTTAGTGGATGGTGAGCATATTAAAGATGAAGTATTATCCCTGCCGGGAAATTATAGATGGTCTTTAGATACCATGCTTCATGAGATAGAATCATGTATAAATCTAGGTCTCCAAACATTCATATTATTCCCCAAAATCAAAGATGAATACAAGGACGCTACAGGAACTCATAGCTATGATGATCGCAATATATATCTACAGGCAGCCAAAGAAATAAAAGCGAAGTTTCCAGATATTACTTTAATCAGCGATGTCGCGCTTGATCCGTATAGCATCCATGGCCACGATGGGATAGTTAGAGATGGCGCAATAGTCAATGATGATACTGTAGATGTTTTAGTGAGAATGGCAATAGCTCAGGCACACGCGGGCTTTGACATTATAGGCCCATCAGATATGATGGACGGGAGAGTTGGGGCGATTAGAGAAGGTTTGGACGAACAGGAATTTCACAACACCTCGATCATGTCTTACACGGCTAAATATGCCAGCGCATTTTATGGCCCATTTAGAGACGCTCTTGATTCTGCGCCAGTTGATGATCCGTCTATTCCAAAAGATAAAAAGTCGTATCAGATGGATCCTGCAAATAAGCAGGAGGCACTCATCGAAGGCGAGTTAGACGAATTTGAAGGGGCAGATTTTTTAATGGTTAAGCCTGCGATTCACTACATGGATGTGATTCACTTAATGAAGAACAATTTCAACTTACCAATAGCAGCCTACCATGTTAGTGGAGAATGTGCAATGCTTACAGCGGCCTGTCAAAAAGGATGGCTAGATTTTGAGAAAGCAATGCCGGAAACATTACTATCCTTACGAAGAGCTGGTGCAGACGCTATCATCACCTATTTTGCCAAAGACTATGCACAGCTCGTCAAAGACGGTAAGTGTTAACTGATAATGAGCAGAGCAATATGAAATTATCAGCCATCATATTAGCTGCTGGTATGTCAACTCGCATGGGTGCAGAAAATAAATTATTGCTGAAACACAAAGATTCAACCTTAGTCAATGAGACCATTTTACAATTGTCAAATACAAAAGGGATTGACGAGATCATTATCGTTCTTGGGCACGAAGCTGATTTAGTTCGTCAACACATCCAGAACAAACATATCAAAACAGTTGAAAACAAAAAGTATCAGACTGGACAGACCTCAAGCATTCAGACTGGTGTGCTAGCTACTAGACATGAAGCGACGGGTTATATGATTTGCCTAGGAGACATGCCCTTCATTCAAGCAGAGGATTATGAAGCGCTCATCCAGTTTTGGCATCAGTCTGGCAATGGACGTATCATTAGACCTTGGGTAAATGATAAGCCTGGCCATCCTGTTATTTTTGATGCTGCCTATAAAGATGATATTCTTTCTGAAACCTATGTAGATGGCTGTCGGAGTGTTATTTTAAAACACAAAGAGAAGTATGTGAAATTCAAATCTGCCAAGCAAAACTATTTGGTTGATATTGATACGCCAGAGGATCAGCAGAAGCTCGTTTAATATTTCTAAATAAGAGTACTCTATACCTGGAGTGTTCGGAAGTAAGACATACAAAGCTAAAATGCCTTCGCCAGGCAGGCCTTCATTTTTCCAGTCGCTGAAAAACGAAGCAAAAAAGCTATGCTCATTAATCTGCTCCGCATAATGAGCAGGCAGCCGCCACTTCTCTATTCAGCAACTGATAATTTAATTAGATTAAGCACTTCATAAAACATCAAGTTTACTCCTTTTTAAGTAATGCATAATAAAACGAGGTAAAATCGAATTCTAATAGAGCCGGCCAACAAAGGTGAATCTCAAAAGGAAGCCAAGACCATGGTACTTCATTGTTTGACAGTTTACCCATATATTGAATAGGACCTACTTCCAAATTTGGCAACATGAAATCTTTTGGACATTTGCCACCCAGGTATGAGATTCCATAATTTATTTTATTTATACCATAAAACTTGAGATCATGTAAAGTGCGAAGTGTGAATTTCCCAATTTGTTCGTTGCTGATTTCTCTATAAAGGTTATTATCACGGAATTCTTGTATACTTGTTAGGACATCATTTAGAAATATTAACTTAAAATAAAACTTTTCTTTTAAGGCAAATTCTTCATTAATACTTTATGTTAATATAGTTTTGAAGATCCATTATATAGTCACAAAAGTCAAGGACAAATATTTCTTTCAATTACTAATTTCTTTTATGATTCATTTACTGATTAAATTATGCATAGCAAAACTTACATTTGCTTCACTTATTTAATGTTCAGTCGTTTTATAAGAATTATGCGTCTCTAAAATACGGCTGATCATAATACCGCTCACCATTCGCTTGATACAAAGCATTCGCCAACGCTGCAAACACAGGCGGAAATGTAGGCTCTCCCATTCCCGTCGGATCAATCTCACTCTCCACAAAATGAACATCAATTTGCTTAGGTGCTTCACCCATCCGAATCATCCGATATTGATCAAAATTCGTTTTAGTCGGCACTCCATTCTCAAAGGTCAACTCACCATATAAAGCATTTCCAATGCCATCAACAATCGCACCTTCAGCCAAATTCGCTGCCGCATCCGGATTAATGATGATACCACAATCCACCGCACAGCAAACTCGCTCCACCACAGGCCTCCCCTCCTCCATCGTCAAATCCAAGACCTGCGCAGAATACGAATTATGACAAAAATAAGCTGAGACACCTCGACTAACATTTGAAGCCGTGCTTCCCCAACCCGACTTCTCCTTCACCAATTCCAATACACCAGCATAGCGCTTTGCATCATAATCATTGTTCTCTCCTACCGGATGTTTAGCGGCCCTATCCAATAATTCTAATCGAAAATCTATTGGATCTTTACCAGCCAATTCCGCCACCTCATCCAAAAAGGATTGCTCAGAACTCGCCATAAAATTTGACCGTGGAGCTCTAAATGACCCAACCGTAATATTCGAATCAATCGTCCAGTCTTCGGCTAAATAATGATCAACAGCACCCGCCGGAAATCGATTCGCTGCCAATGGGCTTTCTGGCACGCCACCTGCATTGACATGAAATGCAATTAGTTTATTATCAACATCCAAACCTGCCCTGAGTCTTACATGATAAGCTGGTCGATATATACCACCAGTCATATCATCCTCGCGCGAATAGATGAGCTTAATTGGAGCCTTCATTTTTTGACTAATCAACGCAGCCTCCAATAACCAATGCGCGTATGAACGTCTGCCGTATCCTCCACCAAGTCTAGTCATTTTAATATCGATATTCTCAACTGGCATGCCGATCCGTGCAGACAAGGCTTGCTCTGTAAATTCAGGTTTTTGCAAGGGGCCGATTAACTCTGCTCGATCAGCCTTAACGTCTGCGAAGAAATTCATTGGCTCCATACAATTATGAGCTAAAAATGGCGCAGTATATGTACGCTCAATCACCTTCGCTGCACGTTTAAACGCTGCCTCTGGATCTCCGTCTCTCCTGCGAACATTCCCCAACTTAGCAGCCTTTGC
This sequence comes from uncultured Saprospiraceae bacterium, assembly GCA_937959275.1. GTDB lineage: Bacteria > Bacteroidota > Bacteroidia > Chitinophagales > Saprospiraceae > CALFUK01. Next base: position 98,334 of record CALGLU010000041.1, on the reverse strand, counting down.
TTTCATTTGTGTGTAATGTTCAGTGGTATTTTCAAGTCCCGCAGGAATATGTCTTTGCAACTTTGTCCCAAACCGATTGTAGGTTTCAGTTACGGCTTGTATTGGTTCATACTTGAGCTCTAGAGCTTTCTTAGCATTCATCACTTCCCATGTCGTGTTACCCACAATAACGGCAACATCTGGAAATTGGCAGGTATCAAAAAATTGCTTTTCATAATCACTGTTTAACGCTTTGATCATGAAGACATCTTTAATGCCAGGCATACCTTTAGCCTTAGTCGCATCAATGGATTTTAGCCGCATCCCAAATGCGGGCGGGTGAGCGATCATTGCGATCAACATCCCCTCGCGATGCGTGTCAATCCCAAACAAGGGTTTACCAGTCACAATGTTCAATCCATCAACATTTTTTTGAGAGGTACCAATGATTTTGAAATCCGACAGTTCTTTGAGTTCTACTTCCTTTGGTACTGAAATAGTAGAAGCGTCTGCAGCCATGTCTCCATAGCTCGACGACCGACCACTCCCTAGATGACTCAATATGCCAGCATCAGTTGACACCTCTTCTATGGGCACATCCCATTCTAGTGCTGCAGCTTGTCTCAGCATATGTCGCGCAGCAGCACCGGCCATGCGCAAGCCACTCCAGCCGCGCCGAATCGCCTGACTACCTCCAATAAATTGACGACTATATAAATCAGTATTGAGCGGTGCTTGTTCGACAATGACATCTTTCCAGCCGACATCTAATTCTTCTGCCACGATCATTGGCATTGACGTTTTTACATTTTGACCACCTTCTGGATTGGGAGACATAATTGTGACAACACCGGTATCGCCTATTTTCAAAAAGCCATTGAAATCAAACCATTCCTTTGGCATGTTCAACACTTCATTGTCTATTGATGTTTGACAAGAAGCAAACCAACAAAAGTTAAGCATCAAGCCGCTACCTGCGATGGCATTTGCTTTTATAAATGAACGTCGGTTATAGGATGTTTTTACGAATGTCATTTTTATCGTTAGTAAGAATTAAAAAAATTGATAGCTAATCTTTAAAGATCGACAATTCTTGGCACTGAAATAATTTTTATCACCTCTAAATCGATTTATACCATACTAATTGTTTACTTGAAGAAGTTAGGCGACTGGACTCAGATAGTGTCATCAACTTAAACTAAAATCATGTCTATCGTAATCATTAAATAAAACCTGTTCAGGCAGTTAAGCTACAAGCAAGACCTCAGCTCATTATCTCAATTCACCCAGTTAATGCTTACGAAAAACATTTAAATCTTACTTTTACTCACCTTATGAGTGATCAAGACGATAGATACGAACAAATCATAGATGCCATCGAAGCCGAGCGAGCTGCAGAGGAAGCCTACTTCAGAAATCTGCAAGCCAAGAAAAATTTAAAAGAAAAAGTGGAGGCTGGTATTTTGTGGTATCCAGTACAAGTTGTTAAAAAATATTATACGATTGGAGAATATATAGAAATCATCGTCGAGCGTACTGGTAATAATCTTGGCACCCATAAATTTAAATCTGGTGTTGGTTGCGAATTTTTTACAATCAAATCCAATGGTGAAAAGCTAAGTTTCTCTGGTGTCATTTCTTTCGTTCGAAAATATAAAATGGGTATTCTTTTTGGAGGGAGTGTCCAGCATATTGATGATATCGAAGATAGATTTAAATCAGGTGTAGAAATGGTCTATGATGAGAGACCCTATCGGATTATGAAATCAGCTATCGTTGAAGCCAAAAACAGTAAAGAAGAACATATTAAAGTGTTGAGAGAAGGTATTCGAAAAAAGGATTCATTCGCGCCCTACTTAAAACAGGATGCTATCCAAGAAATACATAATTCTTCATTGAATGACTCTCAGAACGCTGCTATTTTAGGATGTCGGCAGTCAGAACACATCGCCATCATTCATGGACCTCCAGGTACTGGCAAGACAACTACCTTAGTAGCATTAATTCATCAGTTGCTAAAAACTGAAAAACGGGTTCTTGTCTGCGCACCAAGCAACAACGCTGTAGACCTCTTAGCTAGACAACTAGACAAAGCTGGTGTTAACACCTTACGTATAGGTAATGTCACGCGCATCGGAGACTCTATTGCGCACTTAACGCTAGCTGATAAGACCGCTAATCACGAAGATTGGAAGCATATTAAAAAGGTGAAGATAGAAGCGAATGAGGCGCGAAAACAAGCTGGTGGCTTTAAAAGGAAGTTTGGCTATAAAGAGCGCTCCAATCGGAATGCGATGTACCAAGAATCTAGAGAGTTAAGGAAGTGGGCTAGAGATCTAGAAGATAAATTATTGGATTCTATCATCACAGGTGCGCAGGCAGTTTGTACAACGTTGATAGGATTAAGCAGTTCTCATATTAAGGGATTACAATTTGATACTGTCATCATAGATGAGGCATCACAATCCTTAGAAGCTGAATGTTGGAATGCGATACTAAAAGCTAAAAAAGTCATTTTTGCTGGTGATCATTTACAACTACCACCAACTGTCAAATCAAAACAAGCTAAAGACCTAGGTCTGGATATTACATTGTTAGATCGGATGACAAGTGTGATTCATCACAGCTATCTATTGACGACTCAGTACAGAATGAATGATAAGATATTAGCATTCTCGAATAAAAATTTCTATGATAATAAATTAAAATCAGGACCGGATATTGCGAACTGGTCGATTGATGAACACCCATTGACATTTATTGATACGAGTGGCTGTGGTTTTGAAGAAAAGAAAAATCCAGATACCTTAAGCACCTTTAATGAGGGTGAGCTCTTTATTATAAATGAATGGTTTATTCGCCATAAAACTTTATTAAATCCAAGCATTTCAATTGGAATCATAAGTCCTTATGCTGCACAAGTCAAGCTCATTCGAGAAAAGAAAGAAGCGGAAGAAGTCTTTAGAGAATTAGATATTGAAGTAAATACAGTCGATGGGTTTCAAGGTCAAGAAAAAGACTTCATTATTATTAGCTTGGTTCGATCCAATGATAAAGGAGAGATTGGTTTTGTAGCAGACGAGCGCAGACTAAATGTAGCGATGACTAGAGCGCGGAAAAAATTAATTATTATTGGCGACATGACGACTTTAGCCAATCATACCTTATTCAATGACTTAGCTGAGCATGTAGAAGCGACAGGTAATTATCAATCTGCTTGGGAATACATGTCCTAGGAATTAAAATCAAAATTGGAATTAAAACCAAAATAATAACTTGGTTACTGTTAATCCAATTTTACAATCTCTGAAAACAAGTCTTTAAAACAACCAGCCTGGTCTCCTTTCGGATCCGTATTCTCTTTGATACCATAATACAAATCAAGAAAATGAGTCGGGCTTGTCCAGACAGTTTGTAGCATGCCTAAGTATCTATCTTTTAATTGAGGCGTAGCAGCTTCTCTGAAAGCTAGTGTTTGATGCAATTGCTTTACAGCTATAGATCTTGTGCGCCAAGGACATGTGGCAACTTTAAATCCTTTAGCTGCAAAAATCGCAGCAGTGGGATCAGCTCGTTCATAGTGCCAGTCATTGATCACGACATCTTTAGGGATCAAATCTATAGCGCGATGTGTGTTGTTCATACTTGCTTCCCACATCCCAATGCCTGTCGTTTTACCATCGATAAGGCGATCACCCCAAATCCATAATTCCTTCCCACTACTCGCTAGGTGATTTCTAATTTTCGTCACTTCTCCTGCGAATAATTCCGCTTTGTCAAGCCCACTACAACGAGGACAATTATCTTCTCCAATATAAAATACCTCGTCCATACCTGCATGAAAAGCTTTCGCTTCGAATACCTCAACAATCTCATCGACAAGGTCAAACACCACGTCGTGAACATCTGGATGTAAAGGACAATAACTCTTGCAATAGAGTCCATCATCGTTAGGCCACTTATATTCACCCTGTGGTAATTTTACCCAAGGCGTTTCATCAAATTGAGGATAGACTGTTAAGAGATTTTCTAACTTACCATGCCATGATTGATGTCCAAGTAAATTAACCTGTGGGATGAGTTGAATCCCGTGCTGTTTACAAACTGCTACGAGTTGCTTAACCTGAATTTCTGACAAGCCTTTTTCATTTGCCAATTCTGGTCTTCGTTTGTATTGGTAATTATAATCCACCCGAAGGATCAGGACATTTACTTTAAGGTGACTTAATTCTTCATCGATAAATTTTGTGAATCGATCTAACTCAAGTGTATTTGGCGATTTGATACATAAGCCTCTTACAGGGAGCAAACTATCCAATGCAGACTGAGCTATTGCAACATTAGACATTGTGAACAACAGAACCAGTACGCATAAATACATTTTCATCTCGTCATAGCTTTTTCTTGAAGGTACGACAAGAAATTGATTTTTAAATACAAAGTCTGGCACATCGAAAGCTAATCAGATTTAAGATTCTATACCCAAGTGATTTGGGTTTGACCTGTTTTAATGTAAGGATATTTTTTGGATCGAGGCACATAACGTAGAAATAGTCGCAGGCTTCCTCAAAGCTGCTATTACGAGGCTTTGTAACGAGAGATTGTAAAAATAGCGCAGCAGTAAATAGGCAAATTCAAGTGCGTTGGGTATATGTACTTCAAACAAACTTGTTTAGCCTCCGACCTTTGGCAAATTAACATCTGTCTGAGTATCAACACGATTGTCAACAGAAGTCTTTTCTGCACTAACGTTTTCAGGACTACCATTTAAATCGCCCAAATCTTCTTGTCGAGTATCCTCCGTTATATGCTGTTTAACTCCGTTAGGAAAAGAAATAAAAAAAGTAGTACCGCTTTTTTGATCTATGTTATTGTCCAACCAAATTTTACCACCACCATTTTCAATGATAGTCTTACAAGAAGCTAAGCCAATCCCTATACTTTCATCTTGGCTACCAGTTCTATAAAACATATCGAAGACTCTATTCCTGTCTTCCTTTTCTATACCAAGTCCATTATCTTCAATAGAAACGATATAGTTCTCACCTATATGCTCGGCTTTTATATCAATGGTCAATTCCTTATCCGGCTGCTTATACTTTATTGAATTATCAATGAGATTCTGAAAGACAGAAACTACATTATTGCCTTTGAATCGGACAATAGGCAAATGATTTACCTTTATCTCAGGTGATACTTTATCGATCTTAGTTTTTAAATTATCTAATGCTTGCTGCAATTCAACATTGAGGTCTATTTCTGAAAAATCATCAGTGGCTAATTTTCGTTTAAGCGTGGCATATGTCAACATCCCTTTAATCATTTCCTCCATTTGCATTGCACCTTTTTGAATGTAGCTCATATAAGACTTGGTCTTATCATCTGTTTTCTCATCATCCAGTTTCTGTTCCAACAATTGTGTAAAGGAGCTGATGGTTCTGAGTGGAGCTCTTAGATCATGAGACACAACATGTGCATATTGCTCCAACTCCGTATTGGATTGTTCCAATTGATTAACATAAGAGGTAATTTCTTGATTCATCGACTGAAATTTTTGACCCAACATCTCCATTTCATTACCAGAAGACAACTGCAACTCAGAGTTGTCTGTGTTTGAACTGCCTTGTTGGACTTCTTCAAATAAATCTTTTATCGGTTTTGTGAAATTCCTCATAAAACCAGTGATAAGAAGAGAAAACAACGTGATCAATACTAACGACGACAAAATATACGACCAAAATGAATGATTCAGCAAACTATTGAAATTGCCATGCATTTGCTGCTTAGCCTGTACAATATCATGATAAAACTCATCCGAGGTTGATTGGTTGACTAAGGTCCATCCAAATTCATTTGTAGAAAATGTCAACAAATAATTCTCATCCAAAATATATCCATTCTCTGCAATCTTAATGGAATCCATATACGCATATGCCAATTCTCTTCCTGTAATAAATACCATTTCATCAGGACTTAGTCCGCTATCATCGACACCTTCACTGTTCAACTTCAGCAGTTTTCCAAAAGATAAATCTAAGAGAGCTTCCGCTTGATCAGAGGTCAACCAAGTTCCCTTACCTAGTGTGTCTAGCGTTGGTTCTGCTGCAATTGCATTTGGCATAATACTTCCAAACTTTCGATTAAACTTTATGGGATCACCTATAAATGAAGCATCTGTGATACGACGAACTGCCTGCTCATGAGTTTTAGATTTCTTTATGATTTCTACTATTTTTGAAAAATAATCTACAGGACCAGCTGCTGCCGCTTCTGTCATTGATAGCGTTTCAATAGAAGGATATATAGTATCCTGTGAGGAAGCGATGACCAATGAATCATTTGTGACTAAGAAATTAACACCAGTAATATTAGATTTTTGCAAATTTCTTACTGCAAAATTCAAATTATATCTTAAAAGAACAGCGCCGTTTTGGCCTCCCTTCAAGTCAACTATATTATTCCCATGATAAAAGAACTGCTCGCCATTGACAGGATTTTTATAGACATCAGTAATGATTTGACGTGTGGTATCTAAACTAGAAAGCCACTCGACTTCTTCAATTTCTTCATAATTGATAGCCCTATCTTCATTGAGTTCACAGCAACTAAAAATAAAATCTGTTTCCTCGCCGATCCGCCTTGTTCTGATATTAGCTTTTACTTCTTCGTGGGTTAAGACAACAACATTTAACAAATTCGTATCCTGCTGCAACAGTGTCCTGCTAAATTCTTCCATCCCTTGTACATTCAATTCCTTAAATGTTGGGGAGTCAGCAATTAGCTTTGTCTTATTCACATTATCTCTTAAGATTTGCTGAATTTCATCTGATCGTTCGTTGACATGAGCTGTATAATTTTGTATTTTTTCCTGTATACGACTTTCAGCTAATTCTTCGACAGTGCTATTTCTTAAGCCAACGATGTTAGTTCGTGATAAAAAATACATAGTAGAAGCAATGATCAAAAACACACCACAGACACCTACTAAGGTTGGCATCGTATACCTATAAAATAATTTTTCTTTACCCCATAACTTAAGTGACATCCACTTATCAATCAGCGAAGTAATCCAAGGCAGACTGGCTACCTTTAAAGAAAATTGACTCCATTTAGTAAATATAGGATTGGTCGCTTTTCCAATTTCACTAACATCTGCATTTTTTATATGCACAATGGCTTGCTTTGTCCGAGAAGCTGCTTGTTGCAATAACCCTAACGCGAAAGCAGGAAGAGCTTTTAATTTTTCAATCATGCCAGAATCAGAATCGCTTAGGGATTTTATTTTATCCTTGAGAGAAGAAGCTGCTCCCGACAACTTTTCTTTAGACTTTGCTAATGTGTCTTGATTTAAATAATCTTCCTTTTTGAGTTTACTTAATTTTTCTTTTAACGCAGACGTTGATTTAGATAATTTATCCTTTGATTGCGCGATTGCTTCTTTTGCTATGTCACTTGCGTCATCCGATTTAAGATTTTTAAGCTTTGATTGAAGTGCATTTTTAGTCTCTAATAATTTATCCTTGGATGTCTCTACTGATATTTTTCCTTCGGTATTGCTTTCATCCTCAGACAGTTTAATTTGATCAATCGCTGATCCAGTTTTATCAACTATGCCTTGAGAAGTTGATTTAATTTTATCAACTAGATTCTGCCTTTCTTCAAATTGAGTTTTCGCTTTATCTCGAAGACTTGCTGTCTTTTGTTGAAGTGCCTCCTTTTTCTCTGCAATATTAATACTACTAGAAAGTGCCTTCATTTTACCAAAGAGTCCTTCTTTCGCCGCGCTTTCAGTTGTACTGACTTCTCCATCTATACCGCTATCTCCTTGTTGAGGTTTGACTCTCTTCAATCGATCCATTTGTGCAGATAAAAAATGCAATATACTGCCGACTAAAGATTTTATATGATTCAGAATTACTTCTAATGATCCTTTCATTAACTACGGATATTTTAATACGTTATGCATCTACAAAATACGCAAATCCCAGTCAACTAAGCCTAAACATACTTACTACAAAAACACTGCAAATACACTTCATTATACCTACATTTACACAACATTATGATAACTAATAATATATAACAGGTTGGACATCAACATCACTTCAAATCAGCTCTCGATAAAAGCATATTTACAAAATCCGCTGACACGATCACTTGGTATCCTTTTCGCTATTAACGCTATCCTCTTTAGCAATTGGGCAGTCCGCATACCAGATGTTAAGATTGCCTTGTCATTGAGTGATGCAGATTTAGGATGGGCCCTGTTGGCCTCTCCTTTAGGAGTTGTTGTAAGCACTCCGATTGTAGCTTATTTATTAAATCGTTTTGGTCCCGGTAAAGTGTCATTTTTAGGTGCTTGCTGTTTCGCATTTTCAATTGCTTTGATTTCGTTCCCTTCATCATTTCAAGAGCTAGTTGTCGCACTCTTTGTTTTAGGTATTGCCAATGGATCTATGGATATAAGCATGAATACCCTAGCCTCGTCAATAGAAAAAGAGACATCAACAATTATCATGTCTATGACACATGGGTTCTGGAGCTTAACAGCGATGGGAGCTTCCTTAATTGCGGGATTAATAGCAGGAAGAGGCATTCCGTATACAACTCATTTTTTATTCTGCGCACTACTAGCACTCGTCATATTACTTGTAACTGTTAGACAAATTCATAACATACAGTATACAAAGGAACCTCGATTTAAATGGCAGTGGCCTGGAATAACCGTCTTTCTTCTAATCATAATTGCCTTTATTGTCTTTTTAGTAGAAGGCGGTATCATGGATTGGAATTCACTCTTTTACACAGAAGTTCTGTCAAGTCCTGTTTCTATGATGGGTTTTGGATTCGCTGCCTTTTCATTTACGATGGCGATAGCACGATTTTATGGTGATAGATTATTTGCAAGATTTAAGGCACAGCATATTGTGGCAGTCGGCTGTTTAATTGTATCCATCGGTGTTTATCTATTCTCTTTAGGCCATTCCATCATTCTATCTACAGCTGCGATGGCTTTAACGGGTTTGGGTTGTTCAATATTAATCCCCATACTATTTCGAGAAGCTGGCTTACTCCCTGGAGTACCACCTAGTTTAGGAATCGCCTCTGTATCAACCTTTGGTTATACAGGATTTTTAGCAGGTCCACCAATAATTGGTTTTATTTCTGAAGCCTATTCATTGCAAACCAGTTTTTTCTTTCTAGCAATTGTCATGTTAGGCGCAGTCATTATCTCTCTTTTCTTAAAAATTTAGTTTTTAAAAGAATCCTTTATAGATGTAAAATATATGAGCCGCATAACAATTTCTTTAGCATTAGATTAATAAATATTAATCCGATATATCGTCACATGTAGAGTGATATCGTTTTATTTATGGTATAATATTTGAAACTCTAACTTCTAAATCAGTTTTTTGGAAAACAAACCGTCAGTAAATCAAGTAAGAGCAAGAATTTCAAGCTCATCAATACAGAAACTTTATATCTCTATGCGCCACCTTTTAATCAGGGGGCACTATAAACCCCTGGGCACATCAGGTGAAGCGATGATCGAATCTTTATTAGCATTGAAGCCTGAAATTTACGGTTCGATTGCTGACCCTGATCGCGTAGAATTAAACGGGCTCTTGTATATTTTCCAACGGCTTCCTATTGGTATTGAGCAGTGTAAGTTTATCAAACTTATCAGTCGAGAAGGTTTGGAAAAATCGTCATTCACACCGATCATTCCATCCAAACGACGCAGAAATTGCTATCGTATCGATAAGTATCAGATGTATATCGAAATGACACGTGGTAGAAGTGATATATATGACGTCTTGACTCACTTAACCTTTATGTTCATAGAGTCAGAAAAAATCCGTCGACATAGTCTAGATTCAAGAAATAAGAAAAAAAGGGATTGGAAAAAACTGGAAGAAATAGTTCAGCTGATTCGAAAGGGTGAGCCTTATGACAGAGAAATTGGTTGCACTTACTTAAGTACTGTTATCGGTAGGACCTATGCAGAAACATTAGAAGCCTGTTTGATTTTCGAAAAGGCAAGCAAAGTCAACTCACTTTTTGAAATCATCTATTGGATGGGCAGATTGAGTATTGAAGAATTTGTCAATCAACAAGATCGGGAAATCACATTCTCTTCCTCCTTGACAGAAGTCCTGGGTCACCACATTTACGGTGAGCAATGGGCAAATAGAATAAAACATTTTTTATTCGAAAAAGGGTTGTCACAGCGCCCAACTCATATTATCAGTGCCAACCTACATAGTGTGATGAATTGCCTATATGCCACAAAAGCAATTGGTAAAAAATTAAAATATAAAAACTTTGAAGACCTCATGTCTCAGATTAGCAAATCTAAAAATGAGAGACATCGTCAAACCATAAAAAAATATGCACTAGCTCATGGGATGCATGAATTAACTGACAGCAGTGGAACTAACATTACAGTCCAAATTTTTGAATGTGACAAAGTCGATCCTAAATTGATCGAAAAATTTAATCCAAAAAAATCAGCTAAAAAACAAAAATCTAATCAAATCATCATTGTGATGGATTATGCATTTGGTGAGCAAGCCTATGAAACGATGGATGAACTTCTCAAACCAATTCTATCCAGCAAATCTACTGAATCACTTAATGTTAAGTCAATTAATATAATGGGGAAGGCTGGCATTCTAGAGGGAGATAAAGGTGACATTATGATTCCACAAGCACATATTTTTGAAGGCACTGCAGATAATTATCCATTTAAAAATGAATTCTCTCAAAATGATTTTGAAGGGCATGGCTTAGATGTTTTTGAAGGTCTAATGGTCACTGTATTGGGCACATCTCTCCAAAACAAAGACATCCTCACTTATTTTCAAAGTTCAAGTTGGAAGGGTATCGGATTAGAAATGGAAGGTGCGCACTATCAAAAAGCAATTCAGTCTGCTTCAAAAATAAGGAAGCATGTAGATAAAAATATCAAACTACGATATGCTTATTATGCATCTGACAACCCCTTAAAAACTGGTAGCACCTTAGCATCAGGAGGCTTAGGTCAAGATGGCATTAAACCTACATATTTAATAACCACTCGCATATTACAACAAGTACTCACATAGCTACAGACATTTTAGTAATTTACGGAGAATTAAAGCTTCAGCAATGTTAAAATTTCTCTTGATTGTCGCTAGCCTCTTTTCTTGCATCCTTACGTCCTGCCCTAAAAAGAACCAAGGTCAAGAGACCATCATTAGAAATACCACTATCATCAGTCTTAAAGGAGGACAGAATCTACAAACAGCTGATGTTGTCATACAGGATGGAAATATTACTAAAATAGGAACGGCGACCTTACATAAAAACGCTACCATTATTGATGGCACAGGTAAATATCTAATGCCCGGCTTAACTGAAATGCACGCGCACATTCCAACTCCAATAGAGGAAGACGATACACTTGTAAGAGAAACCTTGTTTTTATATTTATCTCAAGGTGTCACAACTATCAGAGGTATGTTAGGAGATCCATATCATTTGACACTGAAAGAGCTTATCAAATCAAATGACATAGTATCTCCCAGAATCTATACATCAAGTCCATCACTAAATGGTAATACCATTACGACACCCGAAGAAGCAAAGCAGAAAGTAACACAATATAAAAATGATGGTTATGACTTTTTAAAAATACATCCAGGCATTACACTTGCCAATTGGCATATCATTGAAAAGACCGCCAAAGAAGTCGGTATACCATTCGCAGGCCATGTGCCTATTGAAGTAGGTATCGAAAGAGCTATCGAAGCTGGCTATGCAACGATTGACCATCTAGATGGATACGTAGAAGGCTTAGTGGCTGATAATTCAAACGCAGACCCAGCAAGTGGAGGTTTCTTTGGCTATCTCTTTACGCCTATACTTGATGACTCTAAGATTAAAACTCTAGTTGCCAAAACCAAGCTTCACAACATTGCCTCCGTCCCGACCCAAACACTGTTCACGAGATGGTTTTCTCCTACGGATCCTGCCCTTATGATGCAAGAGCCCGAAATGAAATACATGCCTTCAAAAACAAGATTCGCTTGGCGACAAAATAAAGAAAGATTAATCGGAGACGAGGAATTCTCAACTGAACAATGGCAAAACTTCATTGAGACTAGAAAGAAAATTTTAAAGGAAATGGATAATCAAGGCGTAACTTTTTTATTAGGATCCGATGCACCACAAGTCATGAATGTACCGGGATTTTCAATTCACCACGAAATGGAAGCCATGGCACAAGCGGGCATATCAAATCAAAAAATATTAGAAAGCGGCACAATTAATCCTTCTATCTTCTTCAATGCTACAGGAGAATATGGTGTGATTAAAGAAGGTGCATCAGCAGATCTCATTTTAGTTAACGGTAATCCATTAGACAATTTAAAACAGGCACAAAATATTCATGGCGTGATGGTCAGAGGTCATTGGCTATCTAGAGACATGATCGACGAACGACTTTCTGAAATTGAAAAAAGGAATAAATAACCACAGCTCCCATTTAATCAGCTTCTGCAAAATACGGTTTCAGCAACCACAAACACAATCCAGAAACAATAGAGCATAAAGCAGCAAGATACCAATACAAATGAAAGTCAATTAATTCAACAATTGGTAAGCCTGTAATCGGCGCAAACAAAAATGCCATTGCAAACATCATCGATACCATTCCCATATACTTGCCTTGATTGTCCTCATTCGCTCTACGCATCGCTAAAGATGGAATCAATGGAAAATTAATCACTTCTCCTAAGGCCAACAAAAGACTGTACATTATTATAGCAACTATCGGATTTGAAAATAAACTTAATGACGCATAAGAAAGTCCAATTAAAATTGCTCCCCAAATCATCGGTCTAAAATATTTTTTCTTCTCTTCAATCATATATACTAAGGGCATCTCTAAAAATAGGACCAGCAAGCCATTTGCAGTAAAAAACATGCCTATTAAAAATTCATCCATTAAGACAACCTCTTTAAAATAAACAGGAACTGAAAATAGAACCTGAAAAAAGGCAATCATATTAATTAAATTAGAAAATAGAAACAGGATAAGTATAGGATCCTTATATGGCGACTCTTTTATCACTACTTTTTGCTTAGTCCGATTAAACTTTATATTCCGATGCCTTAATAATAAAAACAAGACTACAAGAGCCATCAAACATGTCATGCCATCCAAAATAAACAACCAATTGTAACCAACAGTTTTAGCCAATATGCCACCAACGGCAGGCCCAATTGCAAAACCCAAATTAATCGCCATCCTCAATAATGAATAGCCTCTCGTTTTATTGGCTGGATCTCCCCACATGCTCACAGCACTAAATGCTGCTGGGCTAAACATACTAGAGAAGATTGCAGAAAGAAAAAGCCATGCGCTGAGCAAGTAAAATGTTTTAAAAAATAAAATACACATGAAGGCAACCCCTGTGCCTGACAAACTTATAGCCATCACCTTAAAATTCCCTATACTATCTGACAAATAGCCTCCAATATTAGAACCACAAAGTGCCCCAAGTCCATAACAAGTCAGCACAACTCCCGTCTGTGTTTTAGAAAAGCCCAACTGTTGTGTTAAATATACACTCATAAATGGGATCACCATCTCACCGCATCGATTGACTAAATAAATGACAGCCAAATACCAGACATCTTTCGACAATCCCTGAAAAGAACTCTTATATAATTCAAATAGCTTCATATACTAAAAAAGCCCTGTCGAAGCTTCGACAAGGCTATATTTTACTCAAAAAAATAATAGACACATCTTAGCCTGACATTACGTCTGCTGGATCTGACCAATTATTTCTCGATGTATTCATTTTAATTAATTGAAAAACAAATCTACAGTTTATTTTAATACTTCGCAGATTTTTCTCCAGGTAATGACTTTTTAATAAATGACCTTAAATCATCATTAGCTAATTTTAAATCTTCACGTCTCAAATACATCATGTGGCCACTGCGGTAACCTTTGAAATCCATGCGGTCTTTCATCCTGCCGCTCGGGTCTAATTGCCACATCGTATACTTGGCATTAAAATAGGTTGTTGCTCCATCATAATAACCTGACTGCACTAAGACATTTAAATACGGATTATTAGCCATCGCCTGTCGTAGATTATCTCTTGTATTATCATTGCGTCTATCCCACGGATGCACAGGCCCAAACATATTATATTTAATATCCGTCTTAAACTCTAGGTGCTCTCTGAGATAATAATTAATCGCTGGTGTAAAGGAATGAAGCCAAGATTTCAACTCAGCATTGTAATCTGGAGAGGTTCCGATATTCTTTTTATCAATACCTAAATATCTTGAATCTAATCGGCCTACTGTCATGCCCGACTCATCGCGCAATAGTTCTTTCCAAAAATACCGCGGCGGCACATCCAAATTATGTTGGAGAATTGACTCTTTGTCAATAGTCGTATACCTCGCCATTTTAGTTGCGCAGGCATCGCGCTCTTCATCAGAAATGAAGCCCCCTTTAGCAAGAGCAGGTATCAACTCATTGATTGCAAAATCCTCAACTTCGGGTAATACATCTAGCAAATCTTTGCTCTGCAGATCAGCCGGCAGTACGTTATGATACCATGCCGCTGCCGCCATGTAAGGCACATTTAAAGCTGATGACAAGGCGTTATCTGCACTATAAGATTTGTAATCTGCTGGAGAGACCATGATAACTCCATTCAGATACATCCATTGTTGGTCTTGTAATTCTAATGCCAATCCCATCACACGTGTACCTCCATAACTTTCCCCAACGATATACTTTGGAGACAACCATCGATTATGGCGAGTGACAAACGTATTTAACCAATCAGCTAAATATTTGATATCTGCATTGATACCAAAAAACTTCGTCTTATCAACATCTTTTCCTGATTCAGGGATAGTCCGAGAATAGGCTGTATTGACAGGATTCACAAAGACAATATCTGCCACATCTAAAACCGAGTAAGGGTTATCCTGAACACCATATGGCTGGACAGGATAGCCTTCTTCATCAATATTTAAAACTTTGGGGCCTGTATAAGCCACATGCATCCACACTGATGCAGAACCTGGTCCACCATTAAAAGAGATAAGTAAGGGGCGATCAGCATTATCACCTATATTGTTTCGCTTATAGTAAGTGTAAAATAAACTAGCTATTGGTTTGCCCATATCATCCCAAAGTGGCTGTGTTCCAGTTGTTGCTGTATAGGAGACAGTCTGACCATTGATCATAGAGCTATGAGATGTAATAACTGTCGTATCGATTGGTAAGTGTCTGCCTTGTGAATAAGCAGAGCTTATGATCCAAGAACTGATTAATAGGATTGCAATAATGTGTTTCATATTAAAGGAGTGTGATTCCCCTCAATATCATACAAAATTGGATAACCAAGTGAATTCAGAATCAAAAAAATAGATTTCTAAATCTGACTAAGCATGAAAGTTTTGGCTTGCAACTATAGATGAAAAATTATGACTTCCGCTTTAGAGCCTTTTTAGCTGCTTGATAAATGTGATCAATACCCATCCCATACTTATCTAGCAGTTGGTTTGGCTTTCCGCTTTCTCCAAATGAATCATTGACAGCAACGTACTCCATGGGGACTGGATTGTTTTGCATAAGTACCTGAGCGATGCTATCCCCTAAGCCTCCATTGCGTTGGTGCTCCTCAGCTGAGACGACACATCCAGTCTTAGCAACTGAATTTAAGATGGCGTCTTCATCAAGAGGTTTGATTGTATGTATGTTATGTAGATCAACAGAGATACCTTCTTTTATTAATTTTTTGCTGGCTTCGATTGCATACCACATCAAATGCCCGATCGCAAAAATACTGACATCAGAGCCTTCACT
Organism: uncultured Saprospiraceae bacterium; assembly: GCA_937959275.1. Lineage (GTDB taxonomy): Bacteria > Bacteroidota > Bacteroidia > Chitinophagales > Saprospiraceae > CALFUK01. Next base: position 82,466 of record CALGLU010000041.1, on the reverse strand, counting down.
AAATTGTATTGCTTTTCCTATTTTAAAGGAACCAGGTGTAGTGAACATAGGCCAACTTGGTCGACCAAAACGAAGATAGACTGGACCATCGTGTTCTGCAATGGCAATCGCAGCTTCTTTGGTTTGCTGTGCATCACAAGGATTAATCACTGTAAATCCAGGAAGCATTTTCATCATCCCTAAATCTTCTAATATCTGGTGAGTTGCCCCATCTTCTCCTAGTGTCACACCTGCGTGTGAAGCACATATTTTTACATTTTTATGAGAGTAGGCAATGGATTGTCGTATTTGGTCATACACCCTTCCTGTAGCAAAATTGGCAAACGTACATGCGTATGGAATTTTGCCACCAATTGCTAAACCAGCAGCTATACCCATCATATTTGCTTCCGCAATTCCGACTTGTATAAATCGCTCCGGATGCTCATTAATGAAGGGTTGAATTTTCAAAGATCCAATGAGATCTGCACAGAGAGCTATCACATCTGGATTTGACTTGGCCACTTCATAAAAACCGGCACCAAAGCCATCGCGAGTTGCTTTTTTTTCTGTCGGATTAAGTGTTGTTATATCTATCATAGGTTAAAATAAAATCTCTGATTTTAAAAATCTCCAAGTGTTTCTTCTAATTGCGCTAGAGCGACTTCTAATTGTTCATCATTTGGTGGTTTCCCATGCCATGCATGGCTCCCCATCATATAGTCTACTCCTTGCCCCATTTCCGTTTTCATTAGGATACAGATAGGTTTGCCTTGACCTGTTTTAGATTTTGCAAGCTCCAAGGTTTGCAATATCTCATCAAAATCATGACCATTCATATGTAAGACATCCCATCCAAAGGATTTCCATTTACCTTCCAAATCGCCAAGAGAAAGTACCTCTTCATTCGATCCATCAATTTGTTGACCATTCCAATCAACAGTTACGATTAGATTATCTACTTTATTATGTGGAGCAAACATGGCAGCTTCCCATACTTGACCCTCCTGCAACTCACCGTCACCTGTCAGCACATAGACCAGATGCTTATCACCATCCATCTTTTTGGCTAGTGCTGCTCCAATCGCCACAGACATACCCTGACCTAATGATCCAGAGGCAACACGAATCCCAGGCAAGCCTTCATGGGTTGCTGGATGACCTTGTAATCTTGAATTAAGTTGTCTAAACGTTGACAATTCTGAAACTGGGAAATACCCTGACCTAGCTAGTACACTATACCACAAGGGCGAGATATGTCCATTCGATAAGAAAAATAAGTCTTCGCCATCCCCCTTCATATTAAAAGCAACCTTATGGTTCATGACTTTAAAGTATAAGGCGACTAAGAAATCAGCACATCCAAGCGAACCACCAGGATGGCCAGATTGACATGCATGAACTTGTCTAACAATATCTCTGCGTACTTGAGTAGCATGCCGTTTAAGATCAATTGTTTCTATCATAGTAAGCAATTTTTATCTAGAAGGAATTAAGTGCGCAAAGATATGATTTAAGGATTCATAGCACAGTATAACATGTAATGTTTAGCGAATAAGTGATGAATCGGCACAAAAAAAGACCTGATGTAAAAACATCAGGCCTTAAGAGTATAATTTTACTAGAAGAAATCTTAGTTGACAGCTTCAGCTAAACCTTTACCAGCTTTGAATTTAACTACTTTCTTAGCTTTAATTTTTATTTTTTCACCTGTAGCTGGATTCACTCCCATTCTAGCAGCTCTTTTATTGACTGAAAACTTGCCAAAACCAGGTAAAGATAAATCATCACCTTTTTTAAGACATTTCTCAATACTTGCAAATAATGCATTGACAGCACCAGTTGCGTCAGCTTTAGTTAGATCTGTAGCAGCTGCTACTGAATCAATTAAATCACCTTTATTCATAATGTTTAAAAGTTTATATTTTTTATACGTTATTAAATCGAGCACAAAATATATTATAATATTTTGTTATACAACTTTAATGCAAGGAAAAGCTAGTATTTATGGGGATTGCCATAGGTTTTTGCGATATTATAGTCAATAAAACATAAGTTATGTCTTTTAAACTCACTCAGCGTAGATTATTAGTGGACAAAGGACTTACAGTTCCAGCTCTTATCGTCTTTCTAATATTAGCTGGAATCAGCTTGAATAGCTGTAAAACTGGCTATGGATGTAAGACAACTGAAGCTTATAAGATCAAAACCGATAAAAACGGCGAATTGTCTATGAAACGAGGCAAGACAAAGCTTTTTGATGATAAAAAGTCCAAACGAAGGAGAAACTAGTGCCTCAAGAACTAAATATACAGCCATATTAAATTGTTCTTTTCCGCCTTCTCTGCGTTACAGAACCGGCCTTGATAGCTAAGGCTATCAAAGCGAACCTGTGCCTTGAGTAGACGAAAAATAACTGCTTTCATACAGCCATTTATTTAGTGCTTGAGACACTAGTTGATATCATAGAGCTATACATTATACATAGAGTAATAAGAAACAACGACCTTATCCAAGCAAACTTAGACTCAATGGCATTAATCAAGGGTTTACTTGAGATTTTAATGTAATGAAGGTTTGCTATCGGCGTACAAAATTCAATCAACCGTCTTTTGAAAGCTCATCTCCAATGATATTCAAAGACATCAAGAGAAAGAAAATGCATAGCCCTGGGAAGACTGCCAACCACCAAGCTCTGTAGTTTTGTCTAGCTGCACTCATTAATGATCCCCAAGTAACAGTATCAGAACTCATGCCTATACCTAGAAATGAAATGGTGGCTTCCATGATAATTGCTCCAGAAATACTAAATGCAAACACAACGAATAATGGAATCAAGGCATTTGGTAAGACATGTTTACCGACAATGTGCCAATCTGAAAAACCAAGAGACTGGGCAGATTTTATATAATTCTGCTCCCGAATATGGAGTAATTCTGCTCTTACAAGTCTCGCAATACCTGTCCATCGCAGTAAGCCCAAAATGACAATCAAAGTCCAAAGTGAAGGGTGCTTGACCGCTGCTAATAAAGCAAGCAGTATAAATAATCCTGGTACCGCTCGCCATATCTCTATCAGTCTCTGCAATAAAAAATCTAGAGGTAATTTAATACTTGGTCGACCTAATACAGATTGCACTTTTGTCCGTTTAGGTAGATAAATTAAGAACAGAAAAACAACTGCGCAAAAACTACCAAACCACACCATTGCTTTCAGCCCTGCTGGCCAATTAAAATAGTATATATAAAATGTCAAAATGCTTAAAGTGAATATTGCCAGCAACAACAACCATCCATTCACCTTCATCCTCTCATCACCAAAATAGCCGCCTAACAAGCCTATGCTGACACCAATAAAACTAGAAATTAGTGTAGCAAGAAATCCGACCAACAATGCCCATCGAGTCCCGTACACAATACCTGCCCACACATCCCGACCTATTTGATCTGTACCCAATAAAAAAGTATCATCTGTAACTGAACTTTTAAAACCAGGTGCCTGATAGGCTACTGCGCCCTCTTGTATACTTGCTGGATTGCTTGCTATAAATGGCGCAAATAAAGCAACACTCCCAAACACGAATAAAATAAAAATTGCTGCTTTGCCTTTGCCCGTCCCTACTATTTGTTTAATCAGCTGATTCATTCTGCTAATTTTATTTTAGGATTGACATAAGCATATAAGATGTCACCAATTAAATAGAAAATCATAGTTGCCAGCGAGATCACAATCAAAATAGCTGAAATTATATTCCAATCATCATTTAATATAGACTGAAACATCAACCGTCCCATGCCAGGAATATTAAATATAACTTCGATGATTAAAGTTCCTGCGATTGCTGCTGGTATAGCTCCAATAATGATCGTAATAAATGGCAATAAGGCATTAGGTAAAACGTGCTTAATGAGTGCCGATTTTTGAGACATACCTTTTCCAATCGCTGTTAGATTATAGGCAATGGCTGACTGCTGTAAAAGTGAGGCTCTTATCTGTCTACCCAACAAAGCCGTGTTATGAATAGACAAACAAAATATAGGTAGAATCAATAATTTTAAATTGTGACTTAACTGCTGAAGCATACTTCCATCTCCCGTATAAAAACGTCCAACTGAAGGAAAAATATCCGTTAAAGCTCCAAAATCTTTAGAAGTGAAAAACACAATCATTAATGTTGCGAACCAAAATAAAGGCGTAGAAAAAATACTAAATAAGACGAGGTATGTAGATGAATCAATTATGGTATCCTTTTTATAGGCTGTCAATAAACCAACTAGGATTGACAATATGCTGGCAAAGAAAATTGACAATAACGCCAACATAATAGACCACCCGATTGATTTAGAAAGCTTCGCCAATACAGGCCTCCCATCTGTCATCGCTAAGCCAAAATCCCCAACAATGACCCTTTTAAACCATTGATGAAATTGGGATTGCCCACCATGAAATGTAAGCTTTGGATAATAAAATGGAGTTTGATTTGAAAACAACAATTGTTGACTTTTAAAGAATGACGCAAACCGTTCTTGAATCAGCAGATTGGATTGATCTATATCTGGAATTATCGCTTGCTGTATGCGTTCTGCATCTTCAATTCCTACACCTCGATTATACTGATAAATAGCTTGTTTAAGAGATGATCGTAAATTTGGATCATTTTCAAATTCAGTCAATGCTGCCAAGTTACCTACATAATCATTGACTCGATCCCAATTTTTATATTGCGTCAATAATGTTTCAGCCCGTCTTCGTTTTTCTGGCAGAAGAATTCGATGTAATGTGTCTGGAAAATACGAAGGGATAATTGAAAAATAAAACAAGGGCAAATCTCTGGACAGATCTCTTGCGATGTTTTTATATTCTACTTGATAATCAAGATTTACCTGATCATCATCTGTTATGCCTTGTAGGGTAAGCAGACTTTTAACGGGGTCGGCACCAGAATATTCAAATAATACAAAGGATAGAATTAGAATAATAGCTAGGACCGGAAGCATCGCTAATATGCGCTTGATAATGTAAGTAATCATACATTAATTCTCAGAAAATGAAAACTCATTTACATTCGCTGTTTGTAAAAAATAACCTGGACGCTTTACACTTATCAATGGTTCTATTCGAGGAGAGGACACTAGCTTAGCTAATGGCGAATACAAAAACACAGCAGGCTGATCTTCGTACATGATAGCCTGCAACTCAGCATATAACTGGATTCGCTTTTCTGCATTCAATTCTTTCTGCAATTCTTCAATCAATCTATCCGCTTCTGGATTTACATATTGCACAACATTGCGTCCACCGAGAGTTGCATTGTCTGAATGCCATCTTGTATACGGATCATATTCTGTAACAGCCGATCTGATTATCATAGGATATAAATCATAATCGCCTGTATTAAGATGATCTGCCACTATCGTCCTATTTGTTTTCTGAACAGTGTTCATACCAATGCCGATCGGTTTCGCTTTTTCATTCAAAAAAAGTGCAAGTCGCTGACCTAATAGACCTGAGGTCACAAACATATCGAGTACCAATTCAACTCTTTGCCCAAGTATAATTTTATCTCTTATCCCATCTCCATTTGTATCTTTCCATCCAGCCTCATCAAGTAATTCTTTGGCTTTCTCAACATCCAATTCGATAGGTTTTAAGTCACTATTATATTCTTCTCTAAATGGTAAAATGACACCAACTGTACGTTGCGCTTTTCCATATTCCATTTGCTCTATAAAACCATCAACATCGACTAGATGACTAATTGCTCTCCTGACACGCTTATCACTTAATTTTGGAGATTTATTATTCATACCTATATAATAGAAGTGCGTCAATTGCGGCGTATGAAAATTTAATTCTGGATTTTCACTCATTAGATTTTTAAAATTTTCTCCATTACTCACGGTCATAAAATCAATTTGACCTGATTTTAATTGAGTGATAGCAGTAATCTCATCTGGAATAACATTAAAAATTATGGTTTTAGGTTCTGCTTGGAGGAAGGTTCGTTCTGGAAATTTATCACCCCACCAATTTTCCTTTCGACTAATTTTTATGAATTGGTCCGTTTCCCAAGCGTCTAGTGTATATGGTCCTGAACCAGTGCAATTATCTTGTTGAAATCTGACATCATTGAATTGTGTTGCAAACGCATTAAATCCATCGATTGATTCTAACTCTGTGTGTTTTTCAGGATTTCGTAGATCCGCCAATGGAATAGTAGCTAAGACTCCTTTAGGGTCATAAATATGTTCTGGAAAAAACTCAATGGAAGATGCGATTTCGAGACCTTGCTTCATTGGTTTTGCAAAAATCACTGTCAGTTGTTTGGGGTTTGATTCATTTAGTTGGACCTCGGCAATTTGATTCAAATAACTCTTCCAACTATTGGCATTTACAGCCGGATGACTCACAGCTTTAAAGGTGAATAAATAATCGCTCGCCAGAATTGGGCTACCATCTGACCAAATAGCTTCTTCAAGTATCTCAAATGTATAGGATTCTCCTCCAGCAAAAGTGCCAGAAGTAATGCTTTGTTTGCTAGGAATCTCGGTTGCAAGTATGGGTGAAAGCTCTAAGGTCTTTGGGTCAAATTCAGCTAATTGTAAGAAAATGTATGGAAAAATTTCTCTTGCAGCTGTATTCGTAGAAAAAATTGGATTAATTCTTTGTGGATCTTCATGGATCCTTACATTAATCGTAAAATCTTCATTTTGAATAGGAGCATCAGTTCTACAAGAGAATTGAATTACAATGACTACGCATAAAAATATCGTTTTTTTCATAGGGTAAGTTCAATAACTTTAATAGAAGAGGTATGACAAGATACAACATCAACACCATTTACATAAAACAAATCAAGTGCAGGTCTGTTTGAATATAAAATGAAAGATAAAACGAAAACAGTACTCATTGCCGGAGGTTCTGGTCTGGTTGGTCAGAGATTAACCTCAATCCTTGTCGATGCGGGATATCACGTTCATATTTTGACACGATCATCGTCTCTAAAGAACACGCGTCCAAATGTGAGGTATTTCAATTGGGATGTTGCCAATGGCACGATTGACCAGAATGCATTGGATGCAGATGTTCTTATAAATCTTGCTGGTGCAGGGATTGCTGATAAAAGATGGACTGCAGCCCGTAAAACCGAAATTTTAGAGAGTCGAACATTGAGCACCAAGCTTCTTCGTGATTCTTTAGTCAATTCTAAAAAACGCATGAGCCACTATATCGGTGCTTCAGCTATTGGCATATATGGAAATTCAAGTAAACAGCTACTCACGGAGGACGACATCTCCTCAAGTTCTGATTTTATGGTCCGCGTGTGTAAGCAATGGGAAGAGGCACATTTGAGTCTTGCAGAATCTGTTGACAAACTATCAATCTTACGTATTGGCATTGTGCTATCAACAAAAGGAGGCGCACTAAAAGAAATCCTAAAGCCTCTTAGCTTAGGTCGGATGGGCACATATTTTGGTGATGGGTCTATGATTTATAGCTGGATACACATCGATGATTTATGCACCATGTGTGTGGACCTCATGTCAAATACTATCAACGCTGGAATCTACAATGCAGTAGCCCCACATCCAGTCTCGAATAAAGAACTTGTTAAAGAAATTATTGATGTAAAGGATATCAAGGCAGTTCAAGTACCTGCTCCAACGTTTATGATGAAATTGATGTTAGGCGAAATGGCAAACACGATTCTTAATAGTACTAGTGTATCCAGCCAGTTGATCCAAAAGGCAGGATTCAACTTCACCTATCCTCAATTAAAATCAGCGCTCGAAGATATATTGACAACTCATAAATAAAGTGGAATAATAACAAATTACACAAAGTATCAAGTCTAAATAGGCTATGTAACCCTATATTCTTAAAAGGGGTAAAATTCCTGTTATCCTTTAGGAATTAAAGGCCTGCGAAGAAAAATTTGACTTACGACTTACTAATTTGTTAAACACACAACTGATTTGTCGTCAGCTCTAATTAATGGTCAAAAACTTCTATCTCTTTGTTCTTGAGCACTAAATCAGTGAATTTACCTTTGAATCTAGTCGCACGAACCATATGATTATCTATCCAATGATAATTTCCACCACGAGGTTTGCCCATTAATAAGCCATGATATTTAAAGCCATGCTCTTTTAACCAAGCCTCTGATATCGCTCTATGCTCCTCTGTTCTAGACGTAAAAAAGGTAATGATATGACCTTCATCATACCACTGATTTAAAATTTGTAGAGCATCAGGATAGTGATCAACAGTTACCATTCTTTCTGGTTCCTCGTTAGGTACATCATCACAAATAGTCCCATCAATATCTATCAGATAATTTTTGATATGCTCTTCTAAAATAGGACTTAATGTTTCTCCTTTATCGTTTGTAATTTGTTTAAGCGAATGATCCATATGTTATTTTATATTTAAATAGTCTTCCGGATTTACCGGAATCCCGTTGTACCATAATTCAAAATGTAAATGAGGGCCATCTGAAAGGGTGCCACTATTCCCAATAATCGCAATAGCCTCTCCTGATTTCACAAAATCTCCTTCTTTTTTAAGATTTTTCAAGTTATGCTTGTAAAAGGAGATAAAGTTTCCCTCATGCTGTATGCCAATCGTATGACCTGTTTCAAGATTCCATCCTGATACAATCACATGTCCATCGGTAGTTGACTTTATCGGTGAACCCTTTGGTGCTAACACGTCAATCCCAAAATGGTTTATTTTGGGGTTAAATGCCAAGCTAACTATGCCCTGAAGGGGTGAAATCAATGAAATCTCATGAGTCGTTACAACTTTTTGAGAAGCAATATCATTCATCTCAATCTCTTCAACTGGCGGTTTAGCTCTTGGATTCAATTCACCTTGAAGCGAACTCCCATCAGCAGTTAATAATTGGCGAATCCCATGTATATATACTTGCTGAGACTCAATTGAGTCCTGAATAGCTTCAAAATCCTGTATCAATTGTATAAATTTTGGATTCGATTCGAAGTCAGCATATCCCGGAATCAACTTTTTGACCGGTGTAAAGACAATTAAGGATACAATTAAGAGGCTCAAAGCTACAATAAAAGAACTAATCAATACATAAATATTATGTAGAGAAAGATTATATGATGATACTTCTTCAAACGTGTCATCATTCAAAATAACCATGCGATAACGATCTTGAAGTCTTTCTTTGAGAGGTCTTTTCCTTTCTGATGCCTTTATTGATGCCAATGACTATCTATTTTGTAAAATATTTTCTAAGAATTCTTGTTAATGTAATGTAATACAGGATTGATCCCTTTTGTTGCCAAAAATAATGTAAATCCTGTTATAAATCTTGCTATTAAAATTACATCACTGAGCTAAATGCCATTGGATTTTGAAAAAGTTAATTACATATAGCCTTCTATCGGTCATGATTCTGTCTATTCATTCCTGCAAAACTACTAAGAAAAAGGGTGAAATGGGACGGATAGGTAAGAGTTGGCATGACATGAACTCTAGATTCAATGGCTACTATAATGCAGATGTCATCTATAATGAGAGTATTGCAGCACTTGAGTTAGAACATCAAGATAACTTTAACAAATTACTCCCTATCTATCCCTCTATTAGTGTGACAAATCCAGAGTCACAGGCGGCCGAATTAGACAGAGCTATAGAAAAAGTCGCGGTTGTATCCAACTTACACCCAGGAAGCAAATGGGTTGATGACTGTTATGTCATGATGGGAAAGACACAATATTTGAAGCAAGACTACGAATCCGCGGAAGAAACACTTAAGTTTTTCTCAGAAAATTTTAATCCTGCCGACCCAGATTCTAGAGTTTTTAATGCCAATACCAAGAAAGATCCTAATGCAGATAGACGGCAGAAGGCGAAAGACGAGAAGAAAATTAGAGATATAGAACGCAAGAAGGCAGAAGAAGAAAAAGAAGAAGACAATAAGATTAAAGAAGCACTTAGAAAAGCTGAGGATAAAATTAAGGGTAAAATCAAAGATGTTAAAGAAGAAAAAAGAGAGTTTTTAGATAAGCGTAGAAAGGAATATGCAGACCTAAGAGATAAACAACGATCTCTACGTGACAGCCGAAAGAAGGATAATGATAAAGCAGAAAAAAGTCTTAAGGATAAGATTAAAAGTTTAAAAGAAGACCTTACTAAGGCCCAAAGAAAAGAAAGGGAAACAGAACGAGAGCGCAAACTAAAAGAAAGAGAAAAAGCCGCGAAAGAAAACACAAGAACCACAAGAACACGGAAAACAGACACAACAACGGGGACAACGACTACTCAGACTACCGCAGTGCCACTAAGTAAAGCTGAAGCTCTGCAACAACAAGTTGATCAGAAAGAAGCAGAACTAGAAGCGCTAAGAGAAAAGGAAATTGCAGACAAAGCCGCCCAAGCAGCCGCCGATGAAAAAGCTCTAGAAGACCACAAATTAGAAACAGCACGACTGGAAGAGAGTATTGTCAAAAAAGAAGAAGACATCGCCGCTCAATCCACCAGAAATAAAAAAACGGAGGAAGAACCCGAAGACGCTGAATTAAACCCATTTGATGAAGCTATAGCAGAAGCCAACCCTGAAGGTGAAGAAGAGAAACAAGAAGACAAGATAAAGACACGAGATAATATTGGTAAATCAGGATTTATGAGACACCGCCCAGCATATGCGGAGGGTCAATTCTGGTTAGCAATGACCTATATAGAGCGACAAAACTTCTTCTTGGCAGAATACCTTCTTAAAACTTTAGAAGAAAATCCTGAGATCTCAAAAGATGTCGCCAAACAGATACCTGCCGCCAAAGCACATCTCTATCTCATGCAAAATAGACAAGACAAGGCCGTACCTGCTCTTGAAATTGCAATGGATAAAGCGAATCGAAAACAAGACAGAGCACGATATGCATTTATCCTCGCCCAATTAATGGAAAAGCGAGGCCAATATGCTGAGGCAAGTAATGCATTTGATCGAGCAAAAGATTTGAGTCGTGAATATAGCATGAAGTTTAATGCCCAATTAGCTATGCTCAGAACCTCATGGCTAGGTGGATTAGCAACAATGGACAATACGCAAAAACAACTCAATAAACTGACCAAGGATATTAAAAATTATGATTTCCTTGATCAGATCTATTTTACCAAAGCTGAGTTAAAGTTGGCTGATGGAGATACGGAAGGTGCATTAGCTGATTTTCAAGAAGCAACAAAATATGGTTCGTCATCACCTGAACGAAAAGCCGAATCGTTTTACAGACTAGCAAGCTTATTTTACAGCACGGATGACTATGTCAACGCCAAGCTCTATTATGACTCTACAATGCAAGTACTTCCTGAAAAAGATGAACGCTATGCTGATGTCAAAAGACTCAATGACAACTTGACCTCAGTCGCAGAAAACTCTGCAATCGTAGTCCTTCAAGATTCTCTTTTAACTCTTGCAAGCTTATCAGAAGACCAGTTACAAGCTTGGGCAGAAGCAGAATATGATCGAAACAATGTAGACGAAGAACCAACAGAAAACGCACCGAAAATTCAAGCACCAAACATAAGAAAACCTAGTTTTGGTAATCAAGGCAACTCAAGTTTTTTCGCCTACAACAAGCTCGTTGTGGATAAAGGAAAATTTGACTTTGAACGAAAATGGGGTGATCGCCCTTCTCAAGATAACTGGAGACGATCAAGTGCCATATCAACGACAGCATTGCCAAGTGAAGATTTAGCAGCAGAAGCGGCTCAGGTAGATGACAAAAAGCCAAATGAGGAAATAGAAAAAATCCTAAGAGATGTCCCAATCACTCAGGCTCAAAAAGACGTAGCCAATCAAAAACTACAAATGGCTCTTTTTGGCTTAGGTACAGACCTTAGAAATAATTTAGGTAACTATGAAAAGTCAAATGAAACCTTTGTCAGTTTTATCGAACGCTATCCTGATTCAGAAAAATTAATCGACGTCTATTACTACTTATATCTAAATCATCAAGAGCTTAATAATCCTGCTGGCGCAAATATTTATCTCTCTCTTATTAAATCTGAATTTCCTGATTCTGACTTTGCTAAAGCACTGGATGATCCGACGTATGCAGCGCGGATGGAGACAGAAGAGAAAAAATTAGACGACTACTACGAAGAAACTTATCGGCAGTTTGAAGCATCTAATTATCAAAACGCCTATGATAGCGCTACGCAGTCTACAGACATATTTGGAGCTAAAAATGAATACGTTAGAAAATTTGACTTGCTAGCAGTGATGAGCAAGGGTGCCCTAGATGGTAAAGACTTTTATATCACAGGGCTCAGAGATTTTATTGCTCGACATCCCAATACAGAAGAGACAACAAGGGCAAGTGAAATATTGAGGTTCTTAAGAGGTAATCAAAATGCATTTGATGCTGATTTATATCAAGAGCAAATAGCTAACTTCACAAGGCAAGATGAGAAATTACACTACATCGTTTATGTCATCTCTGATTGTGATCTAGCTAAAATGAAAAAGGCAAAAATTGCAGTTGCGAACTACAACACAAAGTTCTTCAAACTTGCTAAACTCAGAATATCAAATCTGTATTTAAATCCAGAAGAAAAGTCTCAAATGATCCTTATTCGAAGCTTTGAAAATAAAGATAAAGCTCTGGACTACATGACAATAGCAGCTCGTAATGTTGGTGATTTTCTCTCCATCGACGAATTTCAGTATGAAATGTTTGCCGTCACCCAAAATAATTATAGAGAAATCGTCAAGCAAAAAACGATTGAGAATTACAAAGCATTTTATGACATTCATTATGTGCAATAAGACATTCATTATGTGCAATAAACTGTGCCTTCTGCACAGTTGACATGCTGGATGTTAAGTTTTGAATGTTGAATGACATTGATTTCCAAAAGCCGCTGTTGGTCTCCAAACCAACAGCATAATTCATTATCTTTGCCCCCTAAATAGATTTTGAATGAAAATTTCATTGAACTGGTTAGCTGACTATATTGATATCCCTGTAAGTCCTGAGGAGTTGTCAGATATATTGACAGATCTTGGCTTAGAGGTAGAGGGCATGGAGAAAATTGAAGGTGTACCTGGAGGATTAGCAGGTATCGTTGTCGGTCATGTCATCGAATGTGGACAACATCCAAATGCAGATCGCCTGTCATTAACGAAAGTTGACTTAGGTACAGGAGAACCAGTCCAAATCGTCTGTGGTGCGCCTAATGTAGCACAAGGCCAAAAGGTATTGGTCGCCACTATCGGGACCACGCTACATCCGATGGGAGGAGAACCATTTAAAATCAAAAAAGGAAAAATTAGAGGCGAGGTGTCAGAAGGGATGATCTGCGCAGAAGATGAGATCGGTATTGGCAAGGATCATGACGGCATCATGGTATTGGATGATGCGGCGATTCCGGGTACAGCAGCTAAGATTCAGTTAGAGCTGAAAGAAGATGTGATCTACGATATTGGCTTAACACCAAATCGGTCTGATGCGACTTCACATCTAGGCGTGGCTAGAGATCTATTGGCCTATTTTAAGGTCCACAACATTGCCCAAAGTGGATTGAAAACGCCCGATGTATTCAGCTTCAGTATAAAGAGCAATGAACATAATAATATATCAGTCGAGATCGAAGACCTAGTGGGCTGTCCACGCTACTCTGCTGTGTCTTTGAATCAAATCGAAGTAAAGGACTCACCGGATTGGATGCAGCAAAGATTACAATCGATTGGTGTTAGAGCAATTAATAATATAGTTGACATTACGAATTATGTACTTCATGAGACAGGTCAACCGCTACACGCTTTTGATTTAGACCAAATTAAAGGATCCAAAATCGTGGTTAAAAATCTGCCTGCGGGAAGTAAATTCTTATCGTTGGATGAAAAAGAGCGAGAACTAAGAGCTGATGATTTAATGATTTGTAATGGTTCGGATGAAGGTATGTGCATCGCTGGTGTCTTTGGAGGCTTGCATAGTGGTGTCACAGAAAAAACACAAAATATCTTTCTAGAATCTGCACACTTTAATGCTAAGCGCATACGCGTGACGAGCACTAAGCATTTACTAAGGACGGATGCAGCTATGCGTTTTGAAAAAGGAACTGACCCCAATGCCACCTTATTCGCGCTAAAGCGAGCAGCCATGCTTATGGAAAAATATGCAAATGCTTCGATTAGCTCTGACATTATCGATGTCTATCCGAATGAGATAGAACCAGTAAAAATCAACGTCCGCTACGAAAAAGTCAATGACATCATTGGGATCAACATAGGAAAAGAGTCAATCTCACAGATCTTAAATGCCTTGGATATTGAAATAACAGCTTCAAATGATGAATCATTCACCGTCAAGGTGCCAACAAACAAAGCAGACGTCACACGTGAAGCCGACGTCATTGAAGAAATTCTTCGTATTTATGGATTTAACAACATACCCATTTCTAATAAAATGACAACTTCGATTTCGTATTTGTCTTTCCCTCAACCCATTGATGTCAAAGAATCGATAAGCCAACTATTGACAAGTAAGGGATATAATGAAATGATGAATCTGTCATTGATACAATCTCAGACCTATGAGAAAGTATTACCAGAATACATGGATACGCTCATCTATATTAACAATACTTCAAATATCCATCTAAATGTCATGCGGCCCGAGATGCTCTTACCTGCGCTTCAAACCGTCGCCTACAATCAAAATCGCCAACACAAGCAGCTCAAGTACTTCGAGATTGGTCGGCAATATGGCAATGTAGACAGTGAACATAAAGAGGACCATAAGCTCATCCTCGTATTAACAGGCGCCATTGAAAAACAAAACTGGAACGGCGTCAATCGAGAAGCCAATTTTTATGACTTACGTCGGATGGTCGATGAGCTCTTGATCAAAGTCGGTGGAAGTGGCTATAAAATTACAGAGACGCAAGATGACCAGAGATGGGCATATAGTTTGACATATGAGCGCGGTAGAGACCACATCGTCAGTTTTGGACTCGTCTCCCCTACTATTTGTACGGCAATGGATATTTCTCAGCCCGTATATTATGCTGAATTTAGTCTTGACTTCCTCTATAAGCTGGCACAGCAAGCTAAAACAAAGACCAAAGCCATCAATAAGTATCCAGCTGTCAAAAGAGATCTAGCTTTAGTCGTCAATCATCAAAATACCTTTGGTGAAATAGAATCAGTCGTTAGAAAGGCGGATAAAAAGCTAATCAAAGAAGTCGGTTTATTTGATGTGTATAAGAATGAAGAGCAGTTGGGAGAAGGTAAAAAGTCCTATGCCATTAGTATCCATTTTGAAAATCCCGAAAAGACTTTGAAAGACAAGGAGGTCGAAAAGGTCATGTCAAAGCTGATAGCAGATCTAAAGAATCAGTTAAATGCTGAAATTCGCTAGATAAAACGAAATATGCTCCATTTGGACTCCGATCCAATGACATTGAAAATCAAGTATACCATTGTTGGTTAAACGCACTTAATGGTGTTTTCATCGACCGGTCATCGCATCAACTATCAATCTTGATGTTCTTGTCACAAGACCAACAAGGACTAATTTTTCAACTTAACATTGAAATTGCCATTACCATTGTCATTGCCTAGTCATTGGCCCTCTATTTTGCCCTATTCACAAGCTAAATGACTATCTTTGCATGAAGATGCAGGATATCTTAGATAGAATAATTGCCATAGAAGGTAAACTAAGACAAACCTTGCAGTCGTTACATAATGCAAACGAAAGAAATAAAGTTCTTACAGAAGAAAACCAAAATTTGCATACAGAAAAGGTCCGATTATTAGATCAAATTCAGGGTATTGAGTCCCAAATAGCTAATAGTGGGAAGGAAATAGGTGAAGAATCGAGTAGAGATGGAAATATCGTGCAGGTCAAAGAGAAATTAAGAGATTATATATCTGAAATAGATAACTGTATTGAACTGTTGAAGAATTGATGGATTCAGGAGACGTGAAAAGCATCACCATTCGTATCGCAGGAAGAGCATATCCTGTGAAAGTAAATCATGAAGATGAGGCGCGAATACAACAAATGGAGAAGGAGTTAAATGATAAAATACAATTCTACAAGACAGAATTTCAAGATATAGATCATCAAGACGCGTTGACGATGACATTACTTAGATATGCGTTCGATCTCTCTAAACGTACTCAATCAGAGGAGTCTAAGCTCCTCATACATGATAGACTTAACATCATCGATAAGATGTTAAATGACACTTACTAATTCAACCTACTTTTTACCAACGGACCTGTGATTATATAAAGCTCATAAAAAGCTATGGGCTATTGTTAACTGTTCTGAGTACCCCATTGTCAAAGACTTTGGAAGCTAGAGAACAAAAAATTTGAATTATGGATCCACTTACTGGAATTGGAGGTTTTATTATAGGTGCCATTCTTGCTTTTTTAGGGAGCAAATTTGTCATGGGTAAATCCAATGAATCAAGAATCGAAGAAGTCAATAAAAAAGCTGACCTCACCTTAGAAGAAGCGCGCATCTCATCGAAGCGAGTGCTAGATGAAGCACAAATTAAAGCGGACAAGATCGTCTCTAAAGCAGAGGCTAAGAATGAGAGCATCAAACAAAAAAAGATATCTGAAGCAAAGGATAAATTTTCAAAGCTAAAATCAGATTACGAATCCTATAAGTCTGAACAAAAGGTACAGATTAAGGAGCGCGAAATGACCGCTATCTCCTTGGAGAAGGATTTGGCACAAAAGCGAAAAGAGTTTCATTCAGAAGTCGAAGCCATTGAGCACAAAGAGGCTGAAGTCAAAGCGATTAAAGAAAATCTGGATAAACAACTGAAGATCGTCGCTAAGAAAAAAGATGAGCTAGAGAATGCAAACGAGCGGATCATCAAGGAGCTAGAGAAAGTCTCCAATCTAACAGAGTCAGAAGCGAAAGAGCAAGTCTTAGAAGCAGTCAGAGCCAAAGCGGCAAATGATGTCATGGCAATAGAACGAGAAGCTATCACGACAGCGAAAGAGAGCGCTAACAAAGAAGCGAAGAAGATCATTATACAAAGTATACAACGGATGTGTGCAGAGTATACGATAGAGAATACGGTGTCAGTCTTTAATCTAGACTCAGATGATATCAAAGGTCAGATCATTGGTAGAGAAGGCCGTAACATTAGAGCCTTGGAGGCAGCGACAGGAGCAGAAATCGTCGTCGATGATACGCCTGAAGCAATCGTTATATCAAGTTTTGATCCGATCAGAAGAGAGATCTGTCGACTGTCACTCAAACGACTTGTATCAGATGGTAGAATACATCCTGCCAAAATTGAAGAGACTGTTGTAAAAGTTAAAAAGCAATTAGAGGAACAGATTAAAGAGATCGGCGAACGAACCGTCATTGATCTTGATATTCATGGCTTGCACCCTGCCCTAGTGCGGATGGTGGGTCGTATGCGTTTTAGATCTTCTTATGGACAAAACTTATTGAAGCACTCTATTGAGACCGCTACGCTAGCATCGACTATGGCTGCTGAGATTGGTTTGAATAGTAAGCAAATAAAAATGGCTAAAAGAGCCGGACTCTTGCATGATATTGGAAAAGTCGCAGAAGAAGAGTCAGAACTGCCACATGCTTTATTAGGCATGGAAATGTGCAAAAAATATAAAGAACACGCTGTGATTTTAAATGCCGTTGGTGCTCACCATGACGAGATCGAAATGAATAATATCATCTCCCCACTCGTACAGGCTTGTGATGCCATATCTGGTGCGCGGCCAGGAGCGAGACGTGAGATTTTAGAAAGTTACCTCAAGCGTATCGGCGAGTTAGAAGAATTAGCAATGGCACATGATGGCGTCCAAAAAGCCTATGCGATGCAAGCGGGTCGGGAGTTGCGTGTGATTGTCGAGAGTGACAAGGTGAGTGATCAGTATGTGGATGATTTGTCCTTTATGATCTCTAAGAAGATAGAGGATGAGATGCAGTATCCAGGGCAGGTGAAGGTGACGGTAATTCGGGAGAAGCGGGCGATTAGTTTTGCGCGGTAAGTCCTAAGAGATTGGAATCCAAATTCCATTTCCACTCACATTAAAAATAATGAATCAGAGAAGGGTCTTTCTTTCTCTGATTTTTTATGTACAAATAAGTCCACAAAAATCAACATCAAGCGTAAAGGGATCGATTCATTTTTCCCTCAAGTATCAATAGATCAATTCTTGTTTACAATAGACTCCAATCAATGAAATTCTATTATATTGGATGAATGAAATTGACCTCAAAATTTCCTGCATTTTATCATAAGCTTTTACCTGATTTGGTCTCGTGGGAAGTACCGGATGAGCGCTTTGCTGATTGTTCAAATTGCCATCTATGCGCATCTGACAAACTATCGGTAAGTACGACAAAATGCTGTACATACCATGCTATTTTACCTAATTACATGCTAGGTGCATTATTATCAGATGATGAAGATGAATGGGAAACTGGTAAAGAGAAGATACAATTAAAAATAAATAATAAGATTGGTGTCACACCCTACGGTATTGCAGGTACACCAGATATCTTAGAATTTAATCAAAATCGCAGAAAGATCAATACACTTGCCTTACCATTTGAAGACAGAGCCAAATATGCTTGTCCCTATTTGGATAGTGGCCGTTGCTCTATTTGGAAATATAGAGGCGAATTATGTATTACCTATTTCTGCCATCCAGTATCAGGTGCTCATGGCAATAAGTTTTGGAATCATCTATTCCAATACATTCGCTATATCGAGCGAACTTTATCTCTGTATGCAATGATCGAAATTGGCTACCCTAAAAAGCATCTGAGTTTTAAATTACTAGAGCACAATAGCTACAATTTTTACAAGAAAGATGGAAGCTTTAAAGACAAGTTATATCATAACCTTTGGCAACAGTGGGAAGGTAATGAAGCACGGCTCTACAAGGAATGTTATGATGTCATCGTCAAGCTGAGTTCAGAACAAGTAGATAAAATTTTGGGCTCAGAAGGTACGTGGCGATACCACCAGTGTCTTGAATTATTAGAAAGCTCTAAGAAAAATATCATCCCAGATGGATTGATCCTAAACGAGGCTGTTTTAGTGAAGCAATTGAATCCAAACCAGTATGAACTGACAAGTCCAAAAGGACAAAAGATCAAAGTCAACATAAAAACCTACATGGCTTTAAAAAAACTGGATGGCTCTAAGAATGTACAAGATGTAGCAAGGGAATCTAAGTTAATATTAAGTTTACCTACAAGATTAATTACACAATATTTAAATAATGATGTATTGTCGATCAAGTAATTTAACTACTAATTATCCTTGAAAGTCAATTATTATTATTATTCAAAAAACCTGTCAACTACATTAGCGTAAAATATAAAACACTAGAATACTTGACCCAGAAAATATTGAAGACTGACAGACTAATTTGAGTTTAATCTTTTTGCTTTAACCTTCCGTTTAAAGAACATTTTATTTTGGGATTGTCTCGATTTCTTAATAAAGTGTTCTGGATATTTACTTTTTAGGTACTCTATTTTGGAAAGATTTGAATTTTCAACCAACTCAAGTAGTTGTAGATAATCTGAATTTTCCGCATATTCTTTTCTAAATATTTTCAATTTCTCTTTCTTGGTCAAACTTTCAACGTATGAATTTAAAGCTACCTGTCTAAAATCATATAAGTCATCCTTAAACTTGTAATGTTCTTTAATAAGAGCAATACCTTCATCATCCATATTATCCTCTAAAAGAGATTTTTCAAGCGACCGCATCGTCATTGCTTGATTTTGAGCATGTAATGAATAGTTGATAAAACCAAGTAGAATAAGGAAAATATACTTCATTATAAATCTAATGATTAACTAAACATAAAGAACATAAAGCGCTAGACCTATATCCTTTTATTAAAAGTAAACTAAAGTAATCGCTAACTACATTGTAGACTAGCTGTACAAGTAGATAATGTACCATATTGTTGGTAGCCAACTACCATACCTGAATATCCGCCATTCATAAAGTCAAACGTATATACAACACCATCAGCAGTTGTGCAATCTGCACCATTAAAAGTACAAGTATTCTGAAGAGTAAATTGAAGCTCCTCGTAATACGGCATAGTTTGCAAATTCGCACTTTGGACTCGCTCTTGGTTTAAAACAATTAAAGTTGGTTTTTTCCAGTTTTTCATAAAATTAGATGTTAATTAAGGTATAGCAGATGTAATATATCAACAATATTTATTTTTATTCAAGGGTTTATGAAATAAATGTGCACTTATTCGTAAATAAATGTCAAGCTTTTACGCATTGTATAAATTACTAATGTTTAAAATGCTTATAATTAAATAGTTACAATGCAGTGTTAGCATTAAAAGAAAACTCAGGCAAATTGTATTTTAAACTAGACATGACTTGATAATGTGCATCTAAAATAGAATCCACCTGGTTAATACTTAACTCATCTTTGTATCCTCCTGATTTTCCACTCCGGAAAAAGCTCTTTACAGTAGCAACCTTCTCACGAAATCCACCTTCATCTTCCATACTCTTCAGCTTGTCAAATTTGGCTAATTCAACAGCCTCTTTAACCTTCTTTTTAGATACAGACAGACCGACTGCTGTCAGCGCTCTGTGAAAATTAGCAACTGCGTCTTTCTTCGTATCTTCATAACGCATCATTGTAACTGGTATATCTGTTTGATCTAACCAACTACGCACATGTCCACTCCAATCATACATGAGTTGTGGCAACTGATTACTGATATTAAGACCATTTTTCTGCTTAGCTAGATAACCATTCGAATTATTCATTAACTGAATCGCATTATCCTTTGTACTATTATTGTGGTTTGCAAATGAGGCGACAATATCTAATGGATTCCTAACCAAATAAATCACGTGATGACTTATATCCGTTGGGAAAATTGGATTCCCATATTTATCATAGCAATAAGCATCGTGTACTTTGGTAAACTCTAGTTTTGGTGAGTGCTTTAAATGAAATCGATATACATCACTTAGTCTAAGTTTAGCCTCATCTTCATCTAAAAGCCGACTATCAATATCAGTCACACTATCAAATAGATGTCGGTTAGAAAAAATCCCATCAGTATTGATCCGGTTGATGTCCACTTTACCAGTCAATAACGCTGATAAAAAGCATCGAAACCAGGTATTGCCAGACTTTGGATAAGAAGCCATCCACACCACCTTACCTTTTAATTCTTCGAGTTGCTTTTGGATTGATTTCATATGATCTCTTCTTCAATGTAACGAATAAAGTCCTCCAGCTTCGTTAATCTAGATTTATTAATACTATGCACAGGAATCCCCTGTACGATCTTGCTAATGGCCATAAAATGCTCTTTATTCTTACCAAGCGTTGGCACTACATGATGCATATGAGAATAGTTTTTAGCAACATTCACTTTTTGAATTCCTTTAATCTCTGTGTAGTCTATTCTGTCTTCCATATTAGACATATTAAGAAGTATGATTTGATCCAAATTGATGGCTCGTTTTGGTCGGTGTCCTTGAATATTAATTCTAAATTTTTGAATATTTTCTCTGATCCGAGATGCTGGGACTAAGCCTTTTATTTTTTTAACTAAGCCCAGCTGAGGCTTCCACAATTCGATAAACGGATATTGATTTTTAATTTGAAATTTCCCTGACTTTTTGTTGAACTGGACAAGGCATTTGTCATCTTCTATAATTTTAGCTCCCTTATTAGCTGCCAACGATGCAGCTAGAGTTGACTTCCCAATTCCTGCAGCTCCGCAAAACATAACAGATTTTTTCCCAAATGATACTGCTGAAGCATGAAATAAGAAAATATCGTTTTTAACTAGTATGACCGTGAAAATACTATCGAACAAAAAGGCTATTACATCTTGCCAATTGGCTTCTGGATGTTTTTGTAATAAGACTTCATTTTCTCCTTTGACCAAATACTTAGCAATACCCATAACATCAAGAAAATACAAATCAGCATTGTATACACTGTAAGGCTTATACACAGTTCGCTTCATTCCATCTTTAGGACGTCTGACCTTGGCCTTCTTTATCATTACATCTGGAGAGCCCTTAAATGGACTCAATGGATACACACCAAGTTTAAGGTGACTTTCAGTCTTGAGACCATATATGCTGTATTGATACTTCAAATTTTCATTACATTTTGTTCTACAAAATTTACAAATTCTTTAATAGATGTGCCTTCAGGTCTATTGATGATTGAGTAAGGGACATGTTGCACTATTTTCTGCATATATTCCCAATGTGTTTTTTGTTTGCCTAAGCCACTGACATAATTAAGTCTATGCGTTTGATTTCTAAGTTGTTTTATCTTTTGAATCCCGTTTGGATGTTTGATTTGTAACACAGATGCCCTAGGTCCATTGTGAATACGGTAAATAGAGTGTACACGTTTATTCTCATCAATCACCTGAGCATCGCTTATCAAATATTGAAATTTATTTTGCCGAAGAGCAACTTTAGTCGGACTGTGGATAAACCCATCATCAGTCAATTCGGCTGCGCTATTTTCCCACAGCCGAGTAATTTTTAGTGAAGGAAAGGATTGAAGCACGTTCTCTTCATTCCAAAAAAGCACACATTTATCGTCTGAAAATAGTGGGTAACCTTTCGTGTGTAATTGAGAGGCAATCGTCGACTTCCCAATGCCAGATTGGCCGCAAAACAGATACAATTGATCGTCTTTTAAAACAGCAGAAGCGTGGATAGCGAATCTATTATTCATTTGAAGAGCAGCGGTGAGTACTGATCCAAAAAGCCAAGACTTTACTATCGGCCAATCATGATCTTTCAGCAATTCAACATGAATATTGGTCTCGCCTTTTGTTTGTGTCACTAGAAATTTAGCATGATTTTTCAGATCTAAAAAGAAAAAATCCGAGTTGAAAATCTGCATTTTTCCATAAAATGTATCAGATAAATCTCTTGCTGGTTCAACGATACTAGATGTATTAATATTGATCTGGGGTTGATTCTCAAGCACTCCTTCTATAAGCTCCTCTAACACGAACTCCGATTTTATATTGAGTCCAAATACATTATATGTGTGTACCAAATTCAATAGTCTAGGTGATGGGTTCTAATTCTTTAAACGATTTTATGCCCGGCAATAGTCCAGTTACAAACTTACCTTTATAAGTAAGCCAAGCGTGTCCATCAAATTCCCCATCTTTTTTCCTAAATCCGATATGAAGATTCGTTTGGATACCTTTTTTTGCTAAAATATTTTTCGCAGTCAAGGCACGATTATAACACATTGGTTTCCATGGAGCAAACTTTTCCAACAATTTCATCGCTTTCGACATTTGACGTAATGTGGGCAACTCCTCCTCTGGTATGACAACATTTAATGCTACTTCTTGGTTTTCATGAAGATGTTTAATCGGTTTATAACGTTTAGTTTTTAAGTAAAATTCATTTTTTGCAGATTCGATCAATACTCTTAAGAGTAACAATTTAAATCCAATTGGATACCTGATGAATTTTACAATCTTATTTGCCAAGTCTATCGTAGTATTTGAATTATGTCGATTCTTTCTTTACTAGGATTTTGGAAAGTATCATTCTAGCTATTGCGGGTCTAGTATCTTTTCGACACGTTTCTTCATCGACTTCATAGCTTTTCAAAATACTTGTAATCATATCATTAAAAGACAAATCTGACTCCATCATGTGCCATATATCTGTTGACACACTATTCATTCCAAAGTAATTACCAGAGTCAACATTCATGACGACTGACTCTCCATCTACCTCTGTGAACAAGAATTGTTCATTATTTCGAACCAGAATGTCGTCGTCTTCGAAAAGTCGTTTATCTTGTTTTTTCTTTGCCATGAATAACTAATTGTAGTTGTAAATATAGTGATATAGGCCTCTAAATGTCTAACAGAATCCCTAAAAGAGAAAAAATTCGATTCAATAAGGATCTTCTTGATTTAACCTTTATCAAGAGAATACTCAATGTTGTCTGGTCTTGTAGCAAAAAACTTACGGTTTTTCGTTTTAGTTTACTCATCCTACAAGCTGTTATTCCATTCATACCACTTTATTTAATGAAGTTGTTATTGGATGCCTTCGCAGCTGGCTCACCTGAAAGAATTTATATCTACTGGATACTAGCAGGCTTTGCCATTGTAAAAATTGTATCCATTATTTTAAGTAATACGACTAGTTATGTCAGCATGCTGCACTCTGACGTCATTGCTGATCACATGTCTCACATCGTGATTTCAAAAGCCATTGACATTGATTTAGAGTATTTTGACTCAGATCGGTATCATGACATTTTTGCACGAGCTATTGGACAATCCTCTGGTTTGCCACTACAGGTCTTAGGCACTGTGATGGGACTATTCACGAATCTGATCACCCTGATAGCAGTAGCTGGAGTCCTATTTACGCTTCACTGGGGCATCGCTTTGATATTATTCTTTGTTGCCATCCCAGCGGCATTAATTAGATGGCATTTTACAGAAAAGACTGTAGAACTTAGAGAAAAACAGACTCAACGAGACCGGCGATCTGGCTATCTAAAAGGCGTATTGACCGGGAAAGGCTATGCAAAAGAAGTTAGAATATTCGACTTTGGTGATTTTTTACTGCGCCAATTTCTAAGCTTAAGATCTTTGCTTAGAAAAGAGAAAAGAGATTTATATCTGAAGCAAAATGTCTCTGTCGGAATGGCTCAGAGTGTAGAAGCAGTTGCAGTTATCAGTGCTCTTGGCTATATAGCCACATGGGCAATCAGAGGACTCATTACTGTTGGAGATATTGCTTTGTATTACGGCGTCTTCCAAAAAGGGCAATCAGGAATCAATGGTGTATTAAAGTCCTTTGTCAGCCTTCACAGCAATCGATTATTTCTAGGTCATCTTTTTGAATTTTTAGACTTAGAACCTAAAATCGCAGACACCTCAAATACGATTGATCTTGCAGAGAAGATAAACACGATCTCCATAGAAAATCTAAGCTTTATTTACCCAGGGACGAAAAGAACTGTTTTAAATGAGATTAATCTTGAAATACATGCAGGAGAAATCATTGCAATAGTCGGCGAAAATGGTTCTGGAAAAACAACTTTAATCAAGCTAATCAATAGACTTTATGAACCAACAAGTGGATCAATAAAAATTAATGGCAAACAGTTAAAACAATTTAGTTTACATAGTTTTAGAAAGAAATTGACAGTTATATTCCAATTGTTTTCAAAATACAATGCTTCTGTGAAAGAGAATATTCAGTATTCCGACATCCATCATCAAGGTGGAAACAGCAAAGTGGTCGAAGCTGCTCAATTTGCACATTCACATGGTTTTATTTCTCAATTGCCAAATCAATATGACACAAAATTGGGAAGATCATTTAGGCATGGAGAAGAACTGAGTGGTGGACAATGGCAAAAACTAGCTTTGACAAGAGCCTTTTATAAGGATGCAGATATTATTGTTTTGGATGAGCCGACTAGTTTTATTGACCCTCTAGCAGAAGAAGATATTTTTTCTAACCTGAGAAAAATGAATAAAGACAAAATCATGATTTTAATCACCCACAGAATCTACAATCTCAAAATGGCGGATCGCATTTTTGTGATGGACTCTGGCAAAATTGTTGAATCTGGAAGTCATGCTGAGCTGGTTCAGCAGGACGGAATATATAAAGAGATGTTTGACAAACAATCCTAGCTATGAGTTCAATTTATGGTATCTATTCGATCAAGAGCCCCGCAATTAACGAGACACTATCAAAGCGCATTGATGATATCACATCATGGTGGCAGCCCGATTCTAGCTTTCAATACGTAAATCAAACTATTTTATTAGGCCAACAAAACATGCATTCTCACAAACATGTGCTGTTAGAGGAAGATGTAATTTTTAAACATCCATCAGAATTGAAAATAGTTTCTGATGCTAGGATAGACAACCGAGAAGATTTAATCAGAGAGTTGCGTTGTCAGCATGACATTTCCAATAGCGAACTCATTCTACTTCTGTATATAAAGTATGGTAAAACATGCGCCCAAAAATTAATAGGTGCGTTTTCATTTGCAATTTGGGATTCCAAAAATGAGACCCTAGTTTGTGCCAGAGATCAAATGGGAGTTAAGCCATTTTGCTATTATTATAAGGATGGCATCTTTGCATTTGGCACGCAGAAAAAGAGCTTATTAGCAATTCCAAATATTAACAAAACACCGGATTGGAGATATATAATGAATTCTATGTCTGGTATAGGGATACCAAAAGGGGCCACAGCATACAGCCATATAAAACACTTAGCACCTGGTCATATTTTAATTGTAAAAAATAAAGAATTACAACTACATCAATACTGGGAATTAGATATTCGATCTGAGCTTAGTTACAAAAACGAAGACAACTATATAGAAGAGTTTAACACCCTCTTCAAAGAAGCGATTAGGTGCAGAATAGATGGCACCAACACATTCGCTTCTCATCTTAGTGGAGGGTTAGATTCTTCAGGTATTACGTCAGTAGGACATCAATTGGCAAAGAACAATTCATCAATTCTCAAAGTCTTATCCTACAATGTGATTGAGGATTACAAAGATGAAGACAAAAAGATTGAAGAAAATTTAAAAGCATTTGATCTGGTTAATTATTTAAATGCAGAATCAATATTTACAAATGTCAATAAACCTATAGAGAGAAGTATGTACGACATGATAAAACATGAAGTGCTGTGTTGTGATGGTCGTTCGAGAAGTAATAATATCAATACAGAATTTGAAATACAAGCTGAAGCTAAACAGCAAAATGCGTCTGTTTTGTTATCCGGTTTTGCAGGAGACGAATTGGTAACATCATTTTGCAGACCTTTTTATTTAGAATATTTTGATAAGGGTCGATGGATAAAATACTTTACAGCTAAGAAAAAATCAAGACACCTATTTAAGGATAAACTACGAGCTTTCATTCCAGCGTTAATCTCCACACTATTACCCTCGACTTCAAAATATCTCATTGCTAAATATTCAAAAGAACGGTATAAAAATCATCAATACAGAGGTGAGAGTATTTTATTAAATAAGGATTATTTCAATGCGACTCCCGAATTAAGATCAATGCTGGAGCCAGAATATTTCCCTCAAGCCCACGATGAATTTCCAACCAGTCTTAAAGCATATCAACGCAACCATATTTGCAGACCTCACACCTATCGCAGAATGGAGTCCGAACAACTTGGAGGTAAATATTGGCATGTAGATTATAGATATCCAATGACAGATATCAGACTCTTACAATTCATGATCTCTATACCAATGGAACAAAAAATATCCGAGGACATGTCTAGAAGAATCTTCAGAATAGCAATGAAAGATTACTTACCAGATTCGATCAGATTGAGAGACATGAAGCATGCCGGCCACCTCAAACCATTGGCAACTATCAATCAAAACCCAAAGAGAAAAGAACTATATGATTTTGTGCAAGCGCTAAAAACGACAAGAAGCGCACCTTTTCTAGAATTAGAAATGGTCGAGGAATGGATCAAAAGCAAAAAATCAGTATTCTCTCTATATAGATGGATGATCTTCGCTCAACTTGGTTATGAGGGTAAATTAGATTTCAACTTGAATTAAAACAATTTTGCTTGCAAAACCCGAAACTAAAACTTGACCACCAACAACTGACTTCTGCATCTAGACTCATTATCGCTTTTGTCCGACTTGCCTTAGACATAGATGGCAGGTCAACATTCTTACAACAAATCAAAATCGAAAAAATCAATCTAACAGCTTTTCTGCATCAAGTACAAAATCATAAATGCCATGAAATTGTGCTTCATACCATTAAGTCGCATCAACTTGGTAATACTCTACCTATAATTACAAAACGGCTTGAATCTATTATCCAAAGACATCAAAAACATAATGCAGAATTATGGCATGAATGCATCACATTCTCAAAAGAACTCACCAAGCAATCCATCCCCTATGTTTTATACAAAGGAAAAGCATTTGCCCACCAATTTTATCCAAGTATTCGACTGAGACATTCTGTAGATGCAGATATTGGTATTAGACTACAAGATATACCTAAAGCAGCTGCAATACTCCACACACTCGGTTACAAAGAGTACAAAGGCTCAATTGATTATACCAACATCAGTCAATCCAGAGCCTATCACATCGACTTCTCATATGTCAAGCGAAACACCGAAGGCAAAATTCTATATAACATCGAATTGCACTGGACTACAGCACATCATGTCTTGAATATAGATTATGGATTTGATCAACTCCTCGCTAAAAGAGAAGAGCTCTTATTAGGAAAAAATCTAATCTATACTCTACCCAAAATAGAACAGGCCATTATTATCGTCATTCATCATGGCATGGTCGATGTCTGGGGCAAAATCAGACACTTGATCGATCTACATTACGTCGTCGAGCAATTAGACGAGGCTGAAATGGACCTCTTTATTTCAAAATTGAAAGAGCTAAAACTCCATCGCTGCTACAATCGAGGTTTGCAACTTTTAGCCATTCTGAAAAACGAGCAAACACCTAATGAACACTGGACACATATTTTATCAGGAGATATGGGCAAAAACTGGTCAGAATTCCCTAAAAAAATTTGGTGGCATCTTAAGCAGCGAGAGTCCAACAGGGAAAGAATTAGAGTCATCTATCAGATGTTACGTTTCAAGATAAAATTTGGCAATTCCATATCATAGCATCTAACAAGTCAGTTATGAAAACTAACGTCGAATCCCAAAGCACCAAGATTAAATAAACGGGTCAGCTCACTTTTTTTTGCAAGAAATCACCAGACAAGCATGTAATTTTAGTCTCATGGAATGTATTTTGTTATTCATACGTTAAAAGATGGGCTTACGGTCGGAAAACGTAAAACTTTATAAGTATAAATCGTTTATATTTATAACTAAGATAAAAGAGGCATGAAGCCAGGTAGTAGTTTTGACATTATAGATAAAATTCATATGAAACTTCGAAGTTCAATATTTCTCCTTTTAGTGTTGGGTGGTGTATTCTTAAGTGCATACTATCCCCAAGCGGATCCTAAAGAAAAAGAAGGGGTCATATTTGATACATTGCTAACAATTCTAGATCGTGTACATTTCAATCCAAAGGCAATTGATGATGAATTTTCAAAAGAAGCTTTTGAGACGTTCCTGAAATATATCGATTATGGTAAACGGTTTTTGACTCAGGAAGACATTGATGCAGTACAGCAATATGAGTTATTGATTGATGATCAAGCCAAAATGCGTGATTTGACGTTCTTCAATGCGTCTATGGACCGATTAGATGCGGGATTTGCTAAATCAAAATTATTCTATGAAAAAATAATCAAAGAAGATCTAGCAGAGGATGCTGAAGGTATGATTGAACTAGATAGTGATAAGAAAGAATGGGCGTCAAATGATGCCGAATTAGAAGAATACTGGAGACGCTCGCTAACCTATGATTATATCTCTGACATCTATGAATTAAGAAAAGCTCAGGAAGATAGCGATGAGGCAGTCGTTGTATCTGATGAAGATCTAGCCGAAGAAGATGCAAAGCTGACAGAAGAAGAAATCAGAACCAAAGCTAAAGAGAAAGTTGAAGAGAGATGGGATAAGTTTTTTGAAAGAATGAGCAAATTACGTCGCTCAGATCGATTTGAGTCCTATTTGAATACGTTCACTCATATTTTTGATCCACACACTGATTATTATAACCCTAAAGAAAAGCAAGACTTTGATATCAATATGGGTGGCAAATTAGAAGGGATAGGCGCTAGGCTATCTAGTGAAGGTGAGTATATCAAAGTTGTAGATATAATACCTGGTGGCCCAGCTTGGAAAGGGAAAGAACTCGAAGTCGATGATAAAATCGTATCAGTCATGCAAGATGGCGAAGAGCCTGTTAATGTTGTAGGCTGGAGAACAGATGATGCTGTGCAGTTGATTAGAGGCAAGAAAGGAACAATCGTCCATTTGAAAGTAAAGAAGAAAGATGGTACTACACCTTCAATCCGTATTGAGCGAGAAGAGGTGATTATCGATGCTTCTTTTGCACGGTCAGTCATCATTGATATCCCAGAGACAGTTGAGAACATTGGCTATATTAAATTACCAAAATTCTATTCTAGCTTTGAACGTAAGGGTGGCAATAGCTGTGCTGAAGACATCAAAGTGGAATTAGAAAAATTGACTGCTCAAAATGTCAATGGCATCATCCTCGATTTGAGAAATAATGGTGGTGGCAGTTTGAATGATGTCGTCAAGATGAGTGGCTTATTCATAGAAGAAGGACCAATCGTACAGGTTAAACCTAGAGACAAGAAACCGTATGTGTATCAAGATACTGATTCATCAGTTCAGTATGATGGCCCGCTGATTGTTATGGTTAATTCATACAGTGCCTCTGCTTCTGAGATACTAGCTGCTGCGCTCCAGGACTATAACAGAGCTGTGATCGTAGGAAGTAACTCTACGTTCGGAAAGGGTACAGTCCAACGTTTTTTCAACTTGGATAAAGCTATTTCTGGTGCAAAAGACATGAAGCCTCTAGGCGAGTTAAAGTTGACTATGCAAAAATTCTATCGAATCAATGGAGGCTCGACTCAATTGAAAGGTGTCGTACCTGATATAATTTTTCCAGACAGATTCAGTTTTGTGGATGTAGGAGAGAAAGATTATGATTTTGCAATGCCATGGACTGAAATACCACCAGTACCGTTTACACAAAATGTATTTCACATAAAAAACATAGAGGAATTAGCTGTTAATAGTCAAGCAAGAATAGCTACAAATGATCAATTCAGTTTGATTTCTGAAAGAGCCCAGAAGATTAAAGATGATAAAGATAAGAGCCAATATCCTTTAGATGTTGATGCTTTTGCTTCAGTCATGGATCAAAGTGAGCTAGACTCAGAAAAATTTAAGGATTTGATGAAAGATAGCTTAGATAATCTATCTATAAAGAATCTTGAAGTTGACCTTGAATATATTAATCTAGATGAGTCAAGAGTCGCTCGAAATGAGGATTGGATAGATGGCTTATATCACGATATTTATGTAGAAGAAACATTGCTCATCATGAGAGATTTAATTAGCTCAAACGGAGATGGAGCAAGTGTTATTAAAACACCTCAGGGAAACCGAGGATAATAAAACCCCTAAATTTTAGAAATTTAGCAGCCGTTGTGTGTATTCGCAATGGCTGTTTTTATTTTAGCGCACGAATGAATTACCTCACACTCGAACATGTCAATAAATCCTTTGGAGAGAAGGTGCTTTTCACAGATTTGAATCTGACGATTAGCAAAGGCCAGAAAATAGCACTTATCGCTAAAAATGGAAGCGGCAAGACTACCCTACTCAAGATCATTGCAGGCGATGAACCTCTGGAAGGTGAGCATGCTAGACTTATCATTCATCCGAATGTTACGATTGGTTATCTGCCACAAGAACCGGAGTTTAATCCAGATTTAACCATACTTGAAGCTGCCTTGGATTCTGAAGCGGAAGAGATTAAATCGATTCGGATTTATGAACAAGCAGTTCAGAGTGGCCAGGAGAATCGAATCAATGAAGCAATCGCAGAAGTCGAACGCCTCAATGCCTGGGATATAGAGTCGAAACTCAAGGAGATACTGGGCAAGCTGAACCTTCATGACTTGACACAAAAGGTGGGTACCTTATCGGGTGGCCAGCGTAAGCGCTTAGCCTTAGTAAAAATCATTCTAGAAAATCCAGACTTTGTGATTCTCGATGAGCCGACGAATCATCTGGATATTAATATGATAGAATGGTTAGAAAAATTTCTATCAGGATCACAGATGGCCTTATTTATGGTGACACACGATCGCTATTTCTTAGAGCGGGTGTGTAATGAGATTGTCGAGTTGGATAACGGCATCATCCATACGTATAGAGGTAATTACAGTAATTATCTGGAGAAGAAGGACTTACGTCTGCAGAATGATTCTAGTCGGCTAGAAAAGGATAAGCAATTGTATAAGAAAGAACTCGATTGGATAAGACGACAACCAAAAGCACGAAGCACTAAAGCAAAATCGCGAGTTGACAGCTTTGACCAAATAAAGGAAAATGCCCACCAGCAAACCGAATCGCCTCTATCCAAAATAGAATTTGAGCCAAAACGACTTGGTACTAAAATTCTTGAATTACATCATGTCAGTAAATCCTTTGGCGATCTAGCTATTGTTAAGGACTTTAGTTACAAGTTTAAGAAAGGTGAAAAAATTGGAATTTCAGGACCGAATGGGGTTGGTAAAACCAGCTTCATCAAATTGATGACCAAGGAACTGCGACCAGATACCGGCAAAGTCGTACTGGGAGACACTGTCGAATTTGGTCACTATAATCAAGAAGGTATACAGCTCAGTCAAGACAAAACGGTGATCCAAGTGATCAGAGATGTTGCTGACTACATTCCATTGAAAAAGGGACACAAAATGACAGCGGAGGCATTGCTAGAGCGGTTCTTATTCCCCCGGCCACAGCAGCAGGTATTTGTATCAAAATTGAGTGGTGGAGAAAAAAGACGTTTGCTCCTGTTACGTACCCTAATCGGAAATCCTAACTTCTTGATTCTGGATGAGCCAACCAATGACCTAGATGTTGTCACCCTGAATATTCTGGAAGACTATCTAATCCAATTTCCAGGTTGCGTCATTGTCATTTCTCACGATCGTTACTTTATGGATAAGATCATAGATCACTTATTCATCCTTGAAGGGAATGGTCACATTAAAGATTACAATGGCACATATACAAGCTATAAGCATTCAAAACAAATTGCAGAAGACACGAATAAAAACCAAAGTAAAAAAGTAGCAGCCCCAGCACAAAAGCAAGACAAAGAACTAGAGGAACCTAAAGAAGACAAACGAAAACTTAGCTATTTTGAGAAAAAAGAATACAACGATATCCCTGATGAAATTGAAAAATTAGAAAAAGAGAAAACAGAAATCGAAGCCAAATTTTTAGATGGCAGTTTAAGCAGCGAACTCATATCAAGTCTGTCTCAACGACTCGGTGAAATCAATAAGACGATTGACGAAAAAGAAACACGATGGCTTGAATTAGCTGAATTTATCTAAATATGTGATTTAATAAAAAAACATCAATTGAATATTGTAGAAACCCATATAGCAATTCAACAGGAAAATCCTGTCAGATTATCAGATTATGCGCCCGGTAAGTTTAAGTCGATCACTTCGAAAAAAGGAATGAAAAAAGCGATTGATAAAGGCCTTGTCAAAGTCAATGGTCGCGTGGCCTACACGAGTAAATATATCCATGGCGGCGAGTCTATCGAACTCTTTAGAAAGGATGAGAACTTGCCTAGTATCTCTCTAGATTTAGAAGTGCTATACACTGACGAACACTTAGCAATCATCAATAAGCCATCTGGTATTGTGGTGAGTGGAAATAAGTTAAAAACAATTGTTAACGCTTTGCCAAATTCAATAGAGCAAAGTCGCGAGCCTGATGCTTTACAAAGACCTCAACCCGCTCACAGATTAGACTATCCGACTAGCGGCGTCTTACTTATCGGAAAAACTTCTAGCACCTTAACCAAGCTAAACAAACTATTTGAAGCTAAGGAAATACACAAAACCTATCATGCCATTACTATCGACAAAATGCCAGTTGAAGGTAATATTGAAACTCCAATTAATGGAAAGACTGCAGTTACAGCTTACACAGTGACAAAGGAAATACCGTCACCAAAATTCAATTTTTTAAATCTTGTCACACTCCATCCTCAAACAGGAAGGCGTCATCAATTGCGTATACATATGTCAGAATTAGGCAATCCTATTCTAGGCGATCAGCAATACGGGCTTAATCAGAATAATTCGAAAAGTAAAGGACTCTATCTTCATGCATCATCCATTAGCTTTATCCATCCGCATACAGGAGACAAGATCTCAATCACTGCTCCTCTGCCTAAAAAATTTGGAAAAATAATTTCTTAGTCTAAGTCTCATCGGTTCGAAGACAAGGTGTTATACTCAATACTCGGGTTCGCAAAAAAAGGGAAAGAATTGGATGGTAAATCGAGACATTGGAACTTCTTTCGGTTTACGTTTCTTTTCTGATTATCTGGATTTCAAATAATAATATGCCAAATCAAGAGTAAAG
Source organism: uncultured Saprospiraceae bacterium (assembly GCA_937959275.1). Taxonomy (GTDB): domain Bacteria; phylum Bacteroidota; class Bacteroidia; order Chitinophagales; family Saprospiraceae; genus CALFUK01. Next base: position 48,306 of record CALGLU010000041.1, on the reverse strand, counting down.
AAAAGAGGGCAAAGCCTTTTTGCTCAATTGAAAATTAAAACTAATTTAGAACGTATGTTCAGATGAAAGGCTGTGACCTCTCATCGTTGTTGTGTTGCTTTTTTTGAATGGATCTTATGATGCATTCAAGACTAGAGGCATACGATTCAAATACAATCATATTGATTCGAGGTTGAAAACCCTGAATATCCATCAACGTAGGTGTCTAAACCAATACATGTTTATATTTCAAAAAAGGAAGCTTTTCGAATCAGAGATTAAAGAAAATTTTATGGATAGATCTTATTCTAAGCAAGATTCCCTCTTCTTTTATACCAAAAGAATAGCAGTAGCAAACCCAATATCAAAAGTAGCAGATTACCCCACACGAAGCCTTTACCATATTGGGAAAGTTCGTCATAAATAAAGGCATAACTAATCAACCGATAAGCTGCTATTAGGGATATGATTAAACCAATAAAAGCTAGTAGTTTTTGCTTCATACCTCAAGGGAACCTGAATCGTTATGTTACTTCGTGACTGTTGTTGTTGTAGGCGTATAAATGCCGAACGTTATGGCATTGATTAAACCATCTACAAAACTATGCTGTATTGTCACTTCGTAATTATCAGTATCACCAGCCATTTGGACAGGATTTGATGTTTCTAACGGAGCTAAGCCATACAATAAATAATGGTTCTTCTCCTTCACTTGGACGCCTGTTTGTGCACCAGTTCCAACAGTATATGTCAGTGTGTAACAAGAAGACAATAAAATAGAAAAGCTTAGAATCGTAAAAAGTCTTGAAATCGTTTTTTTCATGATTGTGGTTGTTATCTAGAGGCAAATATATATAAATTTATAGTAACTACTGCTTGTATTTCACCTAGGAGAATGCACACCATCTCTGTAACAACTCCAAACTACCAATATTTTCAATGCTTTTAGAGATACTTGTTGTCGGACTCGATGAATGGGAGTTCAAAGAGGGCAAATCTTGGTGTGGATGTTAGACTCCGATCCAACACCAATGAGCAAGTTTAGAATTTAGGACAATCGCCATTATACTTAATCTTCTTTCGGTATACGCTTCTTTTCTGATTATCTGGATTTTAAATATTAATTTGCCCAATCAAAATCGTTAGCTAAATCTTGCCGCTGTTGGTCTCCGAACCAACGGCATTGAATTCCATTAAGTCTAATTCTCGTTGGATCGGAGTCCAACGAGGGCAATGTTTGATATTAGAATTTAGGACAATCGCCATTATATTTTTTCTTCTTTCGTTTGAAGAGCTTAATCCTTTTCTTCTTTTTAGACCTTTTTCGTTTTACCTTTTCTTTACAATCCTTATCAGAATATGAAAGACTATATTCAAAGTGCTTTGAGCTTATGAGCTCCTCTTTGACTTCAATGACAAATGGATTTACGACAGCTAACTCAGGTTTGTCTTGATTCAAAGAAAAGTTTGTCAAGAATTTATAATTATTATTCAAGCTTGTCCGTGATCTGGCTAGTCCGCGATTATAGTCGAGGATATTATTTTTCTTATTATGCTTGGCCCAATAATCATCATAGAGACTATCTAATTTGTTATAAGAATTTTTAAAATCCTTTTGACTTGCATGATATAAAGCCAAATTATTTTGACTTGACAGTTCTTTGTTCGCTGACCATATTTTTTGGGCTGTTTGTTTTTTATTCTGAAAAAACAAAGCTAGTGCTCGATTGCTTTCATAGACCGCCTTCATATGTTTATTGATTTCCTGCGCTGTGAGAAAAGCAGCTGCTGAAGTGACAAAAAATGAATTTGCCCTTTGATCTCTATAATTATTCTTATAGTACAAACCTACATCTTTATGAATAATGCCTTTGATATTCCAAACATCATGATTATCCGGGTGACTCGCAGCTAATGAATCTATGAGTTGTATCGCTTCAGTATTATTATGTTCATGAGACAGACACATTGCCAAGCCCAATGCAGCATGTAAGTTATCCGGATCCAAAGACCTGACTTTATGATAATATCTTGCTGCCAATGAAAAATTCTTCAGCTGCAATGCTGCATTTCCAGCAACAACTAAGACATTTGGATTTTCATCATTCCGACCCTTTATTACATTGATCGCTTTCTGGTATTTGGATAAAATCAAATAATAATAACTCAATAATTCTCTAGGTCTTTGATCTGCTGTTCGATTTGTGTGTATGGTATTTTCTAAGAGACGAACTGCTTCATGCATTTTATTTATTCTCGCTAAACTGTAAGCCTTCACCAATGTCACTTCAAGTTTTTGGGCATCCGTCAAGCGAGTCGGTATTAGGCTTTCGAGAGCTTCAATACTAACAAATGGATTTTTTTGCAACAAGCCCACGTTTGCTTTTGCAAAGACCAACTGTGGTTCTGCGGGTCGCAACAGTAATGCCTCTTCATAATATTGCAAGGCTTTATCATACTGCTGATTGGATGTTTCAACTTCAGCCTGACTGATAAGAGCATCAAGCTGTTTTTCTTCTGATTGTTTTTTTAAGTTGTGGGCTTGGCGCTCTAGTTTATTTGCAGACTGCTCTCCCAATGCCAGCGCTTTCTTGAAGTCTGATATGGCACTAACAAAATCCTTTTGCTTTACTTGAATGATGGCTCTATTAAAATAAGCGCTTGCGTTATCAGAGTCATCTTTGATGGATTCGGTAATTTGTTCTAAGGCTTCATCTAAATGACCTTGAGCAGCTAAAAGGACTGCCGTATTTTGCTTGACTTTATTACTTTCTCCGCAATGTGCGCTTGCTTTCTCATAGAGCTCCGCAGCTCGTTCAAAATCGCCTTGCTTAAGCGAGGCATTCGCCGAATTGATGTAATTGGATTGGCAGATCAAGTTTGCCGGTACCGACAAAAGGAGGATTAAACTTAAAACTAAGGTCTGTGTAAATCTGTCTGCGAACAAGGTATAAGTGTATATACGGTTTACAAACTATTGAGGTATTTAGTTCCTTTTAAGGATATTGAGGATGTTAAATTCAATGGACGAAAGTTGGAAGATTGAGTAGAGCGAACCAGTAAATACTAGTATCGAAACTATTAGAACATGACGCGCCAATGGTCGAGTACGGTTACAAGATATTCAAGATGGATTTAATAGACATGATCATCATCTATTTTTATAAAAGGACTGCTGTTTGCAGAATCTAGAACTCCAGTATCGAGAAGAAAATTTTAATTCGTAAAAAGGCTCTTATTTAATCAGCGCTTTGATCTTTTTCTCCATCTCAGCTTCATAGCCAGGATAATAGCCTTCGGTGGTGGAGACCACATTTCCATCTTGGTCGATCAACATAGAATATGGGATACCACGCACGCCTAGCTTACCTGCTAAAACACCTTCTGCATCGCTAAAAAAAGTATACGGCCATCCTTCCTTCTCTGCCAATGTCTCAGCCCGCTTCACCATTCTCGAATTGTCTAATGTCACAGCGATGATTTCGACATCATATTTTTCTTTCCAGTCCGGATATACTTTTTCTAAGGCATTCAATTCGACTTTACATGGACCACACCAGGTCGCCCATAAGCTCACCAATTGGATTTTACCATTGGAGGTATAGTCCTTAATGTTGACTGCTTCACCATTAAAGCGGTTGACTTCGACATTGGGTAACGTGTCAAAGAAGATAGAAAACGAAGCTGTTAATACACACAATAAAAGAGACTTGAAAGCCATAAGGATTAGTTTTATACAATATAAACCAAGTTTTGTGCCCATCTCGCTGAATTAGAGGCGGTTTAACCTGAATTTAACGGTGGATAAGTTATTAACAAGACAATAGTACTCCTCATAATGCCGCTATTGCATTTCTTCTAAAGATTCTCTATTTTATAATGAACAATGAAAGCACCAAAAACACATATAAAAAATCTAAATCGCTTACTAATTTGTGCTTTACTGTCATTCTGCTGCTTACAACTTTATGCAGCAATTTCTATAGATTACAACTCACCTAAAAGTCTTGAAATTGTAGAAACAGGAGAAGAGAAACTTAGCATAGATTTGCTTATTGACATTGACTTATCTGAAGATGATTTACATATCATTAGTTGGATTAATGAAACCTATTCACTTCGTCATTGTTATAAGTATGTCTTTATGCAAAGGCATTACTTAACAAACTTGGATTCTAGAGATTATCCTCCTGAATTCTAGGATTTGGTTTTACATTTATGTGGAATTCATTGATCGGTTGAATATTATCAATTATCTCTTTCACATCTTAGTTTTATCCACTTCTAATTGACACTAATTATGTTAGATTCTGATTTCTTTTTATTCATCACTTCTTTTTCTTTTAAAATCTTGTTACTTGCTGTATTCCTTTTTACTATGTTGAAACTTCTAAGGCGTTATAATAAATCAAAGAACAAGCGTGGCTCAAAATTAGACGATTAGTCAGGTAAAGCCACTGAAAAGAGACCGCCTAAAACCTTAAATCAAGGCTTATCTAACATAGACGTTAATCTATGATTATGAAAGGATGAGCAAAGTGTGTCGATCTTTTAGGAAAAAGTGAGATTGGCTATTCCAATTTAATCTTCTTTAAGGCTTTAAATGGATTGAATTCAATGGCTGAAACTCGAGTAACATATGACTGCCAGTCTCCTTCTAAATATTCATTAATCTGGTTGACTGCATCCTTGATTTGCTCATATGTTTGACTTACGACTTGTTTGGCATTTTCGCCAGGCTGTGACCAAGCTGAGCGCAGGTAGCGATTTGCAGTGGATATTTGATTATTGAGCTTCGATGGGTCGCGTTGGATACCTTTCACCTTTGGCTTATTTAGAAATAGACCTTCCAAGTCTTTGATCTTAGTCATGTGATCTTTGTGTAAGTCTTTTAATTCCATTTGTGTCGAATCGGGAAGATTGACCATCATTTGTTTGATTAAGTCCATAGACTTTTTGGCTTCCTGAATTTGTTCGAGGGCAACAGCTGCAGCGGCAACTGACCCATTAAATTCATTGATGGCCATCTTTCTCATTTCTACATCAGCCGTACTGACATCTAGCCTTGGGTCTAGTTTTACCTGCACTTCTGTCGAGTCCTTGTGTTCTTTATACTCGAAGATCGCCTTATATGTTCCCGGCATGACCCTAATATTTGCTGGTGGTTCAGCGTCTTCATCTCTAATCGATCGACTCGGATAAAAGACGCCTTCTTGTGTTAAGCCCCACCCCACTCGATTGAGTCCTTTTTCCTTGAGCTTGGTTGAAAACTGTCTGATCGTATCACCTTTCTCATTTAGAATGGAGACATGCATTTTACCATCGTCTTTCTTTTTCTTTTTGGCTTCAACGTCTTCAGACTTGTCTTTGCTTTTTTCAGCTTGCTTTGCTTCATCTTTCTTAGCTTCTATTGTATTCCAAACAGAGAACTGTGCGCCTCGATTTTTATTTTCACCAGCGAATGTACCTTGTGCACCAAACCGCACACCATCATAAGACCTGTTTGATGTCAGGTAAGCATCAGGGCCATCAAAGACGGCGAATTCGGCTTTGAGCATTGATTGATTCGCAGCTAATTCTCGCAAGGGTCTGATGTCATCCATCACCCAAAACGAGCGCCCAAATGTCCCAATCACCAAGTCGTTCATTTGTTCTTGAATCTTCATATCTCGTATTTGGACAGCAGGAAAGCCTTCCATCCAATGGGTCCAATGCCGCCCTTTGTCCAATGACACATACAAGCCGACATCTGTCCCTAAGAACAGCAAATTAGGCTCAACAGGATCTTGTGTGATCGCGTTCACAAAGCCTTTCACTTGTCGGTCATCAGCGATCCGACTCCAACTGGCTCCATAATTACTCGTGTGGTAAGTATATGCTGACCAGTCATTTTGTCTAAAATTATTAATGACTACGAATGCTTCTGCTGCATTCGTTTTGGAGACTTCAATCTGAGGTACCCAAGCGTTCTTTGGCACAGACGGCATCTTGTTAATTAGGTTTGTCCAACTCTTGCCACCATCTTTTGTCAACTGCACATTGCCATCATCGGTCCCCACCCAAATCACCTCCTTATCAACAGGACTTGGAGCGATGGCAATGATCGTGGTATGATTTTCAGCGCCTGTCACATCAAAGGTTAATCCTCCGCTGAACAATTGCTTTTGCTTCATTGTATCATTAGTTGTCAGATCAGGAGAAATGACATCCCAAGACAAACCACAATCGCGACTGTAGTGCACAAACTGGCTTCCGTAGTAAAGACTACAATCTTCGAATGGGTCTTGAGCGAGAGCGGCGTTCCAGTGATAACGAAGTGCTGTGCCATCTGGATGTACTGGTTTTATGTACTCCGTTCTACCTGTTTGGCGATCATATCGCCCAAGATTGCCTCCCTGAGACATCGCATAGCCGTAGCGGCTATCGTTGGGAAGTGGGCTGACATCAAAACCATCACCAAACATAACTTCTTGCCAATCTGAGTTGCGAATCCCACCAGACTTTAGCACAAAACCTGGACCTGCCCATGAGCCATTATCCTGCATCCCGCCATAGACATTGTAGGGAAAGTCATCGTCAACATCGACGTGGTAGAACTGGCCAACTGGCAGATTCTCTACAAAGCGCCAGGTATCTCCTCCATCTTTGGATATGTTCATGCCTCCATCATTACCATCTAACACAAATCCAGGATCATCCGGTGAAATCCAAAAGGCGTGGTGATCAGGATGAACAGCATTGCCATAGTCAGCGATGACTTTGAATGTCTTGCCACCATCGGTACTTTTGGAGACGTAAGACCAGAGACTATAGACAATATTCTCATTACTTGGGTCAGCATGGAGTTCGTAATAATAAAATGGTCGATTTCCAATATTTTCATGTGTTGAATGTTCTGCCCAACTGATACCGCCATCTAAGGATTTATACAAGGCATTTTCCTTTGCTTCAACCAAGGCATAGACCACATTTGTATTTGCAGCCGACATCGCCAAACCCATTCGCCCTAAATCACCCTTAGGTAATCCGTCCTCATCAGTTCGCTTTGTCCACGTTTCGCCCGCATCATGAGATACATAGAGGCCAGAACCAGGACCACCAGACACCATATCCCAAGGCGTCCGTCTAAAATCCCACATCGCTGCAAATAGTTTGTTGGGATTATTAGGGTCAACAATGAGATCTGCTATGCCAGTGCTTTCATTAACATATAATACCTTCTTCCAATTATTGCCGCCATCAGTTGACTTGTATACACCTCTGTGCTGACTATCACCCCAAGCCGAACCCATAGCTCCGACAAAGATGGTATTGGTGTCATCAGCCTTGACGATCACTCGATGTATGAGTTTGGTCTCCTCTAATCCTTTGCTCACCCAAGTCACTCCACCATCTATAGACTTATAAATACCAGCACCGCTATTGTGAGAATTTCGAGGATTGCCCTCGCCAGTACCAACCCATATTTCTGAAGGGTTGGATTGGTTAATTTCGATAGCGCCAATGGACTGCGTGGCTTGATCATCAAAAATCGGGTCCCAGGCAATCCCACCATTGATCGATTTCCAGACACCTCCAGAGGCAGCGCCTGCGTAGATGACATCCTGATTAGACAGATCAACATCAATGGCTGTGATCCGGCCAGACATACCTGCAGGCCCAATATTTCTAGGTGCTAAATCCTTAAATTGAGTCGGATCAAAGCCTTGCGTAAAGGCGAGTAAGCCAATGCATATGAAAATGAGAGCTAGGCTATATTTTTTATATCGTGAATGATTCATACTTTAGAGTTGAGCTGAAATATAATCAAATGCTCAATAAAAACTGTTAATTTGATATCGATATACATATGGGTATGAGATATGAATGAAAACCCGAAGAGATGACATGATTATAAAATTCAACCCTAAACAAAAGAGAAAATCCTGAAAGAATGAAATGATTGTAACACAGCAGAAAAACATAACTTATAATGACTGACATGAATAACTTAAGCACATTAAGAGTCCTACATATTATCAAGGCAGTATTAAGCATCTTAGTTGCATTATTTGTACTCTTGATTTTTGGAGGTAGCGGCCTGTTAGTCGCGACACAGGATTTAAAAAATAACGAACTACCATTTAACCCAGGCGCATTAATGGCTAGCGTTGGTGTGTTTCTTGCAATAGCAATAGCCATCACCAGAGTTCTAAATTTTTTAGCGGCAAAATATATGCGAGAGGAACGCCATCACACCTTTATCATGATCGTTTCCATAATCAATTGCTTTTCAGGAATTCTTGGAATTTTACTTGGCATTTTTACGATTATAGAAATTCAGAGGGAGCATGTAAAGGAGCTATTTACAGAAAAATGGGTTTAGTAGATTTAGAATAATATTTCGTCGATTAGCTTATCTTAGATAGAAGAAAACTGTTAAATTGATATTGTCAAAAATTGGCAATTCAAATTAATTATAATCCAAAAGGGATGACATGATTATAATACTATCACGGATATAAAACACATAATCCTGAAAGGATGACATGATTATAATACACTAATGAAAGACCTAGAAGAACGCCTAAAAACAATAGCGGATAAACGCAATGAAAAACAACAGATTGAAACGCATCTGGCGATCATAAAATCAAGGCTGAACTTACATCAACTTGAATTGAAAACGTTCAAGGAAGAATTAGAAGAGTTAGACGATAAAATGAACATTGAAGAACCGTCAAACCTCATCAAACTCTTCAATAAAATTCTAGGATCACAAGATGACACGCATTATGAGAGAGAACGACAAACCTTCCTCCTAACACACTTGAATTATAAAAACTGTTTGGACCGCATACAAACAATAGAATTTGAGGTCGGTATCCTTGAAGATAAGCTCACGAGTTATCATGGTGTAGAAGAACAATATCAAAAATTACTATCAGAAAAAACATCCCAATTAAAGTTTAGACATAAAGAACTAGCAACAGAGATCATCCTACTAGAATCAGCCATTAGAAATCATGCTTATCAGCAACAGCAGATTATAGAGGCATATGATGTTGGCAAAGAATTAATTCAATTGCTAACGACCTTATACAATGAGTTAGTAGAGCTCAGTAGCATCAGCCTTTTACAAGCCACAGAAATAAGAAATCACCAAACTGTTATCAATCTACCTATACAAAAGCGGAGGCAAGCCAAAAGTCTACAACTATCACTTCAGATCATATCTAGACTTTGTGACAGGTATGCAGATGAGCTCTATGATGTCAGTGATCGATTTGATATGGACTATACGCCCTTTACGTCTACGATATCGACTTTCTTAGCGCATTTCTATGATGGCTTTATTTCGGATTATATCCGTCGGAGTCAGCTGAAGATATGTTTGTCTCATATAGATATGACGCTTGCTAAGATGCATCGGATTAATAATATGCTCCAAGATGATTTGACAAAAACAAAGAAGCAACAGACCATCAATCAAGAGAAATTGGAGAGGATGGTGTTAAGGAATGAGATTTATTGATTATCAAGAATGATTCCAAATAAATTATAATAAACCAAAGTTGAGAAATACTTGTCTCCTATATCTTTTATGTTTCGTTATCGCATGTACGGAAAATGATGAAACTCAACATCCCCCAAACCTAAATAATACATTAGCTCATCACAATGCACTACAAATATCTTTCAACAATTACTACTCAAAATACTTTTTTGAAGACTCAATAGAAACGAGTAAGGAAATTAGCAACATCCAACTAGATTCTATCAATAAAAACCTAAACAGTGTTATTGATTTTTACAACTATTCAAAACCAATACAAGAATTTAAGAATGATAATGTACAGGATACATTAACTCGTATATACACCTTAGCTGCAATTGGTGAAGACCATTTAAAAAACAAAGTAAATATCGACTCATCTAGAATTTATTATTTAAAAGCTTACAATCTTATAACCCACAAATCAGAATACAATTATGAAAAATATTGGGTTTTAGATCGATTAATCTATACTAATTTACTTTTAGAGAGATATTACATTGCATTGAATTATTGCAACAAACAAATAGATCAAAGTTCATTCGGCTATAAATACAAGGCCAAGGCAAAACTTAATAAATGCCAAATACTATTCAGATTTGGACTATATGATGAAACAAGAAAACAATTAAAAGAATTAAAATATAAAAACAATATAGATATCTGTGAACGACTTAATCAAGAAATAGAAAGTCTAGACTTAATTATTAAAATCATTGAAGGGAAATCAGACAGCACCAAAATCTTAAGACAAATAGATGAAATGTCTAAAAACATCGAACAATGTTCAACTGATCACACAAACATAGAAAGATGGAAATCACATTACTTTATGAGAACCCAAGAAACTGAAAAAGTAATAGAATCGTTAGAAAAATCAATTACACATATTCATAATCGAAAACCTTTGAATCGGGTATATTTTCAAAATCAAACAGATTACCTCTCCAAAGCACTCTTAGATAAAAATAAATTTGAGCAATCTCTCAACTATACTTATTCCTCAACAAAAAATCAATTGCTTAGTCAATTTGACTACTCTGATTTTATTCAAGAGATAAAAAAGGATAATGATTTTGCATTCTATAAATCATCAAAGGCTTCAGACATATTCTTAAAATGGTATTTATTCTCTTCAGCACCAGAACACATTAAAAAAGCGGAAGAACTATTTCATTTGAGCATAGAATTGATGAGAAAAGATAAAATCCCTAATCACGAGGAAGCTATATATTTATTTCTAAGCAAAAGACAGAGCCTACTGAATACAGGAATGCAGATCTATTACCAACTGTATAAATTAACTCGCAAACAAAGACACTTGCATAATTTTGACTATTATAATGAACTGAGTAGATACAATAAACTAGTTAATGTATATAATACTAAACGGATACCTGATATAAATTCTGTTAGAAAAGAACAAACATTAGAAAGTGAACTTCTGAAATTAAAATTGAATGCTTTTAATGATAACATTACTTTGGATAGAGTACTGAGTGAGTTTAAAATTAGAAACAAAAGCACCAAAGAACATAAATTATCATTCTTTAATGATTATGAAAAAGACTCACTTATTGATCTGCAGGATAATATTGTCAAATCTAAAAACACCTTATTAATATTTGAAAAAATAGATTCTAATATATTCATACGGTACTTAGGCAACAGTATAGATACTCTTTACAAGTGCAGAATAGATGATAAATATTTAGAAACGAGCAAATACATCAATAGTAAAATTAAAAAAAGAAGCAAAATAGAGCCCTTATTTACTGAGAGCTTACATTATTTATACAAATTCCTATTACCATTTCAGACATTCGAGCAAGACAGAATAACATATGTCATATCAGATCCAGAATTAAATTTGCTAAACATTGAGTTATTAACACCAACAAATAATAGTCTTAAAAATGATGAACAGGTTGACTACTTATTACACTATGCGACGTTTATTAACTCACCTTCGTTTCGGTATTTAAAAAAGAATATAAATGAGCCCATAAGTAATACTCCAAAGATCTCTGCCTTTTCCTTTTCAGACAACACAACCTTAGAAAATAAATCCACAAAATGTAGCTTGCCAGAATTGAACTATACAATAAAAGAAATTGATATCATTAAATCTTACTTTCCAGATGCCTCAGTATTTAGCGGAAATTTGTTTACAAAGGACAGGATACTTAATGAACTAAATAATCAAGATACAGACATACTGCACATAGCAACACATAGTAGTGCTTCGTTGGACTTAAGGGACAACATTCAACTATACTCTAGAAATCACACCTATGGCTGTGACACTTTATTTGGCTTTGAACTCTTACAAAACAAAATCGATAATAAATTATTAGTCATGTCAAGCTGCGAATCCTCTGAGGGCAGCTACATAAAAGGTGAAGGAGTCCATTCTCTCAATACATATTTATTATCTGCAGGAGCCTCTGGTACGATTACTGCCGATTGGCAAATATCAGATTTTGCAACTCAAAGACTGTTCAAAATATTTTATGAAAACCTCAAATACAATTCAATTGAAAATAGCTTGCGGGATGCAAAACTACAAATGATACAGGATAACCTATTAGCTCATCCACATTATTGGGCTGCTTTAAAATATTCTATTTAATATGAATTAGCAGGCATACCATCAATCAAGATTGACATGTTCACTGGTTGCGTACCTTCTGCAACAGAAGCCTCTTCTCTAGATTCTTCTTCTGTAGATTCCATTTTAGGTGCGTTTGCTTGTACTAATCTCACTAATTCTATACGATTTCCTCTATTTCCATTAAATGCTTTAGCTAGCTTAGCATTTACTGCTTCGAATAATTCTTTTGTTACCGGAACAACACCTCCAACAAGATTTACACTTAAATCTCTATCTACATAATATGGAAACAATAAAAGAAAATTACCATTCTTTTCACCGAAGGAAATTAACTTAAACTCATTATCCAAATAAAATTGAGGAATACAACTTCCCAACTCTCCATGTTTATCCTCAGTCTTTTCCAACATAATAAAATGTCTCAATTTATTTGAAGGTATTTTAATTATTGCTGTTAAAGGTAGATCCATTAATAAATTGATTTTTGCAAAATCTACTTTTTTCTCATTACTCAATTCCAGAATTTGTCCACTTTCCTTTGCGAAAATTTTATACTTGATAAATTCTTTCCCTACTTTAAGTTTGATTCCACTGTTCTTAGGTACATAGAATATATCATATTTGGAATTTCCAATAGACTTGATTTCATATTTATGAAATATGTCCAAGTCATTATTTGGACTATTGAATTCTGATATTTTGATAACAAAAGGATCCACAGGATGAGTATGATAATATCGTTCACTTGGTAAATTCATTTTAAATACATTTTTTAAATTAATAATTCCAGAACCAATTTTATTTATTTTTGTTTCATTTTTAACTGGTTCACAATTATCCTTCAATAATTTCGATAATTGTTTATACGTCAAAGCATTTTTATATGAGAGTATAAAGCATGCGATACCCGCTGAAAATGCTGTTGCAAAACTTGACCCCAGATAATTATCCTCACTATCAGATATGATCAAGTTAATACCAGGAGCTATAAAATCTAAATCTTCACCAAAACCTGCAGCAACTCTGTTATTTTCTTTATCAGAAGATCCAACAACAACAACTTGTTCATGTCTATAGATTAAGTCACCACGATTAGCTGATATGTCAATATCCCTATTGGGAACAGACCAAAATATCGGAAGGCCCTTACCTCCTCTTGCAGTAGAACACAAGTCTAGAACCTCTTTGAGAATTGAAACCTTTGTATCCTGATTCTCATAATTACTGCCGAAGTAGGTCGTTCGAATTGAACAGGAAATCACATCAACACCAAAATGTCCAGTAGGATTTTTAAAACTTATAAGATGTTCAATTGCTAGTGCAAATACATTGAATTCACACAAGACTGTATCAGGTTTAGTTTTGTCTTGGACTACTCCAGGAATTTGAACCACAACAAGATCTGCATCATACCCTGGTCCTATTCCTGCAGAATCATTCTTACGACCCAAAGCAATAGCTGCACATAAAGTTCCGTGCTCTGAATTTGCTATTCTACTTAAATCAGAAAATTCCAAAGTTGGGTTTATACTTCTTGAGTTAGTCAAATCGAAAGGCAAAATTTCCTTATTCGTCTTACTAAATCCAAAATCAATTACACCAAGTTTGACCTTATGTTTGGTTTTCTCTCTAACACAATTTAGTGCACCATCGAAACCAATAGTTTTTAAGTGCCATTGATCCTTGTATAATTCATCCTCAATAATTTCGTCAGCTATTTTAATACCATCTAATTCACATGACCTTAAATAACATACCTCAGCATACTTAATATTTTTATTAGAATTAAGTTCATACTTTTGAATAAAATGAGTAGCACTAAAATCCTTAGGCACTAATAGCTTATAAGTATTTTTAGTAAAAGAATATTCGTGAATGATTATTAAGCCAAACTTATCAATTATTGATTTCGCTTGATCTTCCTTCAGTTCCGATTCAAATTTTATTATTATTTGTTGACAGTCAACCAATATTTCATCAGCGGTTGTTGCAAATGCTGTTAATAGTGGAGTAATGTTCTTTTTAGGGTTTATTACCTCTAATTGAGGAAGCTCATCACTTCTTAACTTTTCTTCATTAGATTGAAGTGCAAAAACCGACTCAGGCAACTTTCCGTAATCTATCTTATCAATTAATTTCCATCCATTTATATCAAAGTCGTAGCCTTTAATTGTTGGAATAAAATCATCCTTATCTTTATTTAAAATTGAACTAACATCCTTCAATTTTCCTATAAAGCCAAGATTTTTTTGGATTTTTGAAACAACTTCTTCAGGAATTAGTACGTGGTCAGGCAAATAATTCAGATCAAATTCTGAATCTCTAATTTTGTATTTTAGCTTATTTAATTCCACTTTTATTTTTCACACTAGTCAGAACAATACTTTTTACTAATAGCAAGCATTTCTTCAGTACACAGATCACATTTACAGAATTGACTCATATTTTGTACATCTATATTTGAATTTAACTCAATAATTCCTTTGTAAAAATCACTTGGAAAGCCATCTAAATTCAACACCTTTAAAATCAAATATGCATCCTCAATTTCTCCACTCTTTAATAATGAAATCGCTTTGTAAAAGCTAGTCGGTCCATCTAATTCCTCCGCCTGATTGAAATACTTTAATGCCTCGCCATAATCGCCTAAACTATAAAATTGCATTGCTTCTGGATTACCCCCTTCACCTGTAGATCTTTCTGTAATTAAGTCTGGATAAGCAAATATGTCTTCTTCTAAGGCCAAATATTGAGATTTTTCCTCCATCTCCCCCATCCACCAACTCCCCACAAACCCAATCACCCCAATACTCGCAGCCACCGCCAACACCTTCCACAACCCAGGCACCTTGCCTTTCGAGTCCATAGTCGATGGTCCATGGTCAACAGAATCTTTAGATTCTGAATCCATAGTCGATAGTCCATGGTCCATAGATGTCTTATCCACATCAATACCTCCATCGACTATCGACTGCCGACTATCGACTTGCTTCAGCAATCTCATCTTATCCTCCAACACACTCCGCTTCACCCCAACACGCAACGCCTCCATCATCCCCACCTCATCCGCAAACTCTACATCCCCAGCCATCCGCAACTCAAACGCCAACAAATCCTCCCCACTCAACTCTCCAGCCAAGTACGCATCTATCAAATCGATATCTTGCTCCGTTAGCTTCACCCCTTTTCTTGTTTATGTCCAACCATAGCCAATTGTAACCTCTTGATGCATTTATATTTTAAATTTTTTGTCGTTGAGGCATTTTTATACGCCATCTGGGCAGTAATCTCATCCATCGACATTTTTTTGTAGTAAAACAATTGCAACAATAAGCGACACGGATCGCCCAGCTTATTCAAGGCAGCTGTCAGCGCATCAATCCGCCCTTCCAACGCTTGCTTCTCCTCTACGCCTTCCATGATGTAGCTGCGGACTGTCGGAAATTCATCCGTTGTACTCGTTTTTTTCTGAGCGCGAAACAGCTCATAAGCCTTGTTCTTGCAAATACCGATGAGATAAGACTTGATATTACTGTTTAATTCAGTGAGTTTGCCGCTCATGACATTGTCATAAAGGATTACGACAGCGGTCTGAAAGATCTCCTTTGCGTCTACTAATTGCACATTGCCTTTTGAGGTAAGCCACCCAATACAGTCGCCTTTATAGCTAGCATACAGCTGGCGAAGCGCCGCATTTTCGTCTGTTTTAATTTCAGTTATCCAGTCCAAGGTTGTTATGAAGTTGGAGTTTTATAGTGTAACCAAGATAAGATTTATTGAGCACAAACGGGCATTGAGTATGAAATGTGTGGATATAAATAATAACTTGATACGAGCACCAATACCATTAAATGTGAAACGCTTCTGAGAATAGCTAAGATTTAAGATTCTTGAAATAGAGTGACAGTTCGAAAGAAAAAAGCAAAGGAATCCCTGTTTCTCCTTTCTACAGAAAGAAGAAACAGAGACTTATCATTTGTCTTTGGACGACTTAGTTAATGTCTTGCCAAACCCAAGAAGATGGACCAGTCGTCACGCATAATTTTAATTTCTCAGGTGCTGTTGAACTATCAAGGTATATCTTACCCACATCAGCAACAGAAGCGCACGTCGGAGCCACAACTCCCACACTCCCTACAGGCAATGGGGGTAGTTGTAAAACGTCATTAATCCGCACAAGATTTCTATTGAAATTGCCATACACTAATGGATTACCAGAAGCATTCCTACCTATAGCTAGTGTATTGTCGACCGAGGTGTATAGATCTCCAGCACTTTCACCTATAAAAATATTATTTGAACCTCCAGTTAGATTAGTAGCTGCTCTCGCTCCCAAAAACGTATTTCCATCTCCACTTCCTTGTTGAAAACCAGTTGACTCTCCAAGATATACATTGAACGAGCCTCCATCCAAACCACCTCCAGCATTAAGGCCAACTGAGACATTGAAATCTCCAGTTGTATTCGAATGCCCTGACAAAACTCCAACGGATGTATTCCCTTCACCTGAATCATTTAATTCTCCTGAAGCTGTTCCAATATATGTGTTATCGTCTGCTTTAGAATTAAGGCCAGCACTACGACCAATAAATACACTTTTACTGATATCACCAGCAAGTTCACCTGCACCTTGTCCAATCAGCACATTGTCAGATCCAGTCCCATTTTGATTACCCGCACCTTGACCTATATAGACATTGTTAGACCCTGTGGAGAGAATTTCTCCTGCATTCTGGCCCAATACAGTATTTCTATCAGCCGATGCATCAAGGCTTGAACCAGCAAAATGCCCAAACAATATATTTCCTCGATTAAACTCTGGAACCCTAAACCGAAAAGCTGAAGCACTAGGAATTTCTTGTAATTCAAAAACTGTCCGGTTGTTAATATCAAAGGTGATCTCATCTGTGTCGGTCGGACCGTCTTGGACAGTCACTCTCGTGTCACCATCATCATCCACAAGATCTGTCAATCCATTACCCACTCGTTGCCATTGACCACCATCATAATACCAGTAACCTGGTGTCCCATTGACCTCATCATAAACCAGAAGTCCTTTGACAGGATTGTTGACTTGCATATGATCGACAACAGGTATTTGTATACCGTCTTGTCTAATTTCAGCCATGTCTGTCGATTGTGAAAATAGATTAAGATTTAAAAAAATGAGGAGAGCTATACAGCTATACTTTACATTCAAGTGTATCATCGTGTAGAACAAATTTGTAAAGATGGAATTGTCAAACCAATAAGTTGGCAATTGTCTTTAGGTGAAAAAATCCTTAGTTAACTCCCTTAGAATGTATTCTTACTATGAAAAGTAACCCTTAATTTTTAAAATTTATGAACAAGGAAGGAGAAATGTGTCAATTGTAGATCCCTATAGCCTCTTAAAAAGGGAAGAATTCTGTTTGCCGTCGATGTTAGATGCACCTTCTAACTGTTAAATTTTAATCACCCATGAATTGAAATGAAAAATTTGTCGTCAACAAGCAGTTCTACAACTCAACATCTGTGACATTTTATATACCTTAATGAAATGCGACTGTTACTTTTTATTTTAATTGCCTCATTTCCTGGCTTCATGTTTAGTCAATTCGTTAATTTTTCTTCGATTGGTGAGTTGCCGATAGAACTGACGGAGCCTTCTGGTATGCAGTTTATTTATAATCCATCCAACGGCCATTTTGAATATTGGATGCATAATGACTATTCTGTCAACTATGAACCATTGATCCACAGCATCCAATTAGATGACATCACGACTATCAAGCGGACCATTGATTTAGATATTCCATATATAGATTTTGAAGAAATGGCGATTGATGAAAATGACTACTTGTATATCGGTGATTTTGGCAATTGGGTCTACCCGAATGACCCTATCGTTTATAAATTTCCTGGACCTAATAGTTTTACTGGTGCTACACCACCTACTATTGAGACCATCAATTACGAATACCCAACCGCTGGTGTGACGGACGCAGAAACAATGGTTCATCTCAATGGTCATCTGTATATTTTTTCTAAAACAGTTAATCCAAATATTGACCCTGCATTGGATCCTAATTTTACCTACATCTACAAAATACCGGATAGTCCCGCTGCAGGAGGTGGTAATCATACAGCTGTTTTACACGATACTAAGCAGGTTATTTTCCCAACAGATCTTAACCCGAATCGGTATAAAATAGTAGGCGCAGCATTAAGTCCAAATAAAAAAGTCATGGCATTAT
The DNA here is from genome assembly GCA_937959275.1 of uncultured Saprospiraceae bacterium. GTDB lineage: Bacteria > Bacteroidota > Bacteroidia > Chitinophagales > Saprospiraceae > CALFUK01. The sequence continues at coordinate 29,942 of CALGLU010000041.1, read as the reverse complement.
TGAGCTATGAGCGTATCTGGATACTCTCATGTTTTGACGGCGATGATTTTTTTGGTGGCACACTCAATACGATTTCAATCAATTATCGCCAACATGAAGCAGTTAGTTTTTTAAATAATCACGAGATCGTCTTGACAAAGGAAGGCTGTCTCGATAATATTGGCAATCCAAATTGTAATATCAATAATAATCCAAACATCTATTTTCTGGACCTTTGGCCCTACATCGATGGGTCGTGTATTGATTGCAATATGCTACAAAATGGAGACTTGCAGCAGAGTAACAAAGCATGGAGTTTGTTTAAGTATGGTCCTAGCGCTGCTGATGGAAATTTATCGATTGCAAATGGTTTAGCCACCATCAATGTTACGTCTACAGGCACTAGTAACTGGCACCTTAACATGCGACATAAAAGCTTGGTTATCGAAAATGGAAAAACATACAGAATCAAATATGTGGCTTATGCCGATGATCCACGTAGCATGTCAGTCATCTTAAATAAGAAGGATGGCAGTGTATCCTATGCCTATTCAAGTCATCAAATAACAACAACGCCTCAGGAATTTGAGTACGAATTCACTATGAATCAGCCTACGAATTACAACGCCTATTTGAGTTTCAACGTTGGCAATTTTATAGCACATACTGTTTATTTAAAAAACATCTCTCTTGAGGAAGTCAGTTGTGCTTGTCCCAATAACCGATATTTCTTAACACCAATGGATCAACGTGTAGATAAATTTGAAGTCGCGAATACCATCTATTGTTCTTCACCATTAGTAAACAGCGATATACAATTCGATGCAGGTAATGAAGTCGAACTAAATCCTGGTTTTGAAGTTGTCCTCAGTACAATTTTTGAAGCGTATATCGATGGTTGTGGAGGACTGTAGGAGTTATTTTAGGACTTGGCGAAAATGCGAGGCCATCTTAATGCTAAATATGAGTTAGCATCAATTTAAATAATCGACAATGAAAAGCACACTATTTCTTACCCTTTTTATAATCCTAGGCTACCAATTTAAAACCTGTGCCCAAAACGTTCCTAAGCAGGAATGGATTAAGAGCAAGAGTCCCGCATTTAATGGCTGGGATGAAACTAAACTGAATGAAATTGAGGAATACCTCATTGATAGCACGGCAACAACGGGAATGATAATTGTCCAAAATGGAGAATTGATTTATCAATATGGCAATATCAAAGAAAACTCTTATATAGCTTCTTGTCGAAAGAGTATTTTAGCAATGCTCTATGGTAAGTACATTGAGAATGGGACCATTGACCTAAACATCACTTTAGATGAATTAGGATTTACTAATGACGGTCTCTTATCAAATACTGAGTCAAATGCCTCAATCAAAGATATTATATCAAGTCGTTCTGGAATTTATCTTCTAGCCGCAAATGGAGGAGATATGACAGATTTAGCGCCTGAAAGGGGATCTGTTAAACCTGGTGAACTTTGGATTTATAATAATTGGGACTTTAACATGGCAGGTTACATATTTGAGCATCTTACTAACACTGATATATATGAAGAAATAAGTGCTCAATTCGCAATTCCATTACAATTTGAGGACTGGGATATAAGCATACAAGAAAAAGATGGAGATGGATTAATTACAGATGCATTAGCTTATCATATTTATTTTTCTGTAAGAGACATGGCAAGAATTGGGGTACTAATGTTGAATCAAGGAAAATGGAATAACAAACAAATTATACCAAAATCATGGGTTCAAGAAATGACCTACCCTCATACTTCTTTTGATGAAGTGGACAAAATTGCACCCTTCATTAAAAATAAATACAATAGTAAAGCCTATGGTTATATGTGGTGGTTGATGCATCAGCCTAAAAATCAAAAATTACAAAACGCCTATTCAGCGCAAGGAGCTTGGGGTCAGAATATTACAGTGATTCCGAATATGAATACAGTCGTAGTTATTAAAACAAATGATCTATATCTAAGGCAAAAAGGAAATCATGACTATATCTTAGATCAAGTTGCAACAGCTTATGATGCCCGATTGAATGAAAGTTTAGAACACCTTGCGATCAGCTTAACAAATGATGATATTCAAAAATTTGTTTCTGACTATAAATTATCTCCCCCGAAAACAGATTCAACAAACTATCAAAATCCAATAAATAGCTTAGCATACTATTATTTAAACGAGAGAAAGGATAATAAAAAGGCTTTGGAATTATTTCAACTGAATGTAAATCAATTTCCTAATTCGTGGATGGTCTACGATGGGTTAGCTGAAGTATACTACAGAACTGGTGACTTAGACCAATCATTGAAAAATTATAACACAACGATAAAATTAAATACGGATAATACGTGGGATAATAATACCAGAGTCTCATATATTATAAATAGAATAAGTAGAAAGAACTAATGATAAAATTAAATATCACTTAAATAGCTCCTTCGTCAAGACGGAGAATATACTAAACGTAAGCTGACAGTAAGATTCTAAGCATTTGATTTTGGGAAAGATGCCATCGCCTACCGGGACCCCCAAAAGAAAATCCATCTTCCATCTTCCATCTTCCATCTTCCATCTTCCATCTTCCATCTTCCATCTTCCATCTTCCATCTTCCATCTTCCATCTTCCATCTTCCATCTTCCATCTTCCATCTTCCGTCTTCCGTCTTCCATCTTCCATCTTCCATCTTCCGTCTTCCATCTTCCATCTTCCATCTTCCATCTTCCATCTTCCATCTTCCATCTTCCGTCTTCCATCTTCCATCTTCCATCTTCCGTCATGACACCAATATTCATAAAAGTGTAGCTCAAGCCTCGTTTTACACAAAGGGCGCGGGTATGCTTCGCCTTCCCTGCAGGAATCAAGAGCAAGAGTATCATAGGCCTCCCTTATGGATCAAGAGCCCACTGAGGCATAATTATCATCCCATTTACCTTCAATTTGAAATATCCACAAGAAATCCACTGTTTTTACGTTTATTTGCAAAGCAATTCAGAACTCATTTATGCAGTTTTTATTTCCCAGTTTTCTCTGGGCATTATTACTTCTTGCCATACCGATCATAATCCATCTGTTTTATTTCAGAAGATTCAAAAAGGTATACTTTACGAATGTTAAATTTCTGAAGGAAGTTAAGCAGGAAACCAGCAATCGAAGTCGGCTAAAAAACCTACTCGTACTGCTTTCTAGGCTACTCGCACTCGCTGCACTGATCTTCGCCTTCGCTCAACCCATCATCTCTGATAAGGCTGATCTCACACGCCAAACCAAAGCGGTCAGCATCTTCGTAGACAACAGTTTCTCGATGCAGGCGCTCAGCCAAGAAGTCAAACTCTTTGATCTCGCCAAAGATAAAGCCCGTGAGATTGTCAAGGCATATGGCCAAACTGACAAATTCCAGATCATTACTCATGATTTTGAGGGGCGCCACCAACGCTTATATAGCCAGGAAAACGCGTTGAGCCTGATTGATGAGCTCGATATTTCACCCGCTGTCAATCCATTGAGCGTGGCACTTCAACGCCAAAAACAGATATTATCAAATGAATCCGCAGAGAAAGAAATCTACATCATCTCAGATTTTCAAGAAAATATCACTGACTTTGATCCATCAACTGACACAATATTCACCCAACATCTCATTCCGCTACAAGCGGTACAAGAAAAAAATGTCAGTATAGACTCTGTCTGGTTTGCTGCGCCTGTGCCCATGATCAATCAGCCTAATCCGATGCTCATCCGCTTAAAAAACTACAGCGATGAAAGCTTGGAAAATATTCAATTGACTCTAGAACATGAAGGACAGACACGACCTCTCGGCACAAAACGTATACCACCTAACGCAACCATAATCGATACGATTAATTTTTCGATCCTCACGACTGGATGGCATCAAGCAGAATTTATCATCTCTGACTACCCTGTCCAGTTTGACGATCGCTATAAAATCAGTTTTGAAGTTAAAGAAAAAGTGAGCATCCTATCCATTAATGAATCTGCTCAAAACAAATACTTGACAGCTGCCTTTAAAGGCCTCAATTATTTTGATATTAAAAATCAGCAAACAGGAAATCTCAACTACGCTGAGTTTAAAAACATGGACTTAATCGTTGTCAATGAACTCTCCAATATATCATCTGGCTTGAGTTCTTCCTTACAAGAGTATGCAAATCAAGGTGGCAATGTCCTTATTTTTCCTGCTCGAAATATTTCAAAAGAAGGCTACAATCAACTCTTGTCTTCGCTTGGGGCAAACACGTTTGTCAATTCAGAATCAGGAGCTAAGCAGGTAGGTTATATAAATACCGAAGAATTTATATTTAATAATGTCTATCAGCGCAATCAAAGAAATATTAAATATCCTACTACGAACACTAATTATTCAGTGACCAATTTTCAAAGAAATAAAGCTGAAGACTTGATTCGGTACAGAGATGGATCTAGTTATCTATCTAAATACACACACGGTGATGGCAATGTCTATGTCTGCGCAGCACCCTTGAATGAGAACGCAAATGACTTGGTTAAAAACGCAGAAGTATTTGTACCGATGCTTTATAAGATGAGTATCTCAAAAGGTAAAAAAGATCGTATTGCTTACACCATTGGGAATGATAAGCTCATCGAAACAGATAATATCAGTCGGGATGATGAAATCGTCTATACGATAAAAGGCCCATCAGAATTTATTCCTGCGCAATACAATATAGGATCCAAGATTATGCTCGACGTGAAAGATCAAGTCAAAGAAGCTGGCTTCTATTATATCACCTTGGATGATGAAGAGTTAGCCAACATCGCATTCAATTTCAATCGACTAGAATCAGATTTAAGATATATCGATGTCAACCAGCTGACTGATCAATATGGATCAAGCATGGATGTCATTTCAACGGATGCTAATAACTTGACAGAATTTATAGAAACTGAAGAAAGTGGCAGGCCTTTATGGAAATGGTGTATTATTTTAGTTCTCGTATTTTTGGGGCTAGAATCATTGTTACTCCGACTGTGGAAAAAATAAACTGACCTAGGAAGATGGATATATTATTAAAACAAATTAAGGTAATCGATCAACGCTCCCCATACCATAATAAGTCAGTAGATATATTAATCAAAAATGGAATCATCTCTAAGATTGACAAGAAATTATCCAAACCATCTGGTATCGATGTCTGGGAGCAAAAAGGTGATTGCGTATCCATAGGCTGGTTTGACATAGGGACTCAAATCGGAGAGCCAGGTTTCGAACAGAGAGAGACAATCCAATCTGTCACACGTGCTGCCGCAGCTGGCGGCTACACCGGCATCGCCTGCTTCCCTAACACCAACCCCTGCCTCCACAGCAAATCAGAAATACAATACATCTATAGTAACACCAAAGACAGCGCTGTAGACATATTGCCAATAGGCGCATTGAGCAGAGACTGCGCTGGCGAGGAGATTACGGAGATGATTGACATGACGAAAGCAGGTGCAATCGCTTTCTCTGACGGATCACATCCTATCGAAAATAATGGTCTGCTCTTGCGCGCGTTAGAATACGCACAATCCTTCGGCGGCATTATTATAAGTACACCTATCGACAAAAGTGTTCAAAAAAATGGTGTCATTAATGAAGGTCAAATGAGTGTCCAATTAGGCATGCCGGGTATGCCTGATATTGCTGAAAAAATAATGGTTCAGCGAGACTTGGAGTTGTGTAAATACTCAAATGGTAAATTAATCCTGCATAACATCTCGACGCAAGAAGCCATTATGGCTGTTAAGGCTAGTCAGCGATCAAAGCAAGACGTCAATGCAAGTATAGGTTATTTGCATTTGGTTAAAGCGGATGACGCTTTACACTCTTTCGACCCCAATCTAAAAGTGATCCCACCACTCCGATCCGAAGCGCAGCGCTCAGCTCTCGTCAAAGCCATCGCCAATGAGGATATCCAAATCATTAATTCTAACCACACACCACTAGAACCAGAAGCTAAGGAAAAAGAGTTTTTCTACGCTGATTTTGGGGCTATTGGATTACAAACAACATTTGCAGCTGTAAACACGACTTGTCAAAAAAGTATATCATTAGCGACTTTGGTGAAAGCCCTATCTATCGGCCCTAGAGCAGCCCTCAATTTGCCAATCCCTACGATTACAGAAAAGGCTACGGCAAACCTGACTATCTTCAATCCAAAAGAAAAATGGACCTTTGATTCGACTCAAAATCGTTCAAAATCAGCCAATTCACCCTTCCTCAACCAAGAGTTCGTCGGTAAAGTCAAAGCGATCATCCATAAGAATCAAATAATCGCGTAGCTATTATTATATTACGCAACATTTAAATACGTAAAACTTATGGAAGAGACTACTACACCAATGAAAGCCGGCCTTAAATATGGCTTATATCTCGGCTTAGCAATGTCAGCGTTTATGCTAATTTCTCATTATGCTGGTCTGCAAGATTATACATCAACTGACATTACAGAGGGTATGTTTTTAACAGTCATAACATGGATTATACTATTTGCACTTATCTTTTTAGGTATTAAATATTATAAAGATAAAAATGAAGGACACCTAACTCTAGGAGAGGGTATGGTGACTTCGCTATTCATAGGCTTGGTATCAGGAATCATCTCTCTTATCTTCACTTATGTATTTTTTACATTTATCGCACCAGAAGTGTTACAAACTATAGGAGAAACGGCAATGGCAGATGCAACATCAGATTTAGATAACAATCCTGACGTATCAAGTGAAGATGCAGAAGCAGGAAAAGAGATGGTAAGCAATGTCATGAATTTTGTGATGTCACCGATTTTCATGGCTGGGACAACCTTTGTTACACGGATTTTCACTTCGGTCATCTTTGGATTAATTGGCTCACTTATACTCAAATCAGACTAGTCAATCTAGAACGAATTAATGGATCTTAGTATCGTCATCGCCTTCCTTAACGAGGAAGAATCTTTACCAGAATTAGTGAGCTGGATTGATCGAGTCACACGTGATGCCTCTCTCTCGTATGAGATCGTCATGATCGACGATGGCAGTACTGACTCATCGTGGAAAGTTGTTCATGAATTAAAACAAAGCTACCCCTCTATAAAAGCAATTAAATTTAGACGCAACTATGGTAAATCTGCAGCACTAAATGTTGGATTCGAAAAAGCTGAGGGGGATGTCGTCATCACAATGGATGCTGATCTACAAGACAGCCCTGATGAAATACCTGAGCTCTATAGAATGATCATCGAAGACGGACATGATATCGTCTCAGGCTGGAAGAAGAAGCGCCATGACCCTATTGGAAAAACAATCCCTTCAAAATTCTTTAACGCTGTCACGCGCAAGTTTAGCGGCATAAAATTACATGATTTTAATTGCGGCTTAAAGTCATATAAAAAAGAGGTCGTTAAGAATATAGAAATCTATGGTGATATGCATCGTTATATTCCAGTGATGGCTAAGATGAATGGCTTTTCAAATATAGGAGAGAAGGTTGTTGAGCATCGAGCGAGGAAATATGGAGTGAGTAAGTTTGGCGTGGGCAGGATGATCTACGGTTTTTTAGATTTATCGACTGTCTTGTTTTTAGGCAAATTTGGCAAGCGGCCCATGCACTTTTTTGGGACATGGGGTGTACTCTTTATGTTTATCGGCTTTGCTATTTTACTCTATTTAACCATTGTGAAAATGATATATCAGACTGGCGGTATAGCCACTCGGCCCTTATTTTTCTTTGGTATTTTGACATTAATCATTGGAACACAATTATTTGTTACCGGCTATTTAGCAGAGCTTGTCTCTAGAAATGCACAAAACCGTAACAGCTACAACATAGAAACAACAATCGATTAATCATGGCAGACGGCACGCGAAGAGCTGACATACAAATTGGATGTGAAGTCGATATCGTCCTCAAAAAAGATCAACGCTCTGGCGACTTAACTAGAGGCATCGTCAAACGAATCTTGACTAAATCACCGACTCATCACCATGGGATCAAAGTGATGTTGGAAGATGGTGATGTGGGGCGGGTGAAGGTGATATTGGAGGAGGAATTTTGAATTTTAGTCACTCCACTTCTAGATCTTAAACTCCAGAAACCACCTCTTTCCAGTATCAAATGCATGACCAATCATACAAAGGAAGAAGAACCACCTCGTCATCCACCAAAGGTGGCTGCCACTCCTCCGCAGGACATAGGCGTCAACCTAATTTAGGTATATATGATTCTTTCATATATGTTTATCCTATCCTATCTTACAATTGCTTGAAAAGATATTGTTTGATTTATTTAGAAACATTCATTCGAATAAATCATGAATAAAAAATAAGTATAACATAGCCTGCGATTTCGGAATGACGTACTTCTCTAAGACACATCACTATTCTTTTTACCTATTTCTATTTTATTTATGATTTATGTTCTTACATTAATATTTCTGAAACTCTACTGACATCCAAATAGGATAACGTTTATCAAATCGTCTTATTAATTCATAGTATCAACGATTATGAGTAGAGTTATTCTTTTGTCCTTTTTACTTATTGCTTGGCACAACATCGATGCCCAATACGCCGATTACATTGGCTCAGGACAGTTCAATGGCGTTACCGTCAATTCAAGTGACGAATTTCATGCCTCTAGTATGTGGCAGGACACCGCCCTTGCTATCAATACACTCAATGGCTCAGGTTTACATTTTGAACACTACCAAGCAGGCCGACTCCTTACACAAGCTAGCTTGGCTTATGAAAAAAGGCATATTGATGATGTGGTTAATACGGGCATCGAGACTTGGATAGATAACCAGTTTAGCTCTACGCCTTCTTATCTATTACCGACACTAGAACAATTCGTCATGGATGTAAATCAAAATATACTTGCCAATAATGGCGGTGACTCTACCGAAATTGTTCGGTCTCCAAATTGGCAATATTTTAATTATGCTTTTTGGCAAAATCAAATGACGAATGATGATTTACTACGACATAAAGTCGCTAGTTCTTTGGCCCAGATTATGGTCGTATCAAGAAATGGAGATCTAAGTAATCACGGTCCCGGCTTAGCTTCATTCTATGATATGCTGATGACACATGCATTTGGCAACTTTGAAGACCTGCTGTATGATGTCACCTTAAATCCGGCCATGGGTGTATTCCTGACTCATGTCAATAACCCTAAGTCAAACCTTGCACTAAGCATTCATCCAGATGAAAATTATGCCAGAGAAGTCATGCAATTATTCAGCATCGGCTTATATGAATTAAACGTAGATGGATCACGAAAGGTTGACGGCAATGGTGACTGGATTCCAACCTACGGACAAGATGATATCAAAGAATTAGCAAAAGTATTTACTGGATTAAGTTATGGTGGCACCATCGATATCGGTTATGGTAATTTTGTTCCGAGATTTGGCTTATTGCATTGGTACGCAGATTTCACTGTACCAATGATCATGTTTGATGTAGATGACCCAACAACCACCGATGATGAAGATCAACATGAAAATGGGAATAAGATTTTATTCGGCAATCAAGTCGTCGAAGCGAATGCTTCTGGCTTGGTAGAAATAGAAGATGCGATAAACATCATATTTAATCACCCTAATGTCGGGCCATTTATCAGTCATCTATTGATACAACGAATGGTGAAATCAAATCCGTCACCATCTTATATATCCAGAGTGGCGACCGTATTCAATAACAATGGGCAAGGCATTCGTGGCGATATGCAAGCAGTTATAAAAGCCATTCTTATGGATCAAGAAGCTCGAGATTGTAGCTATCAGGCAGATAGTAAAAATGGAAAACTGAAGGAACCCTTTATACGACTTCTACAGTTCACACGCCTCATTGACAAAATCGCACCGAATGATCAATATTGGAATCTGACGACTAATTTTTATCGGGATGTGAACCAAGATATATTAGCAGCACCTTCTGTTTTTAATTTTTGGTTGCCCACACATACTCCCTTTGGACCTATATCTAATCAAGGATTAGTGGCTCCAGAATTCCAACTACACAGCAGCAAAACAAGTGTTGGGTATATGAATTACATAGATCAATTGATTACTGGTAACATTATGATTGGCAATCCATTAACGACCGATCCCGTAACCTGGAATAAAGAGTCATACTACCCTTTAATTGAAGACCCTGAGACTTATTTAAACTGGCTGGATATGCGCCTCACGAATGGTGAGTTGTCTGATGTGTCAAGACGATTTTTTCGGCAAGCCTTATTGGATATAAATCCTATTCAACATCAAGATTATTATCAAAACTGGAGAGTAGATAATGGCATGTATTTCATGTTGATTAATCCAGATTATGGCATCATGCGTTAAGGAGAATTACGATGAAAGAAAAAAATAAACAAATGGACAGAAGACAATTCCTAGGGCAGTCAAGCTGCGCTGGTTTAGGGTATTTGACTTTTATGAATACGCTCCTCAATTTCAAAGCAGTAAATGCTGCGTCTATTAGCAATGCGTCAATATCATCGAGCAATGATTATAAGGCCGTTGTTTGCATTCTTTTTGCAGGTGGGGCAGACTCTTACAATATGCTCATCCCTCATGAACAAATGAAATACAACGAGTATGCGGCAACTCGGAGTGGCCTTGCTATTCCTAGAGCTGATATATTGCAACTCAAAAGCAATACACCAAATGATCCAGCTCAAGACTTTGGGCTACATCCAAGCATGTCAGAAATCCGTGATTTATTCGATCAAGACAAGGCTGCCCTATTAACGAATGTTGGCACCTTACTGAATACAACTACAACTAAAACGACAGTCCAAAATAATATTGATGTTCCCCTTGGCTTGTATTCTCATAGTGATCAGATCGAGCAATGGCAGACAGGCTTACCTTCTGAAAGGAGTTCGGTAGGCTGGGCAGGTAAAATGGCAGATATCATTGGGTCTTGCAATACCAATCAGAATATCTCCATGAATCTGTCTATGGCTGGCCCTAATATATTCCAAACTGGACACGATACAGTAGAATATTCTATGACACCTATCCTTGGCTCATCTGGTATCAGAGGCTATGATGCAGAATCAAACTTTGTACTTTCGCAAATTAGGACGAGAACGATAGACAGTTTAATTGCACATCAATATCAGGATATATTTAAACAGACCTATATGGATGTGATCAAAGGTGCTCGCGACGCCCACATTCAGTTTCAGGAGGCTTTGTCCTTTGCCACAGACTTTACGCCGGGATTATTTCCAGGTTCCTTTTTAGGAAATGCCTTACAAACGATTGCAAGGACGATTGATGTTCAGAATGAGCTTGGCTTTAAGCGTCAGGTATTCTATGTCGTCTATGGCGGATGGGATCATCATAACGAATTACTAAACTCACAATCGGCAATGTTGACAGAAGTTTCGCAAGCTATAGGTGCATTTGTAGAAGGATTAGAAATTGTCGGAAAGCAAGACGATGTCCTCACAATGACGATCAGCGAATTTGGAAGAACACTGTCGTGGAATGGTAATGGTTCGGATCATGCTTGGGGTGGGAATGCCATGGTCTTTGGAGGACAAAATTTATTGAACGGTGGACAAATTTATGGCAACTATCCCAGCTTAGCATTGGACTCTTCTATTGATACAGGTGGCGGCGTGCTCATACCAAGCACATCGACAGACGAATATTTTGCAGAAGTAGCAAAGTGGTTTGGTGTCTCACCATTGGACTTAAACAGCATCTTTCCAAATTTGGGAGAATTCTATGACACTTTAAGTCAAAATTATCCGATCGGATTTATTTCCAACTCATTACTCTAGACATGACAGACTTAAACACGTATACAATGAAATTAATCAAACAATATCTGCCTTTCATAATCATGTTTATCTATTGTCAAGCTGCCCTGACACAATGCGCAGAAGATCGGCATACGACTAATTTAATGGATGGTTGGATGAGTTGTAATACCTCTATGAATCCACATGCTGATCTAGGTGATAGTCATTGGATTCACTATGATCTTGGCTATGTGTATGATATATATTCTCTTAAACTATGGAACATAAGTCATCCCTCATTTATCAAGAGCGGGATCAGGGATGCGGTATTCTCCTCATCTATGGATGGCATGAACTGGACAACAATCGATACGTTTACGATTCCCAAAGCCTACTATTCAGGTAAATATCCTGGGCAGCTAAGTGCTGATTTAAAAGGAACGACCGCAAGACATTTAATCATCACCGCTTTGAGCAATCATGGTGGAGCCTGTGTCGGATTCTCTGAAATACGAATGCACACACAAGAGTTTACTCAAAATGAGCTTGTGCTAGATATTAAAGCCTGCGAAAATGGTGGGCAGTATACTAATATTTATCCGGGTGTTGCGCTAGGAGGGCAATTTTCTGGGCCTGGCATTACAGACAATGGTGATGGCAGTTTTAATTTTGACCCAGACATTGTTGGGCCAGGGACTTACACCGTTCAATATACAAATGGTGCCGCTACTCTTGAAGACAACATTTCTGTTTTGCCATGCGGGCATTTCGATTGCCCAGATTGTGACAATTGTGGGAGATATGATCAAATTATTATTGACAGCCCTGATATCCCTAGTGGAGAATACATCAATGACCAAGTAACTGCCGCTGGACAAATACAAGCAAATCGAGATGTTGATTTTCGAGGCGCTTATGAAGTCAATTTAAATTCAGGATTTGAGGTGGATCAATTCAGTCAATTTATTGCTCAAATACGAGGATGCTATAATAATGGAATGATCAATAGTAGTTTTGAAAGTGACTGGTCGTCTTGGTATTATAATAATAGAGATGATCAGCTATATACAGTCAATTTTTCTATCAATAATACTGACCCCTATGAAGGACAAAAATGTGCGGAAATTGAAGTTGTCGATTACAACCCATCCTCTTGGAGAGTAGAACTAGGACAAAGCAATGTCCCACTTGAAGGTTTCAAAAAATATCGTGCTATTGTAAGGGCAAAATCTGTCGATGCGGAGAGTTTTTATTTAAGAATCCAACAAACAGGAGCGCCCTACACCTTATTTATAACACAACAAATTACCCATACTCCCTATTGGGAAGATCATATCGTAGAGTTTTACATTGATCAAAGCATAACTGGCACCTCATATGTCGAAGTGTGGGTCGGCTCATCCGTGGGCACACATTTATTTGATAATATTAAGATTTTTGAAATTGAGTAAGTCTAAAATGCACAAAGCATCAAAAGGAATATAAGCGTATTAGCAAGTGGCCCTGTGCCTTACAAATATTGGGGCGATATTTGAGTCGGACGAATTCACCCTGATGGCTTCAACTACACTATATGGAAATGCTATGTCCTTTTCTTTGTCAAAATCATCGTAGAAAACTACAATTTTCTGTTTTCTTTATAGATGTGAAGACTTTCATAAGTTTTGATCTATCAGATTTATTGTTATTCCGCTGTCCTAATCAACTGCACTTCGTTTTTACTTCTTATAGTAAAATTCACACGTCAGTATTTCAACTCGTTGCGCTTCATTTTTAAGGCCCGTTATTCGGTATACTAATCTATGTTCAGAAGTTATTCTCCTTGACCAATAACCTTTCAAGTTTTGTCTCAATGGTTCTGGCTTTCCAATTCCTTTATATGGTTCTCTCTGGATCATTTTTATTAGATCGTGAATTCTCTCGACTACCTTCTCGTCTCTAGATTGCCAATTTTTGTATTGTTCCCATGCAGTTTTTGAAAAAAGAACATTCACAATTTCGATTCATTAAGCTCTACAACTTCGCCTCCGTCTAATTCTCTCATAGCTTTTTCGATTACCGTCCTATTCTCATCTGTGGAAAGTAAATATTCAGTTTCAACTATGCTGTTGTATTCGGATAACGTCATGATCACTATGGCCTCGCGATTACCTTGACGTGGGACTAAAAGTACGTCCTTATCATCCTCCAATGTATCGAAATATGTCTTCATATTTGCACGTAGTTCCCGCATCGTTGTAGTTGTCATACTGTCTATTTTTATCAAATGTACACATTATTGTACACATTTGAAACGATTTTACCATCACCTAGGAAAAATTTTAGCTAATCAAATGTTGCATATCAGATTACAAATTCAAACTTCATACAATTCTAGCAATATCGACAACGGAGAAATCACCCCTCTCCTATCTCTGGCTGATCTCGAACTGAAAAATCAAAAACATCCGGCCGCGCATAATGCCCTACCACATCAAAATCCAACTTACTTTTAGCAACATCATCCAAATCAATCTCTGCTATCACAGCACCACTCTCATCATACAAGGGCCCCGCCAACACCTCTCCAAACGGCGACACAATGATACTGCCACCTCGGCAAAAATCTTCAGCTTCATTTTTTACTAAATGCTGATAGCTTTCAGGATACATCGACTTGGTAAAGTATTGATTGCAGCCCAGCACAAAACATCGTCCTTCCAAAGCGATATGTTTCATAGTGGCTGACCAGTCTTCTCTAGCATCCGCAGTCGGTGCGATGTACAGCTCAACGCCTTTTTGATACATTGCCATGCGCGCCAATGGCATATAATTCTCCCAGCAGATCAAACCACCTAACTTGCCAATATCCGTCTGAAAGCTGACAAGAGATTCGCCTCCTGCCTCTGCCCATATCAGTCGCTCCGTCCCTGTTGGTTTTATTTTACGATGGACACCAAGCATGCCCGCTCTAGGTGAAATATAGAGCATCGAACAATACAAACTGCCGTTCACTTGATTCTTTTCAGTAACTCCAATCACCAAATACACCTGTTCTGATTGCGCTAACTTTTCAAGCCGCTTGATCTCAGGCCCATTGACATCAATGCTATTTTCTCTGTAGGTAGCATAGAGTTCTTTACCTTCCATTGTCCGACGACCTACAACAGCACCAAAAGAAAAGCCCCTTGGATAACCTGGCACAAAGGACTCTGGAAATACAATTAACTGTGCACCTTGTTGGGCATGGGTGTGGGTTAACTCTTCTAGTTTTTGTAGCGTTCTTTCTTTATCAAAAAAAACGGGACTATCTTGAATCAAACAAACCTTGATCTTCATCGTAGCCTATTGCAAGTGAAATAATCAAACATCATGTGACTAAGATTCAGAGATATAGTGACTCGCACGTTCTATTGCATATTTGTATCCAGCTGTTCCAAATCCACAAATCACGCCCACCGCAATTCCCGAAATGTAAGAATGATGTCTGAATTCTTCACGTGCATGAACATTGGAAATATGGATTTCGAAGACCGGCAAATTGACTGCAGATAAAGCATCGCGAATCGCGATAGAGGTATGTGTGTAAGCTCCAGGATTAATAACGATTGCCTGTGCAGCATGTTTTGCTTCGTGTATGTAATTGATGAGTTCGCCTTCGCTGTTACTTTGTTTTGCGATCAGCTGCACGCCAAATGTACTGGCATGATCAGCACACTGCTGTTCAATATCTTGCAAGGTCTCATAGCCATACGTTTCCGGCTCTCTTGTGCCAAGCAAGTTGAGATTTGGTCCATTGATGAGCATGATCGTTTTTGACATTATAATCTATTCGACTGATTCTGTAGTTAGTATATCAAAAATGCGACCATCTTAGGCTTGTTGGAGCATCTGCTGTAGATTATCCCAAACTTTATCATTGATCCGCACCCCTTCGGCCATATGCTTTGTTCTTCGCTTGATGGTTTGACTCCCTGGATATTCTACGATTCCTCCCTCCTGAGCTGGTGTGGCGGCTTGTACATAGCTAATGATTTCTTGGACAAGCGATTCATGCTTACTGCCTACATTTAATTGACTTGCATCAAAGCAGATGAACACCTGGGACAAGCCATACTCAGCCTCCATTTCGCCAATTTTACTGGTCGATCGTCCAGAAGACAATAAGGTGACCAACAAATCAACCATAATAGATAATCCAGACCCCTTCCAATAACCAGTTGGTAATAAACGTCTTGTGGCTAGAATATCTTTGGGTACTGTTGTCAGCTCTCCAGCTTCATTAAAGCCTCCAGAAAAGGGCAATTCTTTCCCTTCCATATCTAGTTGCCACATTTTGCCATAAGAAAACTGAGACAAGGACATATCTAATACAATATGACCACTATCACTTGGTACTGCGACGATCATCGGGTTATTGCCCGTATTTGCCTCCTTCGCTCCCCAAGAGGGCATATTCGGCTCAGTATTCGTAAAGCAGATCCCGATGCATCCAGCCTCAGCTGCCTGCCAACCATAGGATCCTCCTCGCATCCAGTGACTACTATTCTGCATAGCCACACAGCCCATTCCTTGCTCTTTAGCCAATTCAATCGCACGACTCATGGAGAAATGGGCATTCAGAGGTCCAGGACCGAGCTTGCCATCCCATCTCTCAAAACTACCCATATTCATCAAGCATTCGGGCTCTACATTCATTTGCACATAGCCGTCAGTGATTGTTTTTAAGAACTCAGCAAAGCGATTCACACCATGAGAATGGTAGCCATCCACAGTCGAGCGAGAGAAAATAGTAGCACATAATTCAGCTTCTGCATCAGCAAACGAATGTTGAATCAGTAAGGTTTTCAGTGTCTGTTGAAGAGTGTCATACTTGACGATCATATCTAAATATTTAGTCGTCCACTAAAATACTATACTTATTCACAGATTTTTGGAATACTTTTGGCATCTTTTAAAATCGAACGGAAGCTATAATGACTAGAAAAGATACCGCGATTATTCTGGCGCATTGTCCAGATCAAAAAGGAATCATTGCCTCAATCACCGATTTCCTATTAAACAACAATGGCAACATTATCAGTTTAGATCAACATGTCGATCGAGATAATGGTGAGTTCTATATTCGAGTTGAGTGGGAATTGGAAGGCTTTGGTATTCCTCAAGAGAAGACAGAAGACTTTTTTAAAACCTTAATCGCAGATAAATTCAACATGCAATGGAAGATTGCCTTTGGTGATGCAAAGCCAAGGGTTGCAATTATGGTATCTAAATATGGACATTGTTTTTATGACATTCTTTCCAGATATGATTCTGGCGATTGGGATATTGAGATACCATTAATCATAAGTAATCACGATAAATTCAAGCCCGTTGCAGAGCGACTAGACATCCCGTATTATCATATCAAAAAGAACAAGGACATAAGAGCTGAGCAAGAAAAAAAGGAAATTGAGCTCTTAAAGGAACACAACGTTGATGTGATCATTTTGGCTCGGTACATGCAAATCCTAACTGGAAATATTATTTCAACATTTCCTAATCAAATTATAAATATCCACCATTCCTCATTACCCGCGTTTGTTGGAGCTGATCCGTATCGTTCGGCTTATAAGCGAGGCGTGAAGTTTATGGGTGCTACTGGTCATTATGTCACTGAAGAATTGGATGCTGGCCCTATTATTAGTCAGGATGTGATTCCCATTACACATCGCGACAGCATTAAAGAGATGAAGAGAAAAGGAAAAGATATTGAAAAAATCGTTTTAGCGAATGCCGTGTGGGCTCACCTGAATCATAGAGTTTTGATTCACGAGAATAAGACTGTGGTGTTTTGATCGAGTGATAAATTATTGAAGGGGTTCCTAAATAAATATGGAATTGTAGAGTTCTATCAACTTTATTAAAGACCACCGATTTAATGAATTTCAAAATAACTTGTCTTTCGACTTTTTTCAAAAACAGTCATTATTTAAAATCAATGAAGTATTTATTTGTTATTTTAGAACGATAATCAATAAATAGCCGTACTACTTATCCATATATGTTAGAATCCCTAAGAAGAAGTCTATCAATGCCAAAGGACATAGCTTCAACAGCCTTCTTTCGCATTAGTTTTGGATTATTAATGTTGTGGGAGGTCACCCGTTATTTTAAATACGACTGGATAGAACAACAATTTATATCACCAAGCTATTTTTTTACATACGACGGATTTTCTTGGATAAAACCCTGGACGGGTTTTGGCATGTATATTCATTTCTATGTGCTTGCCATTTTAGCCTTTTGTATTACCATTGGGTTTTTATATAGAGTAAGTACCACATTATTCTTTCTAGGTTTTACTTATATATTTCTACTTGATAAGACGTATTACTTAAACCACTTTTACCTAATTAGTTTAATTTCATTCCTATTAATCTTTATTCCTGCCCATTCCTTTTACTCTGTAGATAGTCTTCTATTTAAAAACAAACGTCATAAGACAATACCCTATTTCTATTTATTAGTATTACAATTCCAAATTGCTATTCCTTATTTTTTTGGAGGCGTTGCAAAACTAAATAGTGACTGGTTACAAGGTGAACCTATGCGTACGTGGTTACCAATGAGTGCCAAAGAGACACCTTTATTTAGCAATGTATTAGAACACTCCTATTCGCCTTGGATATTTAGTTACGGCGGTTTATTATTCGACCTTCTTATCATACCTGCTCTACTTTGGAAACCAACTCGACTCATTGCATATACTTTTGCAATATTATTCCACCTCACTAATGCGTATATTTTTAGTATAGGCGTATTCCCATGGTTTATGTTAATTGCAACAACTATTTTCTTTAAGCCAACTTGGTGCAAAGTTATTCTTCAAAAGATTCCACCGTTTCATTCTTTAAAATCGAAAAAAATAAAATCGAATAACTTAAGTCTAGGTCTATTCATTGGAATATCTATATATGTCCTTATTCAAATCATAATGCCCGTAAGACACTTTTTTATTCCTGGAAATGTACACTGGACTGAAGAAGGGCATAGATATGCATGGCACATGAAGTTGAGAACAAAAAGCGCCATTAATGTAATTTTTATTACAGAAGAAAATGACAATAAAACTAAGGTCTCATTAGACGACTATTTGACAAACCGCCAACAAGCAGAAATGGGAACCCATCCAGAAATGATGTGGCAGTTTGCTCAGCATTTAAAGTCTCATTATAAAAAACAGAATATTAAAGTAACAGTAGCTAGCTTTTGCAGCTTAAACAGTAGAGCTAATCAGTTGTATATTAAATCAGATTTTGACCTCGCTGCATTAAAAAAGTATAAATCCCCAGCAGATTGGATAATACCTTTAACTACAGAGTTGCGCATAAAAAAAGAGGACAATTAAATGCCCTCTTTTAAAAACCTAATTCAAACGATTGAATAGGCATATTTCACACAGAGTTCTATTATTTATTTATTGTTCACTCGAAAATTAGTTAAATTTTCAATGTCAAGCTGTGCGCCAAGATCAACTTGAAGCGTATGACACTCAGCTGAATTTCCTGATTGCAAAGTAATCGAATAACCTGATGGAATAACAACATCATCACATGTCGTTGGTAGTCTTCCAGTCTCCCAATATACAGGTGTTTTATTCCAATTATCTACTTGAGGGCCTTGCCAAGTATTTGTTGCCACTGAGGTACATTCAATGCTATCACAAGTTAATGAATAGAGTTCTCCAATTTTACCAATAATTGTGAAGTATACTTCATCATCACACAAAATCATATGTCCTATATATCGAGCAGCACCATCAAAATCATCTGGAGTTGTCAATCTTAACGTTCCTGAAGCAGTGCCATCAGTTGTCCAGATATCAAAAGACTCCCCGTTATATGCATTAAAATACAAAGCTGAACCAACTGCACCCAAATTCGAAAGATTTGACCCGCCACTTCCTGGATTAATGTCCTTAACCATCAGTGTACCAAGATCTGTCCCATCCGTTTTCCACAATTCACGACCATTAGAGCTGGTATTAGCTACAAAATATAAATGTGTGTCAGTACTCACTAAATGTGAAATAGAAGTACTACCACTACCTGGGTGGATATCTTTAACAAGTTGTGTTCCAGATTCAGTGCCATCAGATTTCCATAACTCAATTCCCTTATCCTCAGTTTTAGCTGTAAAATATATTTCGTTTCCAAAAACAGTAAATTCGCTTGGGCTTGAACTCGCCTCACCTTGATTGATGTCTTTTATCATCATCGTTCCATCTACCGTACCATCACTTTTCCACAATTCAGCACCAAATTCTGCTGAAGCCTTTTGAAAAATCAATGAGGATCCGAATTTTGTTATATAGAAATTATCTTTCTCAATAATTTTTTCGGTACCAATAGGAGTACCATCAGTCTTCCATACTCCATCCAGTGTATTAAAATAAACTGTTCCATTAATATCCATAAAATCGATTGGGCTAGAAGGTCCTGTTCCTACATTAATATCTTTCAGCATTATAGTTCCTTCAGATGTCCCATCAGTCACCCACGGTTCAAGACCAGCATCCACTGATTTAGCACCAAAGTACATCTTCTGTCCAATAACCTTAGGGCTTTGTATTTGTACATTCCCACCTAAATTAATATCCTTTAACAAGGAGGTCCCACCGGAAGTCCCATCTGTTATCCAAAGCTCGTAGCCATGCTCTTGAGAGAATGGCATAAATATTATATTTGATCCCAATTTTTCAAAGAAACTACCAAAAATAGAAAAACCTAAAATTTCAGATCCGACAATATCAAAATCTAAAATGACACCTTCCAAATTATACAGTCTATCGATTGTGTTATAAATCAACTCATCATCAAGGCACAAAAGATCCCTGATGAAAGACCCTACTCTATTCGTATTTATATCTTTTATCAATTCAACATTTCCAGTAAGGCAGTTGTAAGTCCACATTTCAAAGCCATGCGTCCCATCATCTGCGGCAAAATAAATAGTATCTCCTACAGGATAAAATATCGATGGATTAGAAGACGGCGGCCCTGGATTGATATCAGCTGCTTGATATGTACCTATCTCTGTACCATCACTTACCCATAATTCCATTCCATTTAATCCATCACTAGCAGAAAATACCAATTTATCGTTAACAACAATAAAATCAAAAAATTCGCAATATTGATTCCCTAATTCATTTATTTGCTTTACCAAAACTGTCCCCTCAGTCGTCCCATCACTTTTCCATAATTGAGGTCCTGAACCGTCAGTTGCTCCGAAGTACAGCATTGAGTTTAATTCGACAATATCAGTAAAAATTGACACGCCCGTCCCTGGCAGTATGTCTTTTACTAAGACCGTACCTTCTTCGGTACCATCAGACTTCCAAAGCTCTGGTCCATCAAATGAATTAGCAGCAGTAAAAAATAGTTCTGTATTATAAATGATCTGAGGATTTGGATAAGAATAATTCGGTCCACTATTAATGTCTTTCACTAGATAAGTTCCAGATTCTGTGCCATCTGAAGTCCATAATTCGCTTCCAAATTGACTATCAATGGCAGAAAACCATAATTGAGAGCCATCGCTAAATATTGAATTGGGAGAACTATTCATCTCACCCAAGGCTATATCCTTTACGAGTACAGTTCCACTCTCGCTCCCATCTGTTTTCCAAAGTTCTCTTCCATTCTCTTGAGTCCAAGCGCCAAAGAAAAGTTCATCATTTAATACCGTTAACTCTCTTGGTGATGAGTAAAAAGTACCTGGAGCAATATCTTTAACTAAAACAGTTCCTTCTGTTGTTCCATCTGTTTTCCATAACTCATTACCTGTGATCTGATATATTTGAGCAGAAAAATAAATTTCATTTCCAAACTTAGTCAAACCACTAATACTAGTTAAATTTTGACCTAGGTTATCCGTAAGCATATAGGTCCCATCTGTAGTGCCATCGCTAATCCATAAATGACTCCCACCACTTGAGTAGACTTTAAATATTAATTTACCATCAATTTCCCGAAATTCTTTAGGATATGAACTATCACTCCCTTGGTTTATATCCTTCACTAAAATGATATCACCAGTTTCACCATCTATTTTCCACAGCTCAATCCCATTTAATCCATCGTCTGCTGTAAAATACAAATCACCATTAATCTCCAGTTGGCTTGAAGAATAACCAGTTAGTCCATCATCATCATCAACTTGTAAGTAATCTTCTGTATTGTTTTCCGAATACGTATCTGCGACTACACATTGAGCCGTTGTAAAATTGCTATTTAAGCATAAAAATACTAGTAGTATACAAAGTGTGTTGTATCTGTTCATTTTAAAATGTTTAATTATAAGAATAATCTATACAGTAGATTCGAGTGCAAGACTCCAATCTATTCATTAAAAAGCTAGCTAATTCTTTTTAAAAGAATTAGAACAAGATGTGATAGAAAACTATAAAATATAAAGTTGAAAAATTGCTCGAAGTTGACGCTTCATAGTATGCATTTTTAGATTAACAAATTAATTTCTTTAAGTACGGTCCATGAAACTAATAAATTATCTAATAAAACCAATCAATAAATTTAAATTTAACAGAATCACAATGTGATAAACATATTTCATATTATCAAACACTGTTATTTTCGTTATTCATGAAATTGTAGTTTGCAGGTTGTCCATACTACTCAATATGTTAGAATTGAATTTCTTTGTTCTCCGATAATAATTTTATAGTTTGTTATTAACCCCCATATTTCTGTCGACCTATCAAAACTCATCGAGCAACGCCTCAACATAGATTTCTGTCAACGCATGTAGTTATTCTGTTCCTCTTTGTAGCTGATGTATAAGCACTACAAATCATTCCCATACAATAACTTTGCACTCATTATAAATACAGTACTAAAAGCTCAAATTCTCAACTAGTGCTCTATCAAGATATAACTGACTAGTGCTTTTGGCGTATTTTGCACATGCACGTCGTTACAGAACCGGCCATGATAGCTAAGGCTATCAGACCGAACCTGCGCCTAGTTCATGCACAAACTACACTCAAATTCAACTAGTCAATATATACTTGACAAAGCACGAGGATTTGATCAAAGCACCCAATTTTTCATTTAAATCCGTTAAATAATGTGGATACGTTTGTTCTCATTCGTTTCTGTGGTGCTTTTTGGTTTAATAAGCAATACAATTGCTGCCCAAATTTCAATTTACTCCAAATCAGAAGACAATCATTTAAAACGTAAATCTGGGTTAGCCCAAATTGATCAACTCCAAATCTCTGAAAAGGATGTCCTCCAATTTCATGATATTTCTCAAAAGCAATTAATAACTGAGTTTCTCTTGAATGATAAGGTATTATGGGATTTAGATTTGACCAGATTAACAGAAGTTTCACCTGACTTGGATATACAGTTACTCATCAATCCAGATAGTTCAATCTCACAGAGTGGTGTTAAAATTTCCAGGTATAAGGGCAGCCTCATAGGTAGTAAACATTCAAGCGTCTATTTGACAATTGTTGAAAACAAATTCGATCTAGTCATTCAGGACAGTCAAAAATATTATACCATATCTTGGTCTGAAGAAAAGAATTCTTACGTATACCAAGAAGATGATAAACACACAAAAAGCAATTTAGACCTAAAGTGTAATACAGCTTCTCACATGCACCAAGTAATCGATTCGAATCAACTGAAACAACTAAAATCTACGAATAGTACTTGTCATGAGATTAATCTTCAGTTTTATACTGATCATTTATTTTACAAAGAGTATAACCAAAGCATAGAGTTGGGCTTGCTTAAAATAATGTCTACGGTTACTCAAATCCAAGAGGATTACACCCAATTTAATATTCACTTTAATGTGAATGCGATTCAATTCTCTGCCTGTCAGGCATGTGATCCATGGACAAATAGTCAAGATCCCTCAAATTTGCTGAATGACTTTAAATTAAAGACAGACCCAGTTGAAGACAATTCAATCAAAATATTGCTAACGGGAAGATCATTAGACAATTTATTTGTTGGAATAGCAACTTATGATTCTTTTTGTACAAGCTATTCAAAAGCAGTTATTCAAGACATCTCCTATTCGACCTGGCAGCAGCGAGTAATTCTATCGCATGAAATAGGACACATCCTCGGGTCTAGCCATGATGATTCTATGAATAATATTATGTCATCAAGTCTGACTAATACCTCAACATGGACATCAAGTACGAATTCAATTATTCAATATAAAATCTCAAATTCATCGTGTTTAACCGGTTGTTCGACTTTTGATTGTCCTCAAATCACGGACATTAAAATAACAGCAAAAGCGTCTGATGAGATAACACTTGAATGGACTGCAACTTCATCTACAAGTATATATTATGAGCTCATTCATCTAGAAAGTGGCGAGCTCAAAAGTACTGGTATCAGTCACTCACAGATTCAAGCTACGGATTTATCTGGATGTGAAGAATATGAATTAATCCTTTATGTTTCTTGTGGAAATGGTAAAACGAATGAGTACACTAAAATTATTTCTACAGCTTCAGATCAGACAATTGATATTAATCAGATCGACGTTGTGAATTGCACTCAGGATTATGTTGATTTAAAATTATTTCTTTCTCACAACTTAGTGAGTGATCAATACATTTCTGTAACGATCGGAAATGAAGAGAGGCAATTTAACATAACTCCCTATACATTTTCAATCCTGATTACATCAATAAATAATTATGGCCGCAAGGATGAACTCATTACACTAAGCGCAGTAGAAGCAGATAACAATTTGTGTCTACATAAAAGAATATACGATATGCCTGAAAATGATTGTTCTATCAAATGGGAGGAGAATTTTGAGCAAAGTTCGTTACCTGATTTTTGGTCATTAGAAAATTCGAATACTGACTTTTTTGTCAGTCCATACAGCTGGAAAGTCGATGATTCTAACAGAGACATTGCAAATTATGATTATGGATATCATGAAACAAATGGAACTACCTTAAATGGAAGTAACATGATGTATATGGATGATGACTACCTAGCATTTAATTCATATACAGGGACGACTTCATTGCTATCACCCAAATGGGATTTAAGTCAATACACAGACATAGCAGTATCATTTGAATATATCTTTCACAGGTTTATTGAAAAGGGAGATAATGAAAGTTATTTTACAATCGATGTTTGGTCAGGTTCAGAATGGATACAAGTATTCGATGCAGATCAAACTAGCTGTCCATGGTTTAAAATTTGGGAAAACAATTGTTCAAATGTAGCTCAAATTGATCTTTCAATTTATAACCACCATTCCTTTCAATTGCGTTTCGTGTATTCTGATGGGGATGACAGCAAGTGGACTGGAATGGCTGCTTTCGATAATTTTAAGCTTGAAGCAAATAATCCTCGTCTAGGTTGTATTGATATCGAGGCCTTAAACTATGACATTCAAGCTGACATTCATGATCAAGAGCGATGTTTATATGAGTGCAGTAAAGACTTAGTATTGATCAATGCCTATCCAACTAACTATAACATCAATAATGTCAATAAGATCGAAGCAACAGGTACTGTTAGCCAGTCTGATGTCAATTTAGTAGCTCAAACATTTGTTGAATTAACCCAAGGGTTTTCAATTGAACTTGGATCTACTATTTTACTAGATACTGAGCAATGTGCACACTAAATTTATGACTGAAGTTTAGCAGCCAAAAGAACAGGTTGTTTTATAGATACAATGCCTAAAATCAATAATAGTAAAGACAAGCAAATTAACCCCCACTCTCCCATTGTAGGAATAACTTCTTGGCACATTTGCTTACTCGTGATGTGACTTGCAATTTCTGTTATACAGCCAATAACATCGGTACAGCCCTGATCCAAAGAAAAATAATCTGCTGTACAGAATGCAGCAGTGGACGCACCTAATACATATGCTTCATCCCCAGAATTTTCAATAATCGGTTGTGTTAAAGCATCACCTAATCCAATAAAAAATAAGTGAGACCCTCCGGATTTTAAACTATTTGCAGCATCTCTTGCTCGAACCAAAGCGGTCATATCTAAACTATTGCCTTCACCCGTTGCGCCTGCTATTGGATCATTATAAAATGTAGGATTTCCATCAGTCATTACAATAACTATATCTGCTCCACCTATTGCGATGGCTTCTTGGAGTGCGTCTTCCCAGTTAGTCGCCCCTATAAATGCATCAACATCTTCACCAGGTGTATATGAATTGGGGTCTTGTGGATTTGAGCTACCTGATCCAAGAGCAGGTAAGCTCGATGCTCCCGTTAGGTAAGTATTCACTGCGGATGTATACGCAGCATCCACAGGTTGAAAAGCAGTTGATCCACCAATAGGCACTGCTCTCGCCAATGATTCAAATTCAACAATTGCCATTTCTGTCTCACCGCCTGCCAACTCAGCGACCAAGGTCATGACAGCTGATTCAACAGTTGGGGTTGCTCCGCTTGCCTCTATTGAACCCGACTCATCTAGCAATAACAAAACTTTAGATGGACAAACGGTTGTCAGTGCAGGATTGTCTGCTATGTCACTTTGAAAACATTCAATCGTGTATGATTGTGTACAGCTGCCCCAAGGAATCGCTGGTATATTAAAATTATCAACTTCATTCGTAATCGTCAATGTCCCAATAGAACTAACAATCAAAGAAGCTGAAGAGCCTTCATCCAATAAGTTTGGTGGATTATTGACATCGGGGGCAAATGAGGCAGCAGCTGTTGAGGATGCATCAATTGTCCAATCACCTGCGAAACCATTAAGGATTGGTTGAAAATTCGTTAAGCCTAATAATGCCACATCGAAATCTGCATTATGATCCGGACACGTAGGATTGCTGATATACAATACCGGATGGGTTGCAGGATCAGGTCCAAAACAAGGATCAGGAACTTGTGAGAATAGTGCGTTACAATAGCAGATACAAATACAAAATAGAAAAACTTGAATATATCTTTGATTTCTCATTCGACTCATTTTTAACACTATAAAAATATATAAAATAATTCAAATAAAATTATAAATGATAAATTATTTATATATGTAAATACCTATCATTTAATATTTTACACATAAAAATAATATATCTTTTACTTTGAAAACACAGTAATAGTTCAAACTATGTAAAATGTCATCAATGTTTACTTCATTTTTGGACTACTCCTATACTATAAGGAAGATTAAATGAGTCTTTATTCTTGAACCTTTCCCATATAGTAGCTAGCAACTCTTAAATTATTTCTTATTCGTTTCTGATTGTTGTTTGGTTAGGGACAATATTTACTTGATTAGGTGCACAACAAATTTGATTGTTAATGATATGATTGGCAATTTCTGTCATACAACTCGTAACACTAGCACAGCCTTGATCTAGATTAAAATAATCAGCTGTACTAAAAGTAGTTGTAGAGGCGCCTGTCACATAGGCTTGATTTCCAGAACTTTCAATAAGGGGCTGGGTTAATACATCACCCAAACCAATGAAAAATAAATGAGATCCACCCATTTTCAAACTATTTGCAGCATCCCTAGCTCGAACCAAGGCAGTCATATCTAATGTATTTCCTTCGCCAGTAGCTCCTGCAATCGGATCATTGTAGAAAGTTGGATTACCATCCGTCAACACAATAATAATATCTGCCCCACCTAATGCAGTCGCTTCTTGTAATGCATCTTCCCAATTAGTAGCTCCTATAAATGCATCAACATCCTCACCTGGGGTATATGAATTGGGATCTTGAGGATTTGAATTTCCAGTTGATAAATTTGCTAAGCTTGATGCTCCAGTTAAATATGAATTTACATTAGCCAAAAATGCTGCATCTACAAGTTGAAATGCTGTAGACGCTCCAATCATAACGGGTCTTGCTTTTGATTCAAATTCAATGATTGCCATTTCCGCTTCTCCTCGTGCTAATTCATTAATCAGAGCTGTGACTGCTGACTCTACTGAAGCCGTAGCCCCGCTTGATTCTATTGATCCAGATTCATCTAGTAACAAGAGAACTTTAGTCGGACAAACGGTCGTTAAAGGAGGATTCTCAGCAATATCGCTTTCAAAACATTCTATGGTATAGCTTTGAGTGCAAGTTCCGATCGGATTAGGAGACACATTAAAATCAGTCACTTCATTTGTAATTGTCAAGACACCCGTAGACGCGACAAGTATTGAAGCAGAAGATCCGGCATCTAACAAATTTGGCGGATTATTTATATCTGGTGCAAATGCAGCAGATGCTGTAGATGATCCTTCTATTGTCCATTCACCCGCAATACCATTTGTCACAGGTTCATAATTAGTCAGACCTATTAATGCCCCGTCAAAATCCATGTTATAATCAGGGCAATTAGGAATACTGATATATAAAATAGGATGTGTGGTCGGATCAGGCCCAAAACAGGGGTCAGGAACCTGAGCTAAAAGAGAGCTACTATATATACAACTCGTAATCATTAGCAGTATCCAATGGTGCTTTAAAATTTTCATGATCCAATTTTTGATCAAGACAAATTAATAATAATTTATAAATAAAAGCTCTTTGCCACCATGACAAAGAGCTTTTATTCTCAACATTTAAACTTAATTTCTACCATCATCCTCTTTATCTGGCTCATCTCCTGGAATTCTAGATATATCATCACATGAACCAGGCGTTGCTAAGAACTCAGCTCCTGGTGTTACACAAAATCCTGGTAATAAGTTAATCGCAAACTTTGCCTTAAACTCTGTAATCGGTAATCCAGCAGGGATAATGGCATCTGACTCAACGACTGCATTTGCAACAAAACTTGTATTTGAAGGATCATCAGCCATAAACTGCGTGACAAATAAATAATTCTCACAGTTTATATTACATGTCACGGGATCTCCAGCTATAATCGTCATAGACGCTTCAACAGTTGAAAATGCATCCATTGACGACACTGTCAATGTTCCCGGCAAGGCTATCGCTGATCCAAAACCAACTTCAATCTGATCGGTTCCTTGACCAGAGACGATGATAAATTCAACTGGATTTGTATCTCCATTTGCATCAACAAACGTCCATGTCACATTATATGCAGCCAAGGATTGGCCAGACATATCTGTTGCCGTATAGGTGAATCCTTGATAACCTGGACACACTTCTTCGACTCCGGTAACATTAATACCCCTTATGCCACAATCTACTATAAACATGCTTTCACAAATTATTGGGTCATCTAAACAGACATCTGTAATTGTGGCCTCTATTAATATGGTCATTTCAGACGCAGATGGCGGATTAATGTCATTTACATTATCAACTGTGTACGTTGTGATTACATCTGGATTACCAGCTATCGTTTGTGTAATGTTATAACTAACCATAGGATCACACCCTCCTAATGGAGCTTGCCAGCCTGATATATAATCAGCCCATGCATCCGTCACTTCTTGTGTAGTCGCGCAATTGAGTAATGATGCGGCGGATGGGCAGGAAAAGGATAATGGTGCTTGTTCTATCCATGTGTAGGTGATGCTAACGGGTGCTGCAGGATTTCCACAAGCATCGGAGTAATTAGCTATCCACGTTTGACTGAAATTACATCCAGTGTTTGTTGGCCCATCTGTTGTTGGTATTACAACTGTACTACCTAGAGAACAATTATCAGTTACCTCAAAAGTAGGAGGCACAATAGTTGGATCACAAGCGCCGTCAGGATCATTACTAGTAACCATATTTATAATTGGTTTTGTAATGTCATTTATTTGAATCCTTTGCTGACATGAACTTATTGTCACTCCATTTATACTAAGTGTATACGTACGAACAAAATCAGCTCCATCACCATCACCACAAACATCAGTATCTCCGTCATCATCATGATCAAGAACTGGATTTTCTCCACAACTTTCTATATCAGTGAACACGTCATCTATATCCGTAAAAGCAACTGGTATGACACATGCATTTATATCGATATCAGTGAGCTTACAAGAAGCCTCTACTTTACAAATTGGCGTGCCCGTCGGATCATCATCATCTGGATCATTACCAGTTGGATCATTTGGATCTGACGGATCTCCATTTGGATCTGTTTCATTCGGATCATTCGGATTCGTGGAATCTGAATCATCTTCGACTTGCTCTCCTCCTGGACTATCTCCTGTCGCTACTGCCTGATTGTCTACCTGACCTGCATTAATATC